>CAWKIV010000019.1:0-330457 GCA_963849885.1 uncultured Actinomycetota bacterium | reverse complement strand
TTGCGCGTGGCGAACCTCTGCGCGAAAGCCGGGCAGTGCACGGCGGTCATGGCCGCCACCTCCTTCGGACGACGGCGGCGCTGGCTGGGTGGCCCGGCCGGCGACGTCGGGTGCGATCGACTCAGATGAGCCAGCGGTTGTGCTGCACGATCGGCTGGCGCTTCCACCAGCGGCCCAGGCCGAAGGTGTCACCGGCGTGCACCAGCGCCAGCGCGATGAGGACCAGCGCGCCGATGATGTGGTCGTCCACGATCGGGTTGGTCTCCGGCGGCAGCGCCACCGTCCACATCAGCACGTACAGCAGCGCACCGGAGGCCGCGGCCACCCGCATCCCGATACCCAGAATCAGCGCGGTACCGATCGCGGCCAGGCCCAGCATGAACAGCCAGTCCGCCCAGCCCGCCCCGGCGATGTCCTTGTACAGGCCCTCGAACGGGCCGCTCGCCGAGTTGGCCAGGAACCCCCGGGTCGGCGACCCACCGTTCAGCCACGACCGCTCCGCCGGCGTCGCATAGCCGAACCCGAACAGCTTGTCCAGGAACGCCCACAGGAACGTGAACCCGACCACGATCCGCAACGCGGCGAGAACCTCCCGCGCCAACCGCCGCTCCCGCGGCGGTTTGCTCGACAGGTGCATCGACCGACTCACCGACCGACGTGCCCTCATACCTCGTGGTCATGGCGTCCTCCCGGAATTCGATCTCCGTTGTTGACACGAGACTCCCGGGTCGCTGACTCCGCCGACAGTGCCGAAGGTCCCGTACGAACCGGGACCGATGCCCTCGCGACACCGCACAGCGGCTGAATTCTGAGGTCACACTCGGCTGACCCGGCCCGGCGCCCGAGAGGTCAGGACCGTCGCGGGCCTGACCGAGGTCGTTCGACCCTGCTGGACGACCGGTCCGCCGGACAGCCTGAAGCTGCGAGCGCCTCGGATGGCGTCGAGAAGGCGGGTGAGCGGCAGTGAGTATCGGAGCGATCAGCAGTTACCGCACCGAGGTCCGGCGCGGCAACGTCCACGTGACAGGTCGGCGCATCGGCGCGACCATCATCGACGGACTCTTCCTCGCCGGTGTGTACGGCGTCATGGCCGCGCTCCTCGGGACGGTCGTGGACCACGGCGAGCTGTACTGGACCGCGAGCATGCCGGCCGCCGCCAACGTCGCGTATGGCGTCCTGGCGGTCACCTACTACCTGGTCCTCGAGAGCTATCGCGGGCAGACGCTGGGCAAGATGTTCGCCGGGATTCGCGTGGTCGACGAGCTGACCGGGGATCAGCCGACCTTCCGCGCGATCGCGATCCGTACGGGGCTGCGCCTCGTCGACGGCCTCGCCAGCTACCTCGTCGCGTTCGTCACCGTGCTTCAGACGCGCAAGCGCCAGCGGCTGGGTGACCTGGCCGCGCACACGCTCGTCGTGGCGAGCCGGTGAGCGGAGGGACGACGCCGACGACGCCGATCGCTAGTTCTCCGTCCCGGGGTCGGTGGTGCGCCGCAGCTGGGTGGCCAGGATGGCCACCTGGGTGCGGCGCTGCATGCCGAGCTTGGCCAGTACGTGGGACACGTAGTTCTTCACGGTCTTCTCGGCCAGGAACAGCCGCTCGCCGATCTCCCGGTTGGTCAGCCCCTCCCCGATCAGCTCCAGCACGGCCCGCTCCTGGTCGGACAGCGCGGTCAGCGGGTCCGGCCGGGTGGCCGCGGACCGCATCCTGTCCATCATCCGGGCGGTGGTCTGCGGGTCCAACAGCGATTGTCCACTAGCGACCGTACGGATCGCACCGACCAGGTCGTTGCCGCGGATCTGCTTGAGCACGTAGCCGGACGCACCGGCCATGATCGCCCCGAAGAGCGCATCGTCGTCCGCGAAGGAGGTCAGCATCAGGCACCGCAACTCCGGCAGCCGCGAGCGCAGCTCCCGGCACACCGTCACACCGTCGCCATCCGGTAGCCGCACGTCCAACACCGCCACGTCGGGTCGCGCAGCCGGCACCCGGCTCAGCGCCTCCGCCGCGGTGGAGGCCTCCCCCACCACATCGAGGTCCGGCTGCGCACCGATCAGGTCGGCCACCCCCCGCCGGACCACCTCGTGATCGTCCAGCAGGAACACCCGGATCGCGCCGTCAGGCTCAGCCACGCTCGTCGACCTCCAGCGCTCGGGGCGGGAGCGGTCCGGTTGCGAGGGAACCGGCGGCGATGGCGGCCACCAGGTCGGTCGACGTGACCAGACCCACCAAGGCGCCGTTCGTCGTCACCACCGGGACCGCATCGCAGCCGTCCTCGATCATCACCCGGGCCACGGCGGTCGCCGGCGCCTCAGGCAGCACGCACCGTACTCCGCGGCGGACGATGTCACCGACACACCGTCGGCGGGCGGCGTCGGGACCGCCGGCGGGCCACTCGGCCGCCACCCGGCGGTCGTCGAGGACCGCGGCGAGCCCCTGGTCGTCCATCACCGCGATGTGGTGCACCTGCCGCTGCCGCATGGCTTCCCAGGCCGCGGCCAGGCTGTGTTGCGTCGTGACGGCGACCACCGGAGAGGACATCAACCCGTCAGCGGTCGGCACCGCGATCGGTGTCTCGGTCATGACCCGACGGTAGCCGCGGGGAGCGGTTTACACCCGGGTACGAAGGCCGCTGTCACCGGGACCTTCGACCCTATCGAAAGCCCGATGGGTGTGTGCTGGACCGGTGGATGCTCGACCGCCTGGGTCATCGCCGAGCTGGCCAGCCCGAGCCGGGTGGCTTCCACCGACACCCGCAGGTACGCCTCGCCGGCGGCCAGCCGCTGGCCCGGACCGTCGCCGTCGGACAGCAACACCAGGTACGCCGGCTGCTCGTCCACGTCGCCGGCGACCTCCTGCTCGCCGCGGGCGCCGGCCTCGAAGTCGCGGACCGGCACGTCGGCGTGCCGGGGCCGGCCGGCTGCCAGGTGCGGCACCGCCGAGGCCGGCACGCCCTCCCCCGCCGCCATCGCGACCGGGCCGACCCAGCGGGCCAGCTCGGCCCGGTACGCCGGGTCCGCCGCCTCCACCTGGTCCGCCCAGGACATCGCCACCGCCAGCTCCAGCCGCCGGTCGGCCCGCGCCACCGGGTACGCGTACGTGCCCGCCGTCCGGACCAGCTGGTCCAGCAACGCGGCCGGCACCGGCTCGGGCCGGAACGGCCGCTCGGTGTGCCGGTCCTCCGCCGCCCTGGCCCGGTCCAGCGTCTCCGGGTCGGGCTCGCGGCGGCCGGTCACCCGCACCCGGGCCAGCAGGTCGGGGTCGGCCGGCTCGGGGCAGGGGCCGACTGGGGCCTTCCGACCCTGGCGAGGCAGCGATCCGGCTGCCTAGCGTCGACCGACAGCTTAGGGAGGCGAGAGTCATGTCGGGTTTCGCCGTGGCCCGCTGCGGGATCGACCTGCGTGACCGGGCCGAGGAGATCATCCGGGCGGCGTGCCAGGCACCGTCCCTGCACAATGCCCAGCCGTGGGCATTCCGGGTCGGTCCGGCTGAGGTCGAGGTGTACGCCGACTGGGACCGCCGGGTACCGATCGCCGATCCCGTGAACCGGCAGCTGTTCATCGGACTCGGTGCCGCGGTCTTCGGTGTCCGGCTCGCTCTGGCCCGGCTGGGGCTGCACTCTGTCGTGCGGCTGGTCCGAGAGCTGTCCCGGCCCGAGCTGGCTGCCGTGGTCAGCGCCACCGTCGTTGCCGACACCGGTGAAGATCGGGGGCTGTACGCGCAGCTGGACCGCCGGCGCACCGTGCGAAGTCGGTTCACCGACGACGCCGTACCGGTGCCTCTCCAGCTCGCACTCACCGAGGCGGCCCGCTCGGAGTGCGTGACCGCTTGCTGGATGGTGCACAACGACGATCGTCAGGCCCTGGCCTCGATCATCATGGCCGCCGAGCACGAGCAGCGGTCCGATCCACGTTTCCAGGCCGAGCTCGCGCGCTGGACGGGATCCGAAGCCGTCCTCGAGGGTTCCGGCATTCCCGCGGAGAGCGTGCGTGGAGCCGCCGTGCTTGCCGGCACCGGCGCGGTGTTCGAGCTCCGGGACTTCTCCGGCGGCGAGCGCGTGCCGGGCCGTCCCGAAGCGCACCCCGGGATCGTCGTGCTGTGCACGCCGACCGACCGGCGGGCCGACTGGTTGCGGACCGGGCAGGCGCTGCACCGCATGTTGCTCGTCGCCACCGCCGCCGGGTACGCGGCCTCGTACCTCAACCAGCCCTTGGAGCTGCCCGACCTCCGGGCCCGCGTCCGGGCCGAGCTGCGCCTGACCGGCCGGCCCCAGGTGATCCTCCGGCTCGGCCGGCCGGCCGAACCGCTCTTCTCCAGGACGCCCCGCCGGCCGGTCCAGGACGTCCTGCGCTTCTGAGCGACGCCGCGGGAGCCTCGGGACGCGCGCCAACGGGCACCGGTGTCCCCGGTGGACAGCTGCTGGAGCTCCCGGTGGTCAGCGGTCCCGGCGATCAGGGTCGTAAGTCTCTGCCCCCGCCGGCCGCGGCGGGCGACGCTATGGCTATGACCACGGCGACCCTCTCCCCCACCAGCACCGCCTCCGCGGTCGCACTGCCGGCTGGCAGGGCCCCGACGGTGGTGCCGATAACCCGGGGCACCAACGGCTGCGCCCGCACGATCGGTGTGGTCCTGATCGACTCGACCGGCGCACGCTGGCAGCGGACCGCCGACGTGGAGCGACTCGCCACGGTTGCGATCTCGACGGCCGGCCTGGTAACCGCGATCGGCTGCGCCGCCGCGGCGCTGCGCCGGCCGACCGCGCGGGTCGACCGGCTGACCATGGGTCCCGGCGGCTGGGTCAGCTTCAAGGGTGGCGAGAAGCCGCGGCCGCGGGGCCTGCGGCGGCCCTGGTGGGCCGTGCTCCTGCGGGCTCGGCCGTTGGACCGATGACCGGGCGGTCCGCCATGGCGGCGGCGCGTACTGCTGCGCCGTGGGCACTCCCGGCCGAGGAGATACTCGCCCGAGCCGGCACCGACTCCGCGGGCGGCATCGACAGCGTCGCGGCTCGCCAGCGGCTCGCCGCCGACGGACCGAACGAGGTGGCGCAGCGGGCCGGCACGCCGGTGTGGCGGTTGGTCGCAGGGCAGTTGACCGACACCATGATCATGGTGCTGCTCGCGGCCGCCATCCTGACCACCGCGGTCGGCGACGTCACCGACACCGCGGTGATTCTCGCCGTCATCGTGGTGAACACCACGCTCGGTGTGCTCCAGGAGGTTCGCGCGGGGCGGGCGATTGCCGCGCTCAGCACGCTGACCGCGCCGCAGGCCCGGGTGGTCCGCGACGGTGCCGTCCAGCTGGTGCCGGCCCGCGAGGTCGTGACCGGCGACCTGCTGCGGCTGGCGGCGGGTGACGTCGTGCCGGCGGACGCGCGTCTGGTGCTCGCGGAAGGGCTGGAAGCGGACGAGGCCGCGCTGACCGGGGAGTCGTTGCCGGTGGTGAAGTCGGCGGCGACCGTGTCCGCTGAGGACACGCCGCTGGCCGATCGTGCGGGCATGGTGCACGCCGGAACGGTGGTGACCCGTGGGCGGGGCGAGGCGGTGGTCACCGGCACGGGCTACCGGTCCGCGCTGGGCCGGATCGCCCGCCTGCTGGACGAGCGCCGGGTACCGCTGACCCCACTGCAGCGCCGGCTGGCCCGGCTGGGCCGGCAGCTGTCCGTCGCCGCCGCGCTACTCTGCCTGCTGGTCGCAGGGCTCGGTCTGCTCCGCGGGGAGCCGCTGGAGCAGATGCTGGTCACGGCGGTCAGCCTCGCTGTCGCCGCCATCCCGGAGTCGCTTCCGGCGGTGGTGTCGCTGTCCCTCGCGCTCGGGGCTCAGCGGATGGCCGCCCGGGGAGCGCTGGTCCGGCACCTGCCGGCCGTGGAGACCCTGGGCTCGGTCACCGTGATCGCGTCGGACAAGACCGGCACCCTGACCGAGGGCACGATGGCCGTGCAGCGGCTGTGGACTCCGGCGGCGGAGGCGGTCGTCTCCGGCCGGGGCTACGACCCCGCTGGCGAGGTACGCCCAGCCGGTGGTGGATCGCTGCCGGCACCGCTGGTCGACCTGTTGGTCGCCGGAGTGTTGTGCAACGACGCGGAGCTTGTCCCGCCCACCGAGGAGGGCGCCGGCTGGGGCGCCGCCGGCGACCCGCTGGAGGCGGCCCTACTGGCGGCCGCGGCGCGGGCCGGACTCGACCCCGCCTCGGTCCGCGCAGCCCACCCGCGGGTCGCCGAGGAACCCTTCGACTCCGTACGAGCCCGGATGACCACCGCGCACCGCACGCCGTCCGGACCGGTGCTCGTGGTGAGCAAGGGTGCACCCGAGTCCGTGCTCGACCCCGTGGTCGTCGACGAACCCGCCGGACGGCTGGCCGCCATCCGGGCCGCGGCCGAGCGGTACGCCGCCGAGGGACACCGCGTACTGGCCGTCGCCGCGTCCACTCGGGACAGTGCTGGCGAGCTGGAGAGCGGTCTGCGGGTGCTGGGCCTGGTCGCGCTCGCCGACCCGCTGCGACCCTCCGCGCTGACCGCCGTCGCCGCGGCCCGCACAGCCGGGATCGTGCCGGTCGTGATCACCGGCGACCATCCCGCCACCGTCGCGTCCATCGCGTCCCGGCTCGGCATCCTCGTCGACGGGGAGCCCGTCCTTACCGGCCGCCAGCTCACGGCCGACCCCACCGTTCGGGCGGCGGTGTACGCGCGCACCGCGCCGGAGCAGAAGCTCGACATCGTCAGCGCCTGGCAGTCCGACGGCCACGTGGTCGCCATGACCGGCGACGGCGTCAACGACGCGCCCGCACTGCGGGCCGCCGACATCGGCGTCGCGATGGGTCGGCGCGGCACCGAAGTGGCCAAGCAGGCCGCAGACCTCGTCCTCACCGACGACGACTTCGGCACCGTCGTCGCCGCGGTCGCGGAGGGCCGCCGGGTCTACGACAACATCCGGCGGTTCGTCCGGTACGGGCTCGCCGGCGGCGCCGCCGAGATCCTCGTCATGCTCGCCGGGCCGTTCCTCGGCCTCGGTGTGCCGCTGCTGCCGGCCCAGATCCTCTGGATCAACCTGCTCACCCACGGCGTACCGGGTGTCGCCCTGGGGGTCGAGCCGGCCGAGCCCGACGTCCTCACCCGGCCGCCGCGGCGTCCCGATGAGGGCATCCTGGCCGGCCAGCTGGGGCCGATCCTGCGGGTCGCCATCGTGCTGGCCGGCGCCAGCCTTGGCCTGGGCGTCTGGGCCGAGCAAACGGACCGGCCCTGGCAGTCGATGGTCTTCGCTACCCTCGCCCTCGGCCAGCTCGGCGTCGCGCTCGCCCTGCGCGGCGGCGGTCGCCACTTCACCGGGAATCCGTTCCTCACCATCGCCGTCGCCGCCGACGCCGCCCTGGTGTTCGGCGCGCTCTACTGGGCGCCGCTGCAGGCACTGCTCGACACCGAGCCGCTCGGGCTTTCCGACCTGGCTCTGGTCGTCGCGGCCTCGCTCGCCGGTGCCGCCGCCGTCACCGTCGAACGGACGGTGGTTGCCCGAGGGATGGCCGTCCGGCGGTAGTGCGGCGGTGCTGGGCGCCGTCCACTCCACCGCTCCGGCAGTCGTGACTCCCGCCCAGCCGATCAGGGTCTTCCGGCCCTGCCGGCTCGACCACGGCCGCTCCTCCACCAGCGCAAGCGGGCCACTGCAGCCAGGGTGGCGGCGTCCCGTCCGGACACCGGGCACGCTACCCGGGGGCAACCGGATCGAGGACCCTCGTCGCCGACTCACCGGTCATCGGGACCTTCGACTCTGCGCTGTTCCTCCAGCCCGCGCCACCGTGATGGTGGAGGAGGCGAGCGGCATGACTAGCCAGCAGCAACGGCGGCCCACGATCGTGCGGACCAGGGACGGCGGGGTGCGCGGTCTCACCGCCGACGGGGTGTACGCCTTCCTGGGCATCTCGTACGCGGCGCCGCCGGTTGGGGCCAACCGGCTGCGGCCGCCGCAGCCGGTCGAGCCCTGGACCGGTGTCCGCGATGCGACAGCCCTCGGGCCCGAACCGCCCCAGCCGCAGTTCCCCCGCGACGACCCGACCGGGATGCTCTACGACCCCGCGGTGATGGGCGACGACTGCCTGAACCTCAACGTCTGGACCCCGGATCCGGGAGCGGTCGGGCTGCCGGTGATGGTCTGGAGCCCCGGCGGCGCCTTCCGCTTCTCCTCCGGGGGGAGCTATGACGGCAGTCGCTTCGCCCGCGACGGCGTGGTCTGCGTCACCTTCAACTGGCGCACGGGCGTAGACGGCTTCCTCTACCTCGGTGACCGCGACGACGGCGCCAACCTCGGGCTGCTCGACCAGGCGGCCGCGTTGCGCTGGGTGCAGGCGAACATTCACGCCTTCGGCGGCGACCCGGGCCGAGTCACCGTCTTCGGCGAGTCCGCCGGCGCGATGTCCATCGCCGACCTGCTGTCCATGCCGAGAGCCGAGGGCCTGTTCCGGCAGGCCGTCCTGCAGAGCGGTGCGGCCCACCAGGTGATCCCGGCCGCGGAGGCGGCGCGCATAGGGGCGCAGCTCGCGGAGATGCTGGGTGTGCCGGCCACCCGGGAGGCGGTCGCGCGAGTTCCCGTCGACCGGTTGCTCGAGGCGCAAGCGCGGATCGAGGCCGAGGTAATGGCGCACCCTGACCCCGCTCGCTGGGGCATGGAGGTCATCGCCAGCGCGATGCCCTTCCATCCGGTCGTCGACGGCGACGTCATCCCGGCTCCGCCGATCGACAGGATCGTCGCCGGCGCCGGGGCGGGCGTCGACGTGCTGGTAGGGACCAATGCGGACGACTGGCGGTTCGCTCCCGTGCTGGGCGGCTACATCGACCAGGTCACGGAGCAGGTCATCACGGGACCGGTCGAGGTCCACGGCTATCGGAGCATCGCGGCCTACGGGCTGGGCGCCGAGGCGGCGCTGTCCCACTACCGGGCCGGCCGCTTCGCCGACGGCCCGGGCGACGTGCTGGCCGCCGTGATGACCGACTGGTGGGTGCGCGTGCCCGCGATGCGCCTGGCCGACGCGCACGCCACGGGACCGGGCGGCACCTTCATGTATGAGTTCGCCTGGCCTTCGCCGGCCTTCGGCGGGCGACTGGGCGCCTGCCACGCCCTGGAGATCCCGTTCGTCTTCGACACGCTCGACCTCCGCAAGCAGATGATGGGCGGCGCGCTGGGTGAGCACCCTCCCCAGGAGCTGGCCGACGCGATGCACCGTGCCTGGATCGACTTCGCCGCCGGCGGCGATCCCGGGTGGCCCCGCTACGACCTCGGCCGGCGGTCCGTCATGCGCTTCGGCGCGAAGTCGTCGGTGGTCGACGACCCGTACACCCGGACCCGGGCGCTGTGGGCCGGACTGCGCTGACCCCGGTGCGATACCTCACCCGGGGCTGGCCGCCTTACGCGGCTGACCGTGTGGCGCCAACAGCATGCTGGTAGCCGCCGATGGGACCTGAAGCCGGTGGCACGGTGACACTCACGGGCGCCTCTCCAAGTCGACCGTCTTCGCTCAGCCGCGGACCACCGCGACCGGACAGTGCGCGTGCCGCAGCACGTGGCCGCTGACCGAGCCGGTGAGGTCGCCGAGCAGGCCACTGCGGCCGCGGGAGCCGACTACGACCAGAGCGCAGCCCTCGCTCGCCCAGATGAGCGCCCCGGCGGCCGCAGCGAGGACCGTCCGGTGCTCTACCGGCACGGCGGGATGCCGCTCGCTGCAGGACCGGAGGGCGCGCTCCTGCATCTGGTGCAGCACGCTCCCGACACCGCCCGCGGATGCCGGTAGGGGCCGGTCCGGCGACCCGCCCCAGGCGGGTGGGGCAGCGGTCAGCGCAATGACCGGCACGGCGCGGCGCTCGGCCGCGGCGAAGGCGAAGTCCGCGGCCGCCGCGCTCTCCGGCGCCCCGTCCACACCGAGCAGCACGGGCCGGTCCGCCGCGGTCGAGTCGCCCCGCACCACGACGACCGGGCAGGCGGCGCGCCGGGCGACCCGGTCGCTCACTGAGCCGATCAGCATGCCGGAGAACGCACCAAGCCCTCGGCTGCCCAGCACGAGGAGGTCCGTCGCCGAGCTCGCCTTCTCCAGCTCCTCCACGGCGACGCCGACGAGGACACGGGCGGAGACCTCCAGTCCGGGCGCGGCTCGACGAGCCCGCTCCCCGGCCCGCTCCGCTACGCCGGCGGCGTGCTCCCGGATCAGTTGCGGAGTGGTCCACAGTGCCGGCTCGGCCAGCACGTCGTCGTTGGCGACGCAGAGAACCGTCAGCGGCTCACCCCGCGCCCGCGCCTCCTCCGCCGCCCAGTCCAGGGCGAGCAGACTCGGCTCGCTGCCGTCCACACCGACGAGCACTCCACCGGCCATGCCGCACCTCCGGAGCCAGCCAACCCCGGACCGGCACGGTGCACCAGCGACCTTCGTCCCGGCCGCACCCCGGGAACCTTCGGCCGCCCGCCGGGCTGCCGCCCGGAGCGACATGCTGGTCGTTGCCGCCTCGGGTCGCACCGGTCAGGGTCGGAGGACTCTGTCGGCCCTTCGTTCGTCGCGGTGAGCTGAGGGAGGCCGGGAGACGTGCCCGGCGGAGCGGAGGAGGCGAGATGACGGTACGGGTGGGCGTGAACGGGTTCGGCCGGATCGGCCGGCTGGTGGTGCGAGCCGCAGCTCAGCGGGATATCGAGGTTGTCGGCGTCAACGACATCATGCCGGTGCGCACCCTGGCGCACCTGCTGCGGTACGACTCGACGTACGGCCGGTACCCGGGCCGGGTGGAGGTGGACGGCGACACGCTGGTCATCGACGAGCGGCGGCTGCGGGCCACCGCGGAGCGGGACCCGGCGCGGCTGGACTGGAGCGCGGTCGGTGCCGACGTCGTCATCGAGTCGACCGGTCGGTTCCGCACGCGGGACGACGCGGCGCTGCACCTGAAGGCCGGCGCCCGCAAGGTCGTGCTGTCCGCGCCGGGCAAGGGCGTGGACGCGACCTTCGTCCTCGGGGTCAACGGCGGCGACTACGACCCGGCCCAGCACGACGTCATCTCCAACGCGTCCTGCACCACCAACTGCGTCGCTCCGATGATCAAGGTGCTGCACGAGGCGTTCGGCGTCCGCAAAGGATTCCTGACCACCGTGCACGGCTACACCAACGACCAGAACGTGCTCGACGGGCCGCACAAGGACCTGCACCGCGCCCGGGCCGCAGCGGTCAACGTCATCCCGACCACCACCGGCGCTGCCCGTGCGGTCGGCTTGGTGCTGCCGGACCTGGCCGGCCGCCTCGACGGCCTCGCCCTGCGGGTGCCGGTCGAGGACGGCTCCCTGTGCGACGTGGCCGTGCTGCTGGAGCGTGAGGTCACCACCGAGGAGGTCAACCTCGCCTTCCGCGCCGCCGCCGACGGTGAGCTGGCCGGGCTGCTGGCCTACAACGAGGACCCGATCGTCTCCCGCGACGTGGTCGGCGAGTCGGCGTCCTGCATCTTCGACGCGACGCTGACCCAGGCCAACGGGGAGCTGGTGAAGGTCTTCGGCTGGTACGACAACGAGTGGGGCTACACCCAGCGCCTACTCGACCTCGTCGACCTCGTCGGCGCCCGGCTGACCTGACCCGCCGGCGCCGTCCGGCCACTTCCAGGAGAACGCCATGACCGACAGGACCGTGCTGGTCGGCTCGAGGACTCGCCGGGAGCGGCCGGGGCGCTGCGATGGGCGGCCGCTGCGATGGGCGGTCGACGAGGCCGCGCGCCCGGATGCGCCGCTCACGATCTGCTGCGTGGTCGCACCAGTGGCCGTGACCTGCCGGTCCTTGCCGAGCGCTGGGGCGCCGACGTGCTCGCCGTGGCCCTTGAGCAGGTCCGGGCCAAGTGGCCGCGGCTGCCGGTGCGCACCGTTCTCGGCCACGGCCATGCCAGCAACGCCGAGCCTGCGCCATCGATTGCCGGACGGCAGTCCGGCCGACTCTTACTTCGGCCGCGCCGGTGAACCGGCCTCCAGTACCAGTCGATGCTCGGGCCCGCTGCTGCGAAAGCGAGCCGGCCGTCCAGGTCGTCCTGCGGGCTCGCCCGCCCGCCGTGGCGGAAAGGGCTTGAGCTGCTGCTCTGCCCTCGCCCCTTCTACCGATCGTTGGCGGTGATCCTCGCGTCTGGCGCGGTGGTCTTCGACCGCGACGTTGCCCTGCTGGTCGGACTGCCACGCTGACCGGTCCACGGCGACGTCGCGGCACTCGCCGCCGGGGTCAACGCGGGTCTCGCTGACCCGGTCGCGGCGGCCGCGACCGCGACCGCGACGAGCAGCGGGCCGACCTTCGGCTCCCGTCCGGGCGGCATGAAGGCAGCCGCGACGAAGCCGGTGCCCGCGGCCGCCAGCGCCACGGTTACCAGCATCGCGACCATGTGAGAGCCCGCCCCGCGGCCGCCCGGCGGCGGCCGAGGAAGGGGACTACGGACGGGTCGAAGGTCCCTGGTGCCCGATTGCCGGGACCGGCAGGCTTGACCTCGAGGGTCCTCATTGGACTCTGCAGCGCGAGCGGAGGGAGAGGGCGATGACGGAACAGACGGTCGAACGGCGGGTCGTCGTCGGAGTGGATGGGTCCCCGGCCGCGCGGGATGCGGTGCGCTTCGCCCTGCGCGAGGCGGCCCTGCGGGACGCCACTCTGGAGGCGGTGATGGCGGTGGAGTTGCCGGACTACGCGTGGATCGACCCCTACGCGGTCCGCGAGCACCCGCAGGAAGGCTTCCTCGACCAGACCCAGGACAAGCTCGGCTTGCTGCTCGGCGAGATCGGCACCGGCGACGTGCCGGTCCGCAGGATCGTCAGCACGGAGCCGGCACCGGCGGCCCTGGTCGCCCAATCGACCGGCGCCGAGTTGCTCGTGGTCGGCTCCCGCGGCCGCGGCGGCTTCCGGGGAATGGTGCTGGGGTCGGTGAGCCTGCAGTGCGTGCTGCATGCGCACTGCCCGGTGACCGTCGTCCGGACCGAGCCGCACTCCGCGGACAAGCCCGCCGTGCAGAAACACACCCTCGCCGAGGCCCGACGCAACACGACTTCCACATTCATCTGATGCGGGCGGAGGACCGGCGATGACCAGCCCAGAGATCACCCTCGTCGATGCGGCGCCCCGCCCGACCGCCGTGGTGCACGGTCGGCTCCGGCCTGCGGAACTGCCCGGCTTCGTCGGCCCCGCCTTCGAGACGGTCGCCGCCGCAGTGGAACGGCAGGGCGCCCACGTCACCGGCCCGCCCTTCACCGCGTACCGGGAGCTGGACGGCGACGAGTTCGACGTGGAGGCCGGCTTCCCGGTGGCTGCCCGGATCGTCCCGGATGGTCCGGTCAGCCCTGGTGAGCTGCCCGGCGGCCCGACGGTCGAAGCAGTCCACATCGGACCGTACGCGACCCTGCCGGAGACATACGAGAAGATTCGCGGCTGGCTGCGGCTACGCGGTCTGCGGCCGGCGAGTCGGATGTGGGAGTCCTACCTGACCGATCCGACGGACCCGGAGCACCGGCACCCCGATGGCCCGCAGACGCTGGTCGTTCAACCCGTGGAGGGGGAGCTGACCGCCGGCAAGGCAGGCCGCTGACCTTGCCATGGAGCAGGGACGGAGACGGAGGTGCGTCATGCAGTACGAGGACACGGTGGTGGCCGGTGTCGACGGATCGGCACTGGACCGGCCCGTCCTTGAGTGGGCCGCCCGCGAGGCCGCCGCCCGCGGCGTGCGGCTCTGGGTCGTGCACTGCTGGGAGTGGTCGGAGGACGACCGGACGCTTCTCCCGATCGACGTTGAGCCGAATGCGCAGAGCGCAGCGGAACGACTCGTCGGGGCCGCCGTGGCAACGGTCGCGTTGGAGTTTCCGGAGCTCGATGTCAGCGGCGCGCTTGGCTACGGTCGAGTGGCGCCGTCGCTGCTGGAGGTGTCCCACCAGGCCGCGCTGGTCGTCGTGGGTGCCCGCGGCGCCGGCGGCTTCCCCGGACTGCTGGTCGGTTCCATCTCCGCGCAGCTCACGGCCCACGGAGGTTGCCCGGTCGCCGTCGTCCGTCCGCCGATCAACGGCACCGACGTCGTCGTCGGCATCGACGGCTCCGTCCAGTCGATCCGCGCGCTGGAAGTTGGCCTCGCCGAAGCCAGGCGCCTCGGGGGGAAAGTCGTCGCAGTGCACTCGTACCGGCTTCCGCCGCTGCCGGCCGCCTACGGCCCCAACCCCGGTGTGGACGAGAAGAGCCACCGTGCGGCGGCGGAGAAGACATTGCACCGGATCCTCGGCCCGGTCGAGCAAGACGCGACCGACGTGAAGATCGAGCGGCTGGTCCAGGCTGGGCCACCCGCCCGGGTGCTGTGCGAGGCAGCGGCCGACGCCGCCGCGCTCGTGGTCGGCGTCCGCGGTCTCGGTGGCTTCGCCGGAATGGTCCTGGGCTCGGTCAGCCAGCAAGTGCTCCGCCACGCCCCGGGCACGGTCGTCGTCGCCCGCTGACGGCAACCTGTCCCGGGCCTACGGTCGGAGATGAAGCTTCGGACGCGGCGGTGGAGTGGGCGACGGACGTGCCGCCGCTGACGGTCTCACCCGCTGAATGCCGGGCCCGGACCGGTCGCGGCGGCGCGCCAGGCGGTCGGGTTCCGGTCGCGGGGCGGGAGCTGCACCTCCCGGGTGCCGCCCGGGTCGATCTCCACGTCGCGGCCCTTGACCCGTAGCCGCAGCCGGCTCTGTGGGGTTGGCTGGCCGCTGACGACGAGCCGGTCGTGCCGGACGGTGACGTACAGGCCGTAGTGGTCGCGGTAGCGGAGACGGAACCGGAGCTCGGTCAGGTCGTCCGGCAGGCACGGGTCGAACCAGAGCACGTCGGACCGGATCTCGAGCCCGGTGAAGCCGCGCTGCAGCAGGTCGACCGTGCCGGCCATGGCACCGATGTGGATGCCCTCCTTCGTGGTGCCGCCCTGCACGTCGGTGACGTCGGCGTCGAGCGCCTCCAGCAGGTAGCGCCAGGCGCGCTGGCGGTCCGAGCGCGCCAGCACCCAGGAGTGCACGAGCTTCGACAGGGTCGAGCCGTGTGACGTGCGGCTGACGTAGTAGTCGACGGTGCGGGGGATCAGCAACGGATCCCGGGGGTAGCCGAGCCGGTCGAGCAGCTCGTACAACTCGTCCGCGGACAGCAGGTAGAACAGCATGAGCACGTCGGCCTGCTTGGAGACCTTGTAGCGGTTGGTGGTGTCGCCCTCCGCCTCCAGGATGCGGTCGAGCCGGGAGATGTCGCCGTAGCGCTCGACGTAGTCGACCCACTCGAGCTCGTCGAGCCGGTCGTACCCCTCGAACTGGCTGAGGATGCTGTCGTCGTGCCAGCACAGCCGCAGCTTGCGGCTGATGTGGTCCCAGCGGTCCAGCTCGCCGCGGTCGACGTCGAGTAGGTCGAGCAGCTCCCGCCGGCGCCGCTCCGGCAGCAGCCGCACCGTGGCCAGCGCCTTGGTCAGCGTCCAGGTGACCATGACGTTGGTGTAGGCGTTGTTGTCCACGCCCGGCTCGTCCCGCCACGGGTAGCCGTCGTGGTACTCGTCCGGTCCCATCACACCGCGCAGGTCGAAGCGGTCGTCGGCGCGATCGTAGGTGGCGGCGCTCGCCCAGAACTTGGCGACCTCGATGATCAGCTCCGCGCCGGGGCCGGCGAGGAAGTCGAGGTCGGCAGTTGCCTGGTAGTACTGCCAGGTGTTGTACGCAACGGCCAGCCCGACGTGCCGCTGCAGCCGCGAGTTGTCCGGCAGCCACCGGCCCGAGCGCGGGTTGAGGTGCAGCGTCGGGGTCTCCTCCCGCCCGCTCGCGCCGCTCTGCCAGGGGAACATCGCGCCGCGATATCCCGCCTCGTGCGCCGCCTTGCGTGCCTGCGGCAGCCGGCGCCACCGGTAGAGCAGCAGCGTCCGGGACAGGTCCGGCATCCTCAGCGTGAGATAGGGAAACACGAACATCTCGTCCCAGAAGACGTGCCCTCGGTACGCCTCCCCGGACAGGCCGCGGGCCGGGATCCCCACGTCGAGGTCGGCGGAGTGCTGCGACACGGTCTGCAGCAGGTGGAATATGTGCAGGCGGAGCACCAGAGCGGCGTGCTCGTGCCCGGTCAGCTCCAGGTCGCAGCGCTCCCAGAGGTAGTCCCAGGCGAGCACGTGCCGGGCGAGCAGCGGCTCGAAGGCCGGCGCGCACCGCACCTTGTCCCGCGCCTCCTCGGCGGGCTCGGTGATCGCGCGGTCCCGCGAGGTGAACAGGACGACCACCTTCTCCACCGTGCAGCTGGCGTGCTGCTCGAGATCGACCTGCAGGTCCAGGCCGACGTAGCCGTCCTCGACCTGCAGCTGCCCGGCGGTGGTCGTCTCGATGCCGTCCACGAGCACCCGGTGCCGGGCGGCGAGCGAGACCAGGACGTGAGACTGGGTGGTCTCGACGTCCAGCGCCACCGTGTCGCAGTCCACACCCTCGGCGGCGACAACGCGAAGGTGTTGGTCGCCAAGCCCGTGGTAGCGCGCGACGCCGCCGTTACGCACCCGGCCGTCCAGGCCCGAGCGAACCTCCAGCCGGCCGGACCAGTTCTCCGCGACGAACGTGGCGTCGAGCGCGGCCAGGTACGGGTCGGCCATCGACACGAGCCGCCGCTGGGCCACCGCCGTACGGCGGCCGGCCGGGTCGGTAAACCGGAAGCGGCGGGTGAGCACGCCGCGGCGCAGGTCGAGTTCCTGCGAGTAGTCGGACACCGCCATGGAGTCGACGTCGCACCAGTCGTCGCCGCCCCCGGCCCGCACCGCCAGCGACTGCCAGTCGGGCAGGTTGACCATGCTCTCGTTCTCCACCGCGTGGCCGTCGAAATTGACCGCAAGCCGGTTGAAGACGCCGGCCGCGTAGGTGCCGGGATAGTGCACCCCGCCGGCCCGCGTCTCTGGAGCCGCGCCACGGGTGGCGAACCGCCCGTTCCCGAGCGTGCACAGCGCCTCGCGCAGTGGCTCGGTCACGGGGTCGTACCCCTCGTACCGCAGCAGCCAGCTCGTCATCCGGACCGGTCCTTTCCGGGATCCACCACAACCTCGGCGAGGTCGGCGACCACGACGTCCGCGCCGGCCGCCCGCAGCGGGTCCGGGTGCCCGGTGCGGTCGACCCCGATCACCAGCCGGAAGCCACCCCGGCGGCCCGCTTCGACGCCGGCTATCGCATCCTCGACCACGGCGGCCCGGTCCGGCCCGGCGCCGAGCCGCCGCGCCGCCTCCACGAAGACCGCCGGATCCGGCTTGCCGGGCAGGCCGAGCGACGCCGCGGCCGTCCCGTCGACCCGGACCGCGAAGAGCCCGGCCAACCCCGCGGCAGCCAGCACCGCGTCGGCGTTCCGGCTCGCGGTGATCACCGCGACGCCGATGCCGGCGTCCGCGAGATCATTCACGAGCCGAACTGTGGAGCCGTACGGCCGCACGCCGTCGGCGGCGACCCGCTCGAGGAAGCGCGCGTTCTTGCGGCGACCCAGCCCCACTACGGTGTCGTGGTCTGGCGGGTCGTCCTCCGTGCCCCACGGCAGCCGTACGCCCCGCGACGCCAGGAAGGCGACGACGCCGTCCTCCCGCCGCTTCCCGTCGACGTGGGCCCGGTAGTCGGCGTCAGTGAACTCCGCGTACGGCTCCCCCGTGCGCTCCGCCCGGGCCTGCAGCCAGTCGTCGAACATCTGCTTCCAGGCGGCCTGGTGCACCTGGGCCGTGTCGGTCACCACACCGTCCATGTCGAAGACGACGGCGTCGAAGTCCGCCGGCGACAGCACGACGCGGCCGTCCGTCGATCCGGTCGCGGCCTCGGCACCCGATGGTCGAGCATCCATGGCCGTGTCTCCATCCCTACGCGCAGCCATCGCCGGCCGCGGACACGCGGGCGGCCCGCTCAGCGTCCCGCATCACCGGCGCGCCCAGCAGTGGCGAAGATCCCTCGCAGGCTACGACGGCGAGGGCCGTCACGGGTCCGCCCCGACCGTACGGGGACCGGCCGCCCGCAGCCATCCGAGGAAGTACCGGACCGGCGGGACTTCCGACTCTTCTGGGGCCGTGCCGTCGGGGGCTCGAATGGAAGGAGCGAATTCCCGGAGGGGTGATGACGATGCAGGCGAAGCGGCTCGGTGTGCTGGTCGGAGTGGACCGGTCGGAGTGCGGGCAGCAGGCGCTGGACTGGGCGCTGCAGGATGCGGTGGCGGGCGGCAGTGTGCTGACCGTCGTGCACGTGGTGGACCTGTCGCGAGTCGCCGATGTGCCGCTGTCCGCCCAGCTGGTGGATGCCGCGGCGCGGGAGGGCCGGCGGGTGCTGGATGCGGCGGTGGGACGCAGCCGCCGGGTGCGCCCCAGGCCGGAGATCGGCAGTCGGCTGGACACCGGCAGCCCGGCCGGCGAGCTGCTGCTGCTCGCCGCCGATGCCGACCAGGTGGTGCTCGGCTCCCGTGGCCGCGGCGGCTTCGCCAGCCTGCTGCTCGGCTCGACCGCCGCGCAGGTCTCCGCCCACGCAACCTGCCCGGTGGTCGTCGTACGGGGCAGCGTCACCGCCGGCGGTCCGGTGGTCGTCGGAGTCGACGGCTCCGACCGGAGCGAGGCCGCCCTCGACTACGGGTTCGCCTACGCCGCCCGGCACGGCCTGCCGCTGCAGGCTCTGCACCTCTACCCGAACTACGCGACCATGCTGGCATACCCGATGCCTCCGCCGGACAGGGACCGGGTCCGCGACAGCGCCGAGCGTTTCGTCGGCCAGGCCGTCGACCGGTGGTCCACCAAGCACCCGGACGTCCCGGCAACGTACCTGGTCGCCGAAGGCACGCCGGCCCACCGGCTCGCCGAGGCGAGCGAGGACGCGAGCCTGCTCGTCGTCGGCAGCCGCGGTCACGGCGGCTTCGCCGGCCTGCTGCTCGGCTCCGTCAGCCAGGCCGTCGTCCGGCACGCCCACTGCCCCGTCGCCGTCGCCCGCTGAGCCGGGCGGACCGAGGTCCGCGCCCGCCGAAATAGATCCGGCGGGCGCGGAACTGTGCCTATCAGACCGTCGCCGTCGACGACTCAGTGCCTTGTGGACGGCGGTCCCACGGGTGCCGGCCCGGGAGCCCGTCAGGTGGTCGCCCTCGGGACTCGATCCCTGCGGTGATGTCGATGCCGACCGGGCACCACGCGATGCACCGTCCACAGCCGACACAGCCCGAAGTGGGCAGCGGCGGGCCGTCGCCCCGCCGGACATTGCGCCGTGGCCGCCGGATGATCGCGTACTCCCGGGGTCGGCCGCGGTCCTCCGCTACGCCGCGGCCGGGCGGCACCCGGTCAAGCACGTCTCCACCCGCGCTGCGCCGACCACGGGTGAGGGCGCCCCGCCGGCCGACCGACGCCGCCGTCCTGGCCCGCCGGACCCTCCCCCGCTGACCGGCCGGAACCGCTCGCGGGACTCGAGACGAGCCTGCGGAGCGTGCCGACAGCCGGCCCCCGCGGGTCTCCGAAGCTCGGCTTCACTCGTGGAGCAGCACCGCCAGCACGTCTCGGATCGAGACCACGCCCGCGAGCTGACCCCGCCTCCGCAGCGGGATGTGGCGGACGTCGGCCTCGTGCATGAGGCTCGCCACGTCGCGGATGCTGTCCGTGGTCTCGGCCCACACGGTCTCGGTCGCCTCGAGGTCCGCCGCGCAGGCCGCGTCGAGGTCGGCGCCCGCCGCGAGCGCCCGCACCACGTCCCGCTCGGAGACGATGCCCGGGGCGGCGTTGCCGTTGGTCACCATCAGCGCACCGACCTCGGCCTCGGCCAGCCGCTCGGCGACCGCCCGGAGCGAGGCCGCGCCGTCGACGGCGACCACCGAGGTGGCCATGACGGCCCGGACCGGGTCGGTCGGCCGGGCCCGCGGCGGCAACGCGCGGACACCTCCCGCCACGGGCGCCGGCCGCTCGGCCGCACCGAGGTCCTCGGCCGCGCCGACGTGCCGGACCCGGGCGTCCGGACCGGGGAAGAGCAGCGTGTCGCGCCCGTCGTCCCAGCGGACCCGGTAGTGCTCGCCGGCCGTGGTGAGGACCTCCAGCACCTCGCCCCGGCGGCGGACCTGCCCGACGGTGTCCGTCTCTACCGTGATCTCGTCTCCCACAGCGGCCTGCACCGCAACCACCTCCACCTGCCAGCTCCGGGATCGCTCCCGGCGTCGCCATCGTGCTCCGGAGACCGGGGCCGCGGCAGGGACGAAGGTCCCGTTGCCCGCGGGAATCCGGCACCGTCGGCGACCTGCGCGGCCGGCTCGGCACGCCGGCCGGGGTCGACCTGCCGGCGGCCGAGCGCGCCGGCTACGTCGGGGTGCTGACCGCCGCCCAGGCGGCGTACGCGCCGCGGTGAGGTCCGCCCGGACCGGCGTGGCCGCAGGTGGATGCGGGCGGCGGGGCCCCGCAGGGTGAACCACCGGGGCAGACGGCCCAGGCGAGAAGGGACGTTCGACTCGGTTCCCGCGGGGCTGGCGGTTGCTAAAACGGAGGTACTCGTCGCGTCGAGCGTCTTGGAGCAACACAGCGGCGGACAACAGGACCATGGGGGTGGAGTCATGCTCACTCGGCGCGATTTCCTCAAGATCACCGGCGCGTCCACGATCACCTGGTATGTCGCCGCCAACGTCGGATGGACGCAGCGGGCCGTCGCCCAGATTCCGGGCGGCACGCTCGATCCCGCCGACATCCCGAAGTACGCGACGCCGCTGTTGATCCCGCCGGTGATGCCGAAGGCGGGGACCATCCCGATGCCGGGCGGCCAGCGGGCCGACTACTACGAGATCTCGATGCGGCAGATCCGCCAGCAGATCCTTCCGGCCGGGCTGCCGGAGACCACCGTCTGGGGCTACGGAGCCGTCAAGGCGGCCAGCAGCAGGGGACTCCTGCTCCACCACGCGCCCTCGCTCACCATCGAGGCCCGCTGGAAGCGGCCGGTGCGCATCAAGTGGATCAACGACCTGGTCGACACCGACGGCACCTACCTGCCGCACCTCCTGCCGGTGGACCCGACCCTGCACTGGGCCAACCCACCCGGCGGCGCGACGGGGCGCGACACGCGGCCGACGTTCGACGCCACGCCCGGCCGCTACACCGGCCCCGTGCCGATCGTGACGCACCTGCACGGCGCCGCCGGAGTCGGAGACGAGAGCGACGGCTATGCCGAGGCCTGGTTCCTGCCGAGGGCCGACGACATTCCCGCCGGCTACGCCACCGCAGGCACCTGGTACGACTTCTTCAAGGGCAAGGCGCTGCAGAAGTTCGGCGTGGCCTGGGGTGCCGGGTACGCCACCTTCCAGTACCCGAACGACCAGCGCGAGTCCACGCTCTGGTACCACGACCACGCGCTCGGGATGACCCGCCTGAACGTGTACGCCGGACCGGCCGGCTTCTTCCTCGTCCGGGGCGGCCCCGAAGGCGAGAAAGCGGTCCTGGACAGCCGCACCGGCACGGCGGCCGTCCTACCGGGTCCCGCGCCCATTGAGGTGGACGCGTTCCCCTCCAACAAGACCTACTACGAGATCCCGATCGCGATCCAGGACCGGTCGTTCGACGCGAACGGCTCGCTGTTCTACCCGGACACCCGGGCGTTCTTCGACGGCATCACCGGGCCGTACATCCCGACCACCGACGTGTCCCCGATGTGGAACCCGGAGTTCTTCGGCAACACGATCATGGTGAACGGCAACACCTGGCCGTTCCAGACCGTGCAGCAGCGGCGGTACCGGTTCCGCCTGCTGAACGGCTGCCAGTCGCGTTTCCTGATCCTCGACTTCAGTCAGATCCCGGGCGTCGAGGTGTGGCAGATCGGCAACGAGGGGGGCTTCCTGGCCGCGCCGGTCAACCTCACCGCGGACAACGGCAACCGGCTGCTGCTGGGCCTGGCGGAGCGGGCCGACCTGGTCGTCGACTTCACCGCCGTGCCGGTGGGGCGCCATGTCCTGGGGAACGTCGGGCCGGACGAGCCGTTCGGCGGCGGAGTCCCGGGAGTGGACTTCGTGAAGGCCGATCCCGCGAGCACCGGCCAGGTGCTGGAGTTCCGCGTCGTGCCGGCGGTCGCGCCCGACCCCACGACGCCGCCACGGTTCCTGAGGCTCCCGCCGCTGACCCGGCTGACCGGTGGGTCGACCCGGCGGCTGGCGCTGCTGGAGCAGATGTCGGAGCACTTCGAGGACGCCCCCGTCGAGGCCCGGCTGGGCGTCGTTACCGAGGACCCGGTCACCAAGGAGCTCACCGCGGAGTCCAGGCGCTGGATGGACCCCGTCACGGAGAACCCGACCCCGGGGGCGACCGAGGTCTGGGAGTACTACAACGCCACCGCCGACGCCCACCCCATGCACATCCACGAGGTGCTCTTCCAGGTCGTGAACCGGCAAGGCCTCGCTCTCGGCGACGAAGGCGAGGTCATCCAGCCGATTCAGGTCGTCGGCGCGCCCACCCGGCCGGAGCCCGGGGAGATCGGCTGGAAGGACACCGTCACCGCGTACCCCGGCCAGGTCACCCGGCTGCGGATGAGATTCGTCAACCCCGGCCAGTTCGTCTGGCACTGCCACATCGTCGAGCACGAGGACAACGAGATGATGCGGCCGTACCGGATCGGCCCCGTCCAGCCCGGGCAGCCTTAGGGGCGTGTCCCGCGGGTCGTCGGCGGCACTGGCCGTCCGCTTCCACCACGATCCCCGGGACCCGCCCTGGTGGCGGAAGGTACCCGTGACCAGTGACCTACGACTCTCGGCAGCGGCCTCGGGGAGGCGCAGAGTCGGGGCAGGCAGCGGTGAGAGGACGCGGGTGATCGAGGTGTCGGGCAGACGCTGCCTGCCCACCGGCGAGCGCAGCCCGCTGCTGCGGCTGGAGCAGAGCAAGCACCGGATGGACGCGATCAAGCACACGCCAGAGGCGGTGCTGAGCTTCGGGCCCGCCGAGCCGCGACTGAGCCGGCGGTGTGGGTCAGCTCGGCGGGAGCAGGATGTCGGCGACGGGGCGGCGCGGGGGCTGTGGCGGCACTGTCCCGGCTGGGTGGCCGAGGCGGAGGATCAGCTGTGGCCAGCCGTCCAGGCGCAGCTCGTCGCGTAGTTGCTGGCGTAGGCCGGGTAGTTCGAGCGGCTGGTTGAGGTAGGACGCGGCGTAGCCGTCGGCGGCCGCGGCCAGCAGCACCCGCATCAGCGCCTGCCCGCCGCCCAGCCAGTCCTCCGGCCGGTCGCCGCCGGTCTGCAGCACGGCGACGACCGGGTGTTCCTCGACCGGGCCGGCGTGCCGAGGGCGGTCGGTCTCGATGCCGCCGGCGAAGTCCCGCAGCGGGAACTCGGCGGCGTGCCCGGCCGCGCCGGTCACGCCAAAGGCGGACGGTGGGACGCCGGCGCCCCCGGCGACCGTGGTCGGCGCGGTCCAGCGGTCCAGCTCGGCCAGGTACGCCGGGTCCCGCTGCTGCAGCCGCTCGGCCGCCGCGACCAGCGCGGCGACGCCGATCCGCTCGCCCGGACCCTCGACCCAGCGCAACCCAGCGCCCTCGGCCTCCGCCTGCTCCCGCCAGGCCACCCGCAGCGGGACCGGCACATCCTGCCGGGTGAACGGCGTGCGGACCGTACGCCGCGCCGAGACCGCGGCGAGCAGCCGCAGCTCGGTCTCCGTCGGACGGCGCCGGCCGAGGACCGACAGGCGCGCCACGACGGCGGCGTCGGCGTCGTCCGGCCACGGCGCGACCCGGACATCGCAGTCCAGTGTGGACAGCTTCAGCCGGAGCAGGAACACCGCTGCGCCCAGACCCAGGTGCGCCTGCCGGCCGGCCGGGTCGGCCACCGGCAGCAACCGCGACCGGTCCAGCAGCACGTCCACATGGTTCGACCCGACCCGGAAGGACCACGGCTGCGCGTTGTGCAGCGACGGCGCCAACCGACCGACATCGGCCAACGCCGGCGCGTACGGCCGCAGGTCGGCGGGCGGAGTATCGAGCCCGGCGCTCACGACTGAGCCTCCTTGTCCGGCTCCAGCTCCGGCTCAAGGACCGGCGAGCGGCGGGTCCAGGCTGCGGACTGCTTGGTCGGCGGGTGGACGTGGGCGTGCTGGTGCTCGTTGCGCAGGTGCCAGTCGCGCTCGGTCCTGGTGGCGAACTTCAGCACACACATCGGGCAGTGCACGGCGGTCATGGCCGCCACCTCCTTCGGACGACGGCGGCGCCGGCCGGGTGGCCCCGGCCGGCGACGTCGGGTGTGATCGACTCAGATGAGCCAGCGGTTGTGCTGCACGATCGGCTGGCGCTTCCACCAGCGGCCCAGGCCGAAGGTGTCACCGGCGTGCACCAGCGCCAGCGCGATGAGGACCAGCGCGCCGATGATGTGGTCGTCCACGATCGGGTTGGTCTCCGGCGGCAGCGCCACCGTCCACATCAGCACGTACAGCAGCGCACCGGAGGCCGCGGCCACCCGCATCCCGATACCCAGAATCAGCGCGGTACCGATCGCGGCCAGGCCCAGCATGAACAGCCAGTCCGCCCAGCCCGCCCCGGCGATGTCCTTGTACAGGCCCTCGAACGGGCCGCTCGCCGAATTGGCCAGGAACCCCCGGGTCGGCGACCCACCGTTCAGCCACGACCGCTCCGACGGCGTCGCATAGCCGAACCCGAACAGCTTGTCCAGGAACGCCCACAGGAACGTGAACCCAACCACGACCCGCAACGCGGCGAAAACCTCCCGCGCCAACCGCCGCTCCCGCGGCGACTGCTCCGGCACATCGACCGACTCACCGACCGACGTGCCCTCATACCTGGTGGTCATGGCGTCCTCCCGAGCTCGATCTTCCGGTGTCGAGTCAACAGTCGCGAACCGGCCACCTCGCCGGCAGTGCCGAAAGTCCCGTCCCCGCCGGGACGCCCGGCTCTGATCGGCGACGATGGTGGCGGGCCGTCCAGGCCGTTGCACGAGGTCACCGACCGGCTGGCGGAGCTCGCGGCCAGCCGAAGAAGGTGCGGGCGGACGGTGCGGCACCGTTCGCCCGCCGTCCCGCGCCCCAAGGGTGGATCGAGCTGATCAGGCGTTCGCCGGCCCGTCGGCAAGGTGTGGTCTTTGGACCCTGTCCGGACTCGACGGTGCCGAGGAGGGGTGTTGATGTTGGCGATCACGCGGTCCCGCTCGTGGGCCTCGCCGGTGTTGCCCTTCTGCACATCGAGCACGAGCAGGGCGGTGTTCGGCCGTTCTGGTACGGCACGGCCATCCGGGTGCGGTCGCGGCGACGGCCCATCCCCGTCTTGGCCTCCTGGCATCCGAACGAGGAGCGCGCCGCCACGCTCCGGCGCCGGATCCACCCGCCCGCTCTCGGGCCGGAACAGACGCTTCCGAACCATCCCTGAAGCCATCCGCCCATCGGCTATTCGTCAGATGGCTCCCGCCGCCGGCCACGATCCTCCCGCAGGCGCCGATCAGTGCATCCCGGGTCGTGCGAGGGAGCACAGCCCCGTGCGGTGTGTGGATGGTGCTGTCAGGTGCTGGAGGCCATGTAAGCGGCGAGGACGTTGGGGTGGCGGTCGAGCTGGTTGCGGGCTCGGTCGTATCGCATGGTGGTTCGGGGGTCGGCGTGGCGGGCCGCGGTTTGGACGTCGCGGAGGTCGACGCCGGCGTCGAGCATGGTGGTGACGTAGGTGTGGCGGAGCAGGTGCGGGTGGTGTGGCGGGATCCGCATCCTTGTCTGCTCGGCGAGGTGGCGGAGGGGCGGGTGGCGGCGTGCCGGTCCATCCGGGCCCCGCGGCGGTGGAGCAGGATCGGTCCCGCGGTCCGGTCGCCGATGGCGGCGTCCAGGGCCCGGCCGACGGCAGGTGGAAGCGGCGTGAGGACGGTCTTCTCGCCCTTGCCGACGACGCGCAGGACGCGGTGGCCGTGTTCCTCGCCGAGGTCGGTGATGTTGGCGCCGGTGGCTTCGAAGATGCGCAGGCCGAGCAGGCCGAGAAGACAGACCAGCGCGAAGTCGGACCGGTTCGGTGACTACCGAGCTGCGGTGAGCAGCGCTTCGAGCTGGAGGTGGGTCAGCCCGAGGGTGGGTGATTCGGCGCGGGTGCTCTCATGGCCCGCTGCCACCGGCGGCAGGCGAATGATCTCGAACGCCGCCGGGCCACCCGCTCACCTTGCGGCTTCGCGCGTTCAGCCTGAGACGGAGTCGCGCATGCTCACGGAGTCAGTCGCGGACCGGCGTGGCCGGCTAGGCACCGCCAGCCGCTGCCGGTCCGCACCCAGAACTGCGTCATCGGCATGCGGTAGGTCCCGGGGCCATCGGCCCGCTCGATCGTGTCGGCGACCACGGTGCGCAGGACCGCGGCATCTCCGGCGACGAGCACTTCGGCATCACCGAGATCCTGACCACGCCACCTCGTGCGACCACCGGAGTTGGACTCGAGGTAAGACGCCCGGTCGAAGCTCTCGCCAGTGTGCGACGTCCATCGGAACTCGTCGTGCAACAGTTCGCCCAGGCGGCTGGCATCGCCGGCGGCCAACGCCGCAGCTCTGGTCTGTGCCGCCTGAAGAACCTGGCGTTGTGGGTCCACTCCGACAGCTTCGCATCGACAAGCGCCGATGCCCGATCCGCGGCAGATGCGTCGTCCGTCGGTCGGCGGGCTCTCCTGCGGCCCGGCCGATCGGGCGGCAGCGACCGGTCGGCACCCGAGGATCTCGGTGTGACGATCCAGATAGGGTCCAGGTCAATCGGAGGTGGTGAAACGTGCGCAAGGTCGTCGCCTACGAGTTGTTGACCCTCGACGGCGTCGCGGAGAGTCCCGACGAGTTCTTCACCGACTGGGACGAGGCGATGGACGCCAACCTCGGCGCCGTCATCGCGGCGCAGGACGCTGTCATCCTCGGCCGGCGCAGCTACGAGGAGTGGGCCGGGTACTGGCCGGGCAGCGACGTCGAGCCGTTCGCGACGTTCATCAACGGAGTCGCGAAGTACGTCGCCACCTCCACGCCGCTCAATCGGCAGTGGGCCCACACCACCGCGGTCGACGGCGACCTGGTCGAGTTCGTGCGGGAGCTGAGGAACCAGCCCGGAGCCGACATCGGCGTGCATGCAAGCATCTCGGTCGCCCAGGCACTGCTCGCCGCGGGCGTCGTCGACGAGCTCAGGCTGGTGATCGCACCAACGATCGCGGGCAGTGGGCGCAGGCTCCTCGACCGCTTGCCGGCGATTCGGCTTGAGTCGATCCGAAGCAGGACCTCACCGACCGGCTACTTGCTCGTCGACTACCGCGTCATCGGGTAGGGGAGCAACCCATCGCAGACAACCCCGCGGCGCGGCGCCGACCAGCACCTCGGCCGAGTCGCTCGACCCGCGGCTGCGGATGTCAGACCGCCATTCGCATGGTTATCGCCGAGGGGGTGAAGCCACGCCGCTGATAGAGACGTTGAGCAGGCAGGTTGGCGGCGAAGGCGGTGACGCTGGCCTGTTGAGCGCCGCGCTGGCGGGCCCACTCGAGGAAATACCCAACTAGCATGCCGCCGATTCCGCGGCCTCGCAGGCTCGGGTCGACACGCATGCTCTCGAGTACGGCGAAGCGCTGCAGACGCAGCGCGTCGGGCTCGAGCAGCTTGCCCACCAGATGCCCGACGATCAGGTCGCCGTCACGGGCCACAGCGAGCAGGCAGGACTCCTCCGACCGTAGCCCGCTGTAGTAGGCCATGCCGTCTCGGACCGGCCAGGTGACGTCCATGGACGGGTCGTGTCTGCCAGCGTCCTCGCGGAACAGTCCGATCACCGACGCGACGAAGGAGTCCATGTCTGCATGGCCGGCCGGGGTGACCGATACGGAAGTCATGGTCTCGACGCTATCGCCAAGGATCGGCCCGATAAAAGCCTTCAATATCGGCGAACTAATTAAGAGGTCACCGCCGCGGGACCGACGACAGGCGAGGCACCGACCCGAGCTTGACACAGAACGCCTCACGCTGATGAGCGTGCGTCTACGCGACCAGCGGTGCGGGCTCAGGCGGTCATCGCAACGCTTCGGTTAGTGCTTCGGATGGTGTCTTGAAGCCGAGTGTCTGTCGAGGGCGGCCGTTGAGTTCGGCGGCGATGCCGTCGAGGTCGGCCTGGGTGTAGTCGCGGAGGCTGACGTGGCGGGGTAGGTACTGCCGCAGCAGGCCGTTCGTGTTTTCGTTGCTCCCGCGCTGCCAGGGGCTCTTCGGGTCGCAGAAGTAGACCGCGATGCCGGTGTCGACGGTGAACCGGGCGTGCTCGGCCATCTCGTGTCCTTGGTCCCAGGTGAGTGACCGGGTCAGCTGCCGCGGCAGCGTGGTGATCGCCGCCGTGAGGGCGTCGGCGACGAGTTCGGCCCGGTGCCCGCCGGGCAAGCCCACGAGCAGCAGATAGCGGGTGGAGCGTTCCACCAGCGTCGCGACGGGGCTCATCCCGCGGCCGAAGATGAGGTCTCCCTCCCAGTGCCCGGGCACCGCCCGATCGGCAGCCTCGGCCGGGCGTTCGGAGATGTTCAGGATGTTCGGCCGGATTCCGCGGCCGTCCGGCAGGCGTTGACCGGCCGGGCGGCGCATCGCCCGGCGCGTGCGCAGGTGCCGGGTCAGCTCGTGCCGCAGGTCACCGCGGGCCTGCACGAACAGCGACCGGTAGATCGTCTCGTGCGACACGTGCATCACTGTCCCGGTCGGGAACCGTCGACGCAGCCACCCCGGCGATCTGCTCCGGTGACCAGCGCAGCTCCAGCTTGTCCTCGACCATGGCCCGCAGCCCCGGCCGGCGGCCCAACTTCGTCGGCTTCGGCCGGCAGGCCCGAGCCCAGGCGGCACGATCGGCAGCGAGGGCTCGGTAGCCGGCGCGGCCGCCGCTGCGTGAGACCTCCCTCGAGACCGTCGACGGTGCCCGGCCCAGCCCGGCGGCGATCGTCCGCAGCGACAGCCCGGCGGCCAGGCCGCGGGAGATTTCCTCCCGCTCGTCCAGGCTGAGCCGCAGCTCCCAGCGCCGCCGCGGCACCGGCCGCACCCCGCCAGTGCGCTTGAGACCTCCGATGTTCCTAACTGTCAAGCGGCGGCCGGTGCGCCGCCGGTGGTGTGGTTGGCCGGGGCGTGGCCGAATGCCTTGGCCGGGTCGTAGGTCTGCCCGGGCGAGTAGGCAGTGGTGGAGTTGGCCGAGCATCCGGTTGAACAGGTGCCGCAGCGCAGCGGGGTGCCCGTCGCCGCGGTCGCGTCGACGCAGATAGTGCTCGCGGGCTGGGGATGGTCGGGCGGCGGCGGTGAAGGCCCAGGAGTAGCCGATCGCGGCGAGCCGGTTGTTCTTCGTCCGCCGGCGGGTCACGGTGCGGGACTTGCCGGAGGCGCGGGTGACCGGGGCGGAGCCGGCGAAAGCCTGCAGCGCGCGGTCGTCGGCGAACCGGGTGCGGTCGTCGCCGGTTTCGGCGAGCACGATCGCGCCGCTGATGTTGGCCAGGCCGGGGAAGCTGGTGATGATCTGGTAGTCCGGATGCTTCCTGAACGCTTCGGTCACAGCGGTGGCGAACTGGTCGACCGAATCGCAGACCGCGTCGAGCACGCCAAGCAGACCGAGGATCTCTATGCGCATCGCCTGCTCGACCACCGGGTCCTGACGCAGCTGCGGGCGGCGCAGCTCAGCCACGATGCGCCCCGCCACCGGGCCGATGCGTCGCTGCCGCCCGGCCCGCCGCAGCGCGGTCTCCACCCGGGCGGTCGATACGCGCAGGCCTTCGGCTGGGCTGGGGGCGATGGCGAGCACCGCGCGGGCATCCCGGCTGGCCAGTCGGGTAGTCGACAGTCCACCTCGGACGCCGGCGCCGGCGGCGAAGGCGGCCAGGAAGCCTGGGTAGTACTCCCGCAGCCGGGCGCGGAGTTCCTGCACCAGCTTGGTGCGCCGCCACACCGCGTCCTGGTAGGCCCGCGCCAGCACGGTGATGGAGCGGGCCAGCGCCGAGTCGTCCGGCAGCATCCGGTGCAGGTGGGCGTCGGTGCGCAGGATGTTCGCCAGTGCCATCGCGTCGACGTGGTCGCTCTTCTTACCCGACAGCGAGGTGCGTTCCCGATACCGGGCCACCGCCAGCGGGTTGATCGGATAGATCGGCCGGCCGGCGGCGCGCAGCACCGCCACCAGCAGCCCGCGCGGTGTCTCGATCGCGACCGGAATCGGCGCCTCGACGCAGTCGCCAGCCGCGGCCAGCATCGCCGTCAACTCGGCGATCCCGTCCACGCTCTCGTTGATCCGCCGCTTGGCGACCAGCCGGCCCTCGTCGTCGACGAGCGCGACGTCGTGGTGGCCCTCCGCCCAGTCGATGCCGCAGAACACCGCCATGGAACCCCCTTCACCGTCGTGGACTCACCCCGGTCCGAGTGACCGGTGGCACCGCGCGGCGACCTAATAGCAAGGCTCGAGGGCCTGACCTCCGATAGAGCCGTGCGCGATCCCAGCAACCAGCAGGGACATCGCAGTCTCAGCGGAGAGCTCACCGGCTCAGCACATCAACGACGTCACCCCGCCGGCGGGCTCGAACCGGAACCGACCCTGGGCCACCACTGCGTCGGAGACGGGCCGGACACACCGAACGCGCCGGTCTCAAGCAAGAACCTCAAGGGCTAACAGATCACCAGACGTCCCCGGCCTGCCCAGACCCGTCCTCCGACGGGTCCTATTAGCAGATCCCGGACGTCGAGGGATGCCGGCGCATCGCCCGGGCCAGCACCTTCACCGCCTGCCCCGACCGCCACCGCCGCCACACCTCATCGACCTCCGCCGGCGACAACGCCGTCCGCACCATCGGCCACCACCCCATCCCCTCGCCAGAAGCGAAGATCATGAAGTGTTGCGGTGACCCATTGAGACCGCCAGCATGTCCGGGCGTTCGGATCGGTTGATCTGCGGGGCGGGTTTACGGGTGCGCAGGTGGGCGCCAGGTGCGGGAGCATTGACCGAACCGGGGTCCGCGGCGCGAACTGATGATCTAGGGAGACGTTGCCTGGTCGACCGTCGTCTAGTAGGACGGGCGGCGTGCACGCGATCCGGTCGACGCACGCCTTCGACGGCGAATCATTCCGCAGCTCCGGCGCGACCGTGCTGATCGAAGACGGCTTGATCATCGGCGTCGAGCGCTACAACTTCCCGCTCCCCGATCAGTGTCCGGCGACCAGCTATGACGGAACGTTGCTGCCCGGCCTGATCGAAGCGCACACGCACCTGGTCACCGACAGCGGAGTCTCGGCCCTGGATCGTGTCGCCGGCTACTCCGACCAGGAGATCGACGAGGTCATCACCCGGGCTCTTCGCGACCAGCTTGCTGCGGGCGTGACCGCCGTGCGCGACTTGGGTGATCGGCGCTTCTGCGTTGTCCAGCGTCGACACGAGCAGCCGGCCACCCGGGCGGGCGAGCCAACCATCGTCGCGTCCGGACCGCCCCTGACCAGTACGGCAGGGCACTGTCACTTCATGGGCGGGGAAGTCTCCGGGACCGCGGAGATCATCCGAGCCATCGCCGAACGGGTGGAGCGCGGCGTGGACATCGTCAAGGTGATGGCCTCGGGAGGCGTCAACACTCCCGGCAGCGATGTCATGCGTACCCAGTTCACGACCGCCGAGCTGCGCCTCATTGTGGATCGAGCCCACGCGGCCGGCCTGCCGGTCACCGCACACGCGCATGGCACTCCCGCAGTGGAGCAGGCGATCGCTGTCGGTGTCGACGGCATCGAGCACTGCAGCTGTGTCACCGACCGCGGCTTCGGGCAGGCCAGCGATGAGACGCTGGCCGCCCTCGCGCACAGCCAGATCGCGGTATGCCCCACCATCGGCACGGACCCCCACCTGACGAGGAACCCGCCGCCGGCGATCAAGGCGGTGGCCGAACGGATGGGCATCACCGTTCAACAGATGCTGCAGGTCCGGCAGGACTTCGTCGCCCGCCTGCACCACGCCGGGGTACTCCTGGTGTCCGGCGTCGACTCCGGCATCGGCCCAGCCAAGCGGCACGGCACGCTGCCGCATGCCGTATGCGAGCTGGTGACCGCGGGACTCAGCGTGGCCGAGGCCCTGGCCAGCGCAACCTCGACGGCGGCGACCGCATGCGGCTTCCGCACCAGCAAAGGTCGGCTCGGTCCGGGTCTCCACGCCGACCTGCTCGTTGTCGACGACAACCTCGAGACCGACGTCACCGCCCTGCTCCGGCCGCAGACCGTGCTGCTGCACGGCATACCCGTCACCGACTGAGCAGACAACTCATCGGCGCACCCCCGGCCGTCACTACGAGATCCACGCTTCGCCCGCTCATCGGCGGAGTCGTGCGTCGCACCGACGTCGTCGCGTCGCCGACGACGCTGTGTCCACAGTGGACCTGATGTCCATGGGGCTGTCCAGGAACTGGAGTCACCCGCCGCCGCAGGAGACCTGTCTGCGGTCACTGCAGCCCGCATAGTCCCAGGTAGTCGTCCTGCGAATGGGTGAACTTTGGTCTCTTAATCCGCGGGTTCCGGGTTCGAGTCCCTGGCGGCGCACCCGGAGAAACAGCAGGCTTGACCTGCGGTTATTTCCCTCGACAAGATCATCTTGCCGGCTGCCCGGACGATCTGCCGGCGGCTGCGTCGCCACAGCGTGAAGCGGGTGTTCCTTCCGCGCGTTGGCCTGCGGCTGCTGCGCAGCATGGTGGACACGGCGATTGGCTGCCGATTCTGGAGGGGCCGATGACCGATACGGGCAGCGTCATCGACGCGCACGTGCATCTCTGGGATCTCGCCGTGCGCGACCAGCCGTGGATCCCGCCGGGTTCGCCGATCCGGCGCGACTTCACGCTCGCGGACCTGCGGGCCGCGATCGGGTCGACTCCTGTCGAGCGGGTTGTCGTCGTGCAGGTCCTCAACAATGCGGAGGAGACGGCCACGTTGCTGCAGCACTCGGAGGACGCCGCCGATGTCGTCACGGGCGTCGTCGGCTGGGTCGATCTGGCCGAGCCGTCGTTGTCCGAGGTGCTGGCGAGGATGAGCGGCGCCGGCCGTCTGGTCGGCATCCGCCACCAGGCCCTGGCCGAGGCGGACCCGGCCGCCTGGCTGGGTTCGCCGGTCGTGCACCGGGGTCTGACGCAGCTGGACCGTGCTGGGCTGCCCTTCGACCTGATGATCCGGCCGCCGCACTTCCCGGCGGCGCTCGCCGCCGCAAGAGCGCATCCGTCGCTGCGGTTCGTCCTCGACCACCTGGGCAAGCCGCCGATCGCGGCGGGCGAGCTGCGGCCGTGGGCGGCGGGGCTGCGCGGGCTCGCCCGAGAGCCGAACGTCAGCTGCAAGCTGTCCGGGGTCCAAACGATGGCGGCGCCGGACTGGACGTTCGCCGACCTTGCGCCGTTCCTGGACGTCGCCCTGGACGCCTTCGGGGCCGGTCGGATCCTGTTCGGCTCGGACTGGCCCGTCTCGACCCAGGCCGCGAGCTACCAGGACGTGCTCGACGTGGCTACGACGGCGTGCGCGACGCTTTCGCCCGCCGAGCGCAGAACCGTTCTCGCCGACAACGCCCGGCAGGTCTACCGCCTTCCGTGACGACCTTGGATTGCAGCCGTCACCTCCCAACTCGCGGGTCACCCGAGACGGCGGCTCAGTCCTTCGTCGCAGCGGACGCGTCGACGCATACGACTCCCGTGTTGCCGTCCTGGTCGGCAATCACGGTGAGCGACGGCGCGTCGTTGTCATCGACGACGGTCCCACCCGCGGCGACGGCGGCGGCGATCCGTTGCTCGGCCACCTCGGGCGCCACGTAGACCTCGACGTGGAAACGCTGACGCGGGCTCTCGTGCTCGTCGGCGTCCCGGAACCACAGGTTCGGTACCCGTCCCGTGGCGTCCCGGATCTCGTCGCTGGGGGACCCGTGGCCCTGGGCCTCGGCGTTCCCGGTCAGCAGGGCGGCCCACACCGGGGCGATGGTCGCGGAGCGCGCCGTGTCGAGGCCGAGCTCGATGACACTGACCGCAGTCGGGTCGGCGTCGACCTCGTGGTCGGCGGCGATCTCGGTGATCCGTCGCGCGAGGTCGACGTCCCGCTGGGTCACCCATTCGACGACGTGTTCGGTGCCCTCGTCGTCGCGGTAGACGGCGTCAGCGCTGATCAGCTTGAGGTCGACGTACCCCTTGCCCATCGACACGCTCGGGTGGTGTCCGAGCGCGTCCCCCGCCTCGCCGACCGCGGCGACGAACCGTGCGCCGGTACCGAAGTCGTCGACCAGGTAACGGGCGTGCAGTCCCTGGGCCAGCTTGCGCCAGTCGGTCAGTCTGGCCTCGGCGATCTCTTCCCCCCTCAGCATGTCCATGACCGGGAACCCTATCCGTGAGTCAGCCGCAGCGGCTGGTGCTCATCGCTCCACCCCGTCCTCGTCCTTCGGGCGAACGCCAGACGGCAGAGTCGCGCGTCCCGCGCAGCGCGGTAGAAGAGGATGGGTTGAGGTTGCCCTCGCGTTCTACCTACCGGGCGAGAGCGGCTTGGATGAAGGGGGCATCGCTGGATAGCGGGTTGTGCATGTCGATGCCGTTCTGCCAGAGCACGATGCCGCGCCCGGATTCGGTCCGCATGGCCACACAGGTGTAGCCGGGCATACCGCCGTGGTGACCGTAGGCGATGTTGCCGGTGCCGAAGTCGTACCGGACGATGCCCACGCCGCGTCCGCGATGTTCGTCGAGGTGCTCGGTGGCGTCGGTCATGAGGGTCAGGTAGTCGGGTGGCAGTAGCTTGCCGCCCAGCAGGCCGTCGAGGAAGGCGGCCAGGTCGGGTGCGGTGGCCACGATCGCGCCGGCGGTCCAGGACTCCGATGGCGTCATCGAGGTGAATTCGATGTATGGCACGGCCGCGCCCCATCGTATGTATCCCTTGGCGTGCGGGCCGCGCAGATGAGGGTCGACCGTGGGAAAGGTGGTGTCGTTCAGGCCCAGTGGCTTGATGATGCGCTGCCACAATTGGGCGTCCACACGTTGGCCGGTGGCCTGCTCGATGAGCATGCCGAGCAGGATGTAGTCGGTGTTGCAGTAGCGGTACCGGCTGCCGGGGCTCAGCCGGTCGGAGGATGTCAGCGCGGCCGCCACCACCTGCGCAGGCGACCAGTACCGGTCAAGGGCCGACAGGTCGGTGGGCGGGTCGCCCGCCAGTACCGCGTTGTAGTCGGGTAGGCCGGATCGCAGTCGTAGCAGCATTTCCACGGTGATGGCCCCGCCTTCGGGCACCAGGCCGGGCAGGCGGTCATCGACGGTGTCGTCCAAGCGTAAGGCGCCGTCGGCGACAAGTTGCAGGACCAGGGTGGCCACGTACACCTTGGTGATGCTGCCGATGCGGAAGCGGTCCGTCGAGGCGATGGGCCGGGGTCGATCCAGGTCAGCCACACCGGCCGTGCCGGCGAAGCTCACGCGGCCATCCTGGGTGACCAGCCCAAATATTCCCGGGCCGTGGTCCTTCGCGGTCTCGGCCAATGCCGTTTGCAGGTGTTCCTTGACAATCGACATGAACCGCGAGTCTAGACGAGTGGCACCGCACGACTCTCGGCTAGAGTCGTGCGTCGCATCGACGTCGTCGAGTTGCCGATGAGGCTATGTCCACAGTGGACTGATGTCCATGGGGCTGTCCAGGAACTGGAGTCATCCGCCGCCGCAGGGGACCTGCCTGCGGTCACCGGTTGGGCTGCGTTCGATGAGTGACTGGCGTCGGGACCGTTGAACCGGGTGGGGGCGGTGAACGGAGGCTCCGTCGAGACGGTCGAATGGAGGGCGTCGTGCTGGATGATCAAATTCTTCTGGGCAGTGCCACGGAGCTGGTGGCCGCGCTGCGGTCGGGCCGGGTGTCGGCGCTGGAGCTGACCGAGGCGGTGCTGGATCGGATCGATGCCGTGGACGGCGCGGTCAACGCGATGGCCTCGGTACGTCGGGATGCGGCGCTGCGGGAGGCAGCGGCGGCGGACGCGCGGTCCGGACCGCGGGGGCCGCTGCACGGGCTCCCGGTGACGGTCAAGGACGCCTTCCACGTCGCCGGTCTGCCGACGACGTGGGGTAACCCGGAGTGGGCGGGCGCGGTGGCGGACACCGACGCGACCGTGGTCCGCCGGCTCACCGAGGCCGGCGCGATCCTGGTCGGCACCACGAATGTCGCTTTGATGCTCGGCGACTTCGGGCAGACCGAGAATCCGCTGTACGGCCGCACCAGCAACCCTCACGACCCGTCCCGGGCCGCCGGCGGCTCCTCGGGAGGGTCGGCCGCCGCGCTGGCCGCCGGCATGACCTACCTCGAGCACGGCTCGGACCTGGTCGGCTCGATCCGCCTCCCGGCCTCGTTCTGCGGCGTCTACGGCCTGCGCCCGACACCGGGAGTGGTGCCGTCGACCGGCTTCGCCCCGCCGGGACCGGTCACCGAGCAGAGCGAGCTGGCCCACCTGTCGGTGCTCGGTCCGCTGGCGCGCACCGCCGCGGACCTGCGGCTGGCCCTGTCCGTCTCCGGCGGCCCCGAGCAACCGGGCTGGTCCTGGGCGCTGCCGGCACCGCGGCACCGCAACCTGGCCGACTTCCGCGTCGGCGTCGTCCTCGACTGCGACCTGGCACCGGTCACCGCCGAGGTCGGCGACGTGCTCTCCGGCGTGGTCGACTCCGTGGCCCGGGCCGGTGCGGCCGTGACCGAGGGCTGGCCCGACGGCGTGCATCCGGCCGCCGGCTTCGAGGCGTTCGGCGCGCAGATCCAGGCATTCTTCGCCTGGCAGGACCCGTCAGCCGCGGCCGGCTCGCTCGCCGACTTCGCCGCCCAGGACGCCCGACGGATGTCCTACCGGGCCGCCTGGGCACGCCACTTCCGGGACGTCGACGTCTTCCTGTGCCCGGTCAGCTTCACCACCGCCCCCGTGCACGACGACCGTCCACTGCACGAGCGGACCGTGGCCGGCCGGCCGTACACCGATCAAACGTTCTGGACCGCCCACGCCGCTCTGGCCGGCCTGCCCGCGCTGTCCGCCCCGACCGGACACAGCCGCGCCGGCTTGCCGGTCGGACTCCAGATACTCGCCCCTCGGTACGAGGACGACACCGCAATCACCTTCGCCGAACTCCTGGCCACGCAGCTGGGCCGATAGTTCACCCGGGGGCCCGCCTCACAGCGGCAGCGGCCCGCATCTCGCGCGAAATGCGCGTGCCATGTCCGACGTAGGGTGACCAGCGACCCGCCCGACATCGCCGAAGGAGCCCACCATGTCGTTCCAGGCTCACCTCGACACTGTCGAGAAGAAGACCGGCCAGACCCCGCGCAAGGTCGTCGCAGGATACTTCTTGTCTCTCGACGGAGTGGCTGAGGCTCCCGATCGGTTTATCACCGCTTGGGACGACGAAACGGATGCGAGCGGCGCCGATCTCATTGCCACCCAGGACGCGGTCATTCTCGGTCGCCGCAGTTACGACGAGTGGGCTGAGTTCTGGCCAGGCAGCGAGATCCAGCCTTTCGCCTCCTTCATCAACGCCGTTCCCAAGTACGTCGCCACGTCGACGCCGCTCGCACGCGAGTGGACCAATTCGCGCGTGATCGACGGCGGGCTGGTCGACTTCGTGCGGCACCTGAAGGGCCAGCTGGGCGGCGATATCGGCGTCCACGGCAGCATTTCGGTCACTCGGACGTTGCTTGCTGCCGGCGTCGTCGACGAGCTCAGGCTCGTCATCGCGCCGACAATCGCCGGGAGCGGGCAGCGACTGTTCGACGGGGTGCCGCCCTTACGGCTCGAGACGATCCGCAGCACTGCCTCACCCAGTGGCCACCTTCTCGTCGGCTACCGCGTGGTCCACTAGGCGCGCCGCCGCCGTCACGTAGGGATCTCGACGCTCAGGACCGGCCCCGCGCAGTGTCGAGGTCCTGCAGGACGGTCGCCGGCTCCTGTGTCAGCGGCATGTTGGCCTGATCGAGCACACCATCCAGCGCGCCGGCCGGGTCGCGCTGCAGCGCCTCGAACAGCGGCTCCAAGTCGACCTGGGCCGCGCCGTCCTCAGCGACCAGCTCCAGCGTCTTGTGCTCGGCAGCGGGCGAGGTCAGGCTCGCGAGGAGGACCTGGGCGATCTGAGCGCGCGAGACGACACCGTCCGACGGGTCTCCGGCCCAGCGGCGGTCCCCCTGCAGCATCACCAGGCGCTGCTGGTCGGGCTTGTTGTAGTCGAACCAGCCAGGCCGCACGATCGTGTACGGCAGCCCGCTGGCGCGCACAAGACGTTCACCGCGCCGCTTCCAGTCATGTCCCGCGGTGTGCTTGGTCACCCCGATCGCGGTCATCAGCGCGATCCGCGGCCGCTGTGCGCCGAGAGCCTCGAGGACGTTGCGCACGGCCCCGTAGTCGACCTGTTGTGCCTCTTGCGCGCCGCCGTGCGAACCGTGGGTGAACACGACGGCGCCCACGCCGGCGACGGCGTCCGCGAGCGTCGCGGCGCTGGTCAGGTCGCCGACGACAGTCTCAGCATCGGCGGGCAAGGAGGCTCCCCGGTCGGCAGCGCGGACCAGCGCGCGGGTGCGGTGACCGGCGCGCAGCGATTCAGCCACCGCGTGGCGACCGATGCTGCCGGTCGCTCCGACAACGAGCACGGTCAGAGTCGTCATGTCGTTCTCCAGGTCCTATCAAGTTGGGGGTACGGCGGTCGGCACCGCCGCTGGAAGCCACTGCCACATCGCGATGCGTACCGCGAAGCTCGGACAGCTCGAGGTGTCCACAATGGGCCTGGGCGCGATGGGCATGTTCCACGGCTACACCGGCGCCCGGCAGCGACGACGCCGAATCCATCCCGCACCCGTGTCCATGGAGGACAAGCCATGACCCCGACCTCGAAGACGCGCACGGCCGCCCGGGTGCTCGGAGGGCTGGCGACGGCGGTCCTCATCGCGGGATGCTCCGATTCCGGCACTCGTCCATCGCCGCCCAGCGCGACTCCGCCCGGCGCGACGGTCACCGGCTCGACCCCCGGTGGCAACCGCGGCACCGGTGACTATGCCGACGGCACCTACCGGGCGACGGGCACCTACGGCGGGCAGCCGTCGGAGACGCCGGTCACCTTGACCCTGCGCGATGACGTGATCACCGACGTACAGGTGGGCACACCGGCGACGGATCCGACCTCCCTGCGGTACCAGCGCGCATTCGCCGAAGCCGTCCCGCAGGCCGTGGTCGGCCGCGACATCGACGACGTCCAGGTGAACCGCCTCGCCGGCGCCAGTGGCTGCTCGGTCGGGTTCACCGACGCGCTGGATCAGATCAAGCAGCAGGCCGGTCGCTGAGTGCTGTCAGACGAACAACTCGCCGGGAAAGCCCGGTGAGATCTCGCCGGTCCCATCGGCGTACATCCGGACACAGCTGAACTCGAACTCGCGGCTCAACGTCTCCGGCGAGGCGAAGAACAGCGCCGTCGCCAACCCGTCAGCGACCACGACCCGGTCCGCGACCACCCAGGTCGCCACCACGTCGTCGGTCGGTCGTCCGGTCCGGCCGTCCAGCACGTGATGCAGCCCCGGACCCCACGCCCGACGGGTCGTCGCCGATGCGCAGAGCGCACGGCCCGGGGCGAGCACCGCCGTGCCGATCACCTGGCCCGCGACCAGCGGATGCTCCAGCCCGATGCCGGGCACGTCCAGGCCGACCGCACGCATGTCGCCGCTGGCGTCGACGACAACCCGGTCGACGCCACTCCCGACGAGCAGATCGCATGTCAGGTCGACCAGATAGCCCTTGCCGGCAGCCCCGACATCGACAACGACCGCACGCCGGGTTCGCAGTTCGCGGCCGTCGCGGACGACGTCGCGTCGCCAGGACGGCCGGCCACCCGTCGCCGCGCGTTCACGGATTGCCTCGTCGGCAGGGCGAAGCGAGTACGTCGCGTCGTACCCGAGCAACTCGAGGTCACGACCGACGAGAGGGTCTACCGCTCCTTCGGTGACCTCGTGCAGACGGTCGTACAGATCGAACAACGCGGCAGCGTCGGGCGGAAACTCAAACCGTCCACCGTGCGGCGCCTCCGCCATCTGCCTCACCAGCGAATCCGACCGGAAGCGGGAATAGCACCGGTCGAACGATGAGATCCGCTCCTCGATCGCCGACCGGACCGACATCTCCAACGGCCCGACGGAGTCGATCTGCCAACCCGTACCGAGCGCGGTGAAAGACCAGGTGTGCAAGCGGCCTAGCACCTTTCCGTTCTGATGGCGGGGCCGTCCGACGCGACGGCCCCGCCACCTAAGGGGTCCCGCTACTCAGTAGGTGACGCAGGCGAGGTAGTCGAAGCCCTTCTGGGCCGCTTCGAACGGGTCGAAGGTCGGGTCGCCGAAGCGGGGGTCGTGCTCGACGACGTAGTACCTGACCGGGCCCGGCGTGGCGGCGAAGATCGCCGGGAAGTCGATGATCCCCTCGCCGACGATCTCGATCCGGCCGGGGAACGTACCAGCGGCCATGTCCTTGACGTGGAAGAGCTGGATGCGGTTGCCGTAGCGCTCGATCAGCTCGATCGGGTTGTCCAAGCCGCCGCCATTCGTCGCCCAGTACAGGTCGACCTGGAAGACGACGTTCTGCGGGTCGGTGTAGGCCATCAGGATGTCGAACGCGGTCCGGTCACCGAACACGCGCTGGAACTCCCAGTTGTGGTTGTGCACCATCAGGTTCTGACCCTGCTTACGGGCCAGCTCACCCAACTCGTTGAGGTACTGGGCGTAGGCGATCCACTCCGCCTCGGTGGCGTAGTTCGGCGTGCCGCCGGACCCGAAATACTTGATACCCAGGACCCGGTTCTCCTCCAGGATCTGCTGGAAGTCCACCGGACTCGTCGGCGTGCCGACGTTCACATGCCGCGACGACGCCTTCAGCCCGTACTCGTCCAGCAGCGCCCGGTACTCCTCCGCGCTGAGCCCGCTGAGGGTGAACGGCTCGACGTTGCGATAGCCCATCTCGCTCAGGCTGCTCAGCACTTCCTCCAGCCGAGCGATCGTCGCCGCGTCGGTGCCGAAGCCGACGTACTCGGCGAACGTCCACAGCTGAATGGAGATCTTGCTGTCCGGAACCCCCCGCCCCGCGCACTCCCCCGCCTCCGCGGACGCGGTCCCCGCACTACCCACGCCGAGGAACGCCGCCAGAACGGCAACGACGACGCCGCTGAGAATGCGCCGGCGGCTGCTCGATCTCCTCATGATCCCTCCATCGGAACCTCTCGACGCCGGCAGACCCGGTCCCCGCCGCCCACCCGGCACACTCACCCGCACCCATCCTCCGGGACCCACAACCAGAAACACCAGCCCACTGAAACAAGCCTTGAACCGCTCAATGACCCATACAAGGGTCGCATCCGGACAGTGGCGTCGGGTCGAGGGCATGCGCAGATGCCGAACGCCGGCCGCAACCTCCCAGGAGCTTCCTCAGGGCGTTCGCCGGTGCGATCCTCGAACTCTCGCGGATCTCAGATCGCCATCCGTGACGGCGGAGAGGGGAGCTGACCGTGGAGGGTGCACCGGTAGTGGTGGCTGTCGTCACCAGCCGCATCGAGGCGGAGCTGATCGTCGGTCTCTTGCACAGCCACGGCCTGAGGGCCGCCGTGTCGGCTGACGATGCCGGCGGGCAGGAGCCGCAGTGGCAGCTGCAGGGCGTCCGCGTGCTGGTCGCCCCCTCCGACGAAGCCTCGGCCCGCCAGCTTCTCGCCGCCGCCGAGGACACCGCCGAACCGTCGCAGTGACAGCACTCCAGTCACACTTCGGTCCCGCCGGGCGTAGCGCAGTCGCGGAGCGCGGGTGTCGCACGACCCTGTCGCGGAGCGCCTGACGGTTCCGGCGGGTGTGCAGCAGGATGGGTGTCGTGGTCGGCTTGGGTAGTCGGGTCGGGTTGGGGACGGCTCCGTTGGGTTCCCGGGTGGAGGGGCCGCTGTGGTGGGGTCCGCAGGATCCGCAGGACGCGGTCGGCGCGGTCCGGGCTGCGCTGGATGCCGGGGTGGACTGGATCGACACCGCGCCGTTCTACGGATGGGGGCGGGCCGAGGAGCTGGTCGGGCGGGCGATCGCCGGTCGCCGTGACCAGGTGCGGATCCTGACCAAGTGCGGCACCGTACGCCGGCCGGACGGCCGCGTCGGCGAGGACGCCTCCCCGGCGGCGATCCGGGCCGGGCTGCACGAGAGCCTGCGCCGGCTGGGCACCGACCATGTCGACGTGCTGCAGGTCCACGACCCGGATCCGGCGACGCCGGTCGAGCAGACGTGGGCGGCCATCGCCGAGCTGGTGGCGGAGGGCCTGGTCCGGGCCGGCGGACTGTCCAACCATCCGGTCGAGCTGATGCAGCGGGCGCACGCGGTGGCGCCGGTCGCCGTCGTGCAGCACCAGTACTCGCTGCTGCACCGGCTCCCCGAAACGGACGGGGTGCTGGACTGGTGCGCCGAGCACGGCGCCGCCTTCCTGGCCTGGGCGCCGCTGGCGTCAGGGTTCCTCACCGACGGCTTCGACCTCGCCGCGCTCGCCCCGGACGACCTCCGGCACCGGCTGCCCTGGGCCGCCCAAGACCTCACCGGACTGCGCGGCCGGCTCACCGCGGTCAGCGCCCGGCACGGCGTCCCCGGGCACCGGGTCGCGCTCGCCTGGGCCGCCTGCCGACCCGGTACCTACGCCATCGTCGGCGCCCGCACCCCCACCGAAGCAGCAGATCTCAGCCCACTACCCGACCTCACCACCGACGACCTCACCGAACTGGCCGGCGAACGACGGCCTCCGTCGACGACCACCTGACCTTCGACGTGCGCCGGGCAAGTGCTTAGTCGCGCGTCCGGGTCGGTCCGCTGCGGCGGTCGGGCAGGTGTCCGTCGGCGACCGCGATCGCCGAGTAGGTAGCCGGGAAGCCGAGGCGCCAGCTGGGGTACCGCGGCGTCCAGTCGAGTTCGCGCTTCGCCTTGGCGTTGGAGGCGCCGCGTGCCTCGGTTGCCATCACGACGGCGGCCGGGCCGGCGACCAGACGGGCCAGCCAGGTCGGCACGTGACGCGGTGGCTTGGCGCCCAGCGCGTCGGCGAGGACCGGGAGCCAGTCGCGTACGGGGGCGGGGTCGTCGTCGGCGATGTTGTAGATCGCCGGACCGGAGTGCTCGAGGGCGGCGACGGTCGCGGCGGCCCCGTCATCGAGGTGCATCCAGGAGAGGACGCCGCCGCCCTCGCCGACGAGCGGAAACTGCCGCTTCCGGACGGGCTCGATCAGCGCGTCGTTGGCGGCGCCGTAGAACCCGCCGTAGCGCAGGGCGATGCCGCCGAAGTCGGTCGTCGCCTTCTCCAGATGGGCGATCGCGGCGAGGGACCGGGCGGTGTTCAGCGGCGGTGTCTCCTCGAGTGGATCGGCTTCGGTCTTGACCGGCCCGCCCTGCCGCGCATAGCGGTAGAACAGGGCGCTCTGCGCGACGAACCGGCGCACGCCCGCTTCCCGGGCGGCGGCCAGCAGCGCGTCCGTGCCCTCGGTGCGCAACCGGTTGGTGATGGTGAACGTCTTGTCCAGGTTCCGGCCGAACGTGATGTCCGCCAGCGCCGTGGCCTGGTGCACGATCGCGTCCGGCCGGCTGTCGAGCACGGCCGTGCGCACGGCCCGGGCGTCGAGCAGGTCGAGCCGGACCGGCTCGGCGCCGAGCACCTCCACCAGGCGGGCACTCGCCGGCGAGCGGTGGGCGCCGATCACCTCGTGCCCGGCGTCGATCAGCTGCGGAACGAGGCGGCTCCCGAGCGCGCCACTCGCACCGGCGACGAAGACTCGCATCGTGCGTTCCTCTCGTGGATCCGTGGGGTCGGTGGGGAGACCCCTCAGCGGCCGACGATGTGACCGGCGCGGCGCGTGACGAGCGACACCTGATCCGCCGGCGCGATCCGGTCACGTCGGCCGGCCCGGGCGGGTCTTCCTGGTGGACCTGTCGCCGAGGGAGGATGCGAGCGGATGAGCGAGCAGGACTGGCTGGCGCGGCGCTTCGAGGAGCACCGGCCTCGCCTGCGGGCGGTCGCCTACCGGATGACCGGCTCGGTGAGCGAGGCCGACGACGCCGTGCAGGAAGCCTGGCTGCGGCTTAGCGGATCTGAGCCCGGTGAGATCGAGAACCTGTCCGGGTGGCTGACGACCGTCGTCGCGCGGGTCTCGCTCAACATGCTGCGCTCCCGGAAGGTACGCCGCGAGGAGCCGCTGAGCCCGTATCTCCCGGACCCGATCGTCGACCGCGCCGACAGCGTCGATCCCGAGCACGAGGCGCTGCTCGCGGACTCGGTCGGTCTCGCGCTGCTGGTGATCCTGGAGACGCTGACACCACCGGAGCGGCTCGCCTTCGTCCTGCACGACATGTTCGGCGTCCCGTTCGAGGAGATCGCGCCGCTCATCGACCGCTCCCCACCGGCGGCGCGCCAACTGGCCAGCCGGGCCCGGCGTCGCGTCCGGACCCGACCGACCACCCCGGACGTCGGTGTGGCCGCTCAACGGGAGGTCGTCGACGCGTTCCTCGCCGCGGCGCGGGAGGGCGACTTCGACGCGTTGGTCGCCACCCTCGACCCGGACGTCGTGCTGCGAGCCGACGGCGGCGCGGCCCTGGCCGTCGTGTCGGCCGATGTGCGCGGCGCGCTCGACGTGGCGCGGCGGGCGGTCCTGTGGTCGCGGGTGGACCTCACCATGCACCCGGCTCTGGTCAACGGTGCCGCCGGGATGGTGGCCACCCGCAACGGCGTCGTGTTCACGATCGCCTCGATCATCGTCCGCAACGGGAGGATCGCCGAGATGGACTTCCTCGCCGACCCGGACCGGCTCGCCCGCCTCGACCTGACGATCCTCGGCGGCCGCGACTGACACCCGGACGGCGGCGGCACCGCCGACGGCTTCGTCGCGCAGACCCCCAGCCCCCAGTTGTACGACGCGGAGGTGTCCGCCGCGGGCCCGGCCGGCACGGTCGTCGCCTTCCAGCCCGGCACTTTCCACCGCGGCACCGCGCTACGGGCGCCCGGCGGAGCCCGCTACTCGATGCACCTGAGCTACCGGCCCGCCGGCGTCGAGTGGGCGCAACGAGGTTCCTGGGCCGACCGCAGCCACGAACCTGCCTGGTACGACTTCGCCGCACGGGCCACGCCCCGGCAACTCGCCCTCTTCGGATTCCCGCCGCCCGGCCACCCGTACTGGACACCCGAGACCCTCGCCGGCGTCGCCCAGCGCTATCCCGCCCTGGACCTCACCGCTTGGCGCTCGGTCCCCCGGTCATCGACCGCCGACCCGAGCTGAACCCAGATCCGGCCGGGCGACCGCGAAGGCGACTCACCGCCGACGACGGCGGCCCCCTTCGCCCCGGCGCCAACCGCGACCTGATCCCACCCACAGCACGACCAGCGGCAGAAGCGCGCGTCGTCGGGTCGGCTGTGCATTGAGCCGCTGCACACGGATTCCGCCGGGCGTCGGCCCGCCGGTGTCTTGTCGCGGCCAGGTGGCACCCTTTGGCGAACCGTCGAGTGCAGGAGCTGCCATGCCACCGACCCTGAAGCACGGCAAGATCTGCCACGTTGAACTGCCGGCAAGCGACGTCGAACGCTCAGCCTCCTTCTACGAGCGGGTGTTCGACTGGCGTCCACGCCGTCACCCCGGCGGCGCGATCACCTTTGACGATTCCACCGGCGAGGTCAGCGGCCACTGGGTGCCCGGCCGGGCACCGGCCGACCCCGGCGCCCTCGTCTATATCTGGGTCGACGACATCGACCTCGCGATCGACCGCGTCCGCGCGGAGGGCTGCGAGATCGTGCAGGCCATCGGTGCCGACTCCGGCGAGCTCACCGCCCGCTTCCGCGACCCCGGCGGCAACATCGTCGGGTTGTACGAGGAGCCGCGCGGCTGAGCGTCTACCGGCGGCAATGTCGACCGGCCCCTTCAGACGGCGCGTCCAGCTGCGAGCTGCCCTGCCACGCCAGCAAACTGGGTCTGACGTTCGTTGGGCAGGAGCAGCTGATGAGGCTTGAGCCGCTGTATCGCATACGCTTCACCTATCCCGAAAGCTGGGCGGTCGACCTTGACGGCGGCTGGCAGCAGGCCTTCTTCATCGCCGAGGGACGATGCGAGGGTGCGGTAACCGGGCGTTTCCGCGGCGCAAACTTTCCCCAGAAACAGGGAGCGGATGGGCCCTTCCGGCCCGACTTCCGGGCCGTCATCGAGGCCGACGACGGCGCCACGATCATGGTGGAGTGGCACGGGTATGGCCGCGCGTACCCGGCGGGGCGGCGCCAGATCGTGGGGGCTGTGTTCCACCTGGCCGACCACGACCCTTACCGCCGCCTGAACGACGTCGTCTGCGTCTGCACGGGCGAGGTCCGCACGCCCAGTGATTCCGGCCAGGCCGGACCCGATCTAGTCATCGACGTCGCGGAGCTGATTTGGGAACCGATCGCCGAATAACTTGACGGCGAGCTGCCCCGTCGCCCGCCGATGTCAGCTGGCGGCCATGCCACCACCACGGCCAAGTCACGCGTCCCGTGCGCGCCGCTGGCCGTAGGTCCATCAGTCCGCCTAGCTCGATGTCCGTCGTCGTGACGCAATGGACGTGGACGGGCTTGTCGGCCAGCGCCGCGAAGCGCAGACTCGGCAGAATCTCACTCCGGGGGTGGATGTCATGTCGTCGGACTCGCAACATGCACTGGACAGTATCGATCACTTCATCGGCGTGGCTCGTCGGATTTCCGGTGTGCCCGCTCTCGCTGACCGTCCGGGGGCGGCCGAGGATCTCTACATCATCGCCGGCAAGCTGTTGAAGGCGAATGAGAACATGACTCGGTGGCTGCACCGCTTCCTGCTCTTCGATTTCCGCGGTCGAGACGCGCGGTCCCGATTCCTCTCCCTTCTCGAGGAGTATCGCACGACGAAGGCCGGCCCGGGCTTCCACGACATGAAGTACAGCTGTGGGGACATCTTTCTCATCTACGAGCGGAATATCAAAGGCGACATACCCACCCTGTTCCCGGACGACGCCGAGAAGCGTGCGACGTCCGAGGCAGCGTTCTATGAGCTGGCAGACGCCGACGCAGACATGGTCGCCTTCATCCACGAGACTGTGGTCGGTCAGATCGATGCGTTCGTCCGAGACGTTGAAGACCAATTGGACCGGTCCGACCTCAATGCCGCGGAGGAGCGGCGCCTCCGGTTCAAGGTCGACTCGGCGAGCTTGACCGGGCGACTGGAGCGGTTCGCCAGCGAGCTCTCCGACCTCGTCCTGACCTATGCACGCCTCGCCCGTCGGCCGGTCACTCTCTCCTGAGCGGCGGAGGCAGCCGGGCGCCGTCGAGCCTGGCCCCGTCGAGCACCACCCGGTCGGCCGGTAGATCCCCCAGATAGGCCCCTCGCAGGTCGGCGTCCCGCAGGTCGAGCACCACGTCGGTGCCGACGAGGAGCCGACCGACCACCCGCAGGGCGGCCTTCACGTCCTCGGCCGGTTCGTCCTGCCGCTCCCGCATCACCTTCGAACGCTCCCTGACGAACGCGCCGAGCACGTAGATGACGGTGCTGCGGTCCCTCGTGGAGTCAGCGCCGATTCGCTCCAGGGCGTAGACGCCGCCGATACGCACCGGTGCGCTCTCGTCGCCGAGTTGCCCGACCGCCTTGGTGTAGCGGTCGGTGACCTGGCCCTCTCGATTTAGCAGGTATGTGCGGGCGGTGAACCACAAAGTCCCCGCGGCACCGACCGCGACGAGAAAGGCAACCAGTGGCACACGCACGTCGTTCGTGGCCTTCGCCCGCTCCACAGGGGTCATGGCGCCGGAGGAGACGAGCGCCGCCGGCAGAAGCCAGAGCACTGCGGCTCCCACTACTGCGGTCGCCAGCAGCAGTACGACTGCCCGCGCTCCTGAGCCACGCCCCAGCTTGGCTGCCACAGCGTCGTTCTACTCCCAGAGCACCTACGCCCGCCACCTGCGGCGTGTTTCATGGAGCGCGCAGTCCGGCAAAGTCGCGCGTCCCGCGCGCAGCGCGGCACGAGAGTGCGGTGTTGTGTACGGCTTAGCCGGGTGGGTCGAAGGCAATCTCCGTCGTTCGGAATGCCTCGGACCCATCACTCAGCGCGATGAGCACGAGGAAGTCTGGCAGTGCGTTCGGTGTCGGTAGACCGTCCGGACCACGCCCGCCAGGTTCCTCGTCCCAGGCCACAATCGACGCCCGGACGGCGTAACGCCCTTGAGCAAGCGACAGTGTCACCGGGCTCGACTGCGCATTGCCGACAGCCTCGATTCCGCTCAGGAAGATGGCGCCGCCATCAGCCACGAGAAGGTAAGGCTCGCTGGTCACAACGGTGTAGCGGAGCTCGCGCTCTGTCGCGGCGTCGGGGGCCACCGCGACGCGCACGCCGAATGCTCCGTCACCTCGGAGGCCAACGGGGACCAGCTCACCCGACTGGATCGCCTCGGCGAGCCGTTCGTTGACCCGCTCTTCCCATGCCTCGTACCCGTCGACGTCAGCGAAGGCTGATCCCCGCCACAGCGCCAGCATTCCACCGTCAGTGGCTACCGTTACTACGGCACCGTTGAGCATGATCGGAAGATACTCTGGCGATCCTCTCTGCTCGTGGAGACCGGCGTTATGCGGGGTCGCGTCCCCTCGCTCCTCGCCGACGATCATGAAGCGCCAGGGCTAGAGTCGCGCCGTGGCCCTTCTCACGCAGATGTTCCGCACCGCTGCGGTCACGGGCGACCCGGACAGGATCCATGCGTGGCTCGCGACGCGTCAGGGCGGGCGCTGGGCGGAGCAGCAGGTGCGCTCAGCGATCCCTGCGAAGGTTTCCGCCTCGTCCAGGCGACAGGCCGCGGCCGGCCCATCCGACCCCGCGGAGACTCTACGGAAGCTGACGGAGCTCCACGGGGCCGGCGTGATCACCGAGGCCGAGTTCGAACGCCTGCGCGCCGGAATCGCGGCGCCCGATGCGACTGAGCTCGGGGCTTCCTACCGGGGTGCGGGAGCCGGCTGAAGGCCTGGGTGATCGACACCGCCGGAGCCGAGCTTGACGGTGGTCCCCCGCATCGCGGTGCCCGCAGGCAGCCGCGCGGAGCGCGCATTGCGGTATGTGCGGGCGCCGGCGCACGTCCGATAAGTGCCGGGACGTTCAACGTGCGGGCTGACTCTCGACATCGGCCAACGCCCGGTACAACCGCCGCATCACGGCCCGTCGCGTGAGTTGCAGCATCGCCTGGACTACGACGACGCCGACAACAAGAAGCCGCTGTAGGCGGCCAGCGCGGCGAGCCTGCAGCCGCCGAAGGAGCGCCACGCCGACTACTACGACGGTGCATAGCTGGATGGGAGCAGCGATCATACCGAGGAGTACGACCTCCCCGGCCGGCCCGCGTTCCTCCGGTTCGGTCCTGTCGAACCACGCCTGCATCTGCCGTGCCAGCTCATCACGCCCGGGTCGCCGCACCTGCCGAGCATGTCGCGGACAAGCCGGCCGCCACCAGCTCGTCCAACCATCGAAGCAACCCTCGCCCGGCATGAGCACGCGACTAGCGCATGGTCGCGCGCCCGGCGCGCTCCGCGGGAGATGAGTGCGTCGAGCCGCGCGAAAGAGGACGGCCCAGGTCGTCTTGGCGGGGTTCGTGGCAGCGCCGTGAGTCAGGCCGATACCGCCGGCCTGGGCTGATCCTCAGCGAGGAGTGTTGACACTGCCGCCGGCGGTCAGCACCGCGATGGCGTCGATCGAGACCAGCAAGCCGCGGGGAAGCCTGGAGTTGGCCGGCGCAGACCTCGCCGGCGGAGGATCGGGCATGTGCCGGGCGTAGACCTCGTTGAGCTTCGCGAAGTCGCTCACGTCCGAATCGAAGATGGTGGTCTTGACGAGGCCGTCCATTGACGTCCCGGCGGCTTCCAGGACTGCCGCCAGGTTCCGCAGAGCCTGCTCGGTCTGGGCTTCAATCCCCTCCGGAGCCACGCCCGACGCCGGATCGATTCCTGCCGTACCCGAGCAGAACACGAAGCCCTGGGCGACGATCGCCTGGCTGTACGGACCGAGAGCGGCCGGGGCCTGGTCGGCGTGCACGGCTTTCCGATTCATCGCGGTCCTCCGCACCGTGGGGGTCGATCCGTCCGCTCCGCGGCCGCCGTACCGACGCCCGGACCAGCCGGAACTGGAGATCCGTCATCCTCCTCCCGCTGCCCCATCCACACCGCCGGTGGTGGGCGCGTGGCGATGCGCAACCCGCGGCAGAGGCGGATGTTGTCGAGCGCCGGCCTCAAGGCAGCAGAGCTGCGATAAGTGTCTCTCGTAGCCAATCCTCGTACTGCCCGCGGCTCCAGGACCAGTGCACGGTGAGCATGCGGTACACGTCCGGGCTGGCAAGGGTCCAGAGGACCGCCGCGGCCGCTTCGACGCTCATCTCGTTGCGCAGCGGCCCGTTCGCGGCAACCCAGGTGGCGACCATGCGCATCGCGAAGCGGCGCTGGCGCAGGTGCAGGTCGTCCTGGAGGGCGGTGATCTCCGGCTCGACCGCGGCTGCGCTGCGTACCAGGTCGTTGAACGGCCGGACCCGGTCCAGCTGGCTGGTGATGCCGGCGGCGAACAGCCGCAGTTGCTCCCACTGGTCGGTCGCGGCCTGGACAGCCTGCGGCCCTTCTCGTTCGAGCAGGGGGATGTCCTCGTCGTCTCCGCCGATGGCGACGTCCATGACCTCCTTGAGAACGCCGCGTTTGCTGGTGAAGAGCAGGAAGACCAGGTCCTCGGAGACGTCGGCCCGCTGGGCGATCGCGGCGACGGTGGTGCGCGGGTAGCCCTCGGAGAGGAACAGCTCGGCAGCGGCCTGCAGGATCCGGCTCCGTCGCTGCTGCGCGGCCGCCCGCCGACGGGTCGAGTCATAGGACCGTCTCTTGACGCCCTCCGCCACGAGGAGGAGTCTAGGCCCTATTCGTTCAAGCTCTACACGATCGAAATGGAGGGCGGTCATGTCCCTGGGATACGCACTCGCGTACGCCATCGGCGTCACCCCGTGGGAGCGGGCGGCCGACGCCGACCCGGACGGCCTGGACCGGCTCTACAGCCGGGAGGAAGCCGAGCACGGAGGACCCGGCCGGGTCCTCGACCTTGGCTGCGGCTCGGGAGCGCACACCGTCGCGCTCGCCGCGCGGGGATGGAAGGCCAGCGGCATCGACCAGGTCCAAGCGGCGCTGCGCCGGGCGCGCCGCCGCGCCGACAGCCAACACGTGAGCGCCGAGTTCGTCCAAGCCGACGTCACCGCGCTCGACGCCGCCGAGGTCGGCAGCGGCATCGACTTCTTCCTCGACGTCGGCTGCTTCCATGGACTATCGGACCGGCAACGATCAGCCATGGGCCGGTCGGTGACCGCACTGGCACAGCCCGCGGCCACGCTGCTGATGCTCGCCTTCACCCCCGGCGCCACCCCACGCCCACTACCCCGCGGCGCCGGACCCGCCGACATCGGCCGGGCCTACCCGCACTGGCGCATCATCGACTCCGAAACTGCCGTCACCGCCGGCATGCCCAAGCCTCTGCGACGGGCAGCACCGACCTGGTACCGACTGCGGCACCACGGATAGACCTCGCCCAGCGGCCGTCCCCCGCCACCCTCGGGAATGCACCCTCATCGGCTGCTTGCGCTGAGCCTCTGCCCTGCGTCGACCCAGATACGGGTGGACACCACGGGACCGTGGTCATCCCGTCTCGTCGGCGATCAGGCTCGGCCTGTGCTCCACGTGACAGGAGTAGTAGCGCATCGAGAGGGCTCCGGCCGCCTGGTCGATGCTTCCCTCGCCGACGGCGATCACGTCGTTCAGCCAGGCGTAGGGCTCGTGCTCGGTCATGAAGGTCATGACATGGACGCCGGCACCATCGGTCAGATCGGACAGGCCCGTCAACGCGAACAGCACGAACGCCTGGTCTCCCACGTCGATCGCTCCTCGGGCGTCCGGCATGGCGAAGCCACGGTGGAGTCGCGGGAAGTTCGACCACTCAGCGATACCGGACAGCCGTCCAGTGAACGTGCCCGTACCCTGACCGTAGACGCGGCCGTCTCCGGCACCTGATGGCTCGATGGTCTTCATCAGCGTGTAGCGCCATTCGACATCGCAGAGATGATCGAGCCGCACGGCACCTCCTCACCGGAAGAGCGCGAGCCGATCGTCCGATCGCGCCGACTCCTCCGGCCCTCCTCGATGGCCACGATGGCCTCGGCAAGGCTACCGAGAAGGATCACCGCGCGATACCGATCAACCATCGACATGAGCCCGATCCGCATGGAGGTGGCCCGGGCGCGGGGCTTCGCGACCAGCGGCCAGGGGCGGGTAGGCGTGCCCTGGCACGTGCCGGCCGGTGACCACGACGTCGGTCGAGCTGCAGGTAGTCGTCGCCCGCGACGGCGACCCAGAACTTCAGCGGAGTGCAATCCTCGCTGCCGAGCGCCCGGCCGATCACCTATTCCGTGCCTCCGCCGGCCCGCTTCGCAGGAACCTCGGGGAATTCGGGGCGGCGGCCCGGCAGGTTTACGGCGACCCGCGGGGCTGGACCCTCGGCGGTCGGATCGCGTTCCGCCAGGTCCCGGCCGTCGGCGACTTCGCCTTGTGGATTGCGACCCGGAGCGGGTAGCGGCGCTCGGCTCGGCGTGCGACCGGACGTGGAGTTGCCGCAACGGCCGCAACGTCGTCGTCAACGAGGCGCGTTGGCTGTCCGGCTCGCCGTCCGGTGTGCTCGCCGGCGACCTCCCGAGCTACAAGGCGATGGTGCTCAACCACGAGACCGGGCACTGGCTGGGCCTGTCCCACCGCCTGTGTCCCAGGGCCGGCGACACCGCGCCGCTGATGCAGCGCAGTCGATCGCGCTGCAGGGCTGCCGCCCCACCCCCTGGCCGACGGCGCCGGAACGGGCCGCGATGGCGGCCCGGCACCCCCGAACGACCGGCTGACCTCGCCGGAAGCGCACGACGGGCGGCGAGGAGAAGGCGCCCGGCAATCGACGGCGGCTGTCGCCGCGGCGATCCTGCGGCACCTACACGCGGTGATCACCACCGGCCAGACCTGGGACCCCGCCATCGCCACCCACGGCCACCGAGCACGACCCCAACCAGCCGACGCCGCTGCCTGACCTGGGCTCGCGGCGCATCAAGCTGGCGGTCGGGGCGAGCCCTCTGCGGCATAGAGACACGCTGATCTCGACGCACATCATGGGCAGCCCCGCCCGTCGTCTGGCCAACCCGATCACACGCTGCCGGGAATCAACCCCATTCAGCTATGCAGGGACCGACGACCGGCGAGGCGCCGACCCCGAAGCTTGACGCAAAACGACTCCGCTGATGAGCGGACGTTCACGCCGATCGCCGGCTGGAGTTCAGCTCGGGCGCGGTGGCGATGCGGTACGAGCCGAGAGATAGCAACCGGGCCTGTTAGCGCACTCACTCGCTCTTGGCTGTGAAGGTCAGGTGCGTGACGCCGCTCGGGGTTGAGACCGCCTCGATGTCGTAGTCCTTCTCGAGCGCCTCCAGGCCGTCCCAGACCCTGACCCCGCGTCCGAGCACGATCGGCACCTGAACGAGGTGCATGTGATCGACGAGTCCGGCGGCAAGGAAGTCGCGTACGACGGTCGGTCCGCCACCGATGCGCACGTCCTGGCCGCCGGCTGCTTCACGCGCGGTCTGGAGCGCCTCGGCGGGGGATGCTTCGAGAAAGTGGAAAGTGGTGCCACCCTCCATCTCGATCGGTGGCCGCGGTCGGTGGGTGAGCACGAAGGTCGGCGTGTGGAACGGCGGGTTCGGGCCCCACCAGCCCGTCCAGTCCGGATCGTCCTGCCAGCCGGGCGGGCCGAACTTGTTGGCGCCCATGATCTCGGCGCCGATGCCGAATTCGTGGCGCTCGGCGAAGGCATTGTCGGCACCGACGGTCCCGCCAGACTTTGTCCAGAACCGGGTGGCGAACAACCATTCGTGGAGCCGCTCGCCGGCGTGGCCGAAGGGTGCTCCGGCAGACTGGGGCTCCCCGGTAGCGAAGCCGTCGAGCGAAATGGACAGGTTGTGGATACGCGTGCGAGACATCGGTGTGCTCCTTTGGACGAGCTGCCCGTCATACATCAGCATGGATCATCACGTTTGTGACCGAGCCGGCGGGTGCGAGCCGCTCCGCTGGGCGGCGCTGATCGCCATGGCGTTGGGGCGCGCTCGGATGCGGCATGAGCAACGTAACGCGACGAAGTCAAGTGGTTGGCGGGTGCTCCGTCCGTCTCCTCGTGCTCTACCTAGCTGGCAACCGGGTTGAGCCGCCGCACAGCTGGCCGCCGCCAAGCAGCGGCAGCTGAGCCCGGAGGAGCTAAACCTCCAGACCGGTCTCCGCTACGGGCTCGCCCCGGCGGAGCGTGAGGAAGCCCGGGATCAGGATCGATCTCGGGTCAGGTATTGAAGAACTCCTTGGCCGCGGTGAGTCGGTTGCGGGCATCATGGTCGACTAGTCCGATGATGCCGAGAATTGCCCACGCGATGGCGATCCTCAGCCAGGCTGACGTCTCGCTCTCGTCGATCACTCCAAGCACCGACAAGATCCACACTATGGCGAGCGGCGCAAGCGCAAGTGGGGTGAGGACGGCGATCTTGACGACCTGGCGTCGGACCGGATGCTGGGCCCCTGGGGCGAGGTCGTCGATATCGTCCTCGGCGCTGATCTGACCGAATTCGTCGCGTACCCAATGCCCGAGATCTCGCCCGATCTGATCGGCGAGCAGCCACGGCGGGGTCGATCGCATGAGTAGTCCGCGTTTGGCTTGGCGCACGGCAGCCACGCGACGTCGAGTTTCGAGCGTGAGCCATGCGTCGGTGCCCGGATCGCTGCCGTGCAAGGCGATGTCCGACCAGCCTGCAGGCATTACCTCGGCGAGTCGTTCGAGGGGTTCCACCACCGACCAGAAGTGCATTTGCGGTTCAGCGACGTAGAGGTCAAGTGCCTTGAGCGCGTCGGCATAGCGGATCGTGACGGTATAGTCCGGATACTTCTTGTGCGCCCTGCTCAGCCTCCGAGCCCAAAGCCAGTTGCGGGCCGGGACTCGCAAGAATCCCAACAAAGTGCCTACTGCCGTGGACCAGAGGCCGTAGCACACCGCGTCGGGCAGCCAACCCGGAAGCAACCACAGAAGGAATCCGAGCACGCCCAGAACCGCAGCAAAGAAAAGGGTGAGAAAAAACGAGTTCGCGTCGTCAGGGTCATCGCTGCTCCACCGCGAGGCGAGAAAGCCGGCGATTGCCGCAACAGTCCCGGCGATCAGCTCCCAGAAAAACGATGGCTCTCTTTCACCCGACACGCCGAACGTCACGGCCAACGCGACCCCCAATGCGGCGACCAACACGAAAATCAAATTGTCGTCGTCCTCGTACCATCGGCGCCTGGCCGTGTCATACTCGAGAAAGATCATTTCACGTGCTGCACGGACACGTTCTATCGCCGCGGACCGGTCGGCGTCTGGGACCCAGTCAAACGATGCATCAGCCCCCGAGCGGCTCCGTGCAGCCACCCGGGCCGCGCGCAGACGCTGCTCGGCCGGTCTCATCGGTCAGCACCCAGCGCTCATCCGCCCGTCCCCCGCGCCACTCACACTCGTGCCATCGACGCACGGAAGCGGCAGCGGGTCCCGGATCTGATTGAGGACGCCGATCTCCTTCATGGGACGGCATGGTAGGTGGACTTCCCACCGCCGGCCGACAGGCACTCTGGACCGCTGTGCCCGGTCCACCCCCGTCGACGGCATCGGTTACCGAGGACCAAGGCTCCGCGAAAGCGGCTGTAGCCGTGGTGAAACCGGGATGAACCCGGCGGCGCGCACTCTCGGCACCGTCGTGGCGACGAGCGCCACGCGGAACGAGACGAGGAACCATGACCACCGCACCCCACCTGGCGATCGCAGCCAAGGGACTGCGCAAGTCGTTCGGCGACCACGTCGTGCTCGACGGCATCGACCTGGAGGTCCGGGCGGGCACGATCTACGCGCTGCTCGGCCCGAACGGGGCGGGCAAGACCACGACGGTGCAGATTCTGTCCACCCTGATCACCGCCGACGGTGGCGAGGCCCGGATCGCCGGCCATGACCTGGCCGCCGACCCGGACTCGGTGCGCGCCGCGATCGGCGTCACCGGTCAGTTCTCCGCGGTGGACCGCCTGCTCACCGGCGAGGAGAACCTGCTGCTGATGGCCGACCTGCACCACCTCGACCGGGCGGCGGGCCGGCGGCGGGCGGCCGAGCTGCTGGACCGGTTCGACCTGGGCGACGCGGCGCGCAAGACGGCCGGGACGTACTCCGGCGGCATGCAGCGCCGGCTCGACCTCGCGATGACGCTGATCGGCCAGCCGCGGGTGATCTTCCTGGACGAGCCGACCGCCGGCCTCGACCCGCGCAGCCGCCGGTCCATGTGGCAGATCATCCGGGAGCTCGTGGCCGACGGCGTGACGATCTTCCTGACCACGCAGTACCTGGAGGAGGCCGACCACCTCGCCGACCGGATCGCGGTCCTCGACCACGGCACGCTGGTCGCCGAGGGCACCGCGGACCAGCTCAAGCGGCACGTGCCCGGCGGGCACATCCGGCTGCAGTTCGCGGATCCCACCGGGCTGGACCGGGCGGCGCACACCCTCGGCGGGGCGGCGCGCGAGGACGAGTCGCTCACTCTCCAGGTCCCTGGCGACGGCAGCGTCAAGTCGCTGCGGGCGCTGCTCGACCAGCTCGACGACGCGGCGGTCGAGGTCGAGGCGCTGTCCGTGCACACCCCCGATCTCGACGACGTCTTCCTGGCCCTGACCGGCCAGCACGACACTCCGAAGGAGACAGTGCGATGACTTCCGTGTCCTACGCCGTCGCCGACTCGGCGACGATGCTCAGGCGCAACCTCAAGCACATGCTGCGCTATCCGTCCCTGACCGTGCTGCTCGCCGGCATGCCGGTCGTCTTCCTGCTGCTGTTCGTGTACGTCTTCGGCGGCACGCTGGGCAACGGGCTCGGCGGCTCGGGCGGCCGGGCCGCGTACGTCGACTACGTCACCCCCGGCATCCTGCTCGTGGCGGTGGCGGCGGTCGCCCAGGGGACCGCGATCGCGGTCGCCATGGACATGACCGAGGGCATCATCGCCCGCTTCCGCACCATGGCCATCGCGCGGGTGTCGGTGCTGACCGGCCATGTCGTCGCCGCGATGATCCAGACGGCGATCGCCGTCGGCTTCGTCCTCGGCGTCGCGCTGCTGATCGGCTTCCGGCCGTCCGCCACCCCGGTGGAGTGGCTCGCCACGGTCGGCGTGCTCGCGATCATCACGTTCGCGCTGACCTGGCTGACGGTCGCGCTGGGCATGGCGGCCCGGACCGTCGAGTCCGCCAGCAACACGCCCATGCCGCTGCTCCTGCTGCCGTTCCTGAGCAGCGGCTTCGTCCCGACCGAGTCGATGCCGGCCGCGCTGCGTGTCTTCGCGGAGTACCAGCCGTTCACCCCGTTCATCGAGACGGTGCGGGGTCTGCTGATGGGCACGCCCGTCGGCACCAGCGCCGTCGCCACGCTCGCCTGGAGCACCGGCATCGCGCTGGCCGGCTACCTCTGGGCCAGGCGACTGTACAACCGCGACCCGTCGCGCTAGCGGTGCCGCAGCGCCACCAGCGCGGCGGCCCGGAGCTCCTCCCGATCCAGGTCGGCGTACGACGACACCGCGTCGTCGTACGCCGACCTGTCCGCCTGCTCGGCGTCCCGGCGGGCGCGCGCTGCCGACATGGTCGGCTGGAAGTTGCGGATGAAGCGGAAGCGCTCGGCCAGCGCGATCATCCGCACCGCCGACCTGGTCACCAGCCGGTCCCCGGTGCGCCGACCGCGGTCGAGGTCGGCCATCGCCAGCGCCAGCAGGAGGACGCCGCACACCGGCAGCTCCATGAAGAACGGCGGCGGGCGGTCGATGCGACTGGTCAGCATCGTGGCGAGCTTGCGGGGCAGGTCGTCGAGGATCTCCCCGACGGGATCGACCCGACCGTGCCGGGCATGCGCCACCACGGCGACCGCCTGCACCTCCAGTGCCCACGGGTCCAGACCGGTGCCCCCGATCTGGTAGACCGTGTTGTCGGCCCCGCTCAGGTGACCGGCCGCGCAACGCCAGAGGCGCAGACCGGCCTCGACGTCCCCGCGCACCAGCTCGATCTCCGCCCGGAGGCCGAGCTGGAGGGACAGCACGCCGTACTGGTCGCCGACGGCATCCTCCTGGGAGGCTTCCGCCAGCCACCGCTCCGCCTCGCCCAGGTCGCCGGTCTGCAGGGCGGCGACGGCCAGCGTCCACTTGATCCCGATCGCGTCGGGCCACGGCCCGAGCTCGTCCATCAGCCGAAGCGCCGTCGTCAGGTGCCGCCGTGCCTCCACGCCCCGCTCGAGATGCAGACAGAGCTCGCCGATCCGGGTCTGGGCGAGCATCCGGACCCACGAGTCGGCCCGGTTCTCGAGGCCGTCGAGCGAGCGCAGGGCGGCCTTCAGGGCGCCGTCCGGGTCGTCCGCGTTCTCCGCGATGTAGCTGGTGATCAGGGCCGCGATGGCGGCGACCAGCGGCTCGTCGCCGTCGTACAGGTCGGGCAGGCTCACCTGGCCGGGGCCGGGAAGCCCGGCCAGCAGGACGGTCTGGATCGCACCCAGCACGGTGGTCGGCGGGGCCGGCGGCAGCCGCCGCAGCACGGCCATCGACCGCGTCGCGCGGGGACCCTGGATCATGAAGGTGGTCGCCGCGAACAGGGTCGCCGCCATCCGGGTGGCCGGGACGAGGTCGGGCGCGGGCCGGAAGTGCGACAGGACCCACTCGCTCTCCTCGATCAGCGAGAAGACGCGGGTGGAGTTGCTCTCCATCGTCCACAGGGCGCCGAGGACCGCGGATGTCGCCGCGACCGTCGCGCCATCCCCTCGCGCCACGCCCAGTCGCAGTGCCTGGACGAGGTTGTCGACGTCCGGCCGCACCCGCTCCGCGGCGACGTACGGGTCGGATCCGAGCAGCGACTCGTGGTGCGCCACGCCGAAGTAGCGGGCCCACGCGAGGAACGAGTCGGTCACCGGGCCGGTCTCCCCGGCCTCCTCCCGCCGCGCCACCGCGAAGTCGCGCACGGTCTCCAGCATCCGGAAGCGCGTCCCGGCCGGCGTCTCCAGCACCTTGAGCAGCGACTGCTCGACCAGGTCCGTCACCAGGTCGGGCGCCTCGTCGCCGAGCAGCCGCCGCGCGCCGTCCGCATCGAACCCGGCCGGGAAGACCGACAGCGCACGCATCGCCGCCTGGGCGGCCGGCGCGAGCAGGGTCCAGCTCCACTCGACCACCGCCTGCAGCGTGTGGTGCCGCTCCGGCGCGTCCCGCGCGCCGCCGCGCAGCAGCGCGAACCGGTCGGCCAGCCCCGCGGTGATCTCGGCGACAGACATGACCCGGATCCGGGCCGCGGCCAGCTCCACGGCCAGCGGCAGGCCGTCCAGGTGCCGGCACAGCTCGGCGACCCTGTCGGGAGGCAGCTCGACACCGGGGCGGGCGGCCCGCGCGCGCTGGCCGAACAGCTCCATCGAGGTCGGCAGGTCCAGCTCGGACAGCAGGTACACCGACTCCGAGGTCAGGCCGAGCGGGGCGCGGCTGGTGGTCAGCACCCGCAGGTCCCTGGTCATCGACACCAGCGCCCGCACCAGATCGGCCGCACCGCGCACCACGTGCTCGCAGTTGTCCAGCACCAGCAGCACGGGCGCGGGACCGAGGGCAGCCGCGATGCCGGCGACGACGTCGGTCCGTGGGCCGGCGGGACCGACCGGCATTCGCCGTTCGCCGACGTCGAGGACCGACGCGACCTCGCCGGCCACGTCGTCGTCGGTGCTCACCCCGGCGAGCGGGACGACGTGCACGACCCGCAGGTCGGTCTGGCGGCTGACGACGTGCGCGAGCCGCGTCTTGCCGAGCCCGCCCGGCCCGACGATCGAGGTGACCCGGGACGTGCGCAGCAGCTCGGTCACCGCGGCGATGTCCGCGGCGCGGCCGAGCAGCGCGTTCGGCTCGTACTCCACCCCGTGCCGCACCACGGGCGCCCCGTCCTGCAGCAGCTCCCGGTGCAGAGCCTGGAGCGCGGCGCCGGGATCGGCACCGAGCTCGTCGCGCAGCGCGGCCCGGTACTCCTCGTACCGGGCCAGCGCGGCCGCCGGTCCCAGCGTCGCCGCCTCGCAGCGCAGCAGCTCCAGCAGGACCTCCTCGTCGCGCGGCTGCTGCTCGACCGCCTCGGCGAGCGCGTCGACCGCCTCGGCCCGCCGGCCCAGCCGGGACAACGCCAGCGCGCGGGACCGGCGCAGCGACCGGTACGTCGGCGCGCGGTCCGCGCGCAGCGTCGCGACCGGGTCGTCGGTCCCCGGGTCGGCACCGAGGGCCGCGCCCCACGGCGCCAGCCCCTCCTCGGCGGAGACGAGCGCGCCCGCGTTGTCGCCGGCCCGGGCCTGCCGCAGGCTGGCGGCCGCGTTGAGGAGAACCGCGGAGCTGTCCACCTGGTCCTCGGCGAGGGTGAGCCGGTAGCCGGTCGGCGTGCTGGCGATGAGATCCGGGCCCAGCTGCGCGCGGGCGCGGGAGACGAGGACCTGCAGCGCCTTGGTCGGGTTCGCCGGCTGCTCATCCGGCCAGAGCCGGTCCACCAGCCGGGCGGTGCTGGCGCCGGCCCGCAGGTCAGCGGCCAGCAGCGCGAGCAGCCCGCGCAGCCGCGGGCTGGTGACCTCCTGGCCGCGGTACGCCACCCGCGACAGCAGGACCAGGTCGGTGGTCACCAAGCCAGGTTAGCCAGCCGGGCAGCGACATAGGCGTGCGTCTACCTCCCGTCGGGCCTTCGCCCGGTCGCAGCCTTCTGGCGGGTGGTGCGGATCCGGACCTCTGCTGCGGTGGCAGGATGCCGCCATGCTCGACTTCGACGAGGAGAACGCCCGGCGGCTGGAGGCCATCTACACGACGCCCGACATCGTCGACCAGCGGCGCGCGATCCGCGCCGCCCTGTCACTCCAGCCGGGCGAGCGTGTGCTCGACATCGGCTCCGGTCCCGGCTTCCTGGCCGCCGAGATGGCCGCGGAGGTGGGCCCGGGCGGTCGCGTGCACGGCATCGACCCGAGCGAGAGCATGCTCGCCGGCGCCCGCCGGCGCGGCGCGCCCGTCGAGTACGGCACCGGCGATGCGCTCGCGTTGCCGTTCCCGGATGAGCACTTCGATGTCGCCGTCAGCACGCAGGTCTACGAGTACGTCGAGGACATCGCGGCGGCGCTGGCCGAGGCGCGGCGGGTGCTGCGTCCCGGCGGCCGGCTGCTCGTGCTGGACACCGACTGGGACTCGATCGTCTGGCACTCGGGCGACCGCGAGCGGATGCAGCGGGTGCTCACCGCCTGGAACGAGCACCTCGCCGACCCGTACCTGCCGCGGCGACTCCCCGGGCTGCTCCGGGCCGCCGGCCTCGAGCCGACGAAGACCGCGATCATCCCGATCCTCAACGTCGGCGCGGATCGCGACATCTACAGCGCCGGGATGAGTGGGGTCGTCGCCGCCTACGTCGCCGGCCGCGGCGGGGTCAGCGAAGCCGACGCCATCGCCTGGCACCAGGACCTCGCCGGCCTCGGCGACGACTACTTCTTCAGCGTCAACCGCTACCTGTTCGTGGCTCAGAGGTCCTGAAGGGGAATCGGCGACAGCTGGCGCGGGCGTGTCCGGGCGCCGGTTCAGCCGGTTGGCCACGGCTCGGCTTCGCTCGACTCAGCCGGTGAGTGGGCAGGCCCGGGGCTCTCGGGTCGCCCCCTCGCTGGCCAGGGTGATCGGCGCGGTGGTGGACAGCGAGTCACGGACGGTGCACACGATCTGGTCGACGGCCGTCGTGGACAGCGTCGTGACGTCGGCCGACACGACGACATCGACGGTGCCGGACGCATCGGTGGTGACGGTGACCGGGTCGAGCCCGGTGGGGACCTCGCTCGTCAGGTTCGCGGCCCGTTCGTCGCCGTTGGGTCCGTCCTGGAGCAACGCCAGTGTCTGCGTGGGCCAAAGAGGCTGGCGCGTCGGGCGAAGCACCAGCGTCAGCGAGGAGTCGGCGAGGAAGTAGAGGGCCACGCCGCTGGCCTGTCCGGTGGGTGCGGGCCCGCCGCGGATCACTCCGCTCGGCCGCACCCCGCAGCCGGCGGTGAGCACGGCGATCAGCACGACCCAGGCGAGCGGGCGTCGTCTCGTCATCGGGTGTCTCCGGGTTCGCTGCCGGGCCGCGGCAGGTGGACGGTGAACACCGCCCCGGCGGCGGGTCGGTTTGCGGCAGTCAGGCCGCCGCCGTGCAACCGGGCGTTCTCCCGGGCGATGGCCAGGCCGAGGCCGCTTCCCTCGGAGCGGGCCCTGGCGGTGTCCGCCTTGTAGAACCGGTCGAACACGTACGGCAGCACGTCTGGAGCGAGCCCTGGCCCGCTGTCGCTGACCTCGACGTCCAGCTGATCTGGTCGGACGTGCGCCCGCACGGACACCGGGGGCGCGCCGTGCCGGAGCGCGTTGCTGACCAGGTTCGCGACGATCACGTCCAGCCGGCGGGGGTCCAGGCGGGCCACGACGCCGAGAGGCAGGTCGGTCCGCACGCGGTCGGACCAGCCGCGGGCGCGCAGGGTCGCACGGATCGCCTCGGCCACGTCGACGTCGTCGAGCACGAGCGTCGCGGTGCCGGCGTCGAACCGGCTGACCTCGATGAGGTCGTCGACCAGCCGCGTGAGCTTGTGGGTCTCCTCGCTGACCAGGCGGGCGGCCTTGCCGGCGTCACCTGGCAGGCGTTGCGCCTCGTCGTCGAGGACGTCGGTGACCGCGGTCATCGCGGCCAGCGGGGTGCGCAGCTCATGGGACACGTCGGCCACGAAACGCCGCGCCTCGGACTCCATCCGGCGCAGGTCGCCGACGTGCCGTTCCAGCGTTTCCGCGGTGTTGTTGAACGTGCGCGCGACGTCGGCCAGCTCGTCCGTGCCACGCACCCGTGCGCGGGCGGTCAGGTCCCCCTCGCCCAGCCGGTTGGTCGCCCGGCGCAGCTCGCGCACCGGGCGGAGCACACCGCGTCCGGCCAGCAGGGCCAGCAGCACGGCGAACACCAGCGCCACCGCGCCGGTGAGCCATGCCCGGGCGGCGAGCCGGCCGATGCTCCGCTGTTCGGGTTCCAGGCTGCGCACGGAGTAGACCTCCAGCTCCGACGGCAGCGTGGTCCCGCCGGGCCGGACGAGTCTCATCTGGGTGCCGATGACCAGCACGGGGTGCCCGCCCGTCGACACCCGTTGCCACACCACGTGTCCCTCGCGTACCGCCTGCCGCAGTTCCGGTGCCAGCGTGTCCGGGTCGGGGCCGCCCCTTGACCGGCGGTCCCGATAGACGGCGACCGCGGTGTCGTCACGGTCGGACAACCGACCGGCGATGTCGTCGAGCTCGGCTTGGCTGGGTGGCAGGCCGCCGAGTATCGGGGGCAGGGTCTCGATCCGCTCGGTCATCGTCAGCACCGCGGTGTCCTGCGTGTTCTGCAGGATGACGCGACGCGCCTGGACGTAGTCGACGCCGGCGACGAGCACGGCGGTGCTCACCCCGAGCAGCGCGAAGGCCACCAGCAGGCGGGTGCGCAGGCTCCTGGCTCCGCCCAGAAGCCGGGATGCTGCGGTCACAGTCGTCCGAACCGGTAACCGAAGCCCCGTACGGTCTGGATGTACACCGGCGCCGCGGAATTGTCCTCGATCTTCGCGCGCAGCCGCTGCACGCAGGCGTCCACCAGCCGGGAGTCGCCGAGGTAGTCGTGGTCCCACACCAGTTCGAGCAGTTGCTGCCGGCTCAGCACGCGGCCCGGTGTCGCCGACAGCTCCAGCAGCAGGCGCAGCTCGGTCGGTGCGAGACCGACCGGCTCGCCGTGCTTGCTGACCACCAGCGCGGCCCGGTCGATGGTGAGGTCACCATGTCGCTCCACCGGCGGTGGCCCGGCGTTCGCCGGGCCACCGCCGCTGCGCCGCAGCACTGCCCGGATACGCGCCTCGAGCACTCTGGGCTGCACCGGCTTGACCACGTAGTCGTCGGCGCCGGCCTCCAGCCCGGCCACCACGTCGATGTCGTCGTTGCGGGCGGTCAGCATGATGATCGGCAGGTCGCCGTCGGTACGGATCCGGCGGCAGATCTCGAATCCGTCCATCCCCGGCAACATGAGATCCAGCACCACGACGTCGGGCGGCGTGGCGCGCAACAACTCCAGCCCCTGCTCGCCGGTCTCGGCGGCTGCGACGGCATGTCCCTGCCGGGTCAACGCCAACTCCAGACCCGTGCGCACCGCGCGGTCGTCCTCGATCAACAGCACCCGAGACATGGGCCTCACTATCTCAGCGCTGCCCGGCGACGGCGCTCCGATCGAACCGTGCGGCAGACGGACACGCTGGCCGCGGGGTAGCAGCCAACCAGCCGTCCACCCCGGGTTCTCCGTCCTCGGCGTCATGGTCGGCGGGGTTTGTCCCGGCGATGTCCGCGGCCCGTTCCGGTTCTGTCACAAACCGTCGCCCGGCGGTTCGCGTCGAACCACCCCGGCTGGGGCCTCCCCATGACACAACGCGGATCGGACGCGCGCATTCGCTGCCGACAGTGGGCGCCATGGTCGAAACCGAGTCCTGCTCAGTGCGGCTTCGTGCCCTGGTCACCAAGCTGATCGCTCGAGGCCTGCTGCCCCTGGCCGCGCTTCGCGCACCCGGTCGTGCCCGCTGGCTCGCCTGCCAGTGGGCGCTGGGCATCCGGTTCCCGGCGGAAGACCTCGAGGGGTTGTCCCGTTCCGCGCGGGCCGCGTTCACCTCCGCCCGCGCCGACGCGTTCTGGCGGCACGGTCAACTGATCGGCCTCACCTCCGGCCACCGCGACGCCGCCGAGCAGCACCGGCTGTTCACCGCGGAGGTCCGCCGCACCGGCTCGAGATCGGCGGCACGCCGCCGGGTCCTCCCGGCCGGGGAGTCCGCCCACGTCGCGGGCATCGCCATCGACGTGCGGCCGACCGGCGGGGCGCGCTGGCTCGAGCGGCACGGCCACCGGTACCACCTGTACCGCCGCTACGACAACGAATGGTGGCACTTCGAGTACCGGCCCGAGTACGGCGGACAGGCACCTCCACGCCGACCGCACCCCGGTGCGCCAGCCGGCAGTCCCACGACCGACGCGCTGCCCGGCGCTGTAGCCCAGCCGTGACCCGCTCATGACGGCGCGCGGAAGTCGTTCAGCCACGGTGAACGCGTGCGTGTGCTGCGGGAGGCCGACACCGTGCGGCCGGTCTCGGTGATCGCGTCACCGCACGCGCACGCCGTCGTGCACCTGGACGCCGTGGCGCACAACACGGCCCTGTTCGCCGCCGGTACGACGGCGGCGGTGATGGCGGTCGTCAAGGCCGACGGCTTCGGTCACGGGGCTGTGCGGGTGGCGGGCGCCGCGCTCTCCTCGGGCGCGACCTGGCTGGGTGTGACGACCTGCGCCGAGGCACTGCACCTGCGCGCGGGTGGTGTCACCGCCCCGATCCTCAGCTGGATGCACAGCCCGCTGGAGGACTTCGGGGCCGCGCTGCTGGCCGACGTGGACCTGTCGGTGTCCTCACGAGAGCATCTGCGTGCGGTCGCCGCGAGCGCGGCGAGGCTGGGCGTCACCGCCGAGGTGCACCTGAAGGCGGACACCGGGCTGCACCGCAACGGCGCGCGACCCGGGGAATGGCGGGAGCTGGTGCGCCTGGCCCGCGACCTGGAGACCACCGGGCACGTGCGGGTGCGGGGCGTCTGGTCGCATCTGGTCAGCGGCACGGAGGCGGCCGAGGACACGACCCGAGCGCAGGTCAGGCTCTTCGACGAGGCGGTCGGGGTCGCGCGCGGCGCCGGGCTGCGACCGGAGATCCGCCACCTGGCGAACTCCGCGGCGACCCTCGGCCGAGGTCAACACCTTCCCCGGCTTCACCAGCGTCTCCCAGTATCCCCGGATGTGGCAGGCCGCCGGCCTCGACTACAGCGACCTCCTCGACGTCCTGGTCGACACCGCCCTCACCAACCACAGGAGCCCTCCGCTGAGGCGGAGGTGCCGGCTGCGCTGACGCAGCGGCTACGCCGGGACCCGTGGCGACGACGACCCCGGACGATCCCGGCGACAGCCCCTCACCGTTCGACGAGCTTCCAGTAGGAGTCCTTCCGGGCGATCTTGTCGCCCTCGAACTCCCACAGGTCGCAACCGCGCACCTCGACCCGCACCCCCTGGACGGTCGTCCCGGTCAGCAGCCACTCCGAGCAGCCCCGGTCGCCGCTGACCCAGTGCCGGTCGTCCCCGTAGTGGACGTCGGGGATGCCGGCGAAGCGGGATGCCAGCCCGGCACGCACCTCCTCCCGCCCCCGGAACCTCTGCCCCCACGGATGCGGCCCACGTGGCATTTCCAGAACCGGGTCGTCGGCGAAGAAGCCCATCACCGCGTCGAGATCGTGGGCGTTGAAGGCGTCGGCCACACCTTGGAGCGTCTCGACGGTCGCCTTGCCAGTACCGGCCACCTGAACCCCTCCTCGCTGCCTGACCATCTCGTCCGTCGCCTGAGACTCCAGCAGCCGACACGGCCGCTGACAACGCCGACACCCCTGATGACCGCGCGACAGACCTGCCAGCCCACTCGCCACGCCTCGACGACTTCGAAAGACCGGCTGTCAGTCGCCGTGACGGTTGCCGGCGCGGAGCCGGGTCAGGTGACTGGAGCCGGACCGGTGGTGCGGCGGACCACGAGGGCCGGAGAGAGCGAGACGTGGACCGACGACCGCCCCCGGTCGGCTATCCGGTCGAGCAGCAGCCGCACGGCGTTGCTGCCGAACTGGCGGCCCGCCTGGTCGACGCTGGTGAGCGAGATGGGGCCGAGAGCGGCGAACGTCGTGTTGTCGTACCCGGCGACGGAGATGTCGGCCGGCACCGCGAGGCCGGCCTCGTCGATCGCGGCCAGCACGCCCATGGCGACGATGTCCGCACCCGCGAAGATCGCCGTCGGTCGACGGGGCCGGGTCAGCAGTTGCTGCGCGCCGAGATAGCCGCCCTGCTGGGTGTAGCTGGTGGACACGACGTCGATCTCGTCGCTGAGGCCGCGGGCGGCCATCGCGTCCCGGTAGCCCTGGGCGCGGAGGGCGTTGGGCATCTCCGCGGTGCGGACGGGATCGTTCTCGAGGTGCTCGATGTGCGCGATCCGCCGGTGGCCGAGGTCGGCGAGGTGGTCGACGACGAGCGCGGCTCCCATGATGTCGTCGTCGACCACGGCGTCGTACGCCGGCGAGCGCCCATGGCGGCCGATGACGACGGTCGGCACGGTCCGCGCGATGTGGTCGAGGTGGGCCCGGGCCGAGGCGGGCGCGATCAGGATCACGCCGTCCATGCTCCGGTCGATCATCGCCTCGGTGGCCCGGGTCTCCGCCTCGTGCCCGCATCTGCTCGGCCCCAGCAGGACCTGGTAGTCGGTGTCGTCCAGCTGGTCCATCATCCCGTCGATGACCTGCGCGAAGAACGGGTTGTGCAGGTCGGGCACCATCACCCCGATGGTGTAGCTCTGGCCGCGCAGGCCCCGGGCCGCCGCATGCGGCCGGTAGCCCAGCTCGGTGATCGCCTGGCGCACCTTCGCCTGCATCGACGGGCTGACCCCGTACGCGTTGCGCAGCACCTTCGAGACCGCCGTGGTGGAGACCCGGGCGTGCTGGGCGACGTCGACGATGGTGACCCGACGCGGCGGCGCCGTCCGTTCCATCAGGCTGCTCCGGAGTGGATGCGGGAAACGTTGACCACGGAGTCTATCCGCCGACGAACGCTCAGCCGACACCCGCAGCGTCCCGCCGCGTTCGCGCCCGGACCTTGATCGTCCCAGGTCAGGACAACGGCAGCGCAACGGTGAGGCGCCCGAAACACATTCGACCCCTTGACGTTGCGCCCGGGACGCTCTTAGGGTCTAGCGACCGAGGTGGGAAACGTTACCCACACTGTTTGGCCCGCCGGTCCGGTGCCGCCCGTCAGGTCGTCCAGGCGGGCAGGGAGCGTGACCGCGGCCGGAGGTTGCCCGAGGAAGAGCAGTGGCCCCGCGACAGGCAGGTTGAAACCTTTCAGGGGATGCATCTGTCGATGACGATCACCTCGAATGAGCAGGCAGCGGCGGCGGTCACGATCGCGGCCGACCGGCCCGCCCGCCGCCGGTCGGCGCGCCGGCGCCGCGCCACCGACCCGCCCTGGTGGTTCGTGCTGCCGGCGCTGCTGCTGTTCTCGTTCGTCGTGCTGGTGCCGACCGTCCGCGGCGTGTACTACGCGTTCACCGACTGGGACGGTCTCGACCCTGCCTTCGCCTTCATCGGCCTGGCCAACTTCGCCGAGCTGGCGCGCGACGCCGACGCCCGGCAGGCGATCGGGAACACCCTGCTCATCGCCGTCGCGATCATGATCATCCAGAACGGGGTCGGCCTGCTGCTGGCCCTGGGCGTCAACACCATCATCAAGTCGCGCAACGTGCTGCGGGTCTTCCTGTTCGCGCCGGCCGTGGTCACCCCGATCGTGACCGCCTACCTGTGGCGCAACCTCCTCGGCCCGGACGGTGCGGTCAACAGCCTGCTCGGTGCGGTCGGGCTGGACTCGTGGCAGCGCGACTGGCTGGGCGACCCGCAGCTGGCGCTCTGGTCGATCGTGGCCGTCATCGTGTGGCAGTTCAGCGGCTACTCGATGGTCATCTTCCTGGCCGGCCTGCAGTCGGTGCCGAAGGAGATCTACGAGTCCGCGGCCATCGACGGGGCCGGCCGGCTGCGGTGTTTCTGGTCGATCATCCGCCCGCTGCTCGCTCCGGCGATCACCATCAACCTGATGTTGTCGATCATCGGCGGCATCAAGCTCTTCGACCAGGTGTACGCGCTGACCGGCGGTGGCCCCGGGCACGCCACCGACACCCTGTCGACGCTGATCTACAAGGACGCGTTCACGCTGGGCGAGTTCGGCTACAGCATCGCTCTCGCGGTGGTGCTCACGGTCATCGTGGCGGTCGTCTCGACCGGGCAGTACCTGGTCCTGGCCCGCGGCGAGCGGGCAGCCTCATGACCCGCTACCGCTGGCGCACGCTGGGCCTGGAGCTGGTGATGGTCGCCGTCGCCCTGGTCGTCGGTTTCCCGGTGTACGTGCTGATCAACCTCGCCGTACGGCCGCCGTCGGACACGTCGTCGCCGCTCCGGCCGACCACCGCACCGACGCTGGACAACTTCACCGAGGCGTGGCAGCGGGCCGGCCTCGGCGGAGCGATGGCCAACAGCGTGCTGGTGACCGCCGGCAGCGTGGTGATCGTGCTGGCCGTCTCGGCGCTCGCCGCGTACCCGCTGGCCCGGGCCACCACCCACTGGTCGCGGGGGATGTTCCTGCTGATCATGCTCGGGCTGGTGCTGCCGTTCCAGCTCGCCGCGCTGCCGCTCTACCAGACGATGCGGGACCTCGGCCTGCTCGGCAGCGCGGGGGCGCTGATCCTCTTCTACTCCGGGCTCCAGGTGCCGTTCACGACGTTCCTCTACATCGGCTTCCTGCGGGCGCTGCCGCGGGACTTCGAGGACGCCGCGCTGATCGACGGCTGCCGGCCGCTGGAGGCCTTCTGGTACGTCGTGGTGCCGATGCTCAGGCCGATCACCGTGACCGCCCTGGTGCTCAACGCGGTCTTCATCTGGAACGACTTCTTCACGCCGCTGCTCTATCTCAGCGGCAGCACCCAGCAGACCATACCCGTCGCGGTGTCCAGCTTCGTGGGCCAGTTCGTCACGGACTGGAACCTCATCTTCGCCGCGCTCCTGATCAGCATCGCGCCGATCCTGGTCGTCTACCTCGCCCTGCAGCGCAGCATCATCAACGGCTTCGCCGGAGGGCTGAAGGGATGACGCACACCACCGGCCGGTCCGTGCTGCGCCCGTACGACCTGCAGTCCGAGCAGCGCTCGAGCCGCTCGGGCTGGGCGAGCCGCGCCCCCGGCTGTCCTGGAAGCTCGCCTGCGACCGGCGGGGCGCCGCGCAGAGCGCGTACCGGATCACCGCCGCCGCATGCCGCTCGGACCTGGACGACCCGGCCCGGCTGCTGTGGGACAGCGGTCGGCGCGAGTCCGGCGACGGCCTGCTCGTGCCCTGGGACGGCCCGGTGCTGCAGTCGGCCACCCGGTACCACTGGCAGGTCGAGGTCTGGGACGAGACCGGCGCCGCGGCCGCGTCGGCCCGGAGCTGGTTCGAGACCGGCCTGCTGCACCGCGGAGACTGGACCGCGGTCTGGATCGCCCGCGACCCGGCCGGCCAGCCACCGGTCGACCCGCCGCAGGAGGCCGACCGCAGCCCGTCGACCCGCACGTTGCCGCCGCCGCTGTTCCTGCGCCGCGCGTTCGAGCTGGCCGGCCGGCCGGTGCGGGCGCGGCTCTACGCCACCGCCCGAGGTGTCTACGAACCCCGGCTCAACGGCTCGCGGGTCGGCGACGCCGAGCTGGCGCCGGGCTGGACGGAGTATCACCAGCGGCTGCACTACCAGACGTACGACGTGACCGAGCTGCTGCGGGAGGGCGGCAACGTGCTCGGTGCCGTCGTCGCCGACGGCTGGTGGTCGGGGTACGTCGGCTTCGACGCCCGCCGCCCCGCGCTGCACTACGGCGACGCTCCGGCCTTCCTGGCGCAGCTGGTGCTCGACTTCGCCGACGGCAGCCGCCGGGTGGTCGCGACCGACGCGGGCTGGACCGAGCACCCGGGTGAGATCGGCTACGCCGACCTGCTGATGGGCGAGTACGTCGACGCCCGCCGCCAGCAGCCCGGCTGGGACGCGCCCGGCGCGGCTCCGGACGGCTTCCTCCCGGTCGCCGTGCTCGACACCGATCCCGGGCCGCTGGTCGCCGAGCCCGACCACCCCGTCCGGGTGACCCGCGACGTCCCGCCGGTGGCGGTGCACCGGCGCGGCCCGGACCGGTTCATCGTCGACTTCGGACAGAACCTGGTCGGCCGGGTGCGGCTGACCGTCCGGGACGCCGAGGCGGGGCGGCGGATCGTCCTGCGGCACGCCGAGGTCCTCGCCGGCGGCGAGCTGTACCGGGACAACCTGCGCCGCGCGGAGGCCACCGACGTCTACACGACCGGTGGCGGCAGGACCGAGGTCTTCGAGCCGCGGTTCACCTACCACGGCTTCCGGTACGTCGAGATCGTCAACCACCCGGGCGACCTGGCCGGCACCGACGTGGCCGCCCGGGTGCTGCACAGCGACACCCCGTGGACCGGGCACTTCGAGTGCTCCGACCCGACCGTCAACCAGTTGCAGTCCAACATCAGCTGGGGGCAGCGCGGCAACTTCGTCGCGGTGCCGACCGACTGCCCGCAGCGGGACGAGCGCCTCGGCTGGCTGGCCGATGCCCAGATCTTCGCCCCGACCGCGAGCCGCAACGCCGACGTCTCCGCGTTCCTCGCCCGCTGGATGCGCGACGTGCTCTGCGGCCAGGACGCCGAGGGCGCCTTCCGCGACGTCGCCCCGGTCCTGTCGCTGCACCGGCCGGCGGCACCGGCCTGGGGCGACGCGGGAGTGATCATCCCCTGGCACCTCTGGCGGACGTACGGCGACCGCGACGTGCTGCGGCGCTCGTTCGACGCCGATGGTCGCCTGGGTCGAGCTACGTCCGCCGGCACAACCCGGACCTGAGGTGGCGGCACCGCACCGGAAACTCCTACGGCGACTGGCTCCAGGTCGACGCCGACACCCCGCGGGACGTGCTGTCGACCGCGTACTTCGCCCGCAGCGCGCAGATCGTCGCCGATGCCGCCGAGGTGCTGGACCGGCCCGCCGAGGCGGCCCACCACCGGGCTCTGCACACGGCGATCCGGGCGGCGTTCCTCGACTCCTACGTCTCCGCCGACGGCACCGTCGAGGGCGGCACGCAGACCGGCTACCTGCTCGCACTCGCGTTCGGGCTGCTGCCTCGACGGCTGGTGCCGGCGGCGGTCGAGCACCTGGCCGCCGACGTCGAGGCCCGGGGGAACCGGCTGTCGACCGGATTCGTCGGCGCCGGGCTGCTCTGCCCGGTGCTGGCCGACCACGGCCGGGCCGACCTGGCCTACGCGCTGCTGCACCAGGAGGAGTTCCCGTCCTGGGGATACACGATCCGGCACGGCGCGACGACGATCTGGGAGCGCTGGGACGGCTGGACCGAGCACGGCGGGTTCCAGGCCGCGGCGATGAACTCCTTCAACCACTACAGCCTGGGCAGCGTCGGTGACTGGCTCTTCGGCCGGGTCGCCGGCATCGACCAGGCTGCCGGCTCGGTGGCCTACCGGGAGCTGCTGCTCCGCCCGCTGCCCGGCGGGCGGCTGCGCTGGGCCCGGGCCGAGCAGGAGACAGCACGGGGGACCGTCGCCTGTGGATGGTCGCTCGCCGGCGGCCGGATCACGGTGACCGCCACGGTGCCGCCGGGCTGCACCGCGGTGCTGGAGCTCCCGACGTCCGATCCGGACAGCGTGCACGAAGGCGGCGCGCCGGCCGCGGGCCGGCCGGGCGTCCTCGGGATCGAGCCGTCGGCCGCCGGGGCGACCGTACGGCTCACTTCCGGCAGCTACACCCTCAGCGCCGCGGCGTCCGGCGCCGAGTCCACCCATCAGCTGGCGACCACTGCCCCTTCCCCCCGGGAGACACCATGAAGACACCCAGCCTGCCGGCCCTCGTGGCCGCGATGACGGCGACCGCCCTGCTGGCGGCCTGCAGCGGCGGCACCAACGCCGCCAACGACAGCGGCAGCGGCGGCGGCGGCACGCTGACCCTCGCCTCGGTCGACCAGGGCTCCATCGAGGACGTGGTCAAGGCGTTCGAGGCGGCCAACCCGGGCGTCGAGGTGCGCTTCACGACCAGCGGCGCCGACCAGTACCAGCAGCAGATCCGCACCCAGCTCGCCTCCGGGACCGCGCCGGACGTGATGTCGGTCTGGCCGGGCAACGGCAACCCGGGCGCCACCTACGTGCTGGCCAAGCCGGGCTACCTGCTCGACCTGTCCGACCAGCCGTGGGCCGCGAAGCTCCCCGAGGCGGTCAAGACCGTCGCCCAGTACGAGGGCAAGACCTACAACGGGATCTTCGGGCTCAACGCCATCGGCGCGATCTACAACGAGCAGGCCATGGACAAGGCCGGGCTGACCCCACCGGGCACCTGGACCGAGCTGCTGGCGTTCTGCCGGGCCGCCGCCGCGAAGGGCACGCCGGCGTTCGCGCTGGGGAACCAGGACAACTGGGTCACCCAGCTGGTCGCGTACGCGCTGGTCGCCACGGTCGTCTACGCCCCCGACCGGGACTTCGACAAGAAGATGCAGGCCGGCCAGGCCACCTTCGCCGGCTCCGCCGTGGACGACCGCGCTGGCCAAGTACCTGGAGATGGAGAGGACCGGCTGCTTCCAGAAGAACCCGCTCGGCACCAGCTACGAGGCGAGCCAGACCCTCGCCGCCACCGGCAAGACGCTCGGCCTCGTCCAGGGCAACTGGGTGATCGCCCTGCTCAAGGGGAAGAACCCGACCGGCACGTTCACCCTCAAGCCGCTGCCGGCCATCGACGACCCGGCCGCAGATCCTCATCCCCGCCGCCGCCGGCGCCGGCTACGGCGTCAACGCCAAGGCCAAGAACAAGGACCTGGCGCTGAAGTTCGTCAACTTCGTGATGTCTGCCGAGGGCATGAACCTGTTCGTCAAGAAGCAGGGCGGCGTGCCCTCCCTTCCGGACACCGGCTACACCGTCGACCCCTCGCTGACCGAGCGTCGACGACCTTCATCAACGGCAACCGCACCGTGCCGTTCATGGACCAGCTCTGGCCCAACGCCAAGGTGCAGCAGACCATGCTCTCCGGCCTCCAGGAGATCTTCAGCGGACAGTCCACACCGGACAAGCTGCTGGCCGAGATGGACACCGACTACAAGGCCGGCGCCTGACTCCTGCCCGCCGGCCGCGGCTCGCGGCCGGCGGGCGGCTGCCACCGGTCAGACCGATTCGACACCGTCGGGGACGACGTCACGGGGCCGAGAAGGGAGTGCCGGATGTCCACACCGAGGCGTCCAGTGCGCGTACTCGCCGGGCTGGGGCTGTCGCTGGGCCTGGTCGCGACGCAGGCGTTGAGCAGCACGACCGCGGCGGCCTCCGACACCGCCGCGTCCGGACACCCCAATGTCAGGGTCGTCGACCTCCGGGTGGACGACAGGTCCGCGCCGATGGGCATCGATGACGCTCGCCCCCTGCTGGGCTGGCAGCTGAGCGAGACGCACCGAGCCGCCGGCCACCCTTGCCACCGTCCCGGATCGCGCCGGGCCTGTCCCGGCGACGAGCAGACCGCGTACCAGATCCAGGCCGCGACCAGCGGGCGGGACCTGGCGAAGGGACGGCTGGTCTGGGACTCCGGCAAGGTGCGGTCCGCGACGCAGACGGGCGTGCCGTACGCCGGATCGCCGCTCGGATCGCGGGAGAAGGTCGTCTGGCACGTCCGCGTCTGGGACGCCGACGGCCGGTCGTCGGACTGGAGCAGCCCGTCCTCCTGGGAGATGGGCCTGCTCGAGCAGAGCGACTGGGGGCGGCCCGCTGGATCGAGTACCCGGGACGCACCGAGAGCCAGCCCATGCCGATCTTCGCGCGGCAGTTCCGGGTCGAGGGCCGCAAGGACGTGCGGAGCGCCCGGCTCTACCTGTCCGGTGTCGGCCTGCAGTTGCCGACCCTGAACGGCCGGCGGCTCAGCGACGAGGTCCTCGCTCCCGGCAACTCGAACTACCAGCTGTCCAGCGAGTACCGGACCTACGACGTCACCGGGTGGCTGCGGGCCGGCAGCAACACGCTCGGCGTCCGGCTCGGCAACGGCCCGGCCTACGTGCGCCGCAGCGTCACGAATCCGGCCGTCGGCCGGACCGCACCGTACTCGTGGTGGCAGAGCCAGCTGAAGGGCCAGGGCAGCCTGGTCGCCGCGGCCCCGGCCGGTGCCACCAGCGTGCGGCTCGACAGCGTCGCCGACTACCACGTCGGCGGCACGATCAACGTCGACACCGGGAACGGCGGAGACGATCTCGAGTCCCGGACCATCACCGCCATCGGCACCGCCGGCCCGGACGGCACGGGCATCACCTTCACGCCCGGGCTGTCGAAGCCGCACCCGGCCGGCGCCAGCGTGACCGGGTCCGGCAACAACATCGCCGCCACCGACCCGAGCGCCGGCGCGGCGGTCACCCCTCGGATGATCGCGAGGCTCGAGATCGGCTACGCCGACGGGTCCTCGGACGTCGTCGGGTCCGACCGCAGCTGGCGTACCGCGCTCGGCGCCCTCGTCACCGACGCCTGGTACTCCGGCGCCGACTACGACGCCCGCCGCGAGCAGCCGGGCTGGGACTCCGCGCGGGCCGACCTGTCCGCCACCGCCACCCGCCGGGACGGGACCCCCATGTCCTGGATCGCCGCCGGCATCGCGCCGCCGCCGAACCTCGCCACCGAGCTGGTGGCCCGCACCGCCGAACCCGTCGAGGTCGATGGAGCGCTTCCGCCCGGTCAGCGTGACCAACCCGGTCCCCGGAACGTGGGTGTTCGACTTCGGGCAGAACTTCACCGGCTGGCCCGAGCTGCGCCTGCCGGCCGGGATGCCGGCCGGGACGACCATCCGGATGTCACCCGCCGAGTCGCTCGCCGCGGACGGCACCGTCGACCAGGCCTCGCTCATGGGCGGCGGGGGCCGACGAGGCGTCGACCTGTTCAACACGTACACCACGACCGGCAGCGACGCCGGGGAGACCTGGCACCCGGACTTCAACTACTTCGGCATGCAGTGGATCCAGGTCACCGGCCTGCCGGAAGGCTTCCGCCCGACCGCGGACCTGATCACCGGCGTCCGGCTGCAGGCCGCGACGCCGGTGGCGGGTGCGGTCACCACCTCCAACGCGCGGATCAACCGGATCCACACGATGGCCCGGTACTCCTTCGCCAGCAACATGATGTCGGTGTTCACCGACTGCCCGGGCCGCGAGAAGCTGTCCTACCCGGCCGACTACACGATGCCGATGGGGTCGATCCACCGGAACTACGCGCTCGGGGCCTTCCTGCGCACCACGATGCGGCACCTGGTCGAGGGGCAGTCGATCGCCGACACCCCGATGGCCGGGAACGTCGCCCTCAAGACCCCGGTCTACGACTGGGGCTACACCGGACGCTTCGGCGACGAGATCAACTGGGGCAACGCGATCATCCTCGTGCCCGCGCTCCTCCACGAGCTGTACGGCGACACCGCGACGATGGCCCGGTACTACGACCAGATGGTGAAGTTCGCCGACTACATCCAGCGGGAGAAGGTCGGGACCGGCGCCGACGCGCACATCGTCGACGCCGCTCTCGCGGACTGGGTCGCCGAGGACCAGACCTCGGGTCGGATCACCGGCACCTGGGGCTACTACACGATGATCAGCAAGCTGGCCGACATGGCCCAGCTGACCGGTCACTCCGCTGACGCACAGAAGTACCGGGCGCTGGCCGGAGACATCAAGGACGCGTTCAACGCCCACTTCTACAACCAGGCCCTGCGGAGATACACCACGGACGGGAACGCGGGCACCGTCGGCGCGACCCAGGCCGCTCAGGCGCTCGCGCTCGACGCCGGGCTCGTCCCGGACACCGAGCGGGCGGCCGTCCTCGACGCCCTCGTCCAACTCGTCTACGACTTCCATCCATCCGGCGACGGGCCGCACTTCAGCGCCGGAACCATCGGCATGGCCCCGACGGTCCGGGCGCTGGCCGCCGGCGACCGGGACGACGTCCTCTGGGACCTCCTCCAGGAGAACGAGCAGCCGAGCTACGGATTCTTCCTGGAGCCCACCACCGCCAACCCCGGCGGAATGACCACGATCGGCGAACGCTGGAACCGCGGCGACTCCAAGAACCACATGATCCTCGCCCAGATCGAGGAGTGGTTCCACGCCGACCTGGCCGGCATCCGCGCAGCCGGCGGCTCCACCGCCTACCGCGAGCTGGTCATCCGACCCAAGGTCGTCGGTGACCTGACCTTCGTGGCGGGCAGCTACCGGGCTGCACACGGCCTGGTGCGCTCCGCGTGGACCAGGGCCGACGGACGATTCACCCTGAAGGTGCTGATCCCGCCGAACACCACCGCCGAGGTCTCGGTGCCGACCCTGGGCGGGCACGCGGGCCCGACCCCGCCGCGGGCGGACTTCGTCCGGGTGGACGGCGACCGGGTCATCTACCGGGTGCCGTCCGGCTCGTTCACCTTCACGACCAGGGGGCCATGACGAGGAGCGCATGAACTACCCCCAAGACGGCTGACAGGGTCGACCTCGTCCCGCGACGCCGGCCCGCTTCCGCGACATTCGTGCACGCTCGCGGGCGCAGCGCTATATGGTCCGGGCGGTCCTGGGACAAGGGGGAAACCATGGAGCCGAGCCGCCCGTTGCCCAAGCAGCTGCCCATCGACATCTCCTCGGTCGGTCGCGTCAACGGTGGTGACTTCGAGGCCCGCGGCACCGGTGTGGGCGACTCGGAGACCGGGGACTGGAACTTCGAGGTCACCTTTCCCGAGATCGCCGGCGACGCCGACGCCTTCGCCACCCTCGTCGGGATCCTCATCCTCCCGACGGTCGTGTTCGGGCGCGAGGACGGGACGACCCGCAACCTGCTCACGCTCGCGGACGGGAACCTCGAGTTCACTCAGCTGACGGACGGCGACGACGTGTCGGTGTCCAGCCGCGGGAGCATCCGGTCGACGGCGGACGGGCGGCTGTCCTGGACCTCGGAGGCGGAGGGCGAGATCGGCCTGCGGGACGTCCAGGAGGTCGAGCCCTTCGACGCGGTGATGCTGCCGCTCGGGCCGGGGAAGATCGCGGACGTCCTCACCTTCCCGTTCGTCACGGCGCGGGGCCGCAAGCTCGTGCACGCGGTGCGGACCATCACCTTCAACCCGGCCGCCGATCTCCCGGACGTCCAGTTCCGCCGGGTCTCCATCGAGCCGACCGCCACGCCCGGCGGCGTCCAGGTGCGGACCCGGTCGCTGCTGCGGGCGCCGACCCGCCGCGCCGTCGTCCGGTAGTCAGGCCAGCAGCCCGGCTCCGGCGTACGTCTCCCGCGCGCCGTCCTCGTCGAGCACCCCGGTCCGGTCGAGCAGCCGCATCGTCGCCCGGGCGGCGATGCGGACCGCCGGCAGCGGGTCTTCCTGCTCCCGCGTCTCGGCGACGATGCGCACCGCCGTCGACACGTCGACGCCGCACTGCCGGAGGATGTCCGCCTCGGCCGCCCGGTCCGGCAGCAGGAACGCTCGGATGAACTCGGCGAAGGCGGGCGCCAGCCAGGACCGGTCCTCCTCCGGCAGCCGCGGCCAGACGTGCTCGTGCACCCGGCTGAAGAAGGCGTGGTGCGCGCGCTCGTCCTCGGCGTGGTCGGCGATGACCGCACGGACCACCGTGGCCACGGACGCGTCGTCGGGGATGCCGGCCAGCGTCGCCGAGATCAGCGTCTCGGACACGACCGCGGCGCACAGGGCCACCAGGGGCGCCCGCCGCGATCCGGCGGCGTCGGTCCAGCGGGCGAGCGCGTCGTGGAACGGGTAGTGGCCGGCCAGCCGGTACGCGACGCCGGTGGCCGCGGAGATCTGCTCGGCCAGGTCGACCGCCGCCAGGGCGTGATAGCCCTCGTCGACGTAGATCCGGTGTGCGTCCAGCCGCACCGCCGGCGGGAGCGGGACGGGCGCGCGGCTCCGGGCCAGGTCGAGCAGGACCGGGTTCACGACCTCCTGCTCGAGCGCCGTGGTGAAGTCCAGGTAGCGGAAGAGGCTGCGGGTCAGGGCGACGCCGGCGAGGTCCGGGCGCAGAAGCTCGTGCCGCACGAACGGCGCCTGGTCGACCGGGAAGACCACCTTGCCGTCGAGCAGGTCCCCGACCAGCCGCCGCGGCCGGGTCCGCACCGAGCTGCGGGAGTCCCAGCTCCGGAGCACCGTGTCCGGCCAGGCCCCGTCCTCGCGTCCCGCCATCGTCCGACCCCTGCCTCTCCGGCATCCGGGCACGGCCATCGTAGGTGCGCCGGTTGTGCCGAAGCGGTTGATCGCACTATCGCCGAGAGCTACGGTCTGTGAGTCTTCGTTCACGATGGGGGAGGGATCTCCATGGAGTCCCGGAACAGGCACCTCGAGACGTACCAGGAGCTGCTCCAGGCCGCCTTCGCCGAGGGCACCGTGTCCTCGAGCGTCGTCAACCGCGGCGGCAAGGACAAGGAGCTGCAGGTGACCTTCACCGTCGGCCCCGAGGCGGCCCGGCGCAACCCGGCGCTCGAGCGGCTGATCGCTCTCGCCGACCAGGTCTAGGCCCGAGGTGGGGCCCTCGGTCCGGGCCCTGCGGGAGCGACTCCTCCTCGACACGCTCGCCGCCGCGGCGGCCGCCCCGTTCTACCGGGAGCGGCACCGCGGCGTGGCCGTGTCCACACTGGAGGACCTGCGGCTGCTGCCGGCGATCGGGAAGAGCGACCTGGTCCGCCACGGCGACGCGATGCGGACCAGCGACGAGGTGCCGGCCGTGGTCGCCCTGTCCTCCGGCACCTCGATCCGCGACGTCACCGCGGCTCCGGCCGTCTGCCTGCGGTCCCAGGCGGAGCTGGCGGCGTTCCGCGAGTTCCGCGAGTGGAGGCTGGCCGGGCAGAGCGACCGGTCGCTCATCGTCAACATCATCACGGCGGTGCACGGCGCGCCGGACACGGCGCCCGCGCCCGGTGTGTTCCCGCTACCGCTGGAGAAGCCGTTCCATCTCCTCCACCTCCGCAACTGGCTCACCCGGGAGTTCGCCTTCCGCGGCTTCTCCCCGCGGGTGCACCACGTCGCCGGCGCGCTCAACCTGGTGCGGCTGCTCGCGGTGGCTCTCGAGGCGACCTCGCCGGAGGTCCTGCCGGACCTCGAACTGCATCAGGTCCTCACCCACGGCGACCACCTGTCGACCCGGTGGCGGGCGACGATCGAGCGGATCCTGGGCGCGCCGATCGTCAACGTGTACGGCATCTCCGAGATCGCCGGCTCCACCTGCCACGAGTGCCCGGGCTGCCGGCACTTCCACGCCCGCCCCATCGTCGTGCCGGAGGTCGCCGTCCCGGACGCGCCGGGTGAGATCGTCGACAAGGGACGCGGGGAGCTCCTGCTGACCGCGCTCGCCCCGTTCCAGGTGTACCAGCCGCTGATCCGCTACCGGACCGGCGACGTCGTCGAGGTGGGGCCGCCCTGCCCGCTGCTGGACGAGCCCGGCTTCCGACCGATCGGCCGGATCACCGACCGCTCGGCCGCGACCGGGTGGGCGGCCCTGGAGCTGCCGACCTTCCTGGTGCACGAGCTGCTCGACGACGAGCCCGACGTGGCGCGGGTGCCGTACCCCCGGCTGGCGGACTTCGGCATCGGCCCGGTGTACGGGACGCCGATCTACCGGCTCCGGCCGGGCGAGCGCGGTGCGGCGACCCTCGAGGTCCAGCTGACGTACCCGGCGAGCCACTTCCCCGCGCGGGCCGCTGCCCTGGAGGCGCGGCTGCTCGATGGGCTGCGGTCGATCGCGGTCGGCCCGCTGACCGCGACGATCGCGTTCTTCGACGCCGCCGACCCGCTGCCGGTCATCCCGAGCACCGAGAAGATCCGGTGACCGGCCGGCTGGCGCCGGCGCGTCCGGTCGACGCCGCGGAGCTGCTCGGCTCCCTCGCGCCCGCCGGCGGTCTGTTCACCGGCATCCCGTGCTCCCACCTCGGCGCGGTCTTCTCCGAGGCCCGGACGTCCGCCCGGTGGCGGCTGGTCTCGCCGGCGAGCGAAGGCGAGGCGGTCGCCATCGCCTGCGGTGCGGTCGGCACCGGCGGCGCCGCCGTCGTCGCGATGCAGAATTCGGGGCTCGGCAGCGCGCTCGACCCGCTGGTCTCGCTCGCCATCCCCGCCGGCATCCCGATTCCCCTGGTGGTCAGCCACCGCGGCCATCCCGATGTCGAGAGTCTCGCGCACCATGCCCTGATGGGTGCCGTCACCGTGCCCCTGCTCCAGCTCGCGGGCGTACGGGCGATCACGCTGCGGGACGACGGGACGGCCGGGGTCGAGGCGCTCGCGGCGGAGGCGGCGAAGCAGCGGCAGCCGTACGCCGTGGTGGTCCGGCGCGGGGACCTCGCGACGCCGGCCGCCGGGCCCTGCCCTGCCGAGCGGCCCGACCGCACCGCCGCGGAGGCCGGTCGCGAGCACGACGGGGCCGCCGGCGACGGCTGGCCGGTGCGGCGAGCTCACGATCTCGAGCATGCCCGGGACGGCGCGCCGGTCGGCCGGCGCGCGGCGCTGGCGGCGTTGCTGGACCGGCGCCCCGCCGGCACCGTCCTGGTGGCCTCCACCGGTCACATCTCCCGCGAGCTCTACGCGATCGCCGACGACGAGCGCAACGTCTACCTGTCCGGCTCCATGGGCTACGCCAGCGCCTTCGGGCTCGGTGTGAGCCTCCAGCACCCCCACCTCGGCGTCCTGGTCGTCGAGGGCGACGGCTCGGCCCTGATGCACCTCGGCAGCATGGCCACGATCGGCGCGGCGGCCGGCGGCGGCCTCCGTCATGTCGTGCTCGACAACGGCGTGCACGGCTCGACGGGCGGGCAGCCGACCAGTTCGTCCACAGTGGACTTCCCGGCGCTGGCGCGGGCGGCCGGTTACCGGTCCGTCGCCGACGACCGCGCCCTCGGCTCTCCGGCGGTCGCGGCGGACTGGCTGTTCTCGGCCGCCGCACCCGCGCTGCTGCACGTGCGGATCGCTCCGGAGCCTGGCGACCGGCTGCCCCGCATCGGTGTCGGCCTGGACGAGCAGCTCGCCAGGTTGACCTCGTGGGCCGGACGGGCCCGGTGAGCCGGGACCTGATCGGGGCGCTGCGCTCGGCCGCGGCCGCCGGCGCAGGGCCGTTCCGGCTCGCCGGTGCGCACGACGCGCTGACCGCGCGGCTGGCCGAGGAGGCGGGCTTCGACGGCGTCTGGGCCGGCAGCCTGGAGGTGTGCGCCTCCCACCTCGCCCCGGACACCGGCAGCCTCCCGCTCGGCCAGACCGTCGAACGGGTCGCCGAGATGACGGCCACGGTGCGCTGTCCGGTGCTGGTCGACGCCGCCATCGGCTACGCCGACCCGGCCCGCACGGTGCAGGAGCTGCAGCAGGCGGGCGCGGCGGGCATCGTCATCGAGGATCAGGCGGCGCCGAAGACCAACAGCCTCCGCCCGCACGGGGTGCGACTGCAGGACCCGGAGCAGTTCTGCAAGACCCTGCGGGAGGCGGTCGACGCGAAGACCGACCAGGCGTTCGCCGTCGTCGCGCGGGTGGAGGCACTGGTGGCCGGCGAGCCGGGCGCCATGGCGGTCGAGCGCGCGCTGGCGTATGCGGCGGCCGGCGCGGACGCGCTGGTCATCCACTCCCGGAGCGACTCCGGCCGGGACGTCCGGGACGTGCTCGGACGGCTGCGCGGGCAGCCGCCGGTCGGCGTGATCCCCACGACCTACCCGGCGGTGACCGCGGCCGAGCTGGCCGCGGCCGGCGCGTCCTTCGTCATCTACGCCAACCAGGGTGTCCGGGCCGAGATCCGGGCCATCCGCCGGGCCTTCGCCGAGATCCTCGCCAGTGGGTCCTCGGCCGGCACGGAGCCCGCCCTCGCCACGGTCGGCGAGGTGCTCGACCTGCTGCCGCCCGACGAGGAGAGCTGATCGTCAGGGCCGGCGGTCGACGACCTCGCGGAACCAGAGCTCCACGTTGGTCAGCATCCAGATCCTCTTGCCGTAGAAGTCGTACGGCGGCCGCCGCGGATCGGCGAGCAGCGTCGCCAGCGCGGTCGGGTCGAAGATCCCGCGGTCCCGGCTGCGCCGGTCCAGGAGCACGTCCTTGGCGAAGTCCAGCATGCCCTCCCCCAGCCAGCGATCCAGCGGGGTGGGGAAGCCCAGCTTCGCCCGCCCGGCCATCCCCGGCGGCAGCAGCTGCGCCCCCACCTGGCGCAGGGCCCACTTGGGCGTGTCGAGCCGCTCCGAGGCGTTCGCCGCGGTCACCGTGACCGAGCGGAGCCGGGCGGGCAGCGAGTTCCACCGCATCTTCAGCTCGATCGGCATGTGCACGAACTGCTCGACCAACTCGTGATCCACGAACGGGACGCGGCCCTCGACCCCGGCCGCCATCCCCATGGCGTCCAGCTTGTCCAGCAGGCATCCGAGGTGGATCTTCTGGAACACGTGCAGCACCCGGTCGTACGGACCGGCGTCCCGTACCTCGTCGAAGGCCTCCTCGAACACCGCGAGCGTCCGCGCGTCGTCGCCGACGACGGCCCGCGCGTCCGCGCTGAGCAACGACCGCTTCTCCGGCAGCGGTATCCAGTTGTAGACGTGCAGGAAGTGATCGAGCTGGGTGCCGAACCGGACCCAGGACAGCGGCGTGTCCCGGACCGGGCGCGCCGATGCGAGCCGGGCCGCCAGGCCCGGGCCCAGCACGCCGCGGGCCAGCCGGATCTTCGCCCAGTCCAGCGGCGAGCGCAGGACCCGGCCGTAGCCGCCGAAGAGCTCGTCGGCACCGTCCCCCGCCAGCGCGACCGATGCGGTCCCCTTCAGCTCGGCCGACATGAGGTGGAGCGGGACCTCGTGCGGGATGGACAACGGCGCCGCCCGGTGCCGGACGAGGGCCGGCCAGCTCTCCAGGTACTCCGCGCGGGAGACCTCCCGATGCCGGTGCTGCGTCCCGAGGGCTGCTGCCACCGCCGCGGCCGCGTCGCCCTCGTCGAAGTCGCCGCCGGCGTACCCGGCCGAGAAGGTGGCCGTCGGTCCGCTCTGCAGCCGGGCCATGAGCGCCACCATGACGCTGGAGTCCAACCCGCCGCTGAGGTACGCCGCCACCGGCACGTCCGAGATCAGGCAGCGGGACACGGCCGTGGTGAGCGTGGACTCGATGCGCTCCAGCCACGTCCCGGTGTCGACCGTCCGGTCCGGATGTGGCGTCGGCAGCGTCCAGTAGCGGCCGGCGCGGACAGCACCGTCCTGCGCGATCCGGACCCAGTGCCCGGGCAGCACCTTGCGGACGCCGGCGAAGTAGCCCAGACCCCACACCGGCTGGCGGAACGTGAGGTAGCTGGAGATGCCGTGCAGGTCGGCCTCGGGGCGGAAGTCGGGGTGCGCGAGGAACGCCCTCGGCTCGGAGGCGACCAGCACCGACCGCCCGGCCCGGGTCCAGTGCAACGGCTTGATCCCGAGGCGGTCCCGAGCGAGCAGCAGCTCGCGGCAGCCGGGGTCCCAGATCGCGAAGGCGAACATGCCGGTCAGCCGGTGCAGCACGGCGTCGCCCCACTCCAGGTAGCCGCGGAGCAGGACCTCCGTGTCGCAGCGGGTCCGGAACCGGTGCCCGCGGGCTTCCAGCTCCCGCCGCAGCGCGAGGTGGTTGTAGACCTCGCCGTTGAAGACCACCGCGACCCCGGTCGGCTCGTCCACCATCGGCTGGTGTCCGCCGGGGACGTCGATCACGCTGAGCCGGCGGAACCCCAGTCCGGCGGGACCGTCCACGTGCAGCCCGGTCTCGTCCGGGCCGCGGTGGGCCAGCTCGTCCCGCATCGCCGCGACGACGGCCGGCTCGGCCGGCTGGTCACGGTCGAGGTTCAGCACCGCGGTCAGTCCGCACATCCCGACCCCTCCTCCGCCGCCCGATCAGCTCAGGTAGTAGGGATCGGCCGCCCGGGCCGCCACGAGATCGGCCGGCGTGTCCACCTCCAGCCAGGGCTGGCCGGCGAGGTCGACGCCGACCAGCGGGACGCCACGCTCCGGCAGCCGGAGCAGGGCCCGCGTGTAGTAGTCGTGCCGGTGGCGGTCGTCCATGCCCATCCCGGCGAGCTCGGCCGCGAGCAGCCGCGGCGCGCGGCCCCGGAGCCGAGCGACGCCGACGAAGTTGCCGTCGGCCACGGCAAGCTCGATGTGCGCGCCCGCGTCGAGGACCGCGTCGCCGTCCATCCGCACCCGCATCGTGCCCGGCCGCCGGGCGGCGCGGTCGACCAGCAGCGCGGCCTCCGCGGGCCCCCGCAGCAGCGCGGGCAACGCCTCCGGTCCGACCAGGACGTCGCCGAACAGCACGAGCACGTCATCCCGCAGCAGGTCGCGGTGGTACGCCAGCGTCCAGAGGTTGTTCGCGGACGCGTACCCGGGGTAGTCCCGGGTGGACAGTCGGGGGAACGCGGCGCGGACGGCGTCGCCCCGGTGGCCGGTGATCACCACCACCTCGTCCACGCCCGCGGCCCGCAGCAGCCCCAGCTGGTGGGCGAGCAACGGCCGGCCGTGCAGCTCCACCAGGCACTTCGGACCGTCCGTGACCGCCGCGAGGCGGGAGCCGGTGCCCGCGGCGAGCACGAGGGCGGTCAGCACACGGGCCGGGGCTGCTCGACGAGCCGGTGTACGAACGCCGGCATCTGGGCGATCTGGGCCCGGAGCTCCTCCGCCACCGCCGACCGGACGTCGCCGAGCGCCACGCCCGCGGTGGGCACCACCCGCACGGCGGCCGTCAGCGGGCGGTCCAGCGGCTCGCCGATCCGGCTGCACAGCGTCACGTAGACCTCGTCCAAGCCGGGGACGGACTCGTGCAGCCGCCCGGCCGCCTCCTGCGCGAAGAGGTTGTAGACCTTCCCGACGTTGCTGACCGGGTTCTTGCCGGCGACGGCGCCACCGGCCATCGGGCGGTGGAACGAGGTCAGCCCGCTGGCCCGGTTGCCGCGCCCGACCTGGCCACCGTCGGCACCGTCCGCTGAGGTGCCGAGCACGGTCAGGTACATCCCGGCGGCGCCGCGGCCGCGCTCGTCGAGGGTGTTGACCGCCACCTCGCACCGGTCGACGCGGCTCAGCCGGTCGGCGGCGAACCGCTCCACCTCAGCGGCGATGCGCTCCTTGGCCGCGTAGTACGCGTCCTCGTCCGGCACGTGGGCGTCGACGAAAGCGTGCGACAGCACCAGGCTCAGGTCCCGGTCCCGCCGGGCCGCGGTGACCTTGATGTCCTGCCCGCTCTCGGGATGGGCGGCCTTGAAGCCCGGACCGTTGAGATGCCGCTCGAGATCCAGCACCAGCCGCTCGGTCTCGGTCAGCGGCGCGAAGCCGGACGCGACGCAGGTGTCGTTGGAGCCGGGCAACCCGGTCGAGAACATGTCCGCGATCTGCGCGCTGCCCGGCTGCAGCTCGTTCTGCAGGACCAGGTGCACGTCGGGGTCGACTCTCGGGAAGTGCTGCCGGAACCAGGCGACGACGGCGGTCTCGGCGATGTCCGCCACCGGGATCGACCGTCCGTCCACATCGGACGTCGCGCGGTCGCCGTACACCAGGCGCATGGGCGCGGACACCGAGCCGCCGCCCAGCCTGGGAGAGCTGCGGCCCGCCACCAGGAAGGCGTTGTCGACGTTGTAGTGCAGGACGCGACCGGCCGCCTCCAGATACGCGCGATCGAGCGCCCGGGACATCGCCTCGGCCAGGAGGTCGCACATCGTGTCCGGGTGGCCCAGCCCCTTGCGCTCGACGAACTCGACCGCCTGGCGCTCGAGCGGGACGGTGCCCGCCTGCTCGACCACGACGTCGAACGGCGCCTCCCCGGTCACCCCGCTGCTCCCGTCACCCGCAGTCGCAGGAGATGACGTCCGGGCCGGCGGCCGCGGGCGCCGGCAGGGCGGCCAGGGTCTGGTCCTCCCGGGACCCGTCCCGGTAGTAGCTGACCGCCTTGCACCCGAGCGACCATGCCCGCCGGAACAGCTCGTCGACCGAAGCCGGCGAGTCGTCGACGCGGCCGTTGCAGGTCTTGGACACGCTGTTGTCCACGTTGCGCTGGGCGGCGGCGAGGATGTCGACGTGCTCGGTGCTGGACATGGACAGCGCCGTGACGAAGTGCTCCGGCAGCGACCCCTCCCGCTGCTGGACCGTGTCCGCGGCCCGCGCGATGGAGTCCGCGTCGGTGAGGTCGACGTCGATGCCGAGGGCGCGGGCGGCGAGGGGATGGACGTAGGTCCGCGTGCCGACCGCGTCGTTGCGGGACCACGCCCAGCCGAAGTTCGGCTCGATGCCGGAGGACGTCTCGGCCACCATCGCGACCGTGGCCGCGGGCTCCGCCATCGTCACCTGGTAGTTCCGCGGGGCGGGCGGCCCGTCCACCGGCAGGCCGAGCTCACCGAACAGGAGGTCGGCGTACGAGTCCTCGTTCGCGGACGCCTCCGGGAACGCGCCCTTCTCCTTGCCCAGGCGCAGGCTCTCCTGCCACGCCTCCCGGCGGATGAAGGCCAGCAGCTCCTCCATGAGCAGCGCCGACCGCTCCGACCCGTACCGGATGCCGAGCTTGAGGCAGAGGTCGGCGAAGCCCATGACGCCGAGCCCGACCGGCCGGGTCCGGTGCACCGTCTCCTCGATCTGCGGAAGGGGCCAGCGGCAGGCGTCGATCGCGTCGTCGAGGAACCGCACCCCGAGCCGGACGACCCGGCGCAGCCGGTGCCGGTCGAACCGGTCGGTCGGCGAGCAGAACCGGCTGACGTCGATCGAGGCCAGGTTGCAGGCGTTGTACGAGTGCAGGAACTGCTCGCCGCAGGGGTTGCAGGACCTGATCGGACCCATCGAGGCCTGCAGCCGGTTGGTCGCGTTCACGGTGTCGAGGAAGACGACGCCCGGCTCGCCGGAACGGTGCGCGGCGGCCACCAGCCGGCGCCAGATGTCCGGGGCATGGACCATGCCGGGGCGCGGCGGCTGGACGACGCCCGGCCCCTCGGCCTCCGCATCATCCCGGAGCAGGGCGTAGTCGGCGCCGGTGAGCGGGTCGGGCACGGGCGCCGTCCACGGCCGCCCGTCGAACTCGGTCGAGATCCACTCCCCCGCCGCGACCGCCCCCATGAAGGCGTCGCTGACTGCGACGGACACGTTGAAGCGGGACAGCGACCGCAGGTCGTCCTTGGCGGCCAGGAACGTCAGCACGTCGGGATGGGTGATCGGCAGGATCGCCATGTTGGCGCCGCGACCGAGGCCGCCGGCCTGGACCACGTCGGTGGTGGTGTCGAAGATCCGCAGGAACGACACGGGGCCGGTGGCCACGCCCCCGCCGGCGATCGGCGCGCCGGCCGGCCGCACCCGCTCGAAGGAGAACCCGGTGCCGCCTCCGGACTGGTGGACCAGGGCGGCCTCCTCCGCCGCCCGCAGGATCCCGCCGAGCGAGTCCGGGACGGGCAGGACGAAGCAGGACGCCAGCTGCCCTCGCGGCCTGCCGGCGTTGATGAGGCACGGCGTGTTGGGCATCAGCTCGCGGTCGAGCATGGCGCGCTCGGCCGCCGCCCGGAACGCCGCCCGGCTCGCCGCCGGCTCGACCCCGGCGACATGGGCCGCGACCCGCCGGCACACGTCCGGCCAGGTCTCCCTCCGGCCCGTGGCGTCCACCGCACCGTAGCGCCACGCGACGACACGCTGGGCGTGGATGCCCAGCGCCGTGGGCTCTGACACAGCGTCACGCTAGCACCGCGGACGGCGACCGGAGGCGAAACGGAGCAGTGGTCGAGCACCTTGACGCTTCCTCTCCGGACGGTCTAGTGTAGTTGAAGTTTCAAGTTTCTACGGCAGACTCTGACTGGAGCCCTCCATGCGCGCACTGCACGTCCCGGCCGCCGGCCAGCAGCCGACCCTGTCCGACCTGCCGACTCCGGAGCCGGGCGACGGGCAGGTCCTGATCCGGGTGCGGGCCGCCGGTCTCAACCCGATCGACAACGGCATCGCTGCCGGCATGCTCGCCGGGATGCTGCCGCATGAGTACCCGGTGGTTCTGGGCCGCGACGCCGCCGGCGTCGTCGAGGCGGTCGGGCCCGGTGTCGAGGGCGTGGCCGTCGGCGACGAGGTCCTCGGGCACATCCTGCTCGCCCCGCCGATCCAGGCCGGCACCCTCGCCGAGTACGCAGTGCTGCCCGCCGCCGCCGTCGCGCCCAAGCCCGCCGGTCTCGACTTCGTCGCCGCCGCCGCCCTGCCGCTGGCCGGCGCCGCCGCCGTCGCCGCGATCGACGCCATCGGGACCGAGGCCGGCCAGACCGTCCTCGTCAACGGCGCTTCCGGCGGCGTCGGCTCGTACGCGGTCCAGCTGCTGGCCCAGCGCGGCGTCACGGTGGTCGCGACCGGCCGACCCGAGAACGCCGACCGGCTGGCCGCTCTGGGCGCCACCGCCGTCATCGACCGCACCGCCGGCCCTGTCGCCGACCAGGTCCGCGCCCAGTACCCCGACGGTGTGGACGCCCTGATCGAGCTCGCCGCCCACACCGCCGACGCGTCGCCGTTCGCCGCGGTCCGCAAGGGCGGCACGGTCGCCTCCCTCACCCAGGCCGCCGCCGACGAGCAGGCGCTCGCCGCCGCCGGGCTCACCGGCACCGCCGTCATGGCGACCGCGGTCCGCGAGGTCACCGGCCCGCTCGCTCAGCAGGCCGCGGACGGCGGCCTCACCGTCGAGGTCACCGTCCTGCCGCTCGACCGCGCCGCCGAAGGACTCGCCACCCTCGCCGCCGGCCAGGCCCGCGGCAAGATCGTCGTCGCCGTCACCGACTGATCCCACCCTCACCGCCGGACGGCAGAGCGACCACCGGTCCGGGTACGGCGGATGCCGGAGCGCGGAGACGACGGCGGTGGTGAGCGCTAGGGCGTGTCTCTCAAATCCGCGGTGATGCGGCGGCGTCCAGTCGTCCGGCAAGGCCGAGGAGGAGTCCGATACCGTCGTTGTATCGGCGACGACGAGAACGCCCGGTTGGCGTCTGAGAGTCGCACGCCCTAGCTCACCGCCGTCCGCGGCCCGGCCCAGCAGCGAGTACGCCTGGCCCTTGAACTGGTAGACGTAGATGTCGCCGCCGGCCGGCTCGCCGTTCGAGCCGAACTTGATCTGCTTGGTGACACCCGCGATGTCGACCGTCGAGAGGGCCGTGTTGATCTTCTGGGCGTCGGTGTTGCCGGTCTTGATCGCCTCGATGAAGGCGGTCGCGGAGTCGTAGCCCTCGGCCGCGTAGATCGCCGGCGCGATGCTGATAGTCGCTCGTCGACACGCTCCGCGTCAGCACCCGACGATCCTGCCAGTCCGGACCGCTGACCCAGCCGGGTCAGCGCAGGGGCCGGAAGAACGTGCGGACGTCGTCGACGAACGGCTCGGGCGCCTCGAGCGCGGCGAAGTGCCCGCCCTCGGCGTGGTCGGTCCAGTGTGGAATGTCCTGCTGCGGGTCCATGAGCCGGCGCACCAGTGGCCCACCGCCACCGAAGACGGCCCACCCACGGGGAGCGCTCGGCTGGGCGCCCCAGTCCCGCTCGGCGTGCTGCATGTCGTACAGGAAGTGCGCCGAGGCCGAGCCGTTGCGGTGCAGCCAGTACGCGGTGACGTTGGCCAGCAGCCGGTCGTCGTCCACAGTGCGGCTCGGGCCGTCGTGGCCGAGGTCGGTCCACTCCTCGAACTTCTCGGCGATCCAGGCGAGCTGCCCGACCGGAGAGTCGTCCAAGGCGTACCCGACCGTGGCCGGGCGCGTGCCCTGCAGGGCGATGTAGCCGAGACCGTCGCGGACGAAGGCGGCCATCCGCTCGACCAGGGGGCGCTCGGGCTCGTCGAAGTCGGCCGGGTCCAGGGTCACGCCGGCGAAGCTGAGCACGGCCGCGGTCGCCAGCATGTCGGTGTTGACGTGCACTCCCACGACGCCGGCCGGGTCCGCGACGGCCATGTCCTGGGCAACGCCGGCGCCGACGTCGCCGCCCTGGACGCCGTACCGCTCGTACCCCAGCATCTGCACGATTCGATGGAACGCCGACGCCATCCGGGCGGTGGTCCAGCCGTGCTCGCGGACCGGGGGTGCCAGCCCGAAGCCGGGTAGCGACGGCACGATGACGTGGAACGCGTCCCCGGGATCGCCTCCGTGCGCGGCCGGGTCGGTCAGCGGCCCGAGGACGTCGAGGAACTCGACCGCCGAGCCCGGGTATCCGTGCGCGAGGACCAGAGGCAGCGCGCCGGCCTCCGGCGAGCGGGCGTGCAGGACCAGGATCTCCTGGCCGTCGACGGTGGCGACGGTGGGATCCCAGCGGTTGAGCTGGTCCTCCACCGCCCGCCAGTCGAAGCTCCGGCGCCAGCGGTCCACCAGCCGGCGCAGCTCGTCCAGCGGCACCCCGCGGGACCGGTCGAGGTCGACCGGTCCGGCCGGCCACCGGACGCGGGCGATCCGGTCGGCCAGGTCGTCCAGGTCGGCCTGCGGGATCGACAGAGGGTTGGGCCGCAGCCCGTCAGAAGAGGTCATGGCCGTCATGATCGCGTCAATTGCGGAACGTCCCGCTCCGCAATGGGGAGAGACTTGGCTTCATGACCGGTACGTCGGCGCGGTTGCTCAAGCTGCTGTCGCTGCTGCAGGCACGCAAGGAGTGGACCGGCGCCGAGCTGGGCGGCCGGCTCGGGGTGACGACCCGCACGGTCCGCAAGGACATGGAGCGTCTGCGCGAGCTGGGGTATCCGGTCCACGGCACGGCCGGCGTCGGAGGTGGCTACCGACTCGGCGTGGGCGGCAACCTCCCGCCGCTGCTGCTCGACGATGACGAGGCCGTCGCGCTGGCGATCGGGCTGCACACCGCTGCCGGCGGCACCGTGGCCGGCGTCGAGGAGTCCGCGCTCCGTGCGCTGAGCAAGCTGCACCGCGTCCTGCCGTCCCGGCTGCGCCACCGGGTCGCCGCCATCACCGACGCGACCAGCACGGTGTCACCGGCCGCCCCGGTGGTGGACGCGTCGACGCTCCTCACCGTGTCCGCCGCCATCCGGGACCGCGAGACCCTTCGGTTCGACTACCGCCGGCACGACGGCACCGCCGGCTACCGCGAGGTGGAGCCGCACCAGCTGGTACACACCGGCAGGCGGTGGTATCTCCTCGGCTGGGACCCGGCCCACGAGGACTGGCGCACCTACCGGGTGGACCGGCTGGCGGTGAAGGCGCCGAACGGCCGGCGGTTCCCTCCCCGAGATCCGCCGGAGGACGGCTACGAAGGTCACGTCGTCCGCGGGGTGTCGGTGAACACGTGGCCGGTCGTCGCGCGGTTCCTGCTGCACGCGCCGGTCGAGGAGCTGCGCGGCCGGTCCCACCTGTCCGACGGCATGCTCGAGCCCGTCGACGACCGCAGCTGCCTGCTCACGGCGGGCGCGGACAACGAGGCGATGCTGCTGGTCATCGTCGGGATCTACGACGTGGACTTCACCGTGATCGACCCGCCCGCCTTGATCCGGCGGGCCGCGGAGATGGCCGACCGCTACCGACGCGCCGGCGCGGCGGCCGAGTCACCTCTCAGTCCGTGACGCGGTGCCGGCTGGGACTGACGCCGCGGAGCCGCTTGAATGCCACGCTCAGCGCGAACGCGTTCGCATAGCCGACCTGTCTGGCGATCGACTCCACGGTCGCGTCGGTGTCCCGCAGCAGGTCGGCCGCCAACGCGATCCGCCAGCCGGTGAGGTAGCTCATCGGGGGCTCGCCGACGAGCTCGGCGAACCGGCGGGCGAGCGTCGCTCGGGACGCTCCTGCCTTGGCGGCCAGGCTGGCCACCGTCCACGGGTGGGCCGGGCTGTCGTGCAGCAGCCGCAGGGCAGTGCCGACGACGGCGTCGCTCTGCGCTCGATACCAGCCTGGCGCCTGCGCCTCGGGGCGAGCGAACCACGCCCGCAGCGTGGTGATCAACGCCAGGTCGAGCAACCGGTCCAGCACCACCTGCTGGCCCGGGTCGTCCTTGGTCACCTCGGCCATCACCATGTCCATGACCGGGCCCCGCGCGTCCTGCTCGGGCACCACGAGCACCGGCGGCAGCGCGGTCAGCAACCGTCCCCCGACGTCGCCGCCCACTTGGTAGGTGCCGCTGACCAGGACCATGGCGGCGTCCATGCTGTGGCCGCAGGTGCGGAGCCCGAGCTTCGCCTGGTCGGTGACATCCACCCCGTCGACGTCGGTGTAGTAGCCGCCACTGTGGATCGTGTACTGCGGCGCGGTCGCCGGATCGTCGGCCACGGTGTACGGGTCGGTGCCGCAGATGACCGCCACGTCGCCTGTGGACACCAGCGCCGGTGGTAGGTCGTCGAGCATGACCCAGGCATGGCCGCGCAGCACGGTGAGCAGCGCGAGCGGGGCACCCTCGGCGATGCGGAGCGACCAGGGCGGGTCCAGCAGGGTCAGGTTGAACAGACCACCCCGAGCGTGGGCCCCGTCCAGGAGGTCCGCGAGCGCGTCCACAAGCCAAGCTTAGACGGTTGGACATCCGAACGAGCCTCTCAACCATGTTTCGTCTTGGCTGGCGATGTTCAGCTGGACGCATGAAACTCATCATCTTCGGATCGACCGGCGGGACAGGTCGCGAGCTCGTCCGGCAAGCCCTCTCGCAAGGTCACGACGTGACCGCGTTCGCCCGCAACCCGACCAAGCTCGAGCTCGACCACGAGGACGTCACGATCGTGCAGGGCGATGTCACCGAGGCCACCGCGGTGCGGGACGCGGTGCCCGGCCACGATGCCGTGCTCTGCGCCATCGGCGCGCCCGCCCTGGTGCGCACGACGGTCCGGACCGACGGCACTCGCAACATCGTCGCGGCGATGAAGGACGCGGGCGTCCGCCGGCTGGTCTGCCAGTCTTCGCTCGGGGTCGGCGACAGCCTCGCGGTGCCGATGCCGCTCTACGTCAAGCTCGCCTTCCCCGTCGTGCTGCGGCGCGCGTTCGCTGACCACGAGGGCCAGGAACACCTCATCCGGCAGAGCGAGCTGGACTGGACGATCATCCGTCCTACCAAGATGGCCGACGGCGAGCGAACGGGCGTGTACCGGTGCGGGTTGACCGACACCACGGAGAAGGTCAAGGTCAAGATATCCAGGCCCGACGTCGCCGACTTCATGCTGATGCAGCTGACCGACGACAGCTACCTCCGGCTGGCGCCGTGGGTGTCCTACTGACCGCCACGGCGCTGTGACGTCGGGGACTTCAGTCGGCCAGGAAGCTCGTCACCAGCTGGTTGAAGTCGTCTGGGCGCTCCAGCGGCACCAGGTGTGACGAGCCGTCGCCGGTGACGATCTCGAACCGGGCTCCCGGGATCCCGCCGGCCACCTCGCGCGCGATCCACGGCGGCGTCAGCAGGTCCTGCTCACCGACGATCACCAGGGTGGGAGCCCGGATGCTGCCGAGCCGATCGAGGACGTCGAAACGCAGGTAGGCCTGGGCCTGGCGATCGTAGGCCGCCGGCTCGACCGGGTGGGGATTGCTCGCCAGCAATGCGGTCGTCTCCTGCACCGCTTGGCGGTTGCGAAGGAAGGCCGAGGAGAACAGCCAGGTGAGCTGCTGACCGCCGAACACCGCGCCGCCGGGGTCGTTGGCCTTGACCCAGTTCCAGCTGGAGATCGGGTCGATGGCGCTTCGAGCGGGCGCCGCACCTGGACCTGCGAGCACCAGCCGATCCAGACGATCCGCATGCCGCAGCGCGAACTCCATCCCGATCATGCTTCCCATCGACAAGCCCAGCAGATGGGTGCGTCGGATGTCGAGCGCGTCGAGCAGACCGGCCACGTCGTCAGCCATGTCCGCGATGGCGTACGGGTGCTCGGCTCGGGAGCTGCGGCCGGCATCGCGGCTGTCGAGGAGGACGACCCGGAAGCGGGTGGAGAGAACGGGGACTTGCTGCAGCGTCCACAGCGACGAGTCGTATCCGATTCCCATCAGCAGGACGAGCGGGGGGCCGTCTCCGTGGATCTCGTAGTACAGCTCCTGCCCGTTCGTGCGGACGGTTCCCGAGCGCGGGACGTGCTTGCTGGTCGCGGACAGGAGTTCCTGCTTGGAAGCGGTTCTTCCATGACTTCTCCTCCGGGTGCCTGGTCGAGTCGGACCTCGCGGTCCCACCGGAGGTGCGTGAGCGCGGCTGTTACCGCGGTAACAGCCGCGGTTACAGTCGGCGCCGGGTGACCGGTCGGGCGGGACCGCGGTCCGGGCTCTCAGCGACCCGAGACGGCCTGCGGCCTCGGATGGAGGCGTGCGATGGGCGGTGGCGCCGGTGTCGGTCCCGTCGAGCGCGCCCGCGCTGCGGTGGCCCGGGGCGGCTGGCAGGAGGCGTTCGACCTGCTCCTGGAGGCGGACGCGGACGGCCTCCTGGCGGCCACCGAGCTGCCAGTGCTCGGCGAGGTCGCCTACGCGGCCGGCCATCTCGATGTGGCCATCGAGGCGTGGGAGCGGGCCCACGCCGCGTGCCTGCAGGCCGGTGATCCGGTCGGGGCCGCCGGAGCAGCCGTTCGCGTCGCGATGCACCTGCTCTTCGACACCGCCCTCATGGCACCGGTGCGCGGCTGGTTGGCCCGAGCGGAGCGGCTGCTCGAAGGTCGGAGTGAGACGCCGGCGTACGGGTGGCTTGCGGTCATCCGCGCCTACGAGCGGATGCTGACCGGCGACCTGCCCGGCGCTCGGCGGTGGATCCGGCAAGCCATGGAGATGGATCCGACGGCCGACCCGGCGGCATGGGCGCTCGGACGGGTGGCGGAAGCCCGGCTGCTCATCCTGGACGGCGATGTCCAGCAGGGTCTGGTGTTGCTCGACCAAGCCGGGGTGGCGACCGTCTCCGGGGACCTCGACCCGCTGTCGACCGGGGTCGTCTACTGCGAGCTCGTGTGCGCCCTGCAAGGCCTCGCCCAGTACGACGTGGCCGAGGAGTGGACCGAGGCGATGGAGCGGTGGTGCGAGACGAGCGCCGTCGGCAGCCTCCACGGGCGCTGCCGGGTGCACCGCGCCGAGATACTCAGGTTGCGCGGGTCATGCGACGAGGCGGAGAGCCAGGTGCTCATGGCCTGCGAGGAGCTGCGCCCCTACCTGCGACGCGAGCTCGGATGGCCGCTGAACGAGCTCGGACGGATCCGCCTGCACCGGGGAGACATCGCCGGCGCGGAGGAAGCCCTGCTGGCGGCTCATCGCGCAGGGTGGGATCCCCAGCCGGGTCTGGCGCTGGTGCGGCTGGCCCAAGGAGACGTGTCCACCGCGGCGGCCTCGATCCGAGCAGCCCTGGAGCGCCCCCTGCGGGTGCCCTCGAAGGAGCGGCCACCGAACACCGACCTGCAGCGCGCGCCGCTGCTCGATGCGCAGGTCCAGATCGAGATCGCGGCCGGCGACATCGGCCGAGCGCGATCGGCCGCCGACGAGCTGGAGCTGGTGGCCTCCCGATTCGAGAACAAGGCGTTGATCGCCAGCGCCGCCCTCGCCCGCGGAAGGGTGCTGATCGCCGACGGTGACGCGGCGGGCGGCGAACAGTCCTTGTCCGAGGCGGTGCGACTCTGGAACGAAGTCGGCGCCCCGTACGAGGCGGCGCTCGCACGCATCGCCCTCGCCGAGGCCCATGCCGCCAACGGCAGCGAGCACCGGGCCGTCCTGGAACGTCAGGCCGCCCGGACGATTCTCGACCGGATCGAAGCCGCGCCGCCGGTGGCTCCGCCAGTGGACCTCGGGCACCGTGACGCACTCGACGAGCAGCCGGATGTGGGCGGCAACTTCTTTCGTCGCGAGGGCGACTACTGGTCGGTGCTCTTCGCCGGGCACACCGTGCGCGTGCGCGACCTGAAGGGCATGCGATACCTCGCCCGGCTCCTGGCCGATCCGGGCCGGGAGCACCATGTGCTGGATCTGGTCGCCGCAGAGACCGGCCCCGGTGGGCCGGTCGACAGCGGCCAGGCGGTCGACCTGCCCCGCTCGGCAGTCGGCGATGCCGGCGCGCTCCTCGATGCGCGAGCCAAGGAGGCCTACCGCCGACGTCTCGCCGACATCGACGACGACATCGAACAGGCGCGCGCCACCGGCGACGCCGAGCGGGCCGCGCAGGCCGACGCCGAACGCGACTTCCTCGTTCGAGAGTTGGCGCGCGCGTTCGGCCTCAGTGGTCGTGGCCGACGAGCCGCGTCCGCATCCGAACGCGCTCGGGTCGGTGTCACCCGCGCGGTCCGCCAGGCGATGGCCCGCATCGGCGAGCACCATCCCCAGCTCGGCGAGCATCTCCGCCGAACCGTCCGCACCGGCACGTACTGCGCCTACTCTCCCGACCCCCACGCACCCGCCGGATGGAGATTCTGACGGCCCTTCACCCCTGGGATCGCAGGCGTCCCTCGCGATGCAGTCGCTGGACGGTCTCGAACGCCTCGACGTTGCCCATCGCGTCGTTGACCGGGTTGTGGTCGTGCGGCGTGACCCGGTAGTGCTTCCAGCCCTGCGTCTGCCGGAAGTCGCCCATCAATCCGGCGTAGTAGTCGCTGATTCGGCGCCCCGAGTGACCGAACGGATTGGTTCCGATGGCATGCCAGAAGCCGTGGTTGATCCACTGGAAGTCGTACGCCGGGTTGTCGCTGACGAAGACGGGGTGCCCCGGACCCAGCGCGTCGAGCCACGCCTTGAAGCTGGCGAACACCACCGCGGGGTCGTAGGCACCGCCCGTCAGCACGGACAACGCGGGATTCCGCGGATCCGGCTCGCTGTCGTGGAGGATGCCGTGGAACGTCTCCCGAGTCCCGTAGTCGACGGCTCCGAACTCGGTCAGGACGCCGATACCCGGGCACGGGCCGGTGGCCTCGCAGTCGACGAATATCAGCTTCACCAGGTCCTCGTCCCTCCCGCTCGGCTGTCCGCGGCCCGACCATAGTCAGGCCTCGACGAGGTCGGCCTGGATCACCGGCTGACGGGCGGTCGCCCGGCCGGCGTACCAGAACGTCCGCGAAAGAGGTCCCGAGGCGGTGTCGGATCGGGGCCGAGGTGTTCGTAGCCGGGGTGAGAGGCCGCTCACGAGGAGCGCCCCAGGGAGGAGGGAACAGCGATCATGAAACTGACGACCGTCACGAACGTCTCCGTCGACGGAGTGATGCAGGGACTCGGCGGGCCGGACGAGGACCGCAGGGGCGGATTCGAGCGCGGCGGATGGGCCATGCCGCTGTTCGACAGCGAGGCCGCGGCGTTCCTCGGCCAGGTCTACCAGCGCGCCGACGCGTTCCTGTTCGGCCGGTGGACCTACGAGGTCTTCGCCGGCTCCTGGGGGGTGATGACGGACTCGGCCAACCCCATCGCCTCGGCGTTGAACACGCGGCCCAAGTACGTCGCGTCGAACACACTCACCGACCCGGCATGGGCGGACACGACCGTCCTCTCCGGCGACCTCGCCGCCGCCGTCGGCGAGCTGAAGGCCGAGCAGACGGGCGAGCTGCAGGTGCACGGCGGCGGCACCCTGATCCGCTGGCTGCTGGACAACCACCTGGTCGACGAGATCATCCTGCTCATCTATCCCGTGGTCATCGGCCAGGGCACGCGGCTGTTCCCCGACTCCGGCCCGGACACGGCGCTCGAGCTGGTCGACTCACGAACCACCCCGAAGGGGGTGACCATCCAGGTGTACCGGCCCACCGGCCGCCCGCAGTACGAGGTGGCCAGGCCCGACCCGAGCACGTGACGCAGGTGCCGCACCAGACGACCGACCGCCCACGAGGGCGCACCCCGATCGACAGGAGATGATCTGAGATGCAGTACCTGGTTTCCGTGATCGATGACGGGGCCGGCCTCGCCACCCCGGACGAGATGGCGGACATCGACGTGTACAACGACCGGCTCAAGGCGGACGGTCACTGGGTCTTCGCCGGTGGTCTCGCGTCGCCCAGCTCGGCGACCGTCATCGACAACCGGGGTGGGGAGGCGATGTTCACCGACGGGCCCTTCCTGGAGTCGAAGGAGTACCTCATCGGCTTCTGGATCATGGAGGCTCCCGACCTCGACGTGGCGCTCAAGCTCGCCGCCGAGGGCTCGAAGGCCTGCAACCGGAAGATCGAGGTGCGGCCGTTCCTGTGAGCGCCCTCGACGTCCGGGAGGCGATCACCCGGGTCCACCACGAGGAGTGGGCCCGCCTGGTCGCCTCCCTGACCAGGCGTTTCGGCGATCTCGACATCGCCGAGGAGGCGGCGGCCGAGGCGTTCGCGACCGCCGTCGAGCGGTGGCCGGCCGACGGCGTACCCCCCAACCCCGGCGGCTGGCTGACCACCACCGCCAACCGCAAGGCCATCGACCGGATCCGGCGCGAGAACAAGCGCGACGACAAGCAGAAGGAGGCTCAGATGGTGTACGACGACGACCCGCCCGAGCCTCTCGGCGCCATCGACGACGAGCGGCTCCGACTGATCTTCACCTGCTGTCACCCGGCGCTCGCGACGGAGACCCGCGTGGCGCTGACGCTGCGCATGGTCGGCGGTCTGACCGTGCCCGAGATCGCCCGTGCCTTCCTGGTGCAGGAGACCACCATGGAGCGGCGGATCACCCGCGCGAAGGCCAAGATCAAGGCGGCTCGGATCCCGTACCGGGTGCCGTCCGCGGAGGATCTCCCGGCCCGCGTCTCCGGCGTACTCGCCGTCCTCTTCCTCGTCTTCAACGAGGGCTACCTGGCGACCGGCCCCGACACCGATCCCGTACGTCACGACCTGACCGCCGAAGCGATCCGGCTCACTCGCCTGATCCGTGCCCTCATGCCGGAGGACGGTGAGGTGGCCGGGCTGCTGGCGCTGATGCTCCTCACCGAGGCCCGCCGCACCGCCCGCGTCTCGGCGAACGGCCACCTGGTCACCCTCGGCGAGCAGGACCGTGGGGCCTGGGACGCGGCGCTGATCACCGAGGGTCATCGGCTGGTGCGCGAGCGCCTGGCGGCCGGGGTGGCTCCGGGTCGCTACCAGATCCTCGCCGCGATCAACGCCGTGCACACCTCCGTCGGCGACGTACGCGACACCGACTGGTCGCAGGTCGTCGCGCTCTACGACCAGCTCGTCCGCCTCGACCCCTCGCCGATCGTCGCCCTCAACCGGGCCATCGCGGTCGCCGAGCTCGACGGCCCGGAGGTGGCGCTGGCGACCGTCGACCGTCTCGAGGAGAGGTTGGCCGGCTATCACGCCTACCATGCGACCCGCGCCGACCTGCTGCGCCGGCTGGGCCGCAGGCAGGAGTCGCGCGCGGCGTACGACAAGGCCATCGAGCTGGCGGGCAACACCGCCGAGACCGCCTACCTGACCCGCCGCCGCGACCAGCTGGGGTAGTGCCCCTCCGGTGTGACCCAGCGACCCGCGCAGACGATCCGGGCTGACAGGACCTTCGAGGCGCACGACCAGCGGTGCTCCGGGTACGGACGACCGTAGGGTGCGGCTGGCGGCACTCGGTGATGAGGTCGAGGACATGGGCGGTGACGGACAGCCCGGGCGGGAAACTGCTCGGGATTCGGCTCTCCACCGCTTGGCGACCTACGGCAGCCTGGCCCCGGGTCGGCCGAACCACCATCAGCTCGACGGGCTTGCCGGCCGCTGGTTCGAGGGCCACGTCCATGGAACGCTCGTCGACGCCGGCTGGGGCGCCAGCATCGGGTATCCGGCGCTGACCCTCGACCCCGACGGCCCCACCATCGCCGTCCACGTCTTCGAGTCGGTCGACCTGCCAGCCCACTGGCCACGCCTGGACGACTTCGAAGGACCTGGCTATCAACGCGCCGTAGCCACGGTGCACACGCCCCAGGGCACGGTCACGGCATCCATCTACGTGGTCGCCGCCCCGTACGCCCGGCACTGACACACATCGTGGACTCCCGGACGGGCGCCGTGCCGGCGCGCGACACTGACTCTGGTCGGCCGGGGTGTGCTCCCCCGAGGTCGGCTGTCTTCAGCGGCCTGACCGGGATCGGGGAGCTGCGATGACCTCTGGTGGCCTCAGCCGACAGTCCGTCGTCTCGGCCGGTGCCGTCCTGGCCGTCCTGCTCGTCGCGGGCTGCTCCTCGGGCGCCGGTCCGGGTCCGGTGGCGCCGTCGTCGGCCGCCACCGTCCCGGCCGCCGAGTCCGGGCGCTCCGTGGTGGTCCTGGGTCACTCCGGCGCGACCGGTTACGACACCGACCCCGCCAACCGCGGCCGGGACGTCAAAGAGAACTCGTGGGCCACCGGGACCAACCCCGCGGTCGACAGCGTCTACCGGCGCCTGGCGGCTCGCTCGCCGGAGTACGAGGGGCACACCGCGAACCTGGCCGAGAACGGCGCCACCGTGGCCAACCTGCTGCAGCAGGCGCGCGACGTGGCCGGTGTCCGGCCGGCCCCGGGCGTCGTCCTCGTCGAGATCCTGGACAACGACATCCGCTGCGACGGCACCGACGCGCAGAACTACGCGCCCTTCGCCCGCACGCTGACCACGGCGCTGCGGGCCATCAGCGCGTCCGCGCCGGACGCGCGCATCTACCTTCGATCACGGTCGCCGACCTGACCCCGGACTACAGCCACCTCAGTGTCAGCGGCCACAGGAAGTACGCCGACCTGGTCTGGGAGACCTTCTTCACCTGATCCCCTGCCCCGTGCCGGCCACGCAAGCGATCACCGGGCAGGACGGACGAGCCGTCCCGCAGGCGGCGAGCAGCAGGGCTCCGGCCGAGTGGCCGGCTAGGAGCCTGACATCACGTGCTCGCGCAGCTTGTCGAAGGAGTCGGTCCAGCCATCCCGGTGCAGCGCGAGCCGGGCCTCGGTGGCGAACTCGCCCTGCCGGAGCGACAGCTCGGTGGCCTCTCCGACGTCGAGGAGCGAGATCGTGACCACGGTCGTCCGGTCGTCGGGATCGGGTTCCTCCCAGCGGAAGCTGTAGACCAGCCGGCTCGGCGGGTCGATCGCACGGAACTCCCCGCAGAGGTGGAACGGCTCCCCGTCCGGCGGCTGCATCGTGAAGCGATAGCTGCCCCCGACGCGCAGATCGAGGTCCATCTCCGGGGTCGTGAACCCCTGCGGACCCCACCACCTCGCCAGCTCCGCAGGCTCGGTGAGCGCGCGGAAGACCCGCCCGCGGGGCACCTCCAGAACACGCTTCAGCTCCAAGACCAGTCCGCGCGCCGGCTCATCCATGATCCGCCTCCGGGTATGACAGGGCGACTGCGGCCGAGGTGCCGAAGCCCGGCGCGGAGCGCGGCCGCCCTGACGCCGAGCCGGGTCAGTGGGTTGCTAGGGGTCGAAGAAGCCGGTTTGCAGGTCGTGGACGACCGCGTCGATCGGGTGTCCGCTGACGATGAGCGGTCCTCGCCAGGGAGCGCTGAGTGCGAACAGGAGGGCCAGGCTGAGGCCGACCACGCTCGCCAGGCCCAGGACGAGCAGTGAGGTCCGCAGGCTGCTGAGGAAGGCCAGCGCTCCGGCGTTGGCGATCAACGCGACGCCGCTCGCCACCAGGGTGACGACGTACAGCGTCGGAATCTCGCGCGAGGCCGCCGCGACGCGCGTCCGACGGCCGCTGGTCAGAGCGTCAAGGGCGACGAGCAGTTCGGTGCTCGCCGGCGTCCCCAGCCCGGGCCGGGCTGCCTCTGCGCGCACTGCCCGCTCCAACCGTGCGATGGCATCCCCGGTGACCGGGTCGTCGCCGCTGGCCGCCGCGTCACCGCTCCACTCCCTGGCGCGGGTGGTCTGCAGGTAGTCGCGCAGCGCCGACTGGATCGGCTGCGACTGGACGCCCGCGCTGGTCGCTGCCCAGGCCAGGCGTGCGGCGGCCGCCGCCTCGTCGCTCACGACGTTCTCCGCGGAGCGCAGGTACGCGGCCTCGCTGGACAAGGTGAGCGCCGTGAAGATCGCGAAGGCAGCGCCCAGCGCCGGCATGAGCGGCGAGGCGATCCGCTGCACGTGCTCATGCTCCGCGGCCGGCACCAACGCGCGGATGGCCAGCCGGGCGACGACGGCGACCAGCAGCGCGAGAGCGAGCCAGCCCAGCACGAGCGTCCCCACCGGCAGCGAGCTCAACCAGTTCATCGGACGGCCTACCGCGGGTTGCCGCGGGCATCGCAGGGCGGAAGCTCATGTCGGCCCGCGAGCTGGAGCTCCTGATCGATGATCTGCAGCGTCCGCTCCATCGCCACCGGCCGAAGGCCGCCGACGCCGCCGTGGAACGGGTCGTTGAGCGAGCTGAGCAGGAGCAGCAGGGCCGTGATGACGGAGACCACGGTGCCCATCAGCAGCGCCTGAACGACCACCCGCTCGCCACTGTCGGCGAAGAACAGCATGTACACGAAGATCAGCCCGGAGGTGAAGAACAGCACCACCCACAGCGGTGCCGGGATCACGCCGGCCGCTCCGTGGATGCGGTGGTTGCGGGCCGCTTCACGAGCCGACCTCTGGGCGAGCCAGGTGTCGAAGGCCGACTGCTCGGTGGCGGTCTGCGGCTTGACGGTTCGCAACGTCCGGAACAACTCGGAACCCCACGGGTTGAGCTCCTCGCCGAGAGTGCCGGCCTCCATCCGCTCCCACTGCACCCCAGCCACCGACCGGGCGTAGCAGACCAGCTCGGCGCTCAGCTCTCCGGCCACCGGCGGCGGGAAGAACTGGGCCGTCTCGACCTGCTGCGCCACGATCACGGCTTCGTCCTCCGCGCCGGACCTCGCCGAGTCATAGCTGGCGAACGCCAGGAACACCACGAAACCCAGCAGCACCGCGAAGCCGGTCGCCAACACACCGAACACGCCCGCGGCGCGATCACCATCGTGGAAGTAGCTGCCATCCGGCGCAGTGCGACGCACCAGCAGCATCGCCGCGACCGCAACCGCGGTCACCACGACCACGATGAGCACCGCAATGAAGATGTTCATCGACCCCCGCCGTTCGGCAGGCCGAGTAGACACATTTTCGCCCGGGCCTGGCTCACCCGCCAGGGATGAGGCACACCAGCGCAGACCCTGGCCGCACTACCCCGCAGCGACTGCAAGTCTGGGCACGTGACTGAGCTCCTCGTCGTGATCGTGGTCGCGCTGCTGGTGATCGCCGCCGCGACCGTCCGTCGGTCCGCGGCTGGGGATCGCGTCGCCCTGGTGCTCGTGGCGGTCGGCGTCGCGGCGAGCTTCCTGCCGGTGTTCGGTCGATGCACATCGAGCCCGAGTGGATCCTCGAGGGCGTCCTGCCGCCGCTGCTCTACTCGGCGGCGGTGTCGATGCCGGCGATGAACTTCCGCCGCGAGTTCGGGGCGATCAGCGGCCTGTCGGTGCTCCTCGTCGTCGGCAGCGCGCTGCGTGCTCGGCCTGTTCTTCATGCTCGTCATTCCGGGACTCGGGTTCGCGTGGGGTGTCGCCCTCGGTGCGATCGTCAGCCCGACCGACGCCGTGGCCACGTCGATCATCAAGCAGACGTCGGTGTCCAAGCGGGTCGTGGCGATCCTCGACGGCGAGAGCCTGCTCAACGACGCGACCGCGCTCGTGTTGCTCCGCACCGCGATCGTCGCGACGGCCGCGTCGTTCTCGTTCTGGGGCGCGGTCGGCACGTTCGCGTACTCGGTCGTCGTCGCGGTCGTCATCGGCTGGCGTCGTCGGCTGGCTCAACCTCGTCGTCCGCAAGCGGGTGACCGACCCGACCGTCAACACCGTCATCTCGTTCACGGTGCCGTTCATCGCCTCCGTGCCGGCCGAGTGCTCGGGGCCTCCGGTCTCGTCGCCGCCGTCGTCGCCGGCCTGGTCACCGGGATCCGTGCGCCGCGGGATCTCTCGCCGCAGAACCGGCTGTCGGACTCGCAGAACTGGCGCACGGTCGAGCTCGTCCTCGAGGGGGCGGTGTTCCTGACGATGGGCGTCCAGATCAAGTCGATCGTGACCAACGTCGAGCAGGATCACGCCGGGGTCGGGACCGCGGTGCTGGTCGCGGCCGGCGCGCTCGTGCTGACCATCCTGGTCCGCGCGGCGTACGTCGCGCCGCTGCTCGGCGTCCTCGGCCGCCGGTCCCAGCGCGGCGAGCAGATGCAGGCCCGGCTGCAGGGCATGCAGGAGAAGATGACCACGTCGGAGGGCAAGCAGGAGTCCTTCGACGAGATGAACGCCGCGCCGGGGCGCAAGGTCTCCGAGCGCGACCTCGACCGGTTCGCGCGCGCGGGTCACCCAGGTGCTCGCCGACATCGACTACTTCCGCCGCGAGCCGCTCGGTGGCGCGAGGGCACCGTGGTCGTGTGGGCGGGCATGCGCGGCGCGGTGACCGTCGCCGCGGCGCAGACGCTCCCCGAGGACACCCCGCAGCGATCGGTCCTCGTGCTCATCGCGTTCGCGGTCGCGGTGATGTCGCTCCTCGTCCAGGGCGGCACCATCGGCCCGCTGCTCCGCCTCATCACGCCGAAGGTCGACCAGGCCGCGATCGACGAGCAGACCAACGCCGAGCGGACCCGGATCTTCGAGCTCCTGCAGGACGAGCGCCGAGACGGTCCCGGAGCCGCCGCGACCCGCGAGCGACCCCACGCCGGAGGGGTTCGACGTCGCGAAGAGGCACCGGCTCGCGGTCCTCGCGGCGCAGCGGTCGGCGCTGCTCGACGCGCGCGACAACGGCACCTTCGACGCGGACGTGCTGGACCAGCGCGCTGGCCAATCTCGACGCGTCGCAGATCGCCATCGAGATGCGCGGCACCCTCGCCGTCTGACGCCCGCCGCGCACCCGTCGACGAGGGATCTGTCGACGACGCAGCGACCGTGACCTGCGGTGGAGCGTGGTCGGGATGGCCGGACCGGCCGAGAGCCGGTCAGGAGGCCGGGCTGCCGCCAGGTCCGGACGACGCCCGTAGCGCATCCGTCAGCAATGCGACCAGCGCCTCGAGCTGCACGTCGGCCGACGAGGAGACCTCCTCGTCGGACCCGTCCAGCGCCCGGGCGGCAAGCCCCGCCTTGCTGTCGATCAGCTCGGCGATCCGGGCGTCGATGGTCTGCGCGGCGATGATGCGCCACGCGGTGACCGGCTCGGCCTGCCCGATGCGGTGGCTGCGGTCGATGGCCTGGGTCTGCTCCGCGTCGGTCCAGGACAGCTCGGCCAGCACGATGTTCGAGGCGACCTGCAGGTTCAGGCCCACGCCGGCCGCGGTCAGCGAGCACACCGCGACGGCGACGTCCGGGTCGTTCACGAAGGCGTCGATGTTCGCCTGCCGCGCCTTGGACGTCTGGTCGCCACGGATCGACGAGAAGCGCATCGCCCTGCCGGGCGAAGGTCGCTTCGGCGGCGTCCATCACGTCGACGTGCTTGGCGAAGAAGACGACCTTGCCGGCGCTGTGGGCCAGCTGCGCCGCGTAGTCCGCGGCCAGCTCGGCCTTCGCCTGGCCGATGCGTCGCATCATGGTGAACACGTTCTCGCCGGACTGCGCGCCCGTCGCGTCCTTCAGCTCCGACCGGGCCACCCGGCGGACGAGGTCGTGGTCGATGCCCTCGACGGCGGCGTCGGAGGACCGGTTCGCGAGCGCGGTCTCGTACCGCGTCACCATCCGGCCGGCGAGGTCGCCGCTCGGCCGCCCGGATCGACCGGCCGGCCGGTCCGCCCAGCTCGACGGGAAGGTCGGCGATGCGGCGGGCGGGGATGTCGGCGGCCACCTCGAGCTTGCGGCGGCGCACGATGCCGAGGTCGATCACGCACTGCCGCGCCGCGGCGTAGAAGCCCCGGTCGGCGGGCGTCAGGCCGGTGTCCTCGAGCGCGTCCAGCAGCTCCCCGAGGGGCTTGCTGTCGTCGATCCAGCCGAGGAACTGCCAGATCGCCCGGAAGTCCTCGATGTCGTTGATCAGCGGGGTGCCGGTCAGCGCCATCAGCAGCGGCCGCGCCGTACGGGACCGGATGCGGTCAGAGAGCGCGAGGACGTGCTGCGAGCGCTGCGAGGTCTTGTTCTTGATGAAGTGGGCCTCGTCCACGACCATGCCGCGGAAGCCGAAGCTGCCGAGCCAGCCCAGGTGGCGGTCGAGCAGCTCGTAGTTGAGCACGACGATGTCGGCGAAGCCGTCGACGGTCTCGCCGTCGCCCTGCACCACGGTGGCCGTGCGGTGCGGCGTCCAGCGGGCCGCCTCCCGGGCCCAGTTGGTCTTGACGACGTTCGGCACGACGACGAGCAGCGGGAAGGCCTTCGCCGCGTCCGCGGCGAGCAGCGCCTGGGCCGTCTTGCCCAGACCCGGCTCGTCGGCGAGCAGGAACGTCCGGTGGCCGGCAGCGGCCGCGGCGACCAGCTGCCCCTGGTGCGGCATCAGCTCCAGGCCCGCCGGCGTGAACCGGGCCGTCGGCGCCGGGAGCGCCATGCATGCCGGGGCTCCCCCACCGGCGCGCTCGAAGGAACTCAGCAGCGGGCCGAGCAGCTCCCATCCGGGCAGGCGACGCGGGCGGGAGGTGCGCTGCGGAACGGCGGAGAAGTCAGGGGCGAGGAAGGGGTTCGCCAGCTGCCCGGAGATCACCGACTGCGGCACGACCCGCCGCTCCGTGCCGGCGGGAGCGGCCGCGGCCTCCGCCGGCGCGATCTCCTCGGGCGCCGACTCGATGCCGAGGTCCCGCAACATCTCCCGCCTGAGCGACCGGGCCGCGTCGGAGACGTCGGCGTCCTCGGCGAGCAACGCCAGCAGCCCGGCGTCCCGGACGGCGGTCGTCGCGAGGATGGCCGCGATGCCCTCCAAGCGCTTGAGCTGCTCAGCCCGGCGACTGTCGCTTCCGCCCGCCGCCCGCACGCGGGCACGCTCCTCCCGCAGCATCAGGGCGACGGCCTGGAACTTGGCCCGCACGCCGGGCGTCACGCGGCCGCGCTGGACAGCCGCCTCGACCTCACGGACGCTCCGGGCGAGCACCGAGACGACGTCGCCGCGGTCACCGCGGGGGCGGGCGGATGGCGGCTTCCGCGGGGCGGCACGGCGAGCGCTCGCCTGGCGCTGGCCTCCTCGAGCCACAAACTCCTCCTCTGAACGCCGCGGCACGGTGGCCGCGGCAGCATGCCGCACGGTCCCGTCGGACGGGGCGACGACGCCCCGAGCAGAGGGCCTGGTGCTTCGAGCGCCGAGCCGACTCGCGGATCTCGGGGTCTCGACGCGGCCGGCCTCGGCCCGCTCTCACACACGGACCCCACACCGCCGGCGTCAAGCCGGTGACCACGGCGCGGGCGCGGTCGTCGTCGGACGACCGGTCCGATTCTCGGGTACCTCGCTCATGGTAACGCGTGCGAGGGCCCAGGATTCCCGGCCCGGTGCGCTGGAGTCCAGCGGCGCGGTCAGAGCTGGGCCGGTAGCCTCCCATCGCACCAGCACCAGCGCAAAATATCCATCACCAGCAGACCACTCGCCGCCGCCCGCTACAGCCGGAACGGCTGGCCCACCCCCGTACCCACAAGTCCTGTGTGGACAGAGCCGTTCCGGCCGGCGGGCCGGCCGACCAGCGTCGGGAGCTCCATCTCCTCGCCGATACAGTGCGGACGCTAAACGACGTCCCGGGTCGCGGTCGTCGTCCTTTCCGGGGTGACCGGCCGGCCTGGACGACCACTCGGGAGGCGCTACCGGGCCGACACAGGCAGGAACCGGACATCGGCTCGTTTCTCGGAACGTCGGGAAGCCGCTGCTACGGTGGGCAGGTCAAGCTCGACGAGCGTGGTTCGGGGAATAGCCATGTCGTCTTCTGTGGCCGACCTTCGCTTCGTGGTGCCTCCGCTGCCCCCGCATCACATTCCCCGCGCGCGGCTGCTCAAGGTCCTCGACGAGGCCGATCCCGCCGCGCTGACCCTGGTCGCCGCCGGCGCCGGGGCGGGCAAGACGGTGCTGCTCAGCGACTGGGCCGGCTACCAGCGCGGGCCGCTGGTGTGGCTCGCGCTCACCGCCGAGGACAACGACCCGCGCCGGTTCTGGCGGCTGTTCCTGGAAGGCGGCCAGGCCAGCGGGCAGACCTACCCGCCGCTCGCGTGGACCAGCGGCCACACCGCCGAGCTGCTCGACTCCGTCTTCGGCCGCAGCGTCGTGCCGCGGCCGCGGCTCACCGTCGTGCTCGACGACGCGCACGTGCTGACCGACCCGCAGATCCTGCACGGCCTGGATCGGCTCGTCAGCCGCTGGTCGCACCGGGTCCGGCTGCTGATGGCCGCGCGCAGCGACCCGCTGCTGCCCCTGCACCGCTACCGGCTGGCCGGTCAGTGTGCGAGATCCGCGCGGCCGACCTGGCGATGACCGCGACGGAGACGCGCGGAGCTGCTCGCCGCGCACGGCGTGCCGCTGGCCGACGACGGACCTGCGGCTCCTCGACCGCCCGCACCGAGGGCTGGTCGGCCGGGCTGCGGCTGGCCGCCCTGCGGATGCAGGGCACCGCCCGGCCCGGGCGACTTCGTCGCCCTGCTCGCGATGGACCAGGGCAGCATCGGCGAGTACCTCACCGAGGAGGTGCTCGCCCGTCCAGTCCGAGCGCGGTGCAGCCGGTTGCTCGATCGAGACCAGCTTCCTCGACGAGGTGACCGGCCCGCTCGCCGACGCGGTCACCGGCCTCGACGGACTGCGGCGCGGTGCTGGCCCATCTGGCCCGGACCGAACTCGTTCGTGATTCCCGCTCGACCCCGCGCAGACCACGTTCCGCTACCACCCGCTCTTCCGGGAGGTGCTGCGGCATCTGGCCCGCCGGCAGCCGGCGCCGCTGCGTCCGCGCCCGCGTACGCCCGGCCGCGCCTGGTACCGGCAGCAGGGCGACCTGGTCAGCGCGCTGCGCTGGACGCGTCCGGGCCGGCGACCGCGGCGGCGACGCGTGCGCTGCTCGTGCACGGCGGTCTCGTCGAGGCCTTCGTCCGCCGGCACGGACCTCGAGGACAGCAGGCTGCCCGCACTCGCCGCCGGACCGGCGCCGGCGGACGGCCGCCGCGCGCCGACTGGCTCGAGTACGAGGTGACCCAGTGGGCGATCGTCGCCGTGGCCGCGGACCGGGACACGGCCCGGGCCACGCTGGCCGACCTGACGCCGGTCGGTCCGCGAGCTGGCCGCGGCCCAGCCGGAGGTGCAGCGTCACGGCGGTCGCTGGCCCAGCTGATGCTGGCGCAGAAGGCCGGCGACCAGCCGGCGCGTGGACCGCGGCCGCGGAGCACCTGCTCGTCGATCCCGACCTGGCCGGGTCGGTCGCCGCCGTGCCGGGGCTCGCGGGCCAGCGTCCTGCTGGTCCAGGCGCAGGTCGCGGTTCGCCGTCGGGCAGCTTGCCGACGTGCGACCGCTGCTGCAGCGCGCGCGCTCGCCGTCGGCCGAGCGGGAAGGCGTGCCCGGCGTCCAGCTCGAGGTGCTGTCCATGCTCGCGTTCGTCACGCACGTCCGGCCGGCCGCGTCCGGCACGCCGACGATCGCGCTCCGACCACGCGAGCGAGGTCGCCGCGGCGCACCCGGAGCTGACCCGGCCGGTGGTCCTGGACCTGGCGATCGCGCGGCGGCGTAGCTCGGGGCCGACTGGGCCGCCATGGACGCCGGCGGTGCGACCGGGTGCTCGCCGCCGGCCCGGTCTACCCGGACATCGGGCTCGCCGCCACGGTCGTCATTCGTGCAGGCGTGCTGCTGGTGGCGCGCGGCGAGCTCGGCGAGCGCCCGGGCCCTGCTGCGCGCACGACCGCGGCGATCAACCAGCACGGCGGTCGGTGCCGCTCGGCCGTGCTCCGCGACCGTCGAGCTCGCCGAGATCGAGATCCGGCTCGGCCGGCCGCAGGCCGCCCTCCGGCTGCTGCAGCCGCACCAGGGGCCGCCGTACGCCGGTCGCCGTGGGCGTCACGGCCGCGCGGGCGCACCTCGCGCTCGGCGAGCTGCCGGAGGCGGCCGCCCGCGTCCGGGCGGTGCTCACCACGCCCAGCCCGTTCGTCGACCGCCCGCTGATCGGTGGAGGCCGACGCTCTGCGAGGCCGAGATCGCCGACCGGCCGCGGCGACGAGGGCGCCGCCGCGGACCTGCTCGACCGGGCGCTGCAGCTCGCCGAGGCGACCTCGTCGCTGCCCTTCGTCCAGGACGACCCGGACCTGTCGCCGGGCTGCTGGCCCGGCATCCGCGCCCTCGCCGCGCGGTGGCCGGCGGCGGTGTCCGCGCCGCCGGAGCCCGTGGCGGCCGCCGACACCGCGGGCGGCGGCGAGCTGCCGGACCCGTTCACCCCGCGGAGCAGGCCGTGCTCCGGCTGATGTCGACCAGCATGTCGACCGCGGAGATCGCCGGCGAGCTGTGCCTCTCGGTGAACACGGTCAAGTCGCACCTGGCGCCATCTACCGCAAGCTCTCGGTCAGCCGGCGCCGGGAGGCGGTCCTCCGGGCCCGCGAGCTCGAGCTGCTCTGACCAGCTCATGCGTCGGGATGACGCGGTCCCGCGGATCCGGCGCCACTCTCGACCCATCAGGTATCCCGGTCCGCGGAGGACGCCGTGCCGCACCGCTACGAGATCCGGCTGCAGGGCCGCCCCGCGGCCCCGTGCCCCGACTCGTTCCTCCACGTCGACGTCTGCACGACCGACGGCGTGTGCTGCTCCTCCGCGGCGAGCTGACCAGGCGGGCCTGCACGGCTGCTCGAGCGGGCCCGGTGCTGCGGCTGGACCTGCTCGACGTGCGCCGCTGCCGCAGCGCGCCTCGTCGGGCGCATGACAGCGATCCGCCGCGCGGGGATCCGCGCGGCCGGCCGCGGTGACTTCCGAGGAGCCGGCGTGACACGCCTACCGTACGAGATCAGGTGGTGGGGCGCTCGGACCGGCCGCCCGCGAGGCGTTCGCCGATCTCGCCGTCGACGTCGAGCCGACCGCGACCGTGCTGTCCGGCGATCTGGACCAGTCGAGCCTGCACACCGTCCTGGACCGGGTCCGCTCCCTCGGCCTGGAGTTGCTCGACGTGAAGCAGACCCCGGGTTCCGGACCCGGCCCCGGGAGCGGGCCGTCCCGGCCCAGCCCTTCCGAATGAGGACGACCGGCGCCTGGCCCTGAGCAGGTCCTCATGTACCTTGCGGGGTACGTACCCGAGTCGGTACATTGGCTGGGTGGACGTCGTACTCCAAGCGTTGTCGGACGGGAGCCGCCGGACGGTCCTGGAGGTGCTGAGGACCCATCCGGCCACGGTGAGCGAGCTCGCCGACCAGCTGCCCATCGCGCGGCCGGGCGTCTCGCGGCACCTCCGGGTGCTCCGCGAGGCCGGGCTGGTGGACGTGCAGCACGAGGCGCAGTGGCGGGTCTACAGCCTCCGCCCGGAGCCGCTGGCCGAGGTCGACGCGTGGCTGGACCCCTACCGAGCGCTGTGGGAGCGACGCCTGCAGGCCCTTCACACCGAGGTGGCCCGGGGAAAGCGCGAGCAGAGGAGCAAGCAGTGACGAGCACATCTCGAGGTGTCCGCATCGTGGGCGCCCTCCGGCGCACCGAGGACGGCAAGGGCGCGGTCCGGATGGAGGATCTCTACGACACCGACATCGACGACCTGTGGTCCGCGCTGACCGAGCCGCGTCGTCTGGCGCGGTGGATCGCCGACGTCACCGGCGACCTCCGCCTCGACGGACGGATCCACGCCCGGTTCACCAGCGCGTGGGACGGCCCCGGCCGGATCGCCGTCTGCGAGGCACCGCACCGGCTGGTCGTCACCCTGTCTCCGGGCGAGCCCGACGAGACCGTCGTCGAGGCCACGCTGGCGGCGGAGGACGGCCGGACCCGCCTGGTCATCGAGGAGCGCGGCATTCCCCTGGCCGGGCTCGCCGACCACGGCGCCGGATGGCAGGCGCACGTGGACGATCTCGCCGCCCACCTCCGCGGCGCCGAGACCGCCGACTGGCACGCCCGCTGGACCACGCTCAAGCCCGCCTACCACGTCCTCGCCGGCGGCCTGACCTGACCCTGCTGCGGGTCCCGCACTCCCGGTACGACCACGCTCCCTGACGTGGTCGGCGGGCGGGGGCCGGGCGGACGCCGGGGCGGGACCGGTTGCTGCATGCTGGCGGGGTGCAGCCGCGGACCGTGGTGGTGTTGACCGGACTGCCGGGGACGGGCAAGTCCACGCTCGCGGACCGGCTGGCCGGGGAGACCGGGTCGCCGGCCTTCGCCGGCGACTGGCTGCTCGGGGCGCTGGCGCCGCACGGGATCCTCGACGGCGTCGAACGGCCGACTCTGCTGGCCGCCTACCACGACCTGCTCGCCAGCCTGGTCACCCGGCAGCTGCTGCTCGGGCAGTCCGCGATCGTCGACTGCGTCGTGGACGACGCGACGGTGACCGCCTGGCGGGGCCGGGTCAGCGAGCACGGTGGCCGGCTGGTCGTGGTCGAGTGCGTGTGCAGGGACCAGGCAGTGCACCGGCGCCGGGTCGAGGGCCGCCACCGCGGGATCCCGGGCTGGCACGAGATCGGCTGGGATCACGTGGAGCGGATGCGGCGCGAGTTCCGACCCGTCACCGACAAGCAGCTGACGCTCGACGCCCTCCACCCCGTCGACCACAACCTCCGCCTGCTCACCGCCCTCACCACCGCCTGACCCCACGCCGGCGGGCGCCGGGACGGGGTCCGGTCAGAGTCGCTTGAGGCCGCGCAGCACCCGCAGGAAAGCGGTGTTCGACCGCAGGCCGGTGGCCAGGCTCGGCTGCAGCAGGCCCATGGACAGCAGCACCGGGTACGCCATGCCGCGGTCCCGCCAGTCGGCGAGCCGGTCGAGGACCTCGGCCGGGGTGCCGGCGAGCACGAAGTCGCGGATCAGCGCGGGCGGCACCCGGCGCACGTGCTCCAGCGCCGTGCGCTCGTCCCAGGTGTGCGGCAGCAGCTCGTGCACGCCGCGGAAGCCCGGGCCCAGCGGGTGCTCGGCGCCGTGCCGGGCCCAGTAGTCGGCCGGCGCGCACAGCGCGTACGACCGGACCACCGGGGACTCCAGGATCTCGGCCACCTGGTCCGCGGACGGCGCGGTGACCACGAAGAAGTACTTGGCGGCGAGGAGCGCGGCCGGGTCGCGCCCGGCGTCGGCGGCGCCGTCCCGGATGCCGGCCAGCTGCTCGCCGTACTCGTGCGGGTCCATCGTCACCCCGGGGAACCAGGCGTCCGCGTGCCGCGCCGCGACCGCGCGCATCCGCGGCCCGTGCGCGCCGATCCACAGCGCCGGCCGGGTCCCCCGGTACGGCGGGACGCCCAGCGTCGCGTCCCGCAGCGGGTAGAACGGCGAGTCCCGGGACACCGGCTCGCCGCCGCAGTCCCAGAGCGCCCGGATGGTCGCCACGCCCTCCTCGAACCGGGCCACCATCCGGTCCGCGGGCACCCCGTACGGGACGTGGTTCATCGCCTCGCCCGCGCCGATGCCGAGGATCGCCCGGCCCCGGCTGAGCTGGTGCAGGGTCGCCGCCGCCTGCGCGGTCACCGCCGGGCTGCGCCGGGCGATGTCGGTGCAGCCGGTGCCGAGCCGGAACCGGCCGATCCGGTTGCGCGCGGCCAGCAGCCCGAGCACCGTCCACGGCTCGTAGCAGGCGTCCAGGCTGGGTGCGAGCGGGGCGATCGCGACGTGCCGCCGGGTGAACAGGGCCCGCGGGATGACGCCGATCAGGTGGTCCGGCACGAGGATCGAGTCCGCGCCGGCGGCCAGCGCGAGCGCCCGGGTCGTGCTGAGCACGAGGTCCGGCGCGACCCGGCTGTGGATGCACGGGTCCGCGAGCCCGAACCGCACGGAGCCTCCCGAGTGGGTGTCTGGAATGGACTGTCCGGTCAGGACAGCAGGATGGCGATGGCCAGTCCGATGCCGCCGGCGTCGATGGCGCGGAAGCCGGTCTTCATGGCCCGGCGCGGGTCGCGGCGGACGACGCCCCAGTAGACCTGGATCGCCTGCATCGCCAGCAGCGGGAGCACGAACGGCAGCCCGACCGGCTCCAGCAGGCCGAGCGCGAACGGCAGCACCGCGAGCACCCCGCCGGCCAGCCAGAGCACCACCAGGTACGCCCGGTAGACCGCCGGCGGGGCCAGCACCGCGAAGGTGCGCCGGCCGGACGCCGCGTCCCCGTCCCGGTCGGCCGCGTTGCCATAGCCGACCACGAGCAGGAACCACACCGCCACCAGCGCGCTCGTCGTCGCGGCCACCGTGGTCACCTCGCGGGCGATCCACCAGTACGGCAGCAGCAGGGTGGCCGAGTTGACCAGGAAGATCACCAGCTCCAGCCCGCCGGGCCGGTAGCTGAGCTTGAGCCCCCAGGAGTACTGCACCGCGCAGGCGAGCACGACCAGGTAGCCGACGATCGCGGCCGGCGGCACGTCGTCGAGCACGACGATCGAGCCGACCGCGGCCGCGGTGGCGGTGACGGCCGCGACGACCGCGAAGCCGACGCCCTCCCGCTCGGTGAGCAGGCCGGTCAGCAGCGGCTTGGGCAGCAGCTTGCGCGGCACCGGGAGCAGGTCGTTGGCCCGGTAGTTTTCCGCGTCGCTGCCGTCCCGGAAGCCCACCACGTCGTCGGCGGCGCAGGCGGCCGCCTGCACCGCGATCATCGCCACCAGGAAGAGCACCAGCGACACGACCGCGCCGTGCGGCCGGATGCCCTCCATGTCCAGCAGCAGCACGACCAGCAGCCACTCGTACACGTGCTGGTAGACCATCAGCTTGCCCAGCTGCGCGTAGCCGGTCAGCTTCCGGGCCCAGCCCACCCGGCCGGCGTACGTGGTCATGGGGTCACCGCCGCGACCCGCTCGGCCAGCACCCCGCGCTGCACCTTGCCGGTCGCCGTGCGCGGGACCTGGCCCTCGGGCAGCAGCACCGGCTCGCCCAGCGGGTACGGCAGGTCGCCGGTCGCCGCGGCCCACCGGGCCGGGTCGAAGCCGGGGCCGCGCACCGCCAGCACCGGGACCAGCGCCCCGTCCCGCTCCAGCACCACCGCCTCCACCAGCTCGGGCAGCCGGTCCAGCAGCACGTCCTCCAGCGCGATCCCGCTGGGCGCGGCGGTCAGCCGCTCCACCTGCCGGTCGATCAGGACGAGCCGGCCGAGCCGGTCCTTGCGACCCCAGTCGCCGGTGTCCCACCAGCCGTCGGCGGTGAGGTTGTCCCGGGCCGCCTCCGGCCGGTTCGGGTACGTGGTGAAGCGGCCCTTCGCCCGGACCTGGATCCGGCCCGGCACCCCCGCCCCGACCACCCGCCCGCGCTCGTCGGCGATCCGGGTCCGGGAGTGCCCGGGCAGCACGTGGCCGATCAGGTGGCCGGCCAGCCGCCGCCGCAGGTCGCGCTCGGCGACCCGGCCGACGAAGCCCTTGACGTGCAGCCGGCCGGCGATCGCGCAGGCCTCGGACTGGCCGTAGATCTCCCAGAACAGCGCCAGCGGGTGCCGGCTGCCGGCGAGCAGCCGCTTGATCGTGCCCGGGTGGATCACGTCGAAGGTGGCCAGGAAGCACTTCACCGAGGCCAGCGAGCCGGCCGGGGCGAGCGGCTCCCACTTCACGAACGTGTTCGGGTGGGTCTCCAGGTAGCTCGGCCGCCACCGCTCCAGCACCGGCCCGACCGCGGCCGGGTCGTCGTCGGCGAGCACGATCGCCGGCACCCCGCGGCGCAGCGCGGCCAGCAGGCCGACCACGAACCGGAAGTGCACCGGGGAGAAGTTGATCGCCGCGTACCCGCGCAGCCGCTGCACCCGGGCCGGGATCTCCTGGGTGACGCTGTTGTGGTCCGCCCCGCCCCGGCTGTACTCGATCAGCTTGTTCACCCCGGTCGTGCCCGAGGTGTGCGTGACCACGTACGGCGCCGTGGGCGGCAGCGCGACCGACGCGCGGCGCGGCTCCCGGCCGGCCGCCTCGGCCACCAGCGACTCCCAGTCGTCGACGCGGCCGGCCACCTCGAGCGCCGCGCAGGACGCGGCCCGGCCGGCGGTGGTGACCACCCGGGCGACCGGCGGCACCGGCGCCAGCATCCGGGTCACCATGGCGATGTCCAGCGCCGGGCTGAGCAGCATCGGCACCGCGCCGATCCCGGTCAGCCCGGCCAGCGCGACGATGATGTCCAGCGGCCGGTCGAGCCAGACCACGCAGCGGTCCCCGGGCCGGGTGCCCTGCGCCTCGAAGAGCGCCGCCGCCCGGCCGGCGGCCTCGGCGATCCGCCGCGGCGACACCTGGCCGTCGACGGGGTCGACGGCGGCCGACGTGTGGTCGAAGACCCACGGCCGGCCGTCCACGGGCGCCGCCCACAGCTGGTCGAAGATCAGGTTCCTCGGCATCGTGCCCCCTCGCGCCGATTGGCACCTGTTCGTCCAGGTTGGCCCGGTCCCGGCAGCGTACGCCCGTTACTGGACGGGTCAAGGATGATTCCGGTTATCCGACCCCCCATGGCTCCCGGCGGGGCGATCAGCCCCAGCGCAGCAGGATCCGGTCCACCGCTCCCGGCGCGACCGCGCCGACCGCGCGCAGCGGGACGGTGAACCGGGGCACGACGTGCCTCGGCCGGTGCCGGATCGCGGTCGCGATCCAGGTCGCCGCCTCCTCCGGGGTCAGCCCGGGCCGGCCGCGGTAGCGCCCGGTCGGCGCGCTCATCGCGGTGTGCACCAGCGGGTAGTGCACGGCGGTGACCCGGACCCCGCGGCCCGCGACCTCGGCGTCCAGGGACCGGCCGAAGGCGGTGAGCGCGGCCTTCGAGCCCTGGTACGCGGCGAACCGCGGCGACACCCCGACCGGCACCGCCCAGGTGCCGACGTTGACCACGTGCCCGGAGCCGCGGGCGAGCATCCCCGGCAGCAGGCCCAGGGTGAGCCGGGCCGGGCCGAGGTAGTTGACCGCGACCGCCCGGTCCAGGTCGTCGGGCCGGTCCACGGCCTCGGCGACCGGCCGGCGCATCGACCGGGCCGCGTTGTTCACCAGCACGTCGACCCCGCCGTGCTCGTCCCGGACCCACCGGACCAGGTCGTCCACCTGGTCGCGGTCGGCCAGGTCGGCGGCCCGGTGCGCGGCCGTGCCGCCGGCGGCGCCGATCTCCTTCGCCAGCTGGGCCAGCTCGGCCTCCCGGCGGGCGACCAGCAGCACGGTGGCGCCCTCCCGGGCCAGCAGCGCCGCGGCCGCCCGGCCGATGCCCGCGGACGCGCCGGTGACCAGGACCCGCTTGCCGGCGACCGGCTCCGGCCGGCCGGAGCGACGCACCGGGAGCGGCCCGTTGAGGTAGCCCCAGGCCGCCTCGACCAGCCTGCTCACCGGGCCGGCGCCGGCGCCGCCCGGTCCGGCGTCCAGGCCCAGTCCGGCCGCATCATCCGCAGGTTGACCGACGGCGGGACGGCGGCGAAGGCGGCGTCCCGGGCCCGCACCGCGAGCGGCCCGGACACGTGCGCGGCCTGCATCACCAGCCGGCTGACCAGGACGATCCGCTGGGTGCGCAGGCGCCGCCGCCGGTCGTAGCGGGCCAGGTCGCCGGCGCACCGGCCCAGCGTGACCGCGTCCTCCAGCGCCGTGCAGCCGCCCTGGCCGAGGCTCGGCTGCAGCGCGTGCGCGGCGTCGCCGACCAGCGCCACCCGCCCGGTCACGTACGAGCGCAGCCGCGGGCCCTCCAGCACGTCGTGCCGGAGCACGCCGTCCGGGCCCACGTTCGCGATCAGCCGCGGGATCGGGTCCCGCCAGCCCGCGTACGCGCTCAGGTCCGTGTCCGTGCCGCCCGGCGCGGCCCGCTCGATGACGTACGCGTAGGCCCGGCCGCCGGGCAGCGGGGTGTAGCCGACGCTGCGCCCGGCCCCCCAGACCCAGGCGCCGTCCGGGACCGGCTCGGCCAGCACCCCGGTGTTGAACCGCTTGGCGGTGAAGCCGGAGTAGCGCGGCGGCGCGGCGTCCGGCCACAGCTGCTGCCGCACCCGGCTGCGCACGCCGTCCGCGCCGACCACGAGGTCGGCGGTGTGCCGCCCGGCCGTGGTGGTGACCGTGCCGTCGGCCGTCACCGACTCGACCGTGGTGCCCGGGTGCAGCGCCCGCTGCGGCGCGGCGGCCAGCAGCAGGCCGAGCAGGTCCGGCCGGGTGAGCACGACCACCTCGCCGTACCGGTCGCGGACGTCCTCGGTGTTCAACCGGGTCAGCCACCGGCCGCCGGTGGTCATGAAGCCGCCGTCGAAGCCGGTCAGCGCGGCCGCCCGCACCTCCGCGCCGACGCCGAGCGCGTCCAGCGCGGCCAGCGCGTTGGGCCACAGCGTCAGCGACGCGCCGATCTCGGCGAACCGCTCCTGCCGCTCGAAGACGTCGACCTGCCACCCCGCCTGGTCCAGCGCGATGGCGGTGGCCAGCCCGCCGATGCCGCCGCCCACCACGATCGCCCGGCGTCCCATGGGCGGGAACTGTACCGACGCGACCTCGCACGGCCCCGCTGACCGATACGTTGCGCGGGTGCGCGTTCCGAGCCGGCTGCGCCGGGTGCCCGACCTCGCCCGGTCGGCCGCGATCCTGGTCCGGCGCGGCCTGGTCCGCCCGCTGCGCCCGGGCGAGACCCTGGCCGCGCTGCGGGTGGCCCGCCGGGCCGGCCCGTTCGCGGCCATGATCGTGGCGACCGCCCGCAGCGCCCCGGCGACCCCGGCGGTCGTGGACGAGCGGCGGACGCTGAGCTACGGCGAGCTGGACCGGCTCGGCACCGCGCTGGCCCGCGGGCTGGCCGACCTCGGCGTCCGGCCGGGCGGCGTGGCCGGGCTCCTCGGCCGCGACTCCGCCGCGCTGGTGCTCGCGCTGGTCGCCGCGGGCAAGCTCGGTGTCCGGGTCGCGCTGCTCAACACCGGCCTGGCCGGGCCGCAGCTGGCGGACGTGGTCCGGCGGGAGGGCGTCACCGCGCTGCTGGTGGACACCGAGCTGTGGCCGCTGGTCGAGGCGCTGCCGGCCGGGCTGCCCCGGGTGCTGCTGGACGGCCCCGGGCCGGATGCTGCCGGGCCGGACGCAGCCGGGGCGGACGCGGTCGGGCCGCGGCGCGAGCGTGGCTGGGCCGGGGGTGGCGGTGCCGACCGTCGAGGGCCTGGTGGCCGGCCGGTCGACCGAGCCGCTGCCGCTGCCGGCCCGGCCCGGCGGCCTGGTGCTGCTCACCAGCGGGACCACCGGCCGGCCGCGGGGCACCCCCCGGGACCGGATGTCGCCGCTGCAGTCGGCCCAGCTGCTCGACCGGGTGCCGCTGTCCCGCGGCGGCACCACCGTGCTCGGCACGCCGCTGTTCCACGGCACCGGGCTCGGGCAGGTGGTGATCGCGATGACGCTGGGCCGGACGGTGGTGCTGCGCCGCCGCTTCGACCCGGAGGCGACGCTGGCCGCGGTCGCCACCCACCGCGCGGACGCCCTGGTGGTGGTCCCGACCATGCTCGGCCGCATCGTCGACCTCGACCCGGCGGTCCGGGCCCGGTACGACACGTCGTCGCTGCGGATCGTGGTGAGCGGCGGCTCGGCGCTGTCCCCCGACCTGTGCCGGCGCACCGCCGAGGCCTTCGGCGACGTGCTGCACAACGTGTACGGCTCGACCGAGGTGGCGAACGCGTCGGTCGCCACCCCGGCCGAGCTGCGCCGGGCGCCGGGCACGGTGGGCCGCCCGCCGGTCGGCTGCCGGGTCGCGCTCTACGACGAGCGGCGCCGGCCGGTCACCACCCCGGGCGTGCCCGGCGCGATCTTCGCCGCCACCGGCCTCGCCTTCACCGGCTACACCGACGGCGGGCGCAAGGAGGTGGTGGACGGGCTGGTGCACACCGGCGACGTCGGCCACCTCGACGCCGGCGGGCTGCTCTTCGTGGACGGCCGCGACGACGAGATGATCGTCTCCGGCGGGGAGAACGTCTTCCCGGCCGAGGTCGAGCAGCTGCTGGCCGGGCGGGCGGACGTGCTGGACGCGGCCGTGGTCGGCGTCCCCGACCCCGACTTCGGCCAGCGGTTGCGCGCGTACGTCGTGCCGGCCCCGGGCGCCAGCCCGGACCCGGCCGAGCTGCGGGCGTACGTGAAGGCCGGCCTGGCCCGCTACAAGGTGCCCCGCGACGTGGTCTTCGTCGCCGGGCTGCCCCGCAACGCGACCGGCAAGCTGGTCCGCGCCGAGCTCGACCAGGTCACCGGCCCGGACCGGCGCGGGGGTTGACACCGTCGAGTTAGGCATGCCTAACCTGCGCGGGTGACCGCCACCGTCTCGCTCGGCACCGACCCGTACGTGACCTTCCGGGTGCGGGTCCTGGCCACCCGCCCGCTCGGGGCCAGCTTCGTCCGGGTCACCTTCACCGGGCCGGACCTGGACCGGTTCGCCGACAACGGCGACGACCAGCGGATCAAGCTGATCTTCCCGCGGCCCGGCGGGCGGCTGCCGGACCTCCCGCCCGGCGACGACTGGTACGACGCCTGGCGGGCGCTGCCGGACGCCGAGCGCAACCCGATGCGGACGTACACGGTCCGCGCGGTGCGGCCGGAGGCCCGCGAGCTGGACGTCGACCTGGTCCGGCACGGCGACGGCGGGCCGGCGTCCCGGTGGGCCGGCGCGGTCGCCGAGGGCGACGAGGTGCTCGTGGTCGGGCCGAACGCGGCCCACCCGGGCCCGACCCGCGCGGCCGCCTGGAACCCGCCGCCGGGCCGGCCGTTCCTGCTGCTCGGCGCGGACGAGACCGCGGTGCCGGCGGTGGCGGCGATCCTGGAGCGGCTGCCGGCCGACGCCCGCGGGGCCGCCGTCATCGAGGTCCCGGGGCCGGGCGACTTCCTCGACCTGGCCGGGCCGGACGGCATCACGGTCAGCTGGCACGCCCGCGGGGACCGGCCGCACGGGCAGGCGCTCACCGCGGCCGTGCGCGAGCTGGTGTCGACTGTGGACATCACCGCGGCGCCGGTCGACGGGCTGGCGGAGCCGGCCGAGGAGGACGAGATCCTCTGGGACGTGCCGGAGCAGCCGGCGCCCGGGGACGCCGGCTGCTACGCCTGGCTGGCCGGCGAGGCCGGCTGCATCGCCGGCCTGCGCCGGCACCTGGTGCTCGACCGCGGCCTGGACCGCCGCGCGGTCTCCTTCATGGGCTACTGGAAGATCGGCACCGTCGAGCGCGACTGAGCGCCGTCAGCGGCGCGCCTCGTAGACCAGGTTGAACGGGGTCTCCGCGGCCCGGCGGAAGCGGGTGAAGCCGGCGTCGGTGACCACCTGCCGGATCGCGGCCTCGCCGGCCTGGGCGCCGAGCGCGTAGCCGCCGGGCTGGGACAGCGCGCTGGGCACGCACAGGAACGTGGAGAAGGAGTAGTAGACCCGGCCGACCGGGTTGAGGTTCGCCGCGACCGAGTCGCCGGCGGCCGGCTCCACGATCAGCCAGCTGCCGTCCGGGGCCAGCGCGTCCCGGACGTGCCGGGCCGCGCCGACCGGGTCGCCCATGTCGTGCAGGCAGTCGAAGGTGGTGACCAGGTCGTAGCCGGTGCCCGGGAAGTCCTGCGCGGTTGCCACCGAGAAGCTCGCCCGGTCGGTCACGCCGGCCTCGGCCGCGCGCTTGCGGGCCGCCTCCACCGAGCCCTGGTGCGGGTCGGAGCCGGCCAGCCGGCTGTTCGGGTACGCCTGCGCCAGCAGCACCGTGGACGCGCCGTGGCCGCAGCCGACGTCGGCGACCGCGGCGCCGGCGCGCAGCTTGTCCTCGACCCCGTCCAGCGCGGGGATCCAGGACGGCACCAGGTTGGCCGTGTAGCCGGGCCGGAAGAAGCGCTCGCAGCCGTGGAAGACGTCCGCGTCGTGCTGGTGCCAGCCGAAGCCGGCGCCGGTCCGGAACGCCTCCTCGATCTGCGGCACCGCGTGCAGCGCGCCGAGCGCGAGCTGGTAGGCGCCGGGCAGGAAGACCGGCCCGTCCGGGTCGGTGAGCGCGAAGACCTGCTCGTCGGTCATCGAGTAGCGGTCGCCGTCCGGGTCGTACTGGACGTAGCCGCCGGCGGCCTGCCCGCGCAGCCACTCGGCCACGTAGCGGGGGTCGGTGCCGGTGCGCTCGGCCAGCTCGGCCGCGGTCGCCGACCCGCCGGCCAGCCCGCGGTAGAGCCCGAGCCGGTCGCCCAGCACGACGGCGCCGGCGGCCACGGTGGCACCGAGGTCGCCGACGAAGCGGCCGAGGAAGTCGTTGAGCTTGTCCTGGTCGAGGGTCATCGCTGTCTCCTGTAGATGGTCCGGATGGATGCCGGGAGCGTGCCGACGGCCGTTGCGCCCGCGTTGCAACCGGGCTGCAATGCCCTGGGGGACGCTGGCCGCCGGGCGATCGGGAGGGGCGCGATGCGGGCACGGGAGCCGGACGTCCAGGGCTACCTGGACCGGGACGGGATCAAGATCGGCTATGAGGTCTTCGGCACCGGGGAGCCCACCGTGGTGTTCCCGCCGATCGACCCGGTGGTGCACTCCCGGATGTGGAAGGCCCAGGTGCCCTACCTGGCCCGCCGGTCCCGGGTGGTGACCATCGACTCGCCCGGCAACGGGCGCTCGGACCGGCCGGCCGACCCGGCCGCGTACCGGACGGAGCTGCTCGTCTCCGACACGGTCGCGGTGCTGGACGAGCTCGGCATCGACGCGGCCGTGCTGGTCGGGTTGTGCGTCAGCGGATGGGTCGCGCTGCGCGTCGCCGCGGACCACCCGGACCGGGTGCTCGCGGTGGTGTCGCTGGCCAGCTACGCCCCGGCGCTGGGGCCACCACTGCCGGAGCGGATCGCGCACGCGTGGGACGACGAGCTGGACACCGAGGAGGGCTGGGCGAAGTACAACCGGCACTACTGGCGGCGGGACTGGCCGGGCTACGCGGCCTTCTTCGCCGGGCAGCTGCTGCCGGAGCCGCACTCCACCCGGCAGCTCGAGGACGTGGTCGAGTGGATGCTGGACAGCGGCCCGGACGTGAACATCGCCTGCCACCTGGCCGACCCGACCCCGCCGCCGGGCTTCGCCGAGGACGTGCTGCGGCGGGTGCGCTGCCCGGTGGTCACCGTGTTCGGCGAGGAGGACCGCTGCCAGCCCGCGGCCCGCAGCACCCGGATCGCCGAGCTGACCGGCGGCTCGGAGGTGGTGCTCGCGGGGGCCGGGCACCTGCCCCAGGCCCGCGAGCCGGTGGTGGTCAACCGGATCATCCGGGACGTGGTCCGGTCGGTGGCTGGGTCCACAGTCGAGCCGACGCTGCCGCGGCGGTGGACCCGGCCGCTGGACCGGCGCCGCCGGGTGCTCTGGCTCAGCTCCCCGATCGGCCTCGGGCACGCCGGCCGGGACGTGGCCGTCGCGGCCGAGCTGCGCCGGCTCCGGCCGGACCTGCAGGTGGACTGGCTGGCCCAGCACCCGGTCACCGCGCTGCTGGCCGCCCGCGGCGAGCACGTGCACCCGGCGTCGGCCGGGCTGGCCAGCGAGGCGTCGCATGTGGACGGCCTGGCCGGCGAGCACGACCTGCACGCGTTCCAGGCGGTGCGCCGGATGGACGAGATCCTGGTGGCCAACTTCATGGTCTTCGCCGACCTGGTCGAGACCGAGCAGTACGACCTGTGGGTCGGCGACGAGGCCTGGGAGCTGGACTACTTCCTGCACGAGAACCCGGAGCTGAAGACGGCGGCGTACGCGTGGCTGACCGACTTCGTCGGCTGGCTGCCCACCGGGGCGGACGCCGGCGAGGCGGAGCTGACCGCGGACTACAACGCCGAGATGGTCGAGCAGATCGCCCGCTTCCCCCGGCTGCGGGACCGGGCCGTCTTCATCGGGGACCGGGAGGACTGCGTGCCCCACCCGCTCGGGCCCGGGCTGCCGTCCATCCCGGACTGGACGGGCGAGCACTTCGACTTCGCCGGCTACGTCACCGGCTTCGACCCGGCGACGGTGGCCGACCGGGGCGCGCTGCGGGAGTCGCTCGGCTGGGCCGAGGACGAGCCGGTCTGCGTGGTCGCGGTGGGCGGCTCCGGGGTGGGCGGCGCGCTGCTGCACCGCGCCGCGGCCGCGCACCCGCTGGCCCGCCGGCTGGTGCCCGGGCTGCGCACGGTGGTGGTGACCGGGCCACGGGTGGATCCGGCCTCGGTGCCGGCCGCGGACGGGCTGGAGGTGCACGGCTGGGTGCCCGACCTGCACCGGCAGCTGGCCGCGGCCGACCTGGCCGTGGTCCACGGTGGACTGTCCACCACGATGGAGCTGACCGCCTGCCGGCGGCCGTTCCTGTACGTGCCGCTGCGCAACCACTTCGAGCAGCAGGTGCACGTCCGGCACCGGCTGGAGCGGCACCGGGCCGGCCGCCGGCTGGACTGGGCCGAGACCGAGCCGGACGGGCTGGCCGCCGCGATCGCGGCCGAGATCGGCCGCGAGGTGGACTACCGGCCCGTCGACCCGGGCGGCGCCGCCCGGGCCGCCGCCTTCCTCGCCGAGCTGCTCTGACCCTCAGGGTCCGGCGGAGGCGGTCGGCGGCGGGACGCGGTCCCGGTCCGTGAGTCGTCGGTGTCGGTGTCGGTGTCGGTGTCGGAGTCGAGCAGCTCGACGCTCAGCTCCTTCGACGGCATCTCGGCCAGCGACAGGAACGTCTCGGTGCGCTGGATGCCGGGCATCTGCCACACGCCCTCCAGCAGGAACCGGCGCAGGTGGGTGTAGTCGCGCACCCGGATCCGGGCCAGCATGTCCATCGAACCGGTGATGACCGAGACGTCCCGCACCTCGGGCAGCTGGTGCAGCGCCCGCATGATCTCGCTCTGGTCGGCGCCCTGGATGGCCGTCACCGCGAGGTAGCCGGTGACGTAGCCGAGCGCGGACCAGTCCACGTCCACCCGGTAGCCGCGGATCACGCCGGCCCGCTCCAGCCGGGCGATCCGCTCCCCGATCGCCGGCGGCGACATCCGCAGCTCCCGGGCCAGGCCCCGCTGGGACACCCGGGCGTCCCGGGCCAGCAGCGTCAGCAGGCGGCGGTCGACGTCGTCGAGCCGGACCGGGGTCCGGGGCAGGATCGCCACGTCGGCCAGCCCGGCCAGCGGCGCGCTTCGCTGCTTCACTGAAAGCTCACCAGCCTTTCGCGCTTGTCGCATGACATCCAGAGGCCTAACATACCTCACACCTCGCTCTTCTTGAGCCGCCATAGCCGTACGATTGCTCCGCAGAGGTCGTCCATGCACCCATCCCTGACCGACCCGCTCGGCGCCGGGGCGCCACCGGAGCTCGACTGGGCCGCGCTGTTCGCGCGCCGGTCCGAGCGGGCCGGGGACGGGGTGACCGCGATCCTCTCGCTCGCGGCGGCCACCGACGTCATCACCTTCTCCGGAGGGTTCCCGGCGCCGGAGACCTTCCCGGCGCCGCTGCTGCAGGAGCTGCTGCCGCGGGTGCTCGGGGAGGGCACCGGGACGGCGCTGCAATACTCGCCGACCGAGGGGCTCCCCCGCGCCCGGCAGGCCGTCGCCCGGCTGGTCACCGAGACCCAGGGCCGCGCCGTCGACCCGGCGGACGTGCTGATCACCAGCGGCGGCATCGAGGGCCTGCAGCTGCTGACCCGGATGCTGGTCGAGCCGGGCGACCGCATCCTGGTCGAGGCGCCCAGCTACCTGGGCGCGATCATGGCCTTCGCCGGCTTCGAGGCCGACGTCGAGGGCGTGCCCATCGACACGGACGGGCTGCAGGTCGACGCGCTCGAGGCGGCGCTGGCCCGGGGCCGCCGGCCCAAGCTGCTCTACCTCATCCCCGACCACCAGAACCCGACCGGGGTGAGCCTGGCCGAGGAGCGGCGCCGGCCGGTGGTCGAGCTGTGCCGGCGGCACGGCGTGCCGATCATCGAGGACGTCGCCTACCGGGAGCTCGGCTTCGACGGCACCGCCCGGACCAGCCTGTGGTCGCTCGCCCCGGACCTGGTCCTCCAGCTCGGCACGTTCAGCAAGATCCTGGCGCCCGGCTTCCGGCTGGGCTGGGCGATCGGCCCGGCCCCGCTGCTGGCCGCGATGACCGCGGCGAAGCAGAACAGCGACCAGTGCGCCGGGGCGTTCGGGCAGACCGTGATGGCCGAGTACGTCCTCGGCGGGCACCTGGCCGGCGGCCTGGCCGCGGCCCGCGGGCTGTACCGCCGGCGCGCCGGCCTGATGCTGGACGCCCTGGCCGCGCACATGCCCGCCGGGGTCTCGTGGACGCGGCCGGAGGGCGGCTTCTTCGTCTGGCTCACCGCCCCCGAGCACGTCGACACCCGGGACCTGGTCGTGCCGGCCACCCGGCTCGGGGTCGCCTTCGTGCCGGGGGCGCCGTTCTATGCCGGCCCCGGCGGTGCCAACCGGCTCCGGCTGTCGTACAGCCGGGTGGCCGACGGGGCCATCGACGACGGCATCCAGCGGCTGGCCACGCTGTTCCGCGGGACGGGACCCGGGCAGCCGTGATCGACGACCACGTCCACCCGTTCCCGCTGGCGTTCGCGCCGTTCGACACCGGCGAGCTGGGGCTGGACGTGGACCCGGGGCCGGGGGCGGCGGCGCGCCGGCGCGCGCTGGCCCCGGGCCGGCTGCACGTGCACCTGCTGGAGACCCGGCTGGCGGCGTTCCTCGACCTGCCGCCGGCGGACCTCGCCGCCGGCCGGGACGAGCTCGCCGGCCGGGACTGGACCGGCTACCTGCGGCGGCTGTTCGACGACGCCGACCTGGCCGGCATGATCGTCGACGAGGCCGTGCACCCGGACGACCCGACCCACCCGGCGGCCGACTACAGCGCCGCCGCCGGCCGGCCGGTCTGGAAGATGGCCCGGCTGGAGCCGCTGGTGGACCGGCTCGTCGGCGCCGGCGCGACCGCCGCGGAGATCCTCGACCGGGTGCCGCGGTTCCTCGCCGACGCCGCCGCGGACGGGGCGGTCGCCATGAAGACCGTGCTGGCGTACCGGACCGGTCTGGCGGTGCGGCCGGACGCGGACCTCGCCGCGGCCGAGCGGTCGCTGCGGGAGGACGTCCCGGTCCGGCGCCGCGGCAAGGCGCTGCGGGACCTGGTCTTCCGGACCGCGCTCGGGACGGCGGCCGAGCTCGGCCTGCCGGTCCAGGTGCACACCGGCTTCGGCGACTCCGAGATCCGGCTGGCCGACTCCGACCCGCTGCTGCTGGAGGAGGTCCTGCGCACCCCGGAGGGGTCCGCGGCCACCGTGGTGCTCATCCACGGCTCCTTCCCCTGGGCCGAGCAGGCCGCGTACCTGGCCACCGTCCGGCCGAACCTCTGGGTCGAGCTGTCCCTGTCGAACCTCTTCGCGCCGCTGCACACCGCCGACCGGCTGCTGCGCATCCTCGACGTCGCCCCGCGCGGACGCCTGCTGCTCGGCAGCGACGGCCACGGACTCCCGGAGACCCAGTGGTTCGCCTGCCGGGTGCTGGCCGACGCCTGGACCCGGGTGGCGGCCACGCTGGCCGACGCCGGGGCGCGGCCCGGCTGGATCTCCGACACCCGCGCCGCCCTCTTCGACGGCAACGCCCGCGCGGTCTACCGGCTCGGCTGACCGACTCCGTTCCCTGCCCCGACTCCGTCCCTGCCCCGAAGGAGATCCCGTGAGCAGCTCGCACTTCAGCACCGAGGCCGGCGGCACCCCCACCGCGGCCGGGCGCTACGTCGAGGTGGCCGGCGTCGAGCCGGTCGAGTTCGTGCCCGGGCTGGAGTTCCGCCCGGTGCTCGGCGAGAACACGCTGACCAACTTCGTCCGCTTCGAGCCGTACACCGAGGCCCCGGTGCACGTACACGAGGAGGAGCAGATCGTCATCGTGCTCGACGGCGAGTTCGAGTTCTCCCTGGACGGCGACGTCCGCACGATGCGGCCCGGTGACGTGGCCGTCGTCCCGCCGTGGGTGCCGCACGGCGCGCGCACCCTCGACTCCGTCTGCACCGAGGTGGACGTCTTCACCCCGCCCCGCCGATCGCTGCTGCAGCACGCCGCGGCCCAGGCCGGCCGGCCGACCACCGAGGAGGCCGCGCCGGACCCAGCGGCCGGCTGATGTGCCGGCTGCTGGGCTGGGTGTCCCGCGCGGACCGGACGCTGCGCGACGTCCTCGGCGAGGAGAGCTTCCTTACCTTCGCCGAGCTGTCCCGCATCCACGCCGACGGCTGGGGGCTGGCCCATGTGGACGGTGCCGGCATCGGGGCGCGCCGCTCCACCGTCTGCGCCGCCGCCGACCCGGGGTTCCTCGACGCCGCCGGCGGGATCGGGACGCCGGCCGCGATCGTGCACCTGCGGTGGGCCTCGCCCGGGCTGCCGGTGGTGCCGGCCAACACCCACCCGTTCCTCCGGGGCACGACGGCGTTCGCGCACAACGGGCGGATCCTGCCCTTCGACCGGCTCCCCGAGCTGCTGCCGGCGGCGTGGCGGAGCCGGCTGGCCGGGACCACCGACAGCGAGCACTACTTCCTCGCCGTGCTGGCCGAGGCGGAGCGGACCGGCGGCGACCTGCCGGGCGCGCTGGCCACCGTGGCCGGCCGCCTCGCCACCGGCTTCACCGCCAGCAGCCTCAACGCGATGCTGCTGACCCCCGAGACGCTGTACGTCGTCAACTGCCACGACCCGGACGCGGCGCCGCTCGGCCAGGGCGCACCGGCCACTGTGGACGGCCTGGTCGAGGCGGTGGAGGAGCAGGCGCTCTGGTTCGGCCTGCGCTACCGGCACGACGGTGACTCGGTGGTGGTGGCGTCCTCCGGCTTCGCCCAGCCCGAGGGTGGCGGCTGGCAGCCGATGAACGACGACTCGCTGCTCGTCGTCGACCGCGCCAGCCTGGCCATCGAGACGGTCCCGCTCGACGTGCGGATCCCCCGCTCGGATGCCTTGACAGGCACGCAAACGTAAGACTAGGAACGATCGTGAGGCGACCATTGCCAGCCCTGCCCCGCTGGAACTGGTCCGATTGTCAGGGTTCATGCACCTCATGTCTGACATCCGGATCTCCCATGGGCGTCGAGAAGGGGAGGTCCGCATGCGTACCCCGCACGAGTCCAGCGTCGGTCAGATCGGGTTCGTCAAGAAGCACGAGTTGTGGACCGCCGAGCAGCAGGAGGCGGCGGGCGCCCTCGCGTCCCGCCTGCACAAGGAGGACATCCGCCGGGTCCGCATCGCCTGGTGCGACCAGCACGGCATCTCCCGCGGCAAGACGCTCACCACGCCGGACTTCCTGCTGGCCCTGCGCAACGGCCAGGACTTCCAGACGGCGACGCTGATCATGGACACGACCAACAACATCGTCACCCCGCTCTTCGCGAAGAGCGGCGCGTACGGGGTCGAGGAGCTGGCCGGCTTCCCGGACTCGATCCTGGTCCCGGACCCGACCACGTTCCGGCTGCTGCCGTGGAGCCCCGGCACCGGCTGGGTCCTCTCGGACATGTACTTCCAGAGCGGCCGCCCGGTGCCCTTCTGCAGCCGGCAGATCATGAAGGCGACCCTGGGGACGCTGCGCGAGCGCGGCTACGACTACATGGCCGGGCTGGAGGTCGAGTTCTACCTGACCAAGCTGGAGGACCGGAAGCTCACCCCGGAGCAGTCGGGGTGGCCGCCGGACGCGCCGACGGTGTCCACGGTGGCGCACGGCTTCCAGTACCTGACCGAGATCCGCAACGACGAGATCGACGACATCCTCGTCCGGCTCCAGGACGGCCTGACCGACATCGGCCTGCCGCTGCGGACGATGGAGGACGAGTGGGGGCCGGGGCAGAGCGAGTTCACCTTCGACCCGCAGCTGGGCCTGGACCCGGCGGACTCCATGCTGCTGTTCCGCACGGCGACCAAGCAGATCGCCCGGCGGCACGGGCTGCACGCCACCTTCATGACCAAGCCGGCGCTGCCCAACTTCTTCTCCAGCGGCTGGCACCTGCACCAGTCGCTGGTGGACGCCGACGGCGGCGGCAACGCCTTCACCAACCGGGCCGACGGCGCCGCGCTGTCCGACCTGGGGCGCTACTTCGTCGGCGGCGTGCTCGAGCACGCCGGGGCGGGCTCGGTCTTCGCCACCCCGACGGTCAACGGCTACAAGCGCTTCGCGCCGTTCTCGTTCGCCCCCGACCGCGCCTCCTGGGCGGTGGAGAACCGCGGGGCCATGATCCGGGTGCTCGGCGGGCCGAACGACGAGACCACGCACCTGGAGAACCGGGCCGGCGAGCCGTGCGCCAACCCGTACCTGTTCATGGCCGCGCAGATCGCGGCCGGGCTGGACGGGGTCGACCGCAAGCTGGACCCGGGCCCGCCCGACCCGGAGCCGTACGCGGCCGAGCGCCGGATGCTGCCGACCGGGCTGGACGAGGCGGTCCGGCTGCTGGATGCGGAGGGCGACGTGTTCCGCGCCGCCTTCGGCGCCCCGTTCGTCGACTTCGTGCTGGCCATCAAGCGGCACGAGCTGGGCCGCTTCCAGGCGCACGTCACCGACTGGGAGCACCGGGAGTACTTCGAGGTCTACTGAGGACCGGCGGCCCGAGACCCTGGAGGTGGCTGTGGCCGAGAAGGCCGAGTGGCGCGGCACCAAGTTCGGCGGCATGGACGCGGCCGAGACGAACGAGTTCCTGGCCGGACCGTGGATCGCCCGGATCGCCTGCCTCAAGCCGGACGGGTCGCCGTACATCTTCCCGGCCTGGTACCACTGGGACGGGGTCGCCTTCTGGCTGGTCCCCCGGGCCCGGTCCGCCTGGGCGCACTACATGGTCGCCGATCCGCGGGTGAGCCTGGTCGTGGACGAGCCGGAGCCGCCGATCCGCAAGGTCGTCTGCGAGGGCACGGCGGTCTGCGTCGAGGCCGCGGTGGGGCCGTACCTGGAGAACGGCGAGATGTCGATCTGGAACAAGATCGGCACGTACGAGACGGGGCCGCGCTACCTCGGCGACAAGGTCGGCGACTACCGGGGCGAGGTCAACGTCGAGCCGTGCTGGACCTTCAAGATCGTGCCGCGGAAGCTCACCACCTGGCAGGGCTGGGGCTGGGCCAAGCGGTACGAGCACAGCGAGCTGCACGGCGACGGCGACGGCGAGGCGGTGGTCCAGCCGAAGTACTACGGCTGAGCCGGGGCGGGAGGCGTCAGCCGCGGGCCGGGTCGGGTGCCGGGGCGGGCACACCGGTGGCGCGGAGGGCGACGCCGCAGGCGGCGGCCAGCCGGACGGCGGCGGCGCGCTCGCGGTCGGCGGTGGCGGTGTCGCCGGCCGCGGCGGCGACCTCCGCGGCGGCCTCGGCGGCCAGCGCCCGCAGCGGCAGCCAGCCGGCCCGCGCGGCCGCGGCCGGCAGCGGGGCCAGCACGGCCGCGGCCCGGTCCGGCTCCCCCGCCGCCAGCCAGCCCCGGGTCACCGCGAGGTAGGCGTCGGCGCCGAGCAGCCAGGCGCCCGGCGGCGCGGTCACCCCGGCCAGCAGCGCGGTGGCCCGCGCCAGCCGCTCCGGGTCGCCGGTCGCCTCGGCCAGCGGGGCCAGCCCGCGCAGCAGGTGCGCCTCGGCGTGGCTGCGCTCGGCGTGCCGGACGGCGGCGGTGAGCTCGCGAACCGCCGCCGTCCGGTCGCCCGCCGCCAGCAGCGTCCCGCCCAGGAAGGCGTGCGCCGCGGCGGACCACCAGGGGTGCCCGCCCTGCGCGGCGGCCACCGCGACCGCCTCGGCCCCGGCGGCCAGCGCCTCGTCCAGCCGCCCGCGCAGCCGCAGCAGCCAGCCGCGGTGCACCGCGAACCAGGCGTCGTACGAGCCGTACCGGCTGCGCCGGTTGACCGCCCGGGCAGCCTCGATCAGCTCCTCCGCGTCCGCCCACCGGCCGGCCGCCACCGCCGGGAAGGCCGACTCCAGCAGCGTCCACTGCAGCCGCCAGAGGTCGCCCTGCCGGCGCAGCAGCGGCTCCAGCTCGGCCAGCACCGGGGCCAGCGCGGCCACGTCCCCGCAGTACGCGTACGCGGTCTTCAGCCCGTCCAGCGCGGCGGCCAGGGCCCGGTCGTCCCGGGCGGCCCGGCCGGCGGCCACCGCGGCCCGGCCGTACCGGACCGCGTCGGCGAACCGCAGCCGGTTGCTGGCCACCACCGCGCGCCGGGCCAGCAGGTCGGCCTCGCTGGCCCGGTCCCCCAGCGAGCGGGCGATCCGGACGCCGGCGGCCAGCTGCGGCTCGCACTCCGCGGTCGGCCGGCCCAGCCCGACCAGCACGTCGCCGGCCAGCTCCCGCAGCGCCGCCATCTCCAGCCGCGGGTCGCCGGCAGCCCGGGCCAGCCCGACCGCCTCCTCGTGGTCGGCCCAGGCCGCCGGGTACGCCGCCCGCGCCTCCCGGGCCCGGCCGCGGACCAGGTGCGCCCGGCCGCGCAGCTCCACCGCCCCGCCGTTCTCCACAGTGGACAGGGCGGCGAGCGCGCGGTCGGCCAGCCGCTCCGCGTCCGAAGCCGCCCACCGGCGCAGCGCCTGCTCGGCGGCCAGCAGCCAGGCCCGGGCGGCCCGCACCGGCTGCCCGGCCGCGGCGGCGTGCGCGGCCGCCGCCTCCGGCCGGTCGGCCAGCAGGTCCGCCGCCTGCCGGTGGTAGTGCACCCGGGTCGGCTCCGGGATGGCTGCCGACAGCACCTCCTGGACCAGGTCGTTGGCGAACTCGTAGGCGCTGCCGGCGACGGCCAGCAGCCCGGCCCGCAGCGCCCGCTCGCACCGGCGGGCCGCGTCCGGCGCGGGCAGCCCGAGCACGCCGGCCAGGGTGACCGGCTCGAACGGCGGACCCAGCACCGAGGCGGCCCGCAGCAGCTCCTCGACCTGCGGGCCGAGCCGGCCGACCCGGGTGAGCACGGCGTCCCGGAGCGACTCCGGCACCCCGGTCCCGCCGGTCCGGACGGCGCGCAGCATCTCCACCGCGGACAGCGTGTGGCCGCGGGTGAGCCCGTAGACCCGGTCGGCCAGCTCCGGCCGGCCGGCGGCCGCGGCCAGCCGGCCGACCGCGGCCTCGGACAGCGGCTGCACCGGCACCAGCTCGGCCACCTCGCCGAGCCGGTCCAGCACCGGGTCGGCGTCCCCGCTGCGCACGGTGGCCACCACCAGCAGCGGCGCGTCCCGGGCGTGCCGGGCCAGGTGGTCCAGGAAGTCGGCGGTGGCCAGCCCGGCCTCGTGCAGGTCGTCGAGCAGCAGCAGCACCGGGCCGCGGCGGGCCAGCCGGCGCAGGAAACCGGCCAGCCCGGCGAAGGCGTGCCGGCGACCCGGCTCGGCCTCCCCGGACCGGGCCGCCCGGTCCGGGGCCGGGACCGGCGGCGCCGGCCCGAGCGCGCCGTCCACATCGGACACCACCGCGGCCAGCGCGGCCGCGTCCGGGCCGGCCAGGTCGGCCAGCGCGGCCGGCGGCAGGCCGGTGATCAGCGGGCGGAGGGCGTCCGCGACCGGCTGCAGGAACAGCGACCGCTCGGTCCGGTAGCAGCGGGCCCGCAGCACCTGGCCGCCGGTGCCGGCGGCCAGCGCGGCGGCCTCCTCGGCGAGCCGGGTCTTGCCGATGCCGGCCACGCCGGTGACCAGCACCACGCCCGGTCGGCCGGCCGCCGCGGCGGCCCACCGCGCGGCCAGCCGGTCCAGCTCGGCGGCCCGGCCGACCAGCCCGGTCTCCCGCTCCCCCGCGGCGCGGTCCGGGCCGGCCCGGCCGCCCGCCCGGTCCGCGGCCCCCGCGGCGCTCCCCGCACCGGCCCGGCCGCCCGCCCCGTCCGCGGGCCCCAGGGCGCTGTGCGGGCCGGCCCGGCCGGCCGCCCCCGCACCGGGCCGGGAGGCCGCGCCCCGCCGGGGCTCGGACGGCGGCTCCGCGGGCGAGCCGTCCCGCGGCTCGGCGAGCAGCGCCGCGTGCACCGCGCGGGTCTCCGCCGCCGGCTCGGCGCCCAGCTCGTCGGCCAGGTCCCGGCGCAGCCGGGCGAACTCGGCCAGCCCGCGGGCCGGCTCCCCGGCGGCCAGGTGCGCCCGCATCAGCAGCCGCGCGGCCGGCTCGTCCAGCGGGTCGGCGTCCGCGGCGGCCCGGGCCGGCGGCACCGCGGCGGCCGGCTCGCCGACGTCCAGCGCGGCCGCCGCGGCCAGGTGCCGGGCGGTGCGCAGCAGCCGCTCGGCGTCCAGCCGGGCCGGCCGGACCCAGTCCGCGTCCGGCTCGCCGGCGAGCACCTCGCCGCCGCCGAGCAGCGCGACCGCGCGCCGGGCGGCGGCCAGCGCGAGCGCCGGCTCGCCGCCGGTGGCCCGGTCCCGCGCGGTGCGCACCAGCCGGGCCGCCTCGTCCAGGTCGACGCCGCCGGCCAGCAGCCCGCCCAGCCGGTACCCGGACCGGCCGCCGGCCACCGCGTCCGGGCCGAGCGCCCCCCGCAGCCGGCTGACCAAGGTGGCCACGTTGTCCGCGGGCCGCAGCGGCGGCTGGTCCGGCCAGAGGGCGGCGACCAGCCGGTCGGCCGACAGCACCGCGTCCCGGTGCACCGCGAGCACGGCCAGCAGCGAGCGCGCCTTCCGGCTGCCCACCTCGGCCGCCGGCAGCGGCCGGCCGGCGCGCACGACGGTCAGCGGGCCGACCAGCCGCAGCGCCCAGCCGCCGGTGCCGTCTCCGCCCTGCTCGCCCGTCACGCCCACCCCCCGACGGACTCCGTACCGCCGCCAGGTCCGAAGGTCAAGGCGGTTGCCCCGGAAGGCTGCGACACTGCCCGTGACGGCCGCGCGGCCGAGCGGGGAGGGACACCGTCGTGACGGCTGGGCCGGTGCAGTCCCGGATGGAGCGCTCGGGACGGTCCCGCCGGCCCGGTCAGGCGCTGGTCGTGGCCGCGCTCGGCGTGGTCTTCGGCGACATCGGCACCAGCCCGCTGTACGCGCTGCAGACGGTCTTCTCGCTGGACCACAACGAGGTCCGGCCGACCCCGGGCGACGTCTACGGCGTGCTCTCGCTCGTCTTCTGGTCGATCACCCTGGTCGTCTCGGTCAAGTACGTCAGCGTGGTGATGCGGGCGGACAACGCCGGCGAGGGCGGGGTGATGGCGCTGGCCGCGCTGGGCCGGCGGGCGCTGCGCCGCTCGCCCCGGGCGGCCGCCGCGGTGCTGGTGGTGGCCGTGAGCTGCGGGCCACCCTCGACCACAACCACGTCCTGCACGAGCACGTGGTGATCGTGTCGACGGAGGCCCACAGCGTGCCGCACGTGCCGCCGGACCAGCAGCTGGTCGTCGACGGGCTCGGCTACGACGACGACGGCATCGTCGCACGTCACCCTCCGGCACCGGCTTCTTCGACCGCCCCGACATCCCGGCCGCGCTCGCCCGGGCCGGCGACGCCGAGCAGCCTGGAGGGCCCTGGTCGACCCGGCGCAGACGTCCTACTTCGTGTCCCGCGGGTCGCTCGGGCGCGACCCGGGCGCCGGGGATGAGCCGCTGGCGGAAGGCGCTGTTCGCCTTCGCCGCGCACAACGCCGCCGTACCCGGCCGAGCCTTCATCCTGCCCGAGGACGACACCGTCGTGATGGGCCGCACCATCGAGATCTGAGGCGGGTCGCGCGGCTCGGCTACAGCTCGCGCTCGGCCAGCTCGCGGAACTCGTCCGGCACGCCCCTCGCCCGGGCCCGCGCCGGCAGGTAGCCGACCGCGTCCCGGCCGAACCGGCGGCGCACCGCGTCCATCGACCGGTCCACCGCCCACCGGGCCGCGCCGCGCTCCGACCCGGGCCGGCGCGGGTCGTCCGGCGGCACCGGCAGCTCCAGCTGGATGGTGTGCTGGACGGCCAGGTTGGACACCGAGATGGCGAGCAGGCTGATCTCCACCGCCGGGTCGTCCTGGTCGGCGATCGCCTGCCAGGCCAGCTGCTCGGCCACCTCGGTGAGCGTCAGCGTGGTGGCGATCGGCGCCGGCAGGGTGAGCGACCGGGTCACCGACCGCATCCCGGCGAAGCGGACCCGCACCGTCACGGTCCGCCCGGCCCGGTCCTTCGCCCGCAGCCGGCTGGCCACCCGGTCGGCCAGGTGGCCGAGGACCTCGCGGGCCAGCTCCGGGGTCGGGCTGCGGCGGCCGAGCGCGGACTGGGCCCCGACCGAGCGGGCCCGGTCGGCGGTCACGATCCGGCGCGGGTCCTCGTTGACCGACAGCGCGGCCAGCTTCGCCCCGACCGCCGACCCGAGCAGGCCCTCCAGCGCCCGGGACGGCGTCCGGGCCAGCTCGCCGATGGTCCGGATGCCCCGCTCGGCCAGCCGCTGCTGGGCCACCGGGCCGACGCCCCACATCAGCCCGACCGGCAGCGGGTCGAGAAACCGCCGCTCCGCCTCCGGCTCGACCACGATCAGGCCGTCCGGCTTGGCCACCTGGGAGGCGACCTTGGCCAGGTGCTTGGTCCGGGCCGCGCCGATGGAGATCGGCAGCCCGACCTCGTGCCGGACCCGGCGGCGCACCAGCGCGCCGATCTCGGCCGGCGGGCCGAAGAGGTGGGTCGAGCCGGACACGTCGAGGAACGCCTCGTCGATGGAGATCCGCTCCACCGCCGGCGTGATCCCGTGCATGATGTCCATCACGTGGTCGGCCAGCTCCTGGTAGCGGGAGAAGTGACCGCGGACGAAGGTCAGCCGCGGGCAGAGCCGGCGGGCCTGCCAGCCGGCCATCCCGCCGTGCACGCCGAAGACCTTCGCCTCGTACGACGCCGCGAGCACCACCCCGCCCCGGTCGCTGCCGCCGACCGCGATCGGGCGCCCGCGCAGCGCGGGATCGAGCAGCTGCTCGACCGACGCGTAGAACGCGTCCAGGTCGGCATGCAGGATGGTCGGCCCGCCCGGCATGCCGGCAGCCTACTCGAACATGTGTTCGAACGCAGTCACCCTGCTGTGTCGCCCGGGGCTACGCTGCCCGGCCATGGCTGGGAACACGGCGGACACCTACACCGTGCAGCGGTCGGCCACGATCGCCGCACCCCCGGAGCGCGTGTACGAGCAGATCGTCGACTTCCACCGGTGGACCGCGTGGTCGCCGTGGGAGGACGTGGACCCGGAGCTGCGCCGGGACTACTCCGGACCGGAGTCCGGCACCGGCGCGACGTACGCCTGGTCGGGCAACCGGAAGGCCGGGCAGGGCCGGATGACGATCACCGAGGCGACCGAGCCGTCGCGGGTGCGGATCGACCTGCTCTTCGAGAAGCCCTTCAAGGCCCGCAACGACACGGACTTCCACATCGAGCCGGACGGCGCCGGGTCCCGGGTCACCTGGACCATGACCGGGCGGAAGACGCTGATGACCAAGCTGATGGGCATCGTCAAGTCGATGGACAGCCTGATCGGCCCGGACTTCGAGAAGGGCCTGGCCCGGCTCAGGACGGCGACCGAGCAGCCCTAGGGCCGGCGGGCCCGCCGGTCAGTCGTCGTCCGCTCCGGTCCGTACGATGTGGACACTGGTGACCAGCGCGGGGGCGCCGGTCGGGTTGCGGAGGGTCACCGGGCCGAGCCGGGCCAGGGTGAAGACGGCGCCCTCGGCGAGCCGGAGCGTCGCCCCGGCCGGCGTGACCAGCTCGACGCAGCCGCGCTCGACCACGGCCAGCGCCGTCCGCCACCGGTGGCCGCGGCAGTCCAGGGCCCCGCCGGCCGGGATCAGGTGGATCTCCCGCGCGAAGCCGGCCGCCGGCGACCCGGGGAGGTCCACCGCCACGTCAGGACCGGCGGACCCGGTGGAGCAGGTGGGTGACCCGGGCGCCCGGCGCGACGGTCGGGTCCGCCGGCGGCACCGGCGCACCGGCCAGCCCGGCGGCGTTCTCCACGAAGCCGTCCAGCGACATCGACATGGTCGCGATCACGTCTCCCACGGTGTCCTCCTCGCCCGGTCGGTCGACACCGGTGGAACGGCCGCCGCGGCGGAAACTCATCGGTGCCGGCGGCCGGCCGGCCCTACCCTCGGCCGATGGACCGACCGGACCCCTCCCCGCCCGGGCCCGACGCCGCCCGGGTGGACCGACCGGAGCCCCCGCCGCCCGTGCCCGACGCCGTCCGGGTGCAGATCCTGGCCACCGAGCACTGGAGCCTGCTCGCCACCCGCCAGCTGGCCTGGACCGAGGCGTTCAGCCGGGCCGGGCTGTTCCTCACCGTGCTGTCCGCCGCCGTGGTCGCCCTCGCCCTGGTCGCGCAGACCGGCAGCGACCGGGACTTCACCGTCTTCGCGGTGGTGCTGCTGCCGGTGGTGCTGCTGCTCGGCGTCGCCACGTTCTTCCGGCTCGGCGCGATCAACCAGGAGGACAGCCGGCTGGTGGTGGGGATGAACCGGCTGCGCCGCGGCTACCTCGACATCGCGCCCGACCTGGAGCCGTACTTCGTGACCGGCGCGCACGACGACGCGGCCGGGCTGGCCCGGACGGTCGGGCTGGACGGCACGTTCACCCGGGCCATGCCGCTGCAGGTGCTGGTCAGCACGCCGGTGGTGATCGGCGTGCTGGACGCGGTGATCGCCGGCGTGCTCACCGGGGTGGCCGCCCAGGGGGCCGGGCTGTCCACCGGGCCGGCGGTCGGCGCCGGCGTGCTCGGCGCGCTGGTGCTGCTCGGGCTGCTGGTGCTGCTGCCGGCCCGGCAGATGAGGACGTGGTCGCGGACGTACCGGCCGCGCTTTCCGGGCTGAGCGTCGAAGATGGGGGACACGGGGCGTCGGCCCCGGGAAGCGAGGGAGCCATGCCACAGCCAGAGGGCGCGCAGCTGGACGCGATCCGGGACCGGCGGGCGCAGCTGCGGGACAAGCACCTGCGGGAGCCGGCGGGGCGGCCGGCCAGCACCGCGCGCGGCCTGCACCACGCGGCGCTGATCTGCCGGGACGTCGAGGAGACGATCCTCTTCTACCAGGACCTGCTCGGCTTCCCGCTGGTCGAGCTGGTGGAAAACCGGGACTACGCCGGCTCCAGCCACTTCTTCTTCGACATCGGCAACCGCAACCTGCTCGGCTTCTTCGACTTCCCGGGGCACGAGCACCCGCCGTTCGAGGAGACCATCGGCGGCGTGCAGCACCTGGCCATCTCGGTCTCGCCGGAGCAGTTCGCGGCGGCCAGGCAGCGGCTGGAGGCGGCCGGCGTGCCGTACCTCGGCCCGGACCGCGGGGTGGACAACAGCCTCTACTTCCGCGACCCGAACGGGGTCGGCCTCGAGCTGTACGACGAGCGGCTCGGCGTCTTCGAGGGCGAGCCACACGCCCTGTCTCACGAGACAGCTCCAGCGGGGAGGCGCCTAGCGCCGGAAGGCCGCGCGCAGCAGCGGGTGGTCGGTGCCGGGCAGCGGCTCGGTGCCGCCGCCGACCCAGCGCAGGCCGGCGGTGAAGAGCACCTGCTGCACGGCGCCGTCCCCGCGGAGCCGGTAGCCGGGCACCGGGCAGTCGCCGACCGGCAGGTTGAGGTCGGCGGCCACCAGGACGTCGGGCAGCAGCCACGGCGAGCGCAGCACGGTCGCCAGCTCGCGGCACTGCCGGCGCGCCACCGCCCGGTTGGTGGACAGGTGCGTCGTGCAGCCGGTCAGCCGCCGCTCGACGACCGGGGCGCAGGTCCACACCCGGGCCTCGTCGGACCCGTCCTGGCTGGCGTACCGGCCGGAGCGCACGTCCCGGTCGGAGCCCCGGTGCAGCAGCGCGATGCCGAAGTGCTCGCCGCTGGTGCACCGGTAGCCGGCGCCGGTGTCCCGGTCCACGGCCGGGGTGAAGGCGACGGCGACCGGCCCGCGGCCGGGCCCCGCGGCCATCGCCGCGGTGAGCGCGGCCAGGTCGCCGCGGCATATCTCCTGGACCGCGACCAGGTCCGGCCGGTGCCGGCGGATGGCCGCCGCGGCCTGGTCCACCGCGGCGCCGAAGGAGTAGCAGGACCGGGCCAGGCCGCTGTTGCACAGGTTCATCTGCGCCACCACGAAGGCCCCGGCCGGGCGGTCCGCCGGCGCCGGCGCCGACGAGGCCGGGAGCACGGCCAGCGCCAGGACCGCCGTGCCGAGCAGGGCGGCCCGGGCGCCGCGGCGGCGGTCGCGAGGCATTCCCGGCAGCCTAGGGCGCCGCGCCGGGCCGGTCAGCCCTCGGGCAGGGCCGCGGAGGCGTCCAGCCGGACCATGGTCGACTGGCAGGCCGCGACCAGCGTGCTGGCGCCGGCCTCGTCGAGCATGTGCGCCTCGCCGGTGGCCACGGTGAGCAGATCCCGGAGATCCTCGACATCGGCCCGGTCTTCGGGACGGTCGAGGCGAAGCCGGGGATGCTCGTCGCCAAGCGCGGCCGCACCACCGGCCTCACGTTCGGCGTGGTCACCGGCTTGCACGGCGACTACAACCACAACTTCCCGGCGTTCCCCGCGGTCGGGTCGCCGCCGAGCACCCGGCGGACCTTCACCAACCAGATCCAGATCCGGGCCGACTTCCCGCACTTCCTCTTCTTCGGCGAGCACGGCGACTCCGGGTCGCTGGTGGTGGGGCCGGACAACCGGGCGGTCGGGCTCTACTGGGGATCCGGCTCGACCACGCCCGGCGACCCGCTCGTCTTCGGGGTGGCTTCGCCGATCGACGTGGTGGCGAGCCAGCTCGGCATCGTCTTCTGACCGCGGTCCCGGCTCAGCCGGTGGAGGCGTCGTAGCAGGTCGCGCTGGCCTCGACCAGGTCGCGGCCGGCCTCGTCGGTCAGCCGGACCGCCGCGGTGGCCAGGTTGCGGCTGTGCCGGGTCGCCGTCGCCCGGGCGGTGAGCAGCGCGTCCTTCGGGAAGACCATCCGCAGGAACGACGCGGTCACCTGGGTGACCGCGGCCGGCCGGCCGAGCGCGCCGGCCGCGGCCCGCTCGGCCGCGAGCTGGGCCAGCATGACCAGTGACCCGCCCTGGATGGCCGGCGCCGTCGGGCACAGCCACGGGCTGGCCGGCATGGTCAGCGTCCCGCCGGCCGGGTCGCCGCCGGGGTCGCGCAGGCCGAGCAGCCGGGTCAGCGGCCCGACCGCGCGGGCCTCGTCGTCCAGCGGCCGCTGGTACGGGTCCGGGTCGGCGGCCGGCGGCTCCGCGTCCGGCGGCAGCGCGGGCGCCGGCGGCAGCGGGTCCAGCGGCGGGAAGACCAGGCAGTGCCCGAGCCCGCGGGCCACCGGCCGGCCGGAGGTCGCGGTCACCTCCAGCTCGGCCAGCACCAGCCCGGGACCGGCCGGGCCGCACGGCCAGCCGGTGGCGACCAGCCCCTCGCCGGCGTCCAGCAGGTCGCCCAGGTCCGCGCCGAGGTGGTGCAGGGACAGGTCGACGGTGGCGATCCGGGCGTGCCCCGGGGACAGCGCGCTGACCACCCCGCCGGCCAGCGCGGCGTCCGCGGCGACCGCGACCACGGCCGGCGACACCCGGCCGTCCGCGTCCCGCAGCCACGGCGTCAGCGGCAGCCGGTAGCTGGCCCGGCACGGCTCCACCGCGGCCAGGTCCAGGCCGAGCAGCCGGCTCAGCGGGGAGCGCGGCAGCAGCGCGGTCCCGTACGAGGCGATCTGCTGCCAGCCGGGCAGCCCGATCACCGCCGGGTCCGGGAAGCCGCCGCGCACCGGCTCCGCGCTGATGATCGCGGTCATGACCTGGTCACCTCCGCCGTCTCGGCCAGCACCGTCGCGAGGACGGCCGCGCGGTCCAGCTTGCCGCTGGGCGCCAGCGGCAGCGCCGGCGCCGTCCGGATCCGGACGGGGCCGGCCGGCAGCAGCCGGCGCAGCGCGGCCTCGTCGACGTCCGCACCCAGCCGCGGCACCACGGTGACCACCGGGGTCCCGTCCGGCCCGGGCACCGCGGCCGCGCCGGCCACCGCCGGGTGCGCGCAGAGCGGGTCCTCCAGCTGCCGCGCCCACAGCCCGTCGGCCAGCCGGTCCTCGCGCCGGCCGAGCAGGTGCAGGTAGCCCTCCGGGTCGAGCACCCCGTCGTCGCCGGTGCGCAGCCAGCCGTCCCGCCACGCCGCCGCGGTGGCGGCCGGGTCCGCCCAGTAGCCGCGGGTCAGCGTCGGCCCGCGCAGGCACACCTCGCCGACCCCGCCGGGCCCGACCGGGTCGCCGGCGGCGTCCCGGACCGACACGTCCACCCCGGGCAGCGGCCGGCCGGCGCTGCCCGGCGGCCCGGTCCGGTGCTCGGCCCGGGACAGCGCGGCGGCCCAGGTGTTGACCTCCACCTGCGAGTACGCCTGCACCAGCACCGGGCCGAGCGTGGCCAGCGCCTCGGCGACCTGCGCCGGCGGCAGCACGGTGCCGGCGTAGAAGAGGCTCTGCAGGCTGGGCAGCGGGCCGCCCCGGCGGGCCAGCTGGAGCAGCGCCGCCGGGCTGAGGTAGGTCGCCGTCACCGCCTCGGTGACGATCGTCTCCCGGGCCCGGTCCGGGTCGAAGCCGTTGTGCAGGTGCACGCAGCCGCCGAGCAGCCGGATCGGCACCTGCAGGATCTGCGCCGATCCGGTGCAGGCGAGGAAGCGGATGTCGGCCGGCCACTCCACGTTCGCGACCAGCAGCAGCGCGCCGAGCGCGCTCGCGCCCTGGGTCGCGGTCACCGCCTTGGCCGGGCCGGTGCTGCCGCTGGTGAAGTGCACGAACGCGAGGTCGTCCGGCCGGGCCAGCAGCTCCACCGGCGCGGCCCGCTGCCGGTCGGCCTCGGCCAGCAGGTCGGGGGCGCCGCCCGGCCCGAGCCCGAGCACGGTGCCGGGCAGCCCGAGCGCGGGCAGCAGCGACTCCAGCAGCGGGTCGACCACCAGCGCGTCCACCGCGGCCAGGTCGAGCATCCGGGCCAGCCGCTCCGGCCCGGCCAGCGGCGGCAGCAGCGACACCCGGCCGCCCAGGGTGAGCACCGCGGCGACGGCCAGGGACAGCTCCGGCCGGTTGCTGGCCAGGAACGCCACCCCGGTCCCCCGGCCGACCCCGCGCGCATGCAGCGCCCGGGTCAGCCGGTTGAGCAGGGCGCCGCAGGCCGCGTACGTCAGCCGCTCGCCGGTCACCGACACGAACGCGATCCGCTCCCCGTGCCGCCGGTAGGCCGCGTGGATCAGCTCCGCGTACGTCAGCGCCGGGCCCGCCGCGGCCGGGGTCACCTCGGTCACCGGGGCACCGCCGCCGGCTCGGCGACCAGCCGGTCGACGCACTCCCGGTAACGCGCCGCGGCCGCCGCCACCGCCACCCGCCCGTACCGGGCGACGTCGTGCACGAAGGCGCCCTCCACCGCGCCGCCGTCCCGCGGCCGCAGGTGCAGCTCCACGCCGAACCGGGTGGTCCGCTCGAAGCCGTGGTGCACCAGCTCCACCTCGCCGCCGGGCAGCGCCAGCTCCCGCGGCGGCACGTCCAGCACCTGGGCGAAGAACGGCAGCGGCCCGGCGCCGAGCTGCCCGGCCGCGGCCGGCGACCGCTCGGCCAGCAGCAGCAGCGACTCGTGCCGGTGCCGCCAGCAGCGGCCGAGCTGGCGCAGCACGCCGCGCCGCGCCTCGGCCGGCGGCTGGGTCCCGGCCGGCTCCCCGCGCAGCAGGACCGTCCGCATGAGCAACCCCACGGTCTGCTCGTACGGCGGCTCGCGGTTGGCCAGCATCGTCGGCAGCACGACCGGACCGTCCGGGGAGCCGGCCGCCTGCACGGCGGCGGCCAGCAGCACCGCGCCCGGGGTGGCCCCGACCGCCCGGCACCGCTCGGCGAAGCCCGGCCCGGCGACCTCGACGGTGACCACGTCGGCGGCGCCGGACGGCGCCGCCGGGCCGGCCGGCAGCAGCTCGGCGAAGCCCGCGTCCCGGTGCTGGTCGACCCAGTACCGGCCCGGGTCGGCCGCCGCGGCCAGCGCCGCCGCCTCGTCGGCGACGAAGTCCGGCCACCGGCCGGCGGCCTCCGGCGGCCCGCCGGTGCCCGCGTACAGCTCGCCCAGCCAGCGGGTGCACAGGCCGACCGACCAGGCATCGGCGATGGCGTGGTGCCACCTCGTGGACACCAGGTGGCCGCCGCCGTGCCGGGCCACCGCGACCTGGAAGAGCGGGTCCTTGGTCAGTCGCACCCGCCGGTCGGCCGGGCCCGGCCAGGAACGCCGCCGCGTCGGCCACCTCGCCGTGGTCGACGAAGACCTCCCGCTCCGGCAGCACCCGCATCCCGGACGGCAGCACCCGGCTGCCGGTGAAGACCGCCCGCAGCAGCGGCACCTCGGCGGCCAGCCGGTGGGTGGCCGCGGCGAGCCGGGCGACGTCGAGGTCACCGGTGACCCGGTAGCCGTAGCTGATCGTGTAGACCGGGGCCTGCAGGCGGGCCGCGCCGGCCAGCAGCAGCCGCTGCTCCGCCGCCAGCGGCCACTCGGGCCCGTCAGCCACCGCGCACCTCGACCACGGCCAGGCCGTCGACCTCGACCAGGAGATCGGCCCGGGTCAGCGGCGCCACCACCGGCAGCACCGGCACCGGCACCCGGGCGGCCGCGTGCGCCGCGACCCGGTCCAGGTCGGCCGGGCGGGCCACGTACACGATCAGGTGCAGCAGCGACTCCAGGCCGCCGGCGAGGGTCACCCCGTCGGCCGCGGCGGCGCCCGCGGACAGCAGGCCGTCCACGATCCCGAGCGTCACGTCGAGCTGCTCGACCGGGTCGGAGCCGACGGTCGAGGAGTCGACCACGGCGGCGGTGCCGGCCATCAGCACCAGGCCGCGCCCACCGGAGGCCGCGCCGCCGCCGAGCACGACGGCCCGGGAGAACTGGGCCGGCCGCGGCCGGCCGGTGCCCGGGCCGTACCGGTGCGGCGGGGTCTGCCGCCGGTTTTCCACGCCGAGCACCCGGACGCCGCCGGCCACCCGCCCGGCGATGCCGGTCAGCGTGCCGGTGCCGGCGAGGTCGGCCACGCCGGTGTTCGCCGGGTACGCCCGGTCCACGCCGGCCGGCGGCTCCAGCCGGAACGCGGTGTCCCCGAAGACGCCGGCCCGGTCGACGTTGAACTCGACGAACTCGGCCGCCGCCTCCTCCCGCCCCGGCCGCACCGGCAGGTAGGACCAGGTCTTCCAGACCTCGTCCAGGCCGATGCCGAGCGGCCGCAGCCGGTCGGTGAGCTCGGCCCAGCCGGTCGGCGTCCCGGGGTCGAGGTGACCGAGCCGGACCAGGCTGCCCCCGGCGGAGTCGAGCCGGCTGACCCCGGGTGCCGGGTGGCTGACCGTCGCCTCCCCGCTGACCGCCCACCGCACGGCCGCGCAGCTCGCCCCGGCCGGCGGCTGCACCAGCGCGTCCACCGCGCACCGGACGCCGGCCGCGCGCAGGCCCGCGACCGCGGCGTCCCGCTCGGCCGGGCCGGCCGCGTGCACGCTGACGTGCACCGGCTCCCCGGGCGCGTCGGCCGCCGCGGCGGCGACCTCCTCGGGGGTCCCGGTCAGCACCGCGACGTGGTGCTCGACCCCGCCGAACCCGGCGCTCCTCATGGCACCACCACCGCCTCCAGCAGGCCCTGCAGCTTCGCCCGGGTCTCGGCCAGCTCGTCGGCCGGGTCGGAGCCGGCCACGATCCCGTTGCCCACGTGCACCACGGCCCGGTCGTGGTCCAGCTCCACGCACCGGATGGCGACCGCGAACCGGCCGTCGCCGGCCGCGTCCACCCAGCCGACCGCGCCGCCGTACAGCCCGCGGCCGCGCTCCTCCAGCTCGCGCACCATGTCGTACGCGGCCTTGCGGGGCAGCCCGCAGACCGCCGGGGTCGGGTGCAGGTCGGCGGCGATGGCGAGCAGCCCGGGCGCGTCCGGGCGCAGCCGCCCGCGGACCGGCGAGGCCAGGTGGTGCACGGTCGGGGTGGACACCACCACCGGCTCCGCCGGTCCGGTCAGGTCGGTGCAGTGCCCGGCCAGCGTGGTCAGCACCTCGTTGCGCAACGTGCGGTGCTCCTGGCCGAGCTTGGCCGAGCCGAGCAGCCGGGCGCGGGACCGCTCGTCCGCCGCCGGGTCGCCGGAGCGGGCGGTGGTGCCGGCCAGCGGGGTGGCGAAGAGCTCCGGCCCGGACCGGCCGACCAGCAGCTCCGGGCTGGCCCCGACGAAGCCGTGCAGGCTGAAGAGGTGGCTGGCCGGGAAGCGGGCCCGCAGCCGGCACAGCACCGCGCCGGCCGCGAAGGGCACCCCCCGGTGCACCGAGACCTGCCGGGCCAGCACCACCTTCACCACCTCGCCGGCCGCGACCCGCGCCCCGGCCGCGCGGACCGCGTCGCACCAGTCCCGCGGGCTCTGGTCCAGCCGCACCTCCCACCGGTCCACGTCCAGGCCCTCGCCGGCCGGCGGGGTGGGCGACAGCGCGGCCCCGCCGAGCCCGCCCACCGGGTCCCAGCGGGTCAGCTCCGCCGGCACGTGCACCCGCGCCGGCGACTCCCGCTCGAACGGCAGCGCCACGAAGGCCACCGCCGGCCGGCCCGCCGCGGCCCGCTCGCGCAGCACCGGGCCGGCCTCGTCCCAGCCGCCCCGCAGGTCGGCCTGCGGCACCTCCCAGGCCCGGTGCACGCCGCGGCCGAGCAGCACCTGCCCCTCGGACTCGAAGTACGCCGAGTCGGCGTCCACCGCGGCGGCGAGCAGCTCGGCACCGGGCAGCGCCGTCGGCACAGCGGACCCAGCGGGCACGGTCACTCCTGGTCCGCCCCGCCCGCCGGCCACACCACCGGGCACAGCCGGGGGTCGGCGTAGTCCGGCTCGCCGGCCGCGGTCCGCCGCACCTGGTCGTCGTGCTGGTAGCGGACCGGGCTGCCGTCGGCCGCCAGCGCCGGCCGCCAGCGGTTGGCGCCGTCCTGCAGGTGCGCGGTCAGCGACATCCGGGGCCGGCCGGACCGGTTCGGCGGGCTGCCGTGGAAGGTCTTGCAGTGGTGGAACGACAGGTGCCCGGCCGGCATCGGCAGCGGCACCGGCCGGAACTCCACCTCCCGGCGGCGCAGCGCCTCCTCCATCCGGTGCTTCTCGTCCGCCGCGAAGCCGCGGACCGCACGCAGGTCGGCGACCTCGCGCTCCGGCCACCGGTGCGAGCCGTCCAGCACGGTGAGCGGCGAGCGGTCCTCGGTCACGTCGTGCAGCGGGATCCAGGCGGTCAGCATCCGGTCCGAGGTGCAGCCCGGCCAGTACGCCTTGTCGGTGTGCCAGCCGACCGAGTTGGCGTCGTCCAGCACCCCCTCCGGCTTGTGCACCAGCGTCGAGTTGAACAGCCGGATCACCGGGCTGCCGGACAGCTGGGCGGCGATCGCGCCGACCGCCGGGTGGCAGACCAGCCGGCGCAGCGCCGGGTGCAGGAAGGCCGCGTAGTTGTTGGCCCGCAACGCCGGGGTGTCGCCGGGCCGCCAGTTGAGGTGCGCCTTGGCCGTCGCCACCGGCGCCCCGGCCGGCGCGCCCTCCCGGTGCACCACCGCCACCGCCTCCCGGGCCGCGGCCAGCTCGTCGGCGGTGAAGACCGGCTCCGGGGCCAGCCACCAGCCGTGCCGGTCGTAGTGGTCCCGATCGGCCTCGGTCAGCCTCGGGAGGGTGCCGGTGGTCATACCGCTGTCCTCTCCTCCGGTCGACCGGGCGGTCCCGCCGCCCGGTCCGCGAGCAGGTCGGCGAGCTGCCCGGCGGTCGGCCGGGCCAGCAGCTCGTCCAGCTCCACCTCGACGCCGTGCCGGCGCTCGACCTCGGCGCCCAGCCGCAGCAGCAGCAGGCTGTGGCCGCCGAGCTCGAAGAAGTCGGCGCCGGAGCCGACCTGCGCGGCGGACGTGCCGAGCACGCCGGCGAACAGCGCCCGCGCCTCGGCGAGCCAGCCCCGGTCGCCGTGGTCGGCGTCCGGGGCGGCCGGCTCGGGCGCCGGCTCCGGGGGCCGGGTCAGCAGGGCCTGCCGGTCCAGCTTGCCGTTGGGCAGCCGGGGCAGCGCGGCCACCAGCCGGACCACCCCGGGCACCATGTAGTCGGGCAGCTCCCGGCGCAGGTGGTCCTGCAGCTCGCGGGCCGGCACCGGCCGGCGCAGCACCGCCACCGCCTCCAGCCGCTGGTCGCTGACCCCGTGGTCGCGGACCAGCACCGCGCACTCCCGGACGGCCGGGTGCGCGGCCAGGGCGGTCTCCACGCCGCCGAGCTGGACGCTGTAGCCGCGGACCTTGACCCGGTCGTCGGCCCGGCCGCCGAAGGCCAGCCCGCCCGGGCCGCGGCCGACCAGGTCCCGGGTGGCGAACGCGCGCCGCCCGCCCAGCGTGCCGAAGCGCTCGGCGGTCAGCCCGGGCTCCCCCGCGTACTCCAGCGCCACGTACGGCCCGGCGACGGTCAGCTCGCCACTGTCCTCTTCGGACAGCGACACCGACAGGCCGCGGACCGGCTCGCCGAGCGGCGCGACGTCGAACCGCGGCTCGGCCGGGCAGGCGTACCAGAGCGCGACGTTGCACTCGGTCATCCCGTAGACGTTGTGCAGCGCCGCGCCGGTGGCCGCGCCGGCCCGGCGCACCACCTCGCCGGGCAGCGGCTCGCCGCCGAAGTGCAGGTGCCGCAGCGCGCCGCCGAGACCGAGCCCGGCCTCCAGCAGCGCGTTGAGCGTGGACGGGAAGAAGCTGCAGATCGTCACCTCGTGCTCCCGCAGCACCCGGGCCAGCGCGGCCAGGTCCTGGGCGTCCCGGCCGGGCAGCACGTACGTCCAGCCGCCGGTCAGCAGCGGCCAGGCGACCTGGCGCAGCACGCTGGTGAAGGCGACCGACGTCTTCAGCACGTGCCCGTCGCCGGGGCCGGCGCCGAACGCCTCGGCGGCCCAGTCGGCGCCGGCGAGCACCGCCTCGTGCGGCACCAGCACCGCCTTGGGCAGCCCGGTCGAGCCGGACGTGCAGCAGACCGCGGCCGGGTCCAGCGGGCCCCGCGGGACCGGCGGTGCCGGCGCCCCGGTGGCCAGCCGGAACCGCTCGGTGTCCAGCTCGACCGGGTCCGCCGCCCACGGCGGCACCGGCTGCCGGCTGGTGGTGACCAGCGTCCGCACCCCGCAGAGCCGGGCCAGGTGCGCGGTCCGGGCCGGCGGGTCGGCCGGGTCCAGCGGCACCGCCACCGCACCGGCCCAGATCGCGCCGAGCCAGCCGACCACGAAGTCGGCCGAGCGGTCCAGCAGCAGCGCCACCCGGTCGCCGGGGCGCACGCCGCGCTCGGCCAGCAGCGCGGCCAGCCGGCCGACCCGGTCGGTCAGCTCCCGGTAGCCGAGCGTCCGCTCCGCGGTGACGACCGCGGGCGCGGAGCCCGCCGCGGCGGCCACGGCGCGCAGCCGCTCCCCGACTGTCACCGTCGACCACCTCCCCGGCACCGGACCCGTACCCGCCGCAACCTCACCACAACCGGCATTGGCGCCAGACGACGCGAACCACCGTAACGGCCTCTAGGGTGACCCCCAACCCCCAGGTCGCCGGGAAGGGGCCCGATCGATGACCAACCGCCCGCTGCTCGGCTGGCTGGACGACCCGCCGGCCGACCGGGGCATCCGGTTCGCCGGAGCGGGCGAGAGCTGGGACTTCTGGCCGTACGAGCGGCTGGCGGGGCTGGTCCGGGAGGTGGCCGCCGGGCTCGCGGACGCCGGGGTCGGCCGGGGCGACGCGGTGAGCTTCGTGCAGCGGTCCGGTCCCGGCTTCGTCGGCACCCTCTTCGGGGCGATGCTGGCCGGCGCGGTGCCGTCGCCGGTGGCGCCGCCGATGGTCTTCCAGGACGCGCCCGGCTACCGCCGGCACCTGGCCGGGCTGCTCGCCGCCACCCGCCCGGCCGTGGTGGTCGCGGACGCCGACCTGGTCGCCGAGATCGGCGCGCTCGCGCCGGGCACCCGGGTGCTGCCGGCCGGGGAGGTGCGCGGCGACCCGGAGCGGGCGCCCGGGCGGCCGGCCGGGCTCGCACTGCTGCAGTTCACCTCCGGGTCCAGCGGGCGGGCCCGTGGCGTCGAGGTGCCGTACGCGGCGCTGGAGGCCAACGTGGCCGCCATCCGGCGGTGGCTGGGCATGGACGGTCGCCGGGCCACCGCGTCCTGGCTGCCGCTGCACCACGACATGGGGCTGATCGGCTGCCTGGTCACCCCGGTGGTGGACGGCAGCGACGTGTGGCTGCTGACCCCGGAGGAGTTCGTGCAGCGGCCGCTGCGCTACCTGCGCTGTTTCGCCGCCCCGCCGGCCGGGCCGGGCGGCCGAGCTGACCGCGATGCCGAGCTTCGGCCTGCAGTACGTGGCCCGGCGGGTCCGGCCGGACGCGCTGGCCGGCCTGGACCTGTCCGGCTGGCGGGCGGTGATCGTCGGGGCCGAGCGGGTCGCCGCGGACGCGCTCGAGAGGTTCCACGCGCTGCTCGGGCCGTGCGGGCTGCCGCGGGCGGCGCTGCTGCCGGCGTACGGGCTGGCCGAGGCGACGCTCGCGGTGACCGGGCTGCCGGTGCCGGAGGTGTGGTCCGCGGTCCGGGTCGCGCCGGCCACGCTCGAGCTCGGCGCGGCGGTGCGGGTCGAGGACGGCGCGCCGCCGCTGGTCGGCTGCGGCCGTCCGCTGGCCGGCGTCTCGGTCACCGTGACCGGCGAGGACGGCGACCCGCTGCCGGACGGGCACGTCGGCGAGATCACCGTCCGGTCGCCGGCGCTGATGGCCGGCTACCGGCAGCCGGCGGAGACCGCCTCGCTCACCGCGCTGGACGGCGACGTGCTGCGCACCGGGGACGCCGGCTTCCTCCGGGACGGCCAGCTGCACGTGCTCGGCCGGCTCGGCGACAGCATGAAGGTCCGGGCCCGCGCGGTCTTCGCCGAGGACCTGGAGATGGCGCTGGCGGAGCTGGGGCTGCCGCCGCACCGGATCGCGGTGGCGCTGGGCGTCCGCGGCGGCACCCCGACGGCGGTCGCCGTCCTGGAGCGGGGTCGCGCCGAGTGGGTCCCGCAGGTGCAGGGCGTGCTGCGGCGGGCCGCCGAGGGCGCGACGGTCGTCGTGGTGCCGGGTCCGGCCGGCGCCATCCCGCGCACGTCCAGCGGCAAGCCGAAGCGCCGCGAGCTGTGGCGCGCCTTCCTCGCCGGCGACCTCGACAGCCCCGCTTAGCCGGCCCAGGATCGCAGGGAGGCCAAGGGGAGGGACCCCCGGCGCGTGGCCGGGGGTCCCTCCGGGTCGTGCTGTGTGCCTGACGTCCTACAGGTCAGGCCGGTGGGTCACCCGCACCGCGTTGATCGCCGGCGGCAGCGCCGACGAGTACGGCCCGAGGCCCACCGTGATGGAGCCACCGGCCGCGACCGTCACCTGGAACGTCCGGCGGTCCGCGGTCAGCGGGCCGACGGCGGCCACGACGTCGTAGTCCTCCAGGACCACGGCGCCGTTGATCGACACGTCGAACACCCGCCGCCCGACCGGCAGCCCGGCCCGCAGCTCAGCGAAGTCCAGGTCGACCACGTAGGTGCCGGCCGGGAGGTCGTCGAAGCGGTAGCCGCTCGTGCCCTCCCGCTGGGTCTGGTAGAGGGCGTCGTCGGTGGTGCCGGCGATCGCCCGGTTGCTGGTGCGCACCGCGCCCGCGCCGACGTAGCCGTAGCTGCCCGCGGTGTAGGCCTTGTCGGCCGCCCACGGGTCGGCGTTGGCGTCGGTGTACGCCCCGCCACCGGCGTTCACGCCCTGCCGGTAGGCCGGGACCACCAGCGTCACCGGGACGTCGATCACCGGCTGGCGGCCGGCGTTCGTGGTGATCCGGACGGTGCCCTCGTACACGCCGGGGTCGAGCCCGGTCGCGTCGACCCGGACGGTGAGCGTCCGGGACGCGCCGGGAGCGACCGTCCCCGAGGCCGGCACGACCCACAGCCAGCTCGCGTCGTCGGCGATCGTGTAGGTGAGCGCGACCCCGCTGGTGGAGGTGTTCCGCAGGGTCACCGGGGCGCTGCGCAGCTGGCCCTCGTTGGCCAGGAAGTCCAGCGAGGCCGTCCCGACCTCGGCCCTGGCGGTGGCCAGGGCGACGTCGCGGCTCACCGCCTGGCCGTCGCTGCTCAGCTCGACGCTGCCGCTGTTGGTCACGTAGTTGGTCTTGCTGACCTCGATCGTGTACGTGCCGAGCCGCAGCCGGAGCTCGTACCTCCCGTCGGCGCCGGTGGTCGTCGTGCTGACGACCGTGGTGCCGTCGAGCGCCCGCACGGTCGCGCCGGCCAGCGGCAGGCCGTCGTTGGCGTCGGTGACGGTGCCGCTGACCCGCCCGGTGGCCGGCGGCCGGAACTTGATCGACTGGCCGTCGGACAGCACCGCGGTGTTGTACGAGTACTGCAGGCCGATCGTGCCGGTGGCGTTCTCGATGCCCACGGTCGCCGAGTTGCCCTGCTCACGCGCGTCGGCGCCGATGTTGCGGTAGCGCGTGACGATCGTGCCGTCCTCGTTGAGCTGCGCCTCGACGTCGACGGTCAGCGCCGTGTTGTAGAAGTTGACGTTGCGCCACTCGACGAGGAAGGACCGGTTCGGCGCGGTGCCGGTGGTCTTCGTCCACATCGACCCGGTGCCGGACACCACGTTCAGGTCGTCCCACAGCGGATAGATCGCCGCGTTGGGCACCCCCGCCGCCGGGATGGCGACGTTGCTGAACGACGTGCTCGAGGCCAGGAAGTTGAGGTGGCCGTTGGTGGCGACGAAGGCGGCGTTGTACGACTGCCCGTAGAAGTAGAACGGGAAGGGCAGCGGGACGTTCGTCGCCGCGTCGTCGCCGGTCAGGGCGAGCGGGGTGTCGCCCTGCTCGTACCCGGCCGACTCGATGACGCAGGTGTAGCCGAAGCCGTTGTCGGCGCGCTGCGGCAGCGTGAAGTCCTGCGTCGTGTCGCCGTCGACGGTGACGCTCTGGCTCGCCGACCCGAAGCAGCCACCGGCCGTGACGGTCACCGTGTACGTGCCGTTCGGCACGCTCGCGAACGAGTAGTGGCCGTCCGCGTCGGTGGTCACCGGCGCGATCGGGGTGCCGGCGATGGTCACCGTGGCGTTGGCCACCGGACCGGCCGCGCTGGTCACCGTGCCGCTGAGCGTGCCGCTCGGCGCCGGGGTCAGCGCGAAGTCCTGCGTGGTCGTCTCGCCCTCGGTGACCGTCACGGTGGCCGTGCTGGTGCCGAAGCCGAACGCCGACACCGTGATCGAGTAGCTGCCGGTCGGCAGGGTGAACTGGTAGGTGCCGTCGGCGCCGGTGGTCGCGGTCCGGTCGACCGGACCGTCGACGGTCACCTGGGCGCCGGCGAGCGGGGAGCCGGTGCTCGGCGTTGGTCACCGTGCCGGTGAGCGTGCCGACCGGGCCGCGCGGCGACTGCTCGACCGCGGCGAAGGCGTCGAGCTTGCCCTCGCCCCAGACGTTGTTGTTCTCCGCGGTGCCGCCGCAGGTCAGGTCGCTGGTGTCGACCGCGGTCTGGTTCAGCAGCGCCGCCGTCCCGGTCAGGTCACCGACCAGCGACGGAGCCGCCGACCACATCAGCGCCACCGTGCCCGCGGTGTGCGGCGAGGCCATCGACGTGCCGTTGAACGCGGAGTAGCCGCCGCCGTTGATCGAGGACCGGACGTTCACTCCCGGCGCGGCGAGGTTGGGCTTGATCCGCCCGGAGGCGGCACCGCGGCTGGAGAACGAGGCGATCGCGCCGTTGACGTCGAACGCGCCGGAGGAGAAGGACTCCGCGTAGTCGCCCGGCGAGCCGGAGGTGTTGCAGCCCGGGCCGGCGTTGCCGTTGGAGAACGCCGGGAAGATCCCGGACGCCCGCCAGGCGTTCACCGTGGCGAGGTACCAGGTGTCGCCACCGCCGCCGCCCCAGGAGTTGTTGACGATGTTCGGCCGCAGGTCGGGCCGCGGGTTCGCTCCGGCGAGGTCCGTCGGGGCCAGGATCCACTGGCCGGAGGCCAGCAGCGCGGCGTCGGAGCAGCTGTTGCTCTCGCAGCCCTTCGCGGCGATCCACCGGGCGCCGGGCGCGACGCCGATCTGGTTGCCGGCGCCGTCGTCGCCGAGCATCGTGCCCATGGTGTGGGTGCCGTGGTTGTTGTTGTCGCACGGCGCCAGCGGACGGGGTGCCGCAGACGCTGGACGGGTCGAACCAGTTGTAGTTGTGGTCGAACGTGCCGCCGCCGTGTTGCCGCGGTACTTGCCGACGAGCGCGGGGTGGTCGAAGTCGACGCCGGTGTCGATGTTCGCCACCGTGATGCCCTCACCGCGCACCCCGAAGGTGGACCACACCTCGTCGGCCCTGATCCGGTCGATGCCCCACTCGACGGCGTCGATCGTCTTCTCGGCCTTGCCCGCTGCGGGCTTCGGCAGCGCGTACGTCTCCGGCGAGCGCAGCCGCGTGACGTTGCCGTGCGCCGCCAGGGCGCGGGCCAGCGTCTCGCTGCCGCCGCGGACCAGGATCGTGTTCGCCACCCAGAACGGCTCGTACGCCGTGCGGGCCAGCGTCAGCTGCTTGCGGACGTCGCTCTGGCTGGCGTCGGCCGTCCGCTTGAGGGCCTCGACCACGGCCTTGCCGCGCTGGTCCCAGTCCGCGATCGTGGCCGCGGCCGACAGGTCCGCCTGCTCCTTGAACTCCACGTAGAAGTCCGCCGAGCCCTTGGCGTCGAGCTGCGCGGCGAGCGACTTCTCGATCTTGCTGCCGCTGTCCGGGGCCGCCGGCTGCGCGGCCGCCGGGATCACCAGCAGCCCGATCGCCGCCAGCATCGCCGAGACCAGGACCAGAGCCCGGCCCAGTCGGCGAAGGGGTTGGTGTTGTGACACGCGTCCTCCATCCGTGCGCAGATGGCCCGGTAGGTGCCAGGACAGCACGTACCGGGTAGGAACAGGACGTTTCTGGAACGGGCTGCCCTGGGACAGGGCGGGCGAGGAGCGATCTGCGGCCGGTCCCGGGCGTTCCGGCCCCCGGTTGCCCGCGGTTGCCCGCGGATGCCCGCCAGTTGCCCGGCAACCGTCCGTCGCGGCCCACTGGATGGCCATGACCGGACTGGCTGATGGCCAGAACGTGGTCACTACTGGAAAGATCGTCGCCGGTGGGTGGTTTGCGAGGTTCTCGGGAGGGCCGCAATGAACTCGCAGGTCGTGCAGGGATTGCTGGCCGGACCGACGGTCCTGTGCGTGGGGGCCACCTCGGAGCAGTTCGCGGCGCTGGCCGGCGCCAGCGACGGCAGCATGCTGATGCTGTTCGTGCCCGACTCGGAGAGCGCGCTGCGGCTGCTGTCCGGCGAGCCGGGCGGGCCGCCGGTCCCGGACCCGCGGGAGCCGGCCGAGGTCCCGGAGCGCCGGGTCGTCGAGCACGGCACGCTGCGCCTGGACGCCGACCGGCGGGAGGCGACCTGGCAGGGCAGCCGGCTGCCGCTGTCGGCCCGCGAGTTCGACCTGCTGTACGCGCTGTGCTGCGACCCGGGCCGGGTGTGGACGTTCGCCGACCTGACCACCCGCGTCTGGAGCCGGCCCTATCTCGGTGACACCGATGCCGTGGTGTCCGCGGTGAAGCGGCTGCGCCGCCAGGTGCGGCAGGCCACCGGCTCGGTGCTCGTCGAGTCGGTCCGGGGCGTGGGCTACCGGATCGCCGTCACCGACGACAGCCTGTCTCGCGGTTGACGGGCCGCCGGCGCCGCTCGGGGCGGGGCAGACTGCAGGGCATGGCGTACGACGAGGAGCTGGCCGAGCGGATCCGCGCGGTCGTGGGCGCCGAGCCCGGCCTCACCGAGAAGCGGATGTTCGGCGGGTTGGCGTTCCTGGTCGGCGGTCGCCTCGCGGTCGGCGCGAGCGGCCGCGGCGGGCTGCTGGTGCGGGTCGACCCGTCCCGGACCTCCGAGCTCGTCCGGGAGCCGCACGTCGGCCGCTTCGAGATGCGCGGCCGGGAGATGGACGGCTGGCTCCGGGTGGACGGCGAGGCGGTCCGCAGCGACGAGGAGCTGCGCGACTGGGTGGCGCACGGTGTCGCCTACGCGAGGTCCCTGCCGCCCAAGTGACCGCGGCCCGGCCTCAGCGGCGGATGTCGGCGACCTCGAGCCGCAGCCGCGGGACGGGCCCGAAGCGGGTCTGCGCCGTTCCGTCGGGCCGGAAGCCGACCGCCGTGTAGAAGGCCATCGCGTGCGGGTTGGCCGAGACGTGCACAGTGGACACACCCGAGGTCGCCGCATGGGCGAGCATGTCCTCGACCAGCCGCCGGGCCACCCCCTGCCGCATCCGCGTCGGCTCGACGAACAGGTCCTCCAGCTCCAGCGCCCCGTCGACCGGCACCGCGGTGGCGAACCCCACGATCGCGCCGCCGTCCTCGACCGCCACCCGGGTGCGCCCCGCGGTCATCACCGCGGCGTCCCACACCAGCGTCTCCGGGTCGGCCAGCAGCGCCGCCCGGTCGTCGGCGTTGGACAGCGACGCCCGCCGGAACACCGCGCGGACGGCGTCGACATCGGCCGCCACCGCGTCCCGGACCACCACCCCACCCACGCCCCTCACCGTAGAACCACCCGCACTCACCGCCGACCCGGCCGGTGGCGCGCATCAAGGCGACTCGGCGGTCCGAAAGTGTCAGAGGTGGTCGCTAGCGTGCCGGTATGACCGCCGCGCTGGAGGATCGCCCGCACCCGGTGGAGGGTGCGCTGGGCGAGGTGCGGTCGCTGCTGCGGCAGGCGGTGGAGGCTCCGGTCTGGTCGCTCGATGACGCGCGGCTGGTCGAGCAGGTGGTCCGGGCCGGCGCGGTGGTGGCGCAGGCCCAGGCGCTGCTGCTGCGGTTGGTCGGGGAGGCCGACGCCCGGGAGGCGCTGCTGCGGGACGGCGCGCCGAGCGCGCAGGCGTGGGTGCGGCACCGGCTGCGGATCTCGCCGACCGAGGCGGCGGCCTACGTGAAGACCGGGCGGGCGCTGCGCGGCGAGCTGGCGGAGACGGCGCGGGCCGGCGCGGCGGGCGGGCTGGGCCTGGGGCACGCGGTGACGATCGCCCGGACGGTGGCCGAGTTGCCCACGGACCCGGAGCTGCGGCGGGAGGCGGAGCGCGACCTGGTGGCGCACGCTGGCACGTTCGACCCGGTGGTGCTGGGCCGGTTGGGTCGGCGGCTGCTCGCGGTGGCCGATCCGGAGTGCGTCGACGCCCGCGAGGGCGACGCCCTGACGCGGGCCGAGGAGCGGGCGGCCAGGCGGAGGGACCTGTCCTTGACCCCGGACGGAGAGGGCGGCGCCTGGCTGCGCGGGCGGCTCGACCCGGAGGGTGCCGCGGTGGTGCGGGCGGCGCTGGACCCGCTGGGCGCGCCCCGGCCGGCCGCGGCGGACGGGCCCGACCCGCGACCGGCCGGCCGGCGCCGGGCCGACGCGCTGGTCGAGGTCTGCCGGCGCGTCCTCGCCGGCGGGACGCTGCCGGAGACCGGCGGCGACCAGCCGCAGGTCGTGGTCACCGTCCCGCTGGCCGTCCTGCGCGACGGCCTGGGCAGCGCGACCCTCGACGACGGCACCGCGATCTCCGCCGGCACCGCCCGCGGCTCGCCTGCGACGCCGCCGTCGTCCCTGCCGCGGCCGAGCGAGGTCTCGACGTCGGCCGGGCGCCAGGCGGCTGTTACGGACCGCTGCGCCGGGCGTCGTCCTGCGCGACCGCGGCTGCGCCTTGGCTGCGACCGATCGGCCAGGTGCGAAGCCACCACATCCGGCCTGGGCGGCGGCGGACGCATCCCTGGCCGAACGGGGTGCTGCTTGCTTCACCGGCTAGTCGACATGGCGACAGGCAGGTCGAGCTCGCGCCGACGGCAGCCCCAGTCTGCACCGCCTGGATCGCCTGCCGACGTCGTAACAGCTTCCCGGCCCTGCGCACCCGAGCCGCTCTGGAAGACCTCGTCAGGATCTCGCGATCAGCGCGAACGTCCTCGGCTGCATCGGACGAGACGGCTCGTCTACCAGGTCGCCGTGCGCTACCTCGTGCCGTACAGGCGACTCGCCGACGCCGCCGGCGCGCGGCCCTCGACGGCACCGCCGCCGTCATGGAGGCCCACTTCCAGTACGAGGAACGCACATTCTCGCCGTCTCAGACGCTGGTCCTCGATGCCGCCCCGGTCGACGTGCTGGGCCGCTGTGACGGCGGCGGAGGGTCAGTGCCGGGCGAGCTCGGTGCGGACGTGCTCGACGACGTCGCCGACCGTGACGATGCCGCGGGCGGTCTCCACGTCCAGCGGCGGCAGCTCGAACTCGTCCTCCAGCAGGTACGCCAGCTCCAGCAGGGCCAGCGAGTGGAAGCCGAGGTCGTCGACCAGCCGGGTGCCGGCGTCCACCGCCGGCCGCTTCTCCGGGGCCACCTCCAGCACCGCCGCGTGCACGGCCGCGGGCAGCTCGGCCGCGGACGGCCGGCTCACCGCCGGGCTCCGGCCGCCGCGGCGTCGGCGGCGAGCCGCCGGCCGCCGGCGAAGTCGAGCAGGTCGAGCTTGGCCAGCCCGTCCCGGACCCGCTCGGTGAGCAGCCCGATCTGGCTCAGCGCGACCACCACCCGGCTGAAGATCGCCCGGCGGTAGGTGACCATCAGCTCGTCGTGGGCGGCGAAGTCCACGCCCTCGGCCCGGTCCACGTCGAGCCGGTCCCAGACGTCCTCGAGCAGGAACCGGCGGCGCATCAGCGACGCCGCGTCCAGCACCAGCTCCTCCCGGTCGGCCCGCTCGGCGGTGGTCATCTCCCGGTAGACCCGGTCCAGCGCGACCACCCCGAACGACACGTGCCGGGCCTCGTCCCGCGCCACCAGCCGGGTCACCTCCTTGATCAGGTCGTCGTGGAACGTGCTGTCGGCCAGCCGGAACGCCGCCATCGCCAGCGCCTCGACCATGATCTGCATGCCCAGCGCGGTCACGTCCCACCGGCTGTCGGCCAGGATGTCGTCCAGCAGCTCGGCCAGCGACGCGGTCACCGGGTAGGGCTGCGGGACCTTCTCCCGCAGGTAGCGGGAGAAGGCCTCGACGTGCCGGGCCTCGTCCACCGCCTGGCTGGCCGCGTAGAACTTGCTGTCCAGGTCGGGCACCACCTCGACCAGCCGGGCCGCGACCACCAGGGCGCCCTGCTCGCCGTGCAGGAACTGGCTGACCATCCAGGCCTGCAGCTCCCACCGGAAGGTGTCCCACATCGGCCGCCCCCGCCGGGCCAGCGGCGAGGAGGCGAACGCGGCCATGGCGAACGCGGAGTCGTCCGGCAGCGGCGCGCCGAACGGCACCTCGATCGACCAGTCCACGTCGGTGCTCGCGTTCCACTGGGCCTGCTTGGCCCGCTCGTACAGCGCCGCGATCTTGCCCCCGCGGCTGTCGTAGTCCCAGGTCAGGCGCGTCTCGATCGAGGTGGTGACGCTCCAGTCCGCCATGTCGGGCAGGTTATATCCGGTTTGGGCGCACGGGCAGGGTCAATCGAGCAGCGTCGGCAGGTGTCGCGGCGGCGGGCTGCCGTGCGCCAGCACCTCGTCGTACGTGCTCCGCCCGGCGACGACCGGCACCAGCTCCGCGTACCCGACGAAGTAGGTGGACAGCTGCGCGCTGGTCAGCAGCGCCCGCCGCCACTTGCCGACCGCCTCGCCCTCCTCCTGGTAGCCGGTGCCGGTGAGCAGCGCCAGCGCCTCCGGCTCGGTCATCCCGTCGGCGTGCACGCCCGCGTCGAGCAGCGCGTTGAGGGTGGTCCGGATCATCATCTTCAGCCGCTGCACCCGGGTGGCCGGCCCGCCGGCGCCCAGCCGGGCCATGATCTCCTCCGCGTGCACCGCCCAGCCCTCGATGAACGAGCCGCTGGCCAGCACCTGCCGGACCCGGGTGGCGCCCCGGTACGCGCGGGCGTGCGCGAGCTGCAGCACGTGCCCCGGCATCGCCTCGTGGACGGTCAGGTCGACCAGCTGGGCGGTGTTGTACTCGCGGTAGAACGAGGCGACCCGCTCGGCCGGCCAGTCCGCCGGGGTCGGGCTGATCGCGTAGTACGTGGTGCCGCCGGCCTCCAGCGGCCCGGGGGCGTCGCAGTAGGCGATCGCGACGCCGCGGCGGAACTCCGGCATCACGTGCACCTCGACCGGCTCGTCCGGCACCCGGACGATCCCGTGGGCGCGGACCAGCTCGGTCGTCTCGGCCAGCGCCTGCTGGGCCAGCGGCACGATCGTGTCGTCGGTCGGCGCCTCCGCCGCGCACCGCTCCAGCGCCTCGGCCACCGGGTCGTCGCCGGCGCCGACCCAGTCGGTGGCGACCGCGCGCAGCTCCTCGGCCAGCTCGGCCAGCCGCTCCCGGGCCAGCGCGACCACCCGCTCGGCGGGCAGGTCGGCGTCCAGCTCCAGGTGCAGCTTGGCGGCGAACAGCTCCGGCCCGAGCCGTGGGTCGCCGGCCGCCGACCCCTGCTGCCCGGCCAGCCAGTCGCGGTGCTGCTCGAGCGCGCGCAGCGCGTCCCGCCGCGGCGGCTCCAGCTCGCCGGCCAGCCCGGGCGCCCGGGCCAGCAGCGCCGGCACCTCGTCCCGGACCAGCGCCAGCACCCCGGCCGTCTGCCCGACCGCGGTCTCCACGTGCACCCGCGGCATGTCCGCGAGCGTCGCCCGGGCCGCCGCCAACCGGTCCGGCACCGCGGCCAGCCGGCCGGCCAGCGCCCGCAGCCGCTCCGGCACCGGGACGGTGTCCCGGGCCAGCAGCGGGTAGAGCGCCTCGCCGGGCAGCCAGACCAGCGGGTTCCAGCGGTGCTCGGCCAGCCGGTCCAGCGCGAACACCTCCCGGTCGAGCGCGGCCCGGAGGATCTCCGCGTCGACCGCGTCGGCCCGGTCCAGGTCGTCGGCGTCCAGGCTGTCCAGCTCGTCCCGGCGGCGGGCCAGCAGCCGGCGCCGCTCCGCCAGGCCCGGCTCGGACAGGTCGTCCAGCCGGCTGTCGTAGCGGTGGTCGCCGAGGTCGGTGGCCCGCTCCGGGCTCATCCGGAGCAGGTCCTCGACGGTGGCCTCGGCGAGCGCGCGGAAGCGGGCGGCGGTGTCGGGGGCGGCGGCGGTCATGCCCCCGACCCTGCCACGGGGCCCTCAGCGGACCTTAAGCGGGCGGGAAGGGCGGTGCGGAGGCTGCCCGTATCGGACTCACCCGCATCTCAGGAGGACCACCATGCGCACCTGGAAACGACTCTCCGCGGCGACCGCGATCAGCGCGCTGCTCGGTGGTCTGAGCCTGGTCGCCGCGACGCCGGCCCAGGCCGCCGGCACCACCCTCAAGCTGGACCGCGTGCACTGTGTCGAGGAGACCGACGAGGTCGGCTCCGACAGCCCGTACGTGCTCGTCTTCGCGACCAGCCCGAGCAACTCCGGCGCGGTCCGCTTCGGCAAGTGGGGCCCGGGCGGGTGGGACACCGCCGTCGACACCGGCGACATCTACTACCCGAACGGCACCATCGCCTCCGGCGTGCAGCCCGGCTGGACGCTGTGGACCGTCCTGATGGAGGAGGACGACGGCAACGACATCTCCTCCGGCGACATGGCCTACATCGACTCGATGATGTGGAACCAGTGGCAGGCCTCGTTCTGGCAGCCGGCCGCGCAGCAGCAGATCAACATGATGCTCACCTTCCTCAACGCCGTCGGCACGGTGACGGGCAACGACGACACGGTCGCCATCCGCTTCTTCCCGATCAGCGGCTCCAGCGCCGGCAGCACCGTGCAGTTCACCGGGGACGGCGGCAACTACTGGCTCCGCTTCAAGCTGGTCTGACCCCGCCGGGGGCCCGCCCGGATCGTCCCCCGGGCGGGCCCCGCACGCCGTATCCTGCGCGGCGATGGACGTGCTCGCCCGCCACAACGTGGTCGTCTCCGGCCGTCCGGACGGCCCGGTGCTGCTGTTCGCCCACGGCTTCGGCTGCGACCAGCACATGTGGCGCGGGGTGGCGCCGGCCTTCGAGGCCGACCACCGGGTGGTGCTCTACGACCTGGCCGGGTCCGGCCGGTCGGACCCCGCGGCGTACGACCGGGAGCGGTACGGCACGCTGCAGGGTCACGCGGACGACGTGCTGGCGATCTGCGCCGCGCTGGACCTGCGGGACGTGACCTTCGTCGGGCACTCGGTGAGCGCGATGATCGGCGTGCTGGCCGCGGCCGCGGAGCCGGACCGGTTCGCCAAGCTGGTGCTGGTCGCGCCGTCGCCGAGCTTCCTCGACGACGGCGACTACGTGGGCGGCTTCACCCGGCCGGACATCGAGGGACTGCTGGACTCGCTGGACAGCAACTACCTGGGCTGGTCCGCGGCGATGGCCCCGGTGATCGCCGGCCCGGAAAACCTGGCCGCCGGGGCCGAGCTGGCGAACAGCTTCTGCCGCACCGACCCGGAGATCGCCCGGCACTTCGCCCGGGTCACCTTCCTCGCCGACCACCGCGCCGACCTGGCCCGGGTCCGTACGCCGGCGCTGGTCCTGCAGTGCTCGGACGACGCGCTCGCGCCGGAGTCGGTCGGCCGGTACGTGCACGAGCGGCTGCCCGGCAGCCGGCTGGTCGTGCTGGCGGCGACCGGGCACTGCCCCAACCTGAGCGCGCCGGCGGAGACGGTCGCCGCCCTCGAGGCGTTCCTCTGAGCGAGCCGCGGCTGCCGCCGGTTCCGGAGGACAGTGCCGAGGACCTGTACGAGAACGCGCCCTGCGGCTACCTGTCCGCGCTGCCGGGCGGGCTGATCGTCAAGGTCAACCGGACCTTCCTGGACTGGACCGGCTACCGGCGGGACGAGCTGGTCGGCCGCCGCCGCTTCCAGGACCTGCTCACCCCGGGCGGCCGGATCTTCCACGAGACCCACTACGCGCCGCTGCTGCACCTGCAGGAGTCGGTCCGGGAGATCGCGGTCGAGCTGGTCCGGGCGGACGGCAGCCTGCTGCCGGCGCTGATCAACTCGGTGCTGCGCAAGGCCGACGGCGACATCCCCGCGGTCGTCCGCACCACCGTCTTCGACGCGACCGCCCGGCGCGAGTACGAGCGGGAGCTGGTACGGGCCCGCCGCACCGCGGAGGAGTCGGAGGCCCGGGCCCGGCTGCTGGCCCGGACGCTGCAGGACAGCCTGATCCCGCCGGCGCTGCCCGAGGTCCCCGGCCTCGACGTCGCCGCGGTCTACCGGCCGGCGGGCCGGGGCGACGAGGTCGGCGGCGACTTCTACGACGTCTTCGAGATCGGCCGCGGCGACTGGGCGCTGGTGATCGGCGACGTGCTCGGCAAGGGCGCGGCCGCGGCGGTGGTGACCGCGCTCGCCCGCTACACCATCCGGGCCGCGGCCATGCGCAGCCGGCGGCCGGCGACCGGGCTGGCGCTGGTCAACACGGCCCTGCGGCGGCAGCAGCCGGACTGCTTCTGCTCGATGCTGTGCGCCCGGGTGCACCGCCGCAGCGGCGGCCGGACCCGGTTGGTGGTGGCCTCCGGCGGCCACCCGCTGCCGCTGCGGGTGGCCGCGGACGGCACGGTGAGCGTGCTCGGCCGGCCCGGCACCCTGCTCGGCATCGTCGACTCGCCGCGGCTGTACGCCACCGCCGCCGACCTGGCCGCCGGCGATGTCGTGCTGCTCTACACCGACGGGGTCACCGAGGCCCGCCGGCACGGCGAGTTCTTCGGCGAGGAGCGGCTGGCCGCGCTGCTGGTCGGGCAGCGCGGCGGGGACGCGACGGCGGTGGCCGAGCGGATCGCCGACGAGGTGGTCGCCTTCCAGGACGGGCTGCCCCGCGACGACATCGCGCTGGTCGTGCTCAAGGTCCCGGACGGCGCCACGTGGACACGCCCTAGTCCAGCCGGCCGGCGCGGTCCCGGGCGGCGGCGACCACGGCCTGGCCCAGGCTGATGCCGCCGTCGTTCGGCGGGACCCGGGAATGGGTCAGCACGGTGCAGCCGCGGGCGGTCAGCCCGTCGACCAGCCGGCTGGCCAGCACCATGTTCTGCAGGACCCCGCCGGACAGGGCCACCGTGGACAGCCCGCAGCCGGCCCGCGCGCCGTCCACCAGCTCCACCAGCGCGGCCGCCAGCCCGGTGTGGAAGCGGGCCGCGACCACGCCGGCCGGCACCCCGGCCCGCACGTCGGCCGCCGCCGCCCGGACCAGGTCGACCCCGTGCAGCACGCCGCCGGCGACCCGGGCCCGGTAGCCGTCCGGGACCGCCGGGTCGACCCGCTGCTCCAGCTCCACCGCGGCCTGGCCCTCGTAGCTGACCCGGTCCCGCACCCCGGCCACCGCCGCCACCGCGTCGAAGAGCCGGCCGGCGCTGGACGTGCGCACCGCGGTCCGGCCGAGCGAGACCACCGCGGCCCAGCGGTCCGCGTGCCGGCGGGCCACCGGCAGGTCCGCGCCGTCCGCGCCGAGGTACGCCGCCGCCATCCGCCACGGCTCCCGCACGGCCGCGGCGCCGCCCGGCAGCGGCACCGCGGCCAGCTGCCCGACCCGGCGATAGCCGGCCAGGTCCGCGACCAGCAGCTCGCCGCCCCACAGCGTGCCGTCCGGGCCGTAGCCGGTGCCGTCCAGGGCCAGCCCGAGCACCGGGCCGGGGTGGCCGTTGTCGGCCAGGCAGGACGCGACGTGCGCGTGGTGGTGCTGCACGCCGGTCAGCGCCACCCCGGCCCGCTCGGCCAGCTCCGCGGCGTACGCCGTGGAGAGGTAGTCCGGGTGCAGGTCGTGCGCGATCACCGCGGGGGCGATCTCGAAGAGTCGGCGGTAGTGCTCGATCCCCTCGGTGTACGACCGGTGGGTCTCCCAGCTCTCCAGGTCGCCGATGTGGTGCGACAGCACCGCGTGCCGGTCCCGGAGCAGGCAGAAGGTCGCCTTGAGCTCGGCCCCGCAGCCGAGCACCGGCCGCGGCGCCGGCCACGGCAGCGCCAGCGGCTCGGGGGCGTAGCCGCGGGACCGGCGCACCGGCAGCGGCCGGCCGCGGACGACCCGGAGCACCGAGTCGTCCACCCGGGTCGCGATCGGACGGTCGTGCCGGAGGGTGGCGTCGGCGATGGGCGCCAGCCGGCTCGTCGCGTCGTCGTCGGTGTACGCGATCGGCTCGTCGGAGACGTTGCCGCTGGTGAGCACGAGCGGCCGGCCGGCCGCGGCGGCGAGCAGGTGGTGCAGCGGCGTGTAGGGCAGCATCACCCCCACCGCCCGGTTGCCGGGCGCCACCGACGGTGCGAGCACCGCGCCGGGCCGGCGGTCGAGCAGCACGATGGGCCGCTGCCGGCCGGTGAGCAGCCCGGCTTCGACCGGGTCCACCTGCGCCAGCGCCGACGCCGCCGCGAGGTCCGCGGCCAGGACCGCGAACGGCCGCTCCTCCCGGCGCTTGCGGGACCGCAGCGCGGCCACGGCCGCCTCGTCGGTGGCGTCGCAGGCCAGGTGGTAGCCACCCAACCCCTTCACCGCGACCACCGCGCCGCCGCGGAGCAGGCGGGCCGCCTCCGCGACCGGGTCACCGGTCGTGCCCGGCTCCAGCACGAGCCGGGGGCCGCAGGCCGGGCAGCACACCGGCTGGGCGTGGAACCGCCGGTCCCGGGGGTCCGCGTACTCCCGGGCGCAGTCCGCGCACATGGCGAAGCGAGCCATCGTCGTGAGTGGACGGTCGTACGGGATGCCGGTGACCACGGTGAAGCGGGGCCCGCAGTCGGTGCAGTTGACGAACGGGTAGCGGTACCGCCGGTCGGCCGGGTCCCACAGCTCGGCCAGGCAGGCCGCGCAGGTGGCCGCGTCCGCGGACACCGGGGACACCGGTGCCGCCCCGGGCCCGGCCGGCGCGCTCGGCGCGATGACGAAGCCGGCGCCGCCGGTCGGGGCGACCGGGGCGCAGCACACGTCCTCGACCACCGCCAGCGCCGGGGCCCGGTCCCGCAAGCCGGCCACGAACGCCTCGACCGCCGCCGGCGACCCCTCCGCCTCGGCGACGACCCCGGCCGGGTCGTTGCCGACGAAGCCGGCGACACCGAGCTCGGCGGCGAGCGCGTGCGCGAACGGGCGGTAGCCGACGCCCTGCACGATCCCGGAGACCCGCACCCGCACCCGGACCCGGACCGGCGTCACAGGCAAGACTGGGTCAGCTCCCACAGCACGTGGTACGTCGTCGTCTGCGCTTCCTGGATGCGGTGCACCGACGCCGACGGCACCACGAAGAGGTGGTCGATCGCGCCGGCGGCGGCCGCGCCGGCCATCCGGCCGCCGTCGTAGCCGGCGAAGCCGACCGTGACCAGACCCAGCCGGCGCGCCTCGGCGAAGGCGGCCAGCACGTTGGCCGAGCCGCCGCTGGTGGACAGCCCGACCGCGACGTCGCCGGGGCGGGCGAAGGCGGCCAGCTGGCGGGCGAAGACGACGTCGAAGCCGACGTCGTTGGACAGCGCCGTGACCACCGCGACGTCGGTGGTCAGCGCGACCGCGGGCAGCGGCCGGGCGCCCGGCCCGGGGTCGAGGAAGAGCTGCGCCACCGCCTGCGCGTCCGAGCTGCTGCCGCCGTTGCCGAAGGTGAACATCCGGCCGCCGGCGGCGAACGACCCGGCCAGCGCGGCCGCGCAGGCGTCCAGCCGGTCGGCGTACTCGGTCGCCAGCCGCTGCCGCAGCGCGACGATCTCGGCCGCCTTGCCCGCCGTGGACCGGCGCACCTCCGCCAGCACGTCCGCGACCGCGTTGCCGCCGCCGGCGTACAGGAACGGGTAGAGCTCCTCGACGCTCACAGCGCACCCGGGTGCTCGAAGAAGACGTGCACCAGCTCCCAGAGCACGTGGTACGCCGTCACGTGCACCTCCTTGACCACCCGCGGGTCGGTGGAGCGGGCGACGACGACGTGGTCGGCCAGGCCCCCGGCGGCGATCGCGCCGCCGTCGCCGCCGACCAGCGCCACGGTGAGCAGGCCGCGCTCCCGGCCCGCGGCCAGCCCGCCGCGGACCAGCGGGCAGTCGCCGTCCGCGGACAGCCCGAGCGCGATGTCCCCGGGGTCGGCGAGCAGCCGCAGCTGCCGGGCGAAGACCTCGGTGACCCCGTCCCGGCTGGCCACCCCGGTCAGCGTGGCCACGTCCGCGGCCAGCGACAGCGCCGGGAAGGCCCGCTTGCCGACGATGACCGGGTGCACGAACTCGACGGCGAGGTGCTGCGCGTCCGTCGCCGCCGCACCCGAGCCGAAGACGACCAGCTTCCCGCCACCGGCGAACCGGCGGGCCATGGCGTGGCAGGCCCGGGCGACCAGCTCGGCGTCCGCGCCGAGCGCCCGGCCCGGCGCCTCCCGGCGCTCGAAGAGCTCCGCGGCCGTCGTCACCCCGGCACCGTCCCGCGGGCGGCGTACCGGCTGTACCGGTCGAGGTACGCGTCCAGCGTCCGCCGGGTGTCCCGGACCTCGCGGGTCACGGCGTCCAGCGCGGACAGCCCCTCGGCGGTCAGTGAGTAGGTCCGCCGGGCCGGGCCGGCCGCGGACGGCCGCCAGACCGAGCGGACCAGCCCCTGGCGCTCCAGCGACCGCAGCGTCCGGTAGATCCCGGCCGAGTCACCGTCCGCCAGGTGCAGCGTCCGCAGCCGGTCGGCCAGCTCGTAGCCGTGGCTGGGCCGCTCGCGCAGCAGGAGCAGCAGGCAGGGTTCGACGAAGTGTCGCAGCTCGCACGGGTGCACGGCGTCACCGCCTCACCGCCCGGCGGTCCCGGACGCCGGGCCTGATTCTGGATGCTTCCACCGGACCGACGGGGCGACAAGTCAGGCAAGCCTTACCCGGGCTCCTGGGCGCCGCCGGCCGCCGGTCCGGCCCGGTCACCGTGCTCACCCGCCCTGGTCGCCGGCCGGCAGGGTCGGCGCGTCCTCCTGCGGCTCCTGCGGATCCACACCGGTCGAGTCGTCCATGTCGGACGTGCCGGCCGGCCGGTCGGCCGGCCCGGCGCCGGGCGGTCCCCCCTTGTCCCGGGAGCCCATCGGCCCCCGCTCGGACTGCGGCTCCTCGGTCCGGTGCGCGCCGGGTTCCTCGTCCACTCTGGACACCTCCTGGAGTCGGTCAGCAGATCCGCGGCAGCGGGTCGCCGACCAGCATGTCGATCATCCGGTGGCCGCCGAAGCCGGTCTTCGCCAGCACCCGCCCGGGCGGCTCGGCCCGCACCTCGCCGATCAGCGCGGCGTCGGCGCCCGCGGGCACCGACCGGGCCGCGGCCAGCGCCGCCTCGGCCCGGTCGGCGGCGACGAAGGCGACCAGCTTGCCCTCGTTGGCCACGTACAGCGGGTCGATGCCGAGGATCTCCCCGGCCCCGATCACCTCGCGCCGCAGCGGCAGCCGGTCCTCGGCGATCACCACCCCGACCTCGGCGGCGAGCGCGATCTCGTTGAGCACCGTGGCCACGCCGCCCCTGGTCGCGTCGCGCATGCAGTGCAGGCCCGGGCCGCAGGCGTCCAGCAGCGCGGCCGCGAGCGTCCACAGTGGCCGGGTGTCGCTGCGCACGTCGGCCTCGATGTCCAGGTCGCCCCGGGCCAGCATGATCGCCACGCCGTGGTCGCCGAGCGTGCCCGAGACCAGCACCCGGTCGCCGGGCCGGACCTGGTCCGGGGCGAGCACGACGTCGTGCTCGCGCACCCCGACCCCGGTCGTGGTGATGTACATGGAGTCGCACTTGCCGCGCTCGACCACCTTGGTGTCCCCGGTCGCCACCGGCACCCCGGCGGCGCGGGCCGCCGCCGCGATGGCGGCCACCTCCGCGCGCAGCACCTCCGCGGACAGGCCCTCCTCCAGCACGAGCGCCACGGCCAGGGCGAGCGGCCGGGCACCGGACACGGCCAGGTCGTTGACCGTGCCGTTGACCGCGAGCTCGCCGATCGAGCCGCCGGGGAACCGGATCGGCCGGACCACGAAGGCGTCCGTGGTCAGCGCCAGCCGGGCGCCGGCCACCTCCAGCAGCGCCGCGTCGCCCAGTGGCGCGAGCGCGTCGTTCTCCAGCAGCGGCACGATGACGCCCTCGACCAGCGCCCGGCTGGCCTTGCCGCCGGCCCCGTGCGCGGTGGTGATCCGCTCGTCGCAGGAAGCGCGGCCGCCGCCGGCGCATCGCCTCGATGCGCTCGCCGACCTCGACCTCGGTGACCTGCTGCGGCATCACGACACCTCGAGGTGGATGCGCTGCTTGGCGTACTGGCCGAAGGTGTAGTACGCGGCGCAGGCGCCCTCGGAGGACACCATGCAGGTGCCGATCGGCGTCTCCGGGGTGCAGGCGGTGCCGAAGACCTTGCACTCCCAGGGCTTCAGCACGCCCTTGAGCACCTCCCCGCACTGGCAGGCCTTCGGGTCGGCCACCCGGACCCCCGGCACCGCGAACCGGCGCTCGGCGTCGAAGTCCGCGTACCGCTCGGACAGCTGCAGCGCCGACTGGGAGATCGAGCCGAGCCCGCGCCACTCGAAGTACGGCCGGAGCGCGAAGACGTCGGACAGCACCCGCAGCGCGACCGGGTTGCCGTCCCACGGCACCACCCGGGAGTACTGGTTCTCCACCACCGACCGGCCCTCGGCCAGCTGCTTCATGATCATGTAGATCGACTGCAGCAGGTCCAGCGGCTCGAAGCCCGCACAGACCAGCGGCTTGCCGTGCTCGGCGGCGATGAAGTCGTACGGCCGGCAGCCGATCACCGTGGACACGTGCCCGGGCCCGATGAAGGCGTCCAGCCGCAGGTCCGGCGAGTCGAGGATCGCCTTGATCGCCGGGATGATCGTGACGTGGTTGCAGAAGACGGAGAAGTTCGTGATGCCCTCCGCCTTCGCCCGCAGCACGGTCAGCGCGGTGGACGGGGCGGTGGTCTCGAAGCCGATGGCGTAGAACACCACGTCGCGGTCCGGGTTCTGCCGGGCGATCCGCAGCGCGTCCAGCGGCGAGTAGACCATCCGGATGTCGGCGCCGGCCGCGTTCGCGTCCAGGAAGGACCCGTCGCCACCGGGGACCCGCATCATGTCGCCGAAGCAGGTGAGGATGACCCCGTCCCGCTTCGCGATCGCGATGCCGTCGTCCACCCGGCCCATCGGGATCACGCAGACCGGGCAGCCGGGCCCGTGCACCAGCTCGACCGACTCGGGCAGGTGGTCCTGCACGCCGTAGCGGTAGATCGTGTGGGTGTGGCCGCCGCACACCTCCATGATCTTGTAGTGCCGGCCCGGCTCGGTCAGCTCGGCGATCCGGGTGCCCAGCACCTCGGCCAGCCCGGCGTCGCGGAACTCGTCGACGAACTTCACAGCGCCTCCTCCACCCGGGCGATGGCCACCCCGGCGTGCACCAGCAGCCGGTCCCCCGGCGCGACCGGGCCGACCAGCTCGGTGGCCACCGTCTCCTCCCGCCCGCCGTCGTCCCGGCACCGGGCGTCCGGACCGGCGAGCTCGACCACGGTCAGCGGCACGGCCACGTCGCCGCAGGTGATGCAGCCCTCGGTGACCGCGCAGGCGGCGGTGGCCGGCCACGGCAGCGGCTGGGCGGTCACTCGATCCTCGATTCGGCGACCGCCTGCAGCTCATCGCTGAAGGCCTGGCCCATCAGCTCCAGCATCCGCAGCGCCTCCGCCGCCTCCTGCTCGTCCACCTTGGACATCGCGAAGCCGACGTGGATGAGCACCCAGTCCCCCGGGCCGACCGGCTCGCCCTCGAGCAGCCCGATGTTGATCTTCCGCTTGACGCCGACCACGTCGACGACCGCCAGCTGGTCGTTGTCCTCCAGCAGCCGGACGACCTCGCCCGGGATGGCCAGGCACATGTCAGCTCCCCACCGGCGCGCGGTACTCGACCCACTCCAGCACCAGCTCGTCCCCGCCGGAGGCGCGGACCTCGAGGCTGCCGCAGTGCGGGCAGGCGATCGGCGGGTCCGCGGTGGTGAAGTCCCGTCCACAGGAGCCGCAGCTGCCGCGGGCCGGCACGATCGTCACCTCGGTCGCGGCGCCGTCCGCGACGCCGCCGGCCGCCATCATCCGGAACGACTGCTCGAAGGCGGCCGGGACGATCCGGTGCAGGCTGCCGACGCGGACGCCGATCCGGGCGACCGGTCGGCCGGCCGCGCGATCCTCGACCGCGTGCAGCACCCCGTGGCAGTAACCGGCCTCGTGCACGTCGGCGCCCCCTACATCTGTCGCATGCGGACGTACCGCTTGATGTCGTCGGTCGAGCCGGCCCCGACCGCGACCGCGCCCAGCACGACCCCGACCAGCACCCCGACGGCGACCCATCCCACGACCTTCATGCCGACACCTCCCTCTCCAGCAGCCCGGCCACCAGCTGCACGGCCCGGTCGACGGCGCCCGCCACCGGTGTGGACAGGCCGATCCCCTCGCCGGTGTCCAGCGGCTCGCAGCCGACCACGTACGTCCGGGGCAGCCGGCCGCCGAGCGAGCCGAGGCTGGCCAGCATCGCGGTCGGCTCCATGCCGTGCGCGTCGAAGTCCCCGGCGCCGAGATCGTCCTCGCCGACCTCCAGCACGACCACGTCGCCGGGCCGGCCGCCGCGCGGCGTCGCGTCGACGATGATCAGCGTGTCGTAGCCGGCCAGCAGGTCGTACGCGAGGTGCATGCCGCGGATGCCGTAGTCGACGACCTCGACGCCGTCCGGCAGCGGCACCGCGGTCAGCCGGCGGACCGCCTCCGGGCCGAAGCCGTCGTCGCCGAGGAAGAGGTTGCCGACCCCGGCCACCAGCACCCGGCCGGTCACGGGGCCACCTCCAGCGGCTCCAGCTCGTCCGGCGCGAAGTACCAGTACCGGCCGTACCAGTCGTGCAGGTCGGCGGCCGGGTCGTCCGCCAGCACGACCGCGACGTGCGTCTCACCGTCCACGTCGGACAGCACCGCGGTCACCAGCGCCACCTGCCCGGCCAGGAAGATGTCCTGGGCATCGGCGCGACGGGTCGGCCGCAGCCGCACCCGGGAGCCCTTGGACACCGGCACGCCGGCGACCAGCACCGCGTCGGTCTCCGGCGAGACGGCCGCATCCGCGCCCGGGTCCCACCACGGAACGTCCCCCGGGGAGGGTCCACGTCGCGGCGGGCGCCGTGCAGGCGTTCCAGCTGCTCCGGCGGCAGGGTGTCGCAGCGGTCCACGATCGCGGCCGCCCGGGGGTCCGTGCCGCGGGCCGCCGCCTTCTCCTCGTCGGTCATGGTCATCACCCGCAGGGTGAGGATCTCGTCGATCTCGGTGGCGTCGAAGAGGTCGCCCGGGCTCTCCGGCGCGATCTCGGGCCGGTCCGGCAGGACGATCGGCGCGACGAGCGAGACGTCGTCGCTGATCAGCGCGGGCCACCAGCCGGCGTTCAGGCAACCGGCGTCCGGCGCGTCGAGCAGCGAGACGAAGGCACCGCCGGACACGCTGAGCAGCAGGTGGGTGCTCACCAGCGACCGGGCGGCCACCCGGTCCCGGGTGGAGTCGCCCGGGTCCCAGGTCGCGGTGTTGCGCAGCGCCGCGACCACCCGCAGCAGGTCGCCGACCGGCTCGGCGCCGAGCACCAGCTCGGCCGCCAGTGGCTGGCGGGTCCGCACCAGCCGGCCGGCGGGCAGCGCCTCGGTGTCCTCGCCGCCGGGGACCGCGAGGGCGACCGCCCGACCGGCCAGCAGGTCGGCCACGGTGAACGGGCCGGTGACCTGCTCCCGGGGGACCGCCTCCTGCCAAGGTATCCAGTGGGCGTCCCCGACGCGCAGGGCGTCGACGTCGGCGAACCCGCCCCGAGTCGCCACCTGCACCGTGCGGTCCTGCACCTGGAGGAACCGCACCCGCAGCTCCAGCCGGGTCGCCGGGGTCGCGCGCAGCAGCAGCTCGGCCCGCAGGGCGTCCTGCTCGCCCAGGCCGGCCTCGGCCGCACCGGCCGGGGACAGCACGCCGAACTGCCAGCGCACCCGGTTCTTCGCCGCCGACCCCCGGTACGGGTAGAGCAGGTAGCCCTCGTAGAGCACCGCGTCGGCCACCCGCCGGACCGCGTCCAGGCCGGTCACCGCGGCACCTCGGCCGGCAGCAGCTCCCCGAGGGCCTGCTCCCAGCTGGTCAGCCCGCGGGCGGACCGGTAGCGGGCGAGCGCGTCCAGCGTCTCGCGGTCCAGCCGGATCCACCCGCCGTTCGGGAAGAACCGGTCCATCGTGGACCGCCACACCGCGACCGGCAGCCGGTACGCCGCCTCCAGGTGCCACGGCACCTGCTCCACGCCGAAGCCGGCGCTGCCGCGGGTGAAGACGGTCCCGCTGAACAGCAGCGTCAGCGGCACCTCCCCGTCCCGCAGTGCGTGCAGGTACTTCGCCGCGGCGACCTCGAAGTCGTACGTGCACGGCACCGGCAGGTCGAAGTCGGTCGCCCCGGTGAAGCCCGGGACCATCGTGGACGCGTGCGTCCACAGGAACGGCCGCAGCGTGCCCGCCCACCGGTCCGGCGTGCCGAAGAGGTCGGTGAACGCGCCGGGGTCGTCGTACCGCCGCCGCTGCGGCTCGATGGTGATCTGCACCCGCAGCGCCATCGCGTGCACGGCCGCGCCGGTGGACTCCGCCGCCCGCATCCGGAAGAGCAGCGCCGGCGCCGCCGCGTACGGCTCCGGGGCGGCGTCCAGCACGGTGAAGGACAGGTCGATCACCGGCACCGCCCCGCCACCCGCGTGAAGAAGGCGTCCAGCTCGCGCCGCACGTCCTGGCCGCCGTCGAACCCGCGCCAGCGCTTCCGCAGCAGCCCGACCAGCTCGTAGCAGACGTCGATCGGGACCAGGAAACCGTCCACCCGGGAACCGCTCACCCGGACGAGGAGCGCCTCCACGTCCGGCGCCAGCCCGGCGACCGCCGGCGCGGCCGCCAGCACCGCGTCCCAGGCGGCCAGCGACAGCTCCGACTCGGTCGCCCCGGCCGGTCCCGGGTAGACGCCGACCACCCGGCCGAGCTCGGAGTTGCGGAAGAAGAACGCCACCCCGACCGGGATCTGCAGGTCGTCCCAGACCGGGAGGGGCAGCGGGGGCACGGCCGCCCATCGGTCCGGCACCATCCGGTAGCGCAGCTCGGCGTCCGGGTAGGCGAACAGCAGCCCGCACGGTCGGCAGGTGCACAGCAGCGCCCGGCCGGCCAGGTCGACCACGTGCCGGTGGTCCGCGCCGATCGCCTCCGCGCACATCTCGCAGCGCTCGCCCGGGGGCGGCCGCGGCGCGGACCGGATCCGCGCCAGCACGGCCTGGACCGTGGGCCCGCTCATGCCCGGGTCCGCACCGACAGCGCGTCGACCGGCACGAACGCGCCGGCCGGCGCGGGGTGGGCCGGCGCGGTCGGCTCCTCGACGTCGACCCGCACCACCTCCGGGGCGGCGGCGTCGATGGCGTCCTGCACCGCGGTCCGCAGGGTCGCGGTCGAGCCGGCGCAGCCGTCGCAGTGCCCGAGCAGCCGGAGCCGGACGGCCCCGTGCCCGTCCGCCTCCAGCAGCTCCACGTCACCGCCGTGCGAGCGCAGGTACGGCCGGACCGACTCCAGCGCCCGCTCGACCCGCTCGGCCAGGTCGTACGGGTGCAGGCCGTGCACCACCAGCAGCCCGGAGACCAGCTCGTCGGACGCGATCTCCTCCACTGTGGACTCGGGCAGCTGCGGGCCGGCGATCTCCAGCAGCCGCTCCAGGCCGGCGCCGTACAGGTCGACGACGACCCGGACGAGCTCCTCGGCCCGCTCGCGGGCCACCGGGCCGCCCGCACCGAGCGCATCGAGGAGCTGCTCGATGCGCTCCCCGGCGGCGCGCGGGTCGCTCACCGCGAGCTCACTCGGGCGACGCAGCCATGGTGGGCGAGTGCAGCTTCTGGATCGTCTTCCCGCCGCCCAGGTACATGTGCACGCCGCAGGGCAGGCACGGGTCGAAGCTGCGGACCGTCCGCATGATGTCGATGCCCTTGAAGTGCTCCCGGTCGTTCTCCTCGAACAGCGGCTGGTCCTGCACCGCGTCCTCGTACGGGCCGGGGGTGCCGTAGACGTCGCGCGGGTTGGCGTTCCACGGCGTCGGCGGGTACGGGTGGTAGTTCGCGATCTTGCCGTCCCGGATGACCATGTGGTGCGAGAGGACCCCGCGCACCGCCTCGGTGAAGCCGCAGCCGATGGCCTCGTCCGGCACCTCGAACTGCTCCCACGTCTTGGTCCGGCCGGCCCGGATCTCCGCCAGCGCCTTCTCGGCGAAGTGCAGGGCAGCCGCGGCCGCGTACGCCTGGAAGTAGGTCCGGGCGCGGTTGCGCTCGAGCGTGTTGCTCCACTGCGGGATCTTCCACTCGAAGCTGACCGGGCCCTTGAGCGCGGTCTTCGGCAGCTCGATCTGGACGCTGTGGCCGGTCGCCCTGACGTAGCCGATGTCCACCAGGCCCGCCAGCGCGGTCGTCCACAACCGCGCCAGCGGGCCACCCCCGGTGTCGAGCGCGAGGTGCTCGCTGCCGTCGTACCAGCGTGGGGACATCACCCAGCTGTACTTGTCGTCCAGGTCCCGCTTCTGCGGCTTGGGGTTGGTGTGCTGGTTCCACGGGTGCCGGCGGTCCACCGGGTTGCCCAGCGGGTCGGTCCTGACGAACATCTCCTGGTCGGTCCAGTCGTCGTAGTACGAGCTGCCGAGCAGGATGCGGATGCCGAGGTTGATCGTCACCAGGTCGGTGGTGACGAGCTTGCCGTCCACCACCACGCCCGGGGTGACGAACATCTTCCGGCCCCAGTCGGTCATGTCCTTGTACGCGAAGTTGCAGTGCTCGGGGTCCTGGAAGGAGCCCCAGCAGCCGAGCAGGGTGCGGCGCAGGCCGACCTGCTCGTACCCGGGCAGCGCCTCGTAGAAGAAGTCGAAGAGGTCGTCGTGCATCGGCACGACCTTCTTCATGAACTCGACGTAGCGCATGAGCCGGGTGATGTAGTCGGTCATCAGCTGGATCGTGGCCACCGTGCCGACGCCACCGGGGTACAGAGTGGACGGATGGACGTGCCGGCCCTCCATGAGGCAGAACATCTCCCGCGTCCACCGGGACACCTGCAGCGCCTCCCGGTAGAACTCGCCGGTGAACGGGTTGAGCGCCCGCATGATGTCGGCGATCGTGCGGTAGCCGTGGTCGCCGGCGTGCGGCGCCTCGGTGTTCTCGGCGCGGGCGAGCACCCCGGGGTTGGTCTCGGCGACCATCCGCTCGCAGTAGTCCACCCCGACCAGGTTCTCCTGGAAGATGTTGTGGTCGAACATGTACTCGGCGGCCTCGCCGAGGTTGACGATCCACTCCCCCAGGTGCGGCGGCTTCACGCCGTAGGCCATGTTCTGCGCGTAGCAGGAGCAGGTGGCGTGGTTGTCCCCGCAGATGCCGCAGATCCGGCTGGTGATGAAGTGCGCGTCCCGCGGGTCCTTGCCCTTCATGAAGAGCGAGTAGCCGCGGAAGATCGACGACGTGCTCTTGCACTCGGCGACCGTCCGGTTCGCGAAGTCGATCTTCGTGTAGATGCCGAGGCTGCCGACGATCCGGGTGATCGGGTCCCAGGCCATCTCGACCAGGTCGCGGGAGCTGCTGTCGACCTCGCTGCGACGCGGTTCCGTCGTGGTCATCGGAGTCCCCCTACCAGGTGCGCTTGGCGCCGGTGAGCAGCTGGTCGCCGCGACGGCGCCACTTCGGCTCCTTGTCGGCGGTCTTCTCGGTGATCGACCGCAGCCGGCGCACCGTCGCGCCGTAGTACTTGGTGACCCGGGTGGACACCCGCGAGCCCGGCGGCTCGTCCATGAACGGCATGAACTTGTCCGGGAAGCCCGGCATCGTGCAGCCGATGCAGATGCCGCCGACGTTGGGGCAGCCGCCGACGCCGTTGACCCAGCCGCGCTTGGGCACGTTGCACTTCACCACCGGACCCCAGCAGCCCAGCTTGACGATGCACTTCGGCGAGCCGTACTCGTCGGCGAAGTCGCCCTGCTCGTAGTAGCCGGCCCGGTCACAGCCCTCGTGCACGGTCGCGCCGAAGAGCCAGGTCGGCCGCAGCGCATCGTCCAGCGGGATCATCGGCGCCTGGCCGGTCGCCATGTACAGCAGGTAGGTGATCGTCTCGGAGAGGTTGTCCGGCTGGATCGGGCAGCCGGGCACGCACACGATCGGGATGCCGGCCTTGGACTTCCAGTCCCAGCCGAGGTAGTCCGGCACGCCCATGGCGCCGGTCGGGTTGCCGGCCATCGCGTGGATCCCGCCGTACGTCGCGCAGGTGCCGACCGCGAGCACGGCCAGCGCCTTGGGCGCCAGCCGGTCCAGCCACTCGCTGGTGGTCATCGGCTGCCCGGTCATCGGGTCGTTGCCGAAGCCGCACCAGTAGCCCTCCTCGTGCAGCGCCTCGTTCGGGATCGAGCCCTCGACGACGAGCACGAAGGGCTCCAGCTCGCCCCGGTCGGCCTTGAAGAACCACTCCAGGAAGTCGTCGGCGCCGCCGTTCGGACCGCACTCGAAGTCGATCAGCGGCCAGTGCACGGCGATGTTGGGCAGGCCGGGCAGCGCGCCCAGCGCGATCTCCTCGATGCTGGGCTGGGTGGCCGCGGTCAGCGCCACCGAGTCCCCGTCGCAGCTGAGCCCGGCGTTGATCCAGAGCACGTGGATCAGGGGCTGGGCCTCGGCCGTCGTCGACGCGTCAGCGCTCATGGCCACTCCTTGACCAGGGGACGCCGCGCTCCGCAGCACGGCCAGCCCACCCAGCGGTCTACACCGCGGCGCGGAGTGTCGGTAAGTGCGGTCCGGCGCTAGCTGTCGCCGGTCACTAGTTGGCTGACCTGCCCGTCGGCTTAACTCCGGGCCTCCGGGCGGTTAGCTAGGGTAGTAGAGGGTGCGGCCCCAGGCGGCCAGCAGCGGCGTGATCGGCTGCGCGAACGTGGCCCCGCCGGAGCAGCTGGTGCTGCCGCCGAAGATGATGCTCAGCCCGGTGCTGCCGGCCACCACCGGGGAGCCGGGGTCCCGCGCGGTGATGCACAGCGTGGTCCGGTCCAGCCCGGTGATCGTCCCGCCGGCGTAGTTGATCGTGGCGTTGATGCCGGTGACCGTGCCGGTGCGGGTGCCCAGCGTGCCGGAGTGGTAGCCGACCACCTGCCCGACGTGCGCGCGGGCGGCGGCGGTGACCGGCGCGATCGCTCCGCCGCCGATCCGCCGGCCGGCGATCTGGGTCACCGCCGGGTTGTCGATGAAGATCAGCGACGCGGTCTGGGTCACCACCACGGTCACGCCGACCGACACCGCCCCCGCATACCACCGCGTGCCGACCGGGCCGCAGGGCAGCGGCCCGGCCCGGCGCATCGCCCCGACGGGTGCAACCGGCGCCGGTGGTCGGGTGTCGAGCCGGCCGTTGCCGGGAAGGTCACCACCACCGGCACCCCGCCCCCCGAGGAGCTGCCATGACGCTTGCCGCGGAAGCCGCCTCGAGCAGCAACGCCGTGCTCATACTGGCCGCCCTGCTCGGCATCGCCACCGTGGTGGTGCTGATCACCTGGCTCAAGGTCCATCCGTTCCTCGCGCTGATCCTCGGCTCGGCCGTGCTCGGCCTGGTGGCCGGCTACGGGGCGACACCCACGGTGGAGAGCTTCACCAAGGGGGTCGGCTCGACGGTCGGCAGCGTCGGCCTGCTGATCGCGCTGGGCGCGATGATCGGCGGGCTGCTCGCCGACTCCGGCGGCGCGGACCGGATCGTGCAGACGATCGTGGAGCGGGTCTCCCCCGGCATGCTGCCCTGGGCGATGGCCGGCGCCGCGGCGCTGGTCGGCATCCCGCTCTTCTTCGAGGTCGGCGTCGTGCTCCTGGTGCCGATCGTGCTGCTGGTGGGCCGGCGCACCAACGTGCCGCTGATGAAGGTCGGGATCCCGGCGCTCGCCGGCCTGTCCGTGCTGCACGGCTTCGTGCCGCCGCACCCCGGGCCGCTGGTCGCCATCGACGCGCTCGGCGCCGACCTCGGCCTCACCCTCGCGCTCGGCCTGCTGGTCGCGATCCCGACCGTGATCGTGGCCGGCCCGGTGTTCGGCTCGTTCATCGCCAAGCGCGTCGCCGTACCGTGGCCGGCGATCATCGGCGGCGACCGGGAGCCGGCCCAGGTCGCCAGCGCGCAGCTCGCCGAAGCCGAGAACCCGGACGCCATCGACCGGCGTCCGCGCAGCGGCTCGACCGGCTCGACCGGCGCGGATCGGGCGCGCGACCGGGACGGCCGGCTCGCCGGCACGGCCGACGGGGACCGGGACGGGGTGCCGGACCGGCTGGAGACCGACGCGACCGACCAGCCGCTGCGGCGGCCCGGCTTCGGCATCACCGTCTTCACCGTGCTGCTGCCGGTGATCCTCATGCTGGCCCGGGCCATCGGCGAGGTCTTCCTGGACGAGGGCAACCAGCTGCGCAGCTTCCTCGACGTCGTCGGCAACCCGGTGGTCGCGCTGCTGACCGGCGTGATCGTCGGCATGTTCACGCTCGGCATGGCGACCGGCATGGACCGGTACCGGATCTCCGCCTCGGTCGGCGGCTCGCTGCCCGCGATCGCCGGCATCCTGCTCATCGTCGCCGCCGGCGGCGGCTTCAAGCAGACGCTGATCGACGCCGGCGTCGGCAACGTGATCGCCGACTGGGCCGAGGGCGTCAACATCTCCGCGCTGATCCTCGGCTGGCTGGTCGCGGTCGGCATCCGGCTGGCCACCGGCTCGGCGACGGTCGCCACCATCACCGCCGCCGGCATCGTCGCGCCGCTGGCCGAGGGCCTGGACCGGCCCTCGGTGGCGCTGCTGGTGCTGGCCATCGGCGCCGGCTCGCTGTTCTTCTCGCACGTCAACGACGCCGGCTTCTGGCTGGTGAAGGAGTACTTCGGGATGACCGTCGGGCAGACCATCAAGACCTGGTCGGTCATGGAGACGATCATCTCGGTGGTGGGCCTGATCACCGTCCTGCTGGTGAGCCTGGTCTTATGAGTTCCGGCGAGGTCGTGCTGGGGGTGGACATCGGGACCACCAGCACGAAGGTGGTCGCGTACGACACCTCGGGGCAGGCCCGGCACAGCCACTCCGCCGGCTACCCGCTGGAGGAGCCGCACCCGGGGCACGCCGAGCAGGACCCGGCGCTGATCCTCGACGCGGTCATGGAGTCGGTGCGCGAGGTGGTGGCCGCGCTGGACGGGCCGGTGGCCGGGTTGTCGTTCAGCTCGGCCATGCACACGCTGATGGCGCTCGACCGCGACTCGCACCCGCTGACCCCGTCGCTGAGCTGGGCCGACTCCCGGTCCGGGGAGCAGGCCGAGCGGCTGCGGGCGGCCGCCGGCGGGCTCGCCCTGCACCGGCGGACCGGCACCCCGGTGCACCCGATGGCGCCGCTGCCGAAGCTCGTCTGGTTCCGCGAGCAGCAGCCGGACGTGTTCGCCAAGACGGCCACCTGGCTGGGCATCAAGGACTACGTCGTGCTCCGGATGTGCGACGCGCTGGTCACCGACCACTCGCTCGCCTCCGGCAGCGGGCTGATGGACATCCACCGGCTGGAGTGGGACGCGGAGGCGCTGCGGATCGCCGGGATCACCGCCGAGCAGCTGCCCGAGCTGCTGCCGACCACACACGTGCTGCCCGGCCTCAACGCCGCCACCGCCGAGGCGACGGGGCTGCCGGCGGACACCCCGGTGGTGCTCGGGGCCGGCGACGGGCCGCTGGCCAACCTCGGCCTCGGCGCGGTCGACCCGGGGGTGGCGGCCTGCTCCATCGGCACCAGCGGCGCGCTGCGGGTGATGGTGGAGAAGGCCGCGGTCGACCCGCTCGGCGGCGTCTTCTGCTACGCGCTGACCGAGAACCACTGGGCCGTCGGCGGCGCGATCAACAACGGCGGCATCGTGCTGGACTGGGCCGGTCACTCGCTGGCGCCGGACGTCGGCGACGACCCCGAGGAGCTGCTCGCGCTGGCCGGCTCGGTGCCGGCCGGCTGCGGCGGCCTGATCATGCTTCCGTACCTGCTGAGCGAGCGGGCGCCGCACTGGAGCTCGCTGCCGCGCGGGGCGTACATCGGGCTGACCCGGGAGCACCGCCGGGAGCACCTGATCCGGGCCGCGATCGAGGGCGTCTGCCAGCAGCTCGCGCTGGTGCTGCACTCGATGCGGGCGGCCGGCAACGAGATCCGGCAGCTGCGGGCGACCGGCGGCTTCGCCCGCAGCCCGCTGTGGCGGCAGATGCTCGCCGACACCCTCGGCATGGACGTGTCGTTCCCGGAGGGGCACGAGGGGTCCAGCTTCGGCGCGGCGCTGCTGGGCATGCAGGCGCTCGGCCTGGTGCCGTCGATCGACGTGGCCGCGGACATGGTCCGGATCTCGGACACGGTACGGCCGGACCCGGCCGCCTCGGCGACGTACGCGGCGCTCCGGCCGGTCTTCGCCGAGCTCTACAACGCGCTGATGCCGACGTACCGGTCGCTGCGGCGGCTGGCTCCCAGCCTGCCGGTCGACTAGCTCAACCAGCCACCGGGGGAAGCCGCCGGGGGTCGGGGTGGTTGCGGGCGGGAGCGGGTGGTCCGCGGCGGGATGGCGAGGAGGCGCGGCGTGCAGGCGATCGTCTACACCAGGTCCGGCGGACCGGAGGTGCTCGAGCTGGTGGACCGGCCGGTGCCGGAGCCGGGGCCGGGCGAGGTCCGGGTGCGGGTCGCGGTGTCCGGGGTGAACCCGACCGACTGGAAGGCCCGGGCGGCCACCGCGCCGCCCGAGGGCGGGCAGGTGCCGCACCACGACGGCGCCGGGGTGGTGGACGCGGTCGGCAACGGGGTCGACCCGGTGCTGGTGGGCGAGCGGGTCTGGCTGTGGGAGTCGGCGTACCGGCGGCCGTGGGGCACCGCCGCCCAGTACACGGTGGTGCCGGCGCGGCAGACCGTGCTGCTGCCGGCCGGCGCGTCCGACGAGCTCGGCGCCTCGCTCGGCATCCCGTTCCTCACCGCGCACCGCTGCCTCACCGTCGGCGAGGCGATGCCGGACCGGCTCGACCCGGGCGCGCTGGCCGGCCGGACCGTGCTGGTCCAGGGCGGTGCGGGAGCGGTCGGCAACGCCGCGGTCCAGCTCGGCCGGTGGGCGGACGCGACCGTGATCGCCACGGTCAGCAGCCCGGCCAAGGCCCAGCTGGCCGCCGCGGCCGGGGCTTCGCACGTGATCGACTACCGGACCCAGGACGTGGCCGCCGAGGTGCGCAGGATCGCGCCGGCCGGGGTGGACGCGATCGTCGAGGTGTCCGCCACGAACACGCCGACCGACGTGGCGGTCATCGGGATGCACGGCAGCGTGGCGGTGTACGCGGACAGCGGCGGCGGGGAGCTGACGCTGCCGGTGCGGTCGCTGATGGTGCCGAACGCGCGCTGGCAGTTCGTGCTCGTCTACACCGAGCCGGCGGCGGCCAAGGCGGCCGCGGTCGAGGACGTCAACGCCGCGGTGGCGGACGGCGCGGTCCGGGTCGGGCCGGACGCCGGCCTGCCGCTGCACCGCTTCCCGCTGGCCTCGGCCGGGGCCGCCCAGGCGGCGGTCGAGGACGGCGCCGTCGGCAAGGTGCTCGTCGACATCCCCTGAGCTGACCGCTCCGCTGACCTGCGTGGTCGCGTTTCTGTCGGAGCTGGCTGGCAGAGTGCGGTGGGCAGGCGGGCGACCGGGAGGGGTGCTGAGCGTGGACGGCGTGGCGGGGGCGGCGCTCGACCGGGTGCTGGCGGCGATGGCCGGTCCGGCCGCGCGGCCGCGGCCGGACCAGGTCGAGGCGGTCGAGGCGCTGGTGGAGGGGCGCCGGGTGCTGCTGGTGCAGGCGACCGGCTGGGGCAAGTCGGCGGTCTACTGGGCGGCCACCGCGGCGCTGCGGGAGGCCGGCCGCGGCCCGGCGCTGGTGATCTCGCCGCTGCTCGCGCTGATGCGCGACCAGGTGGCCGCCGCCTCGCGCGCCGGGTTGCGGGCGGCGACCGTCAACTCCGCCAACGTGGACGACTGGCAGCAGGTCTTCGACGCGCTCGGCGCCGACGAGGTCGACGTCCTGCTGGTCTCGCCGGAGCGGCTGGCCAACCCGAGGTTCGCCGACCGGGCGCTGCCGCTGCTGGCCAAGACCGGGCTGCTGGTGGTCGACGAGGCGCACTGCATCTCCGACTGGGGCTTCGACTTCCGCCCGGACTACCAGCGGCTGACCCACCTGCTGGCGCAGACCGCCGAGGGCAGCCCGGTGCTGGCCACCACCGCGACGGCCAACGCGCGGGTCACCGCGGACGTCGCCGCCCAGCTCGGCGCCGACACGCTGGTGCTGCGCGGGCCGCTGGCCCGGGCGTCGCTGCGGCTCGCGGTGGTGCCGGGGCTGGACGGGGTGGAGCGCTTCGGCTGGGTGGCCGAGGCGCTGTCCGCGCTGCCCGGCTCCGGCATCGTCTACGCGCTGACCGTGGACCAGGCCGTCTCGCTGGCCGACTTCCTCCGCACCGAGGGCCACGAGGTCGCCGCGTACACCGGGCAGACCGAGCCGGACGAGCGGGCCCGGATCGAGGCGGCGCTGCGGGACAACCGGCTCAAGGCGGTGGTGGCGACCTCCGCCCTGGGCATGGGCTACGACAAGCCCGACCTGGGCTTCTGCGTGCACGTCGGCTCGCCGGACTCCCCGGTGGCGTATTACCAGCAGGTCGGCCGGGCCGGCCGGGCGCTGGACACCGCGGTCGGCGTGCTGCTGCCGGCGGCGGAGAGCGACCCGCGGATCTGGGACTACTTCGCCACCGCGACGATCCCCGACCCGGACGCGGCCGACCGGGTGCTCCGGCTGCTGCCCCGCGACCCGGACGGGGCGGTGTCGCTGCCGGCGATCGAGACGGAGACCGGGCTGCGCCGCGGGCGGCTGGAGGCGCTGCTCAAGACGCTGCGGGTGGACGGCGCGGTGGACCGGGTCGGCTCCGGCTGGGTCGCCACCGGGCGCGAGTGGGTCTACGACGCGGTCAAGTACGACCGGGTGGTGGCCGCGCGACGGGCCGAGGCCGGCCTGATGAGGACGTACGCGGCCGGCGCCCGCTGCCTGATGGAGGTGCTCACCGAGGCGCTGGACGACCCGGCGGCCGGGCCGTGCGGGCGGTGCTCGGTCTGCACCGGGGAGCTGCCGGCGCCGGGCGCGCGGCCGGCGGCCGAGCGGGTGGCGGCGGCCCGGCTGCACCTGCGCGGCCGGCGCCACCTGCTGGAGCCGCGCAAGCTGTGGCCGTCCGGCGGCGGGCGGCGCGGCCGGATCGCCGGGGTGGCGCCCGGGCGGGCGGTCGCGTTCGCCGACGACCCGGCCTGGCGGGAGTTGATCGCCGAGGTGGCCGGGCCGGACGGCGAGCCGAGCGACGAGCTGCGCACGGCGCTGGTGGACGTGCTGCGCCGCTGGTCGCGGGAGTGGGAGGAGCGGCCGGTGGCGATCGTGCCGGTGCCGAGCCGGTCCTGCCCGCGGCGGGTGCGCGGGATGGCGGCGCACCTGGCCGAGGTCGGCCGGCTGCCGCTGCTGGACGCGCTGCGGGTGACCGGCCGGCCGCCGCCGCAGGAGGTGTCGTCCGGGGTGCGGGTGCGCCACCTGGCCGAGACGCTGTCGGTGGACCCGGAGGTGCGGCTGCCGGGAGGGCCGGTGCTGCTGGTGGACGACGTGCTGCGGACCGGCTGGACGGTCACGGTGGCCGGCGCGCTGCTCCACGACGCGGGCGGCGGACCAGCGTTCCCGCTGGTCGCCCACCGCCGGCCCTAGCCCGGGCCGCGCCGGGCGGCGGGGATGGCGGGTCGCCGGCGGCTACTGGTCGAGGTCGTCGAGCCAGCGGGTCGCCACCGCGGCCGCGCCGACCGGGTCCACCGCCTCGGCCCGGTTGAGCTGGACCAGCTCCGGCGTGGTCAGCTCCGCGCTCAGCGAGTCGAGCGCGTCGGTCAGCCGGCTGCCGTACCGCTGGACGATCGGCGTCCGCACCACCGGCACCACGTTCTCCCGCGGCTGCAGGCCGAGGTCGTCCTGCAGCAGCGTCACCCGGCGCTCCCCCAGCCGGCCGTACGTGGTCTCCAGCAGGCCGACGTCGATCTCGCCGGTCTCCAGCGCCGTCGCGGTCGCCGAGCGGCTCGGCTGCGGCCGGAACTCGGCGAAGCGCAGCCCGTACGTGTCCTGCAGTCCGGCCAGGCAGTAGCGCCGGGTCCGGCACTCCGGCGGCCCGCCGAAGACCAGCCGGCCGGCCAGCGGGGTCAGGTCGCTGAGCCGGGTCAGCCGGCGGTCCTCGGCGAACGCCCGGCGGACGGCGAAGCCGTTCGCGTCCTCGGCCGGCGCCGGCCGCAGCGCGGTCAGCCCGCGCACCGCCAGCCGCCGCTCCGACGGCCGCGTGCACCTGCTCCGGGGTGCCGTGGGTGTCCAGCGCGCTGCCGCCGAGGTGGTCGAGCAGGCTGCCGGTGTAGTCGATCACCACGTCGACCAGCCCCTGCTCCAGCGCCGGCTGGACGATCTCCCGGGAGCCGAGCCCCTCGAGCACGTCCACGGTGAAGCCGGCCCGGCGCAGCCGCTGCCCGTACACCTCGGCGAGCAGCCGGCTCTCGGCGAAGTCGAAGGACGCGACCCGGATCCGGTCCGGGTCGAGCCGCTCCCGCCGCGGCGGGTCCAGCGGCGCCGGGAAGCCGCCGCAGGCGGCCACCGACAGCAGCACCACCAGGCCGGCGAGCAGCCGCAGCCGACCCCGGGCCGTCCGCGTCCGGGCGGCGCCCGGCCGCCGGCGCCGGGCCGGGCGGGATCGTCCGGCGGGCGGCCGGGGGGCGGGTGAGGACGAGGTGGGGGGCTGGGCGGGCGGCATCGTGCCTCCTCGCGGCGCTCCGACCCGGGTGGCCCTGATGCTATGGCGCTGCCGACCCTGGCCGGTAGCATCGCGACACGCCGTTCCCCGGGAGGCGGCTGTTGTGACCTCGCCCGAGACAGTGGCCGCCGCTGGTCCCACGGCGTCCCGCGGTGCCGCCCCCGCCCGGGCGTCCCGCCGCCGCCGGCCGTCCGGCGAGCCGCCGCCGCTGCCCCGCCAGCTGAACACGTCCGGCCGGTTCTGGCTGGCGCTGGCCGCCGGCGTCGTGGTCTTCCTGGTCGTGCTCGGCGCCGTCCGCGGCATGATCGTCACGCTGGACACGGCCGAGCGGCCGCTGCTGTCCGGGCTGGCCGGGCTGCGCACCGGCCCGGTCACCGCGATCGCCCGCACGATCAACGACGCGGTCAGCCCGGCGATCCTGCTGACCTGGTGGGTCAGCCTCGCGGTGATGCTGATCTGGCGGCGCTGGCGGCACCTGTTCGTGTGGATCGGCACCATGTTCCTGGTCAGCAACCTCAGCGAGCTGGCGGCCGCGCTGATCGAGCGGCCCCGGCCGCTCGGCGTCGAGATCATCGACTCCTGGCAGGGCTTCGCGATGCCGTCCCGCCCGGTCGCGGTGCTCGCCGCCACCCTGGTCAACGTGCTGTACGCGCTGGTCCCGGCCGGCCGGGCGCGCGACCGCGGCAAGCTGGTGGCCGGCGGCGTGCTCGCCGTGGTCGTGCTGGCCCGGCTCTACCTGGGCGTGGACCACCCGACCGACGTCGTGGTCGGCGTGATCCTGGGTGTCGCGATCCCGCTGGCCGGCTGGCGGCTGCTGGCGCCCAACGACGTCTTCCCGGTGACCTACCGGCGGGGCCGGGCCGCGCACCTGGACGTGACCGGCCGCCGTGGCGAGGCGATCGAGCGAGCGCTGCACGACCAGCTCGGGCTGGTGATCAAGGAGGCCAAGCCGTTCGGGCTGGAGGGGTCGGGCGGGTCGACCCCGCTGCGGGTGTGCGTCAAGGGCGACCCCGACACGTACCTCTTCGCGAAGCTCTACGCGGTCACCCACCTGCGCTCGGACCGCTGGTACAAGCTCGGCCGCACCCTGCTCTACGGCCGGCTGGAGGACGAGAAGCCGTTCAACACCGTCCGCCGGCTGGTGCAGTACGAGGACTACGTGCTCCGGCTCATGCAGGCGGCGAAGCTGCCCGTGCCGGAGCCGTACGGCTTCGTGGAGATCACCCCGGAGCGGGAGTACCTGCTGGTCACCGAGCTCTTCCAGGGCGCCGTCGAGATCGGCGAGGCCGAGGTGGACGAGTCGATCATCGACCAGGGCCTGCTGGTGGTGCGCCGGCTCTGGGAGGCCGGCATCGCGCACCGGGACATCAAGCCGGCCAACCTGATGGTGCTCGACGGCCAGGTCAAGGTGATCGACACCGCCTTCGCCGAGGTGCGGCCGTCGCCGTGGCGGCAGGCCGTCGACCTGGCCAACATGATGCTCGTGCTGGCCCTGCGCAGCGACGCGACGACGGTGTACGAGCGGGCCCGGCGGCAGTTCTCGGAGGAGGAGATCGCCGAGGCGTTCGCCGCCACCCGCGGCCTGACCATGCCCTCGCAGCTGCGCCGGATGATCCGGGAGCAGGGTCGGGACCTGCACGAGGAGTTCCTCGGCCTGCTGCCGGAGCGGCCGGCGCCGATCCGGATCCAGCGCTGGACGCTGCGCCGGGTCGGCCTGCTGGTGGCGGCGCTGCTGGCCGCCCTGCTGGCCGCATCGCTGTTCGTCGGCATGCTGGGCAACCCGCTGTGAGCCGGCGCGCGCTGCTCGTCCTCGCCGTCCTCGCCCCGGCGCTGGCCGGCTGCGTCAACGCCGAGGTGGTCGGCAGCGCCACCGGTCTGCCCCGCTGTGCCGCCGAGGCCGACGACCTGGCCGGCGGGATGGTGCTGATGGCGCAGTCGGTGCCGACCGCAAGCTGGCTGCCGTGCGTGCGGCGGGTCCCGGTGGGGTGGACGTTCGTCGGCTTCGACGCCCGGGACGGGGAGACCAGCATCCGGTTCGGCTCCGACCGGGAGGGGATGGAGGCGCTGACCGTGCTGGTCCGGCCGTCCTGCGACCTCACCGGCGCCGCCGAGGTGCCCAGCGAGTGGCCGGAGCTGCGCCGGTACGAGCGGGTGACCCGGGTCAGCAGCGGGTACGGCGGCGAGCGGCACTACACCTTCCCCGGAGGCTGCGTGACCTACCGCTTCGACCTGCGCGGGGACAGCCGGGCGGAGGCGGTCGCGGTGGTCACCGACTCGCTCGGCTTCGTCACCCGGGACAGCGTGGAGCAGCAGGTCCGCGACCACAGCGACGGGCGGCTGGAGCTGGACTAGCCCCCGGCGAGCGCGACGATCTCGGCGGCGACCTCGGTCGGGCGGGTGGCCAGGTCGAGGTGCTGGCCGGCCAGCGTCCGCACCGGCCAGCCGCGGGCGGCCGCCTCGGCCGCGTCGTCGTCGTACGCGGGGCTGAGCTGGAGGTAGCCCACCCGGGCCGGCGGCCAGGAGGCCGGCACCGGCACCGGCTCGGCGTAGAACGCGCGCGTCAGCCGGGGTGCCTCGGCCTCGATGGCGGACCGCAGCCGCGGGTCGGGGACGGCGCGGGCCAGCACGTCCGGGCCCCACCACTGGGTCCAGGGCGGCAGCCGGCCGTCGGTGAGCGGCAGCTCGTCGAGGAAGGCGCGGAACCGGTCCGACGGCGCGGTGGCGCCGCCGGCGGCGGGCACCAGCGCGTCCACGAAGACGACCGCGGCGGGGGCGCCACCGAGCCGGTCCGCGATCAGCGGGAGCAGCACGCCGGCGCCGGAGTGCCCGGCGACCACCGTCCCGCCCGCCCCAGCGCCGAAGTCCCGCCCACCCCAGCGGCCGCGGTCCCGCCGGCCCGGCTCATCGCGGCGGTCGCGGTCCCGCCCGCCGGGCTCAGCCCGGCGGTCGCGGCGGCGGCGGCCCGCTCGGGCCAGCCGGCCGGGGGGTCGCAGGCGGCGCGCAGGTCCGGCACGGCGACCCGGTGGCCGGCCGCGGTCAGCTCGGCCGCGCACGGCCCCCAGACCGCCGGGCCGAGCAGCGGCGGATGCACCAGCAGGAAGTCCACCGCGCCAGCATGCCCTGGCGGGTGACCCCGCCTAGCGGCTGGCCCGGACGGCGTCGACCGGCACGGTCTCGGCGCCGCCGACCGACTCCAGTCCCTGCGCGCCCTCGGTCGGCTCGCTGTGTCCGGTGCCGAGCATGGCCCGGTCCGCGTCGTCGATGAGCTGGCGGGCGGTGCTGAAGACCGCGAGCGCGAGCAGCACGCTGCCGGCGCCGACGTAGAACGGCACCGAGTCGGTGTAGCGCTCGGCCAGCGCCTCAGCCACCCGCGACCGAGGGCAGCAGCGTGACCACGTCGCCCTCGGCGACCGGGGTGTCCTGGCCGCCGGTGACCCGGATGTCCTCGTCGCCGACGAAGACGTTCACGTGCCGGCGGAGCGCGCCGGTCTCGTCCCGGATGCGCCAGGCCAGCCGCGGCCGGGACGCGGTCAGCGCGTCCAGCACCTGGCCGACCGTGCCGCCGCCGGCCGGCACCGCCACGTCGATCGCCCGCTGGCCGTCGGCGTGCTCGGCCAGCACGGCCGGCAACCGGACCACCACCCGGCCCGCGGTCACGGCAGCACGGCGGCGCGGACACAGAGGATGTCCGGCAGGTGCGCGGCGACCTCGGTGACGCTGTCGCCGGAGTCGGTGCTCACGTAGAGCCGGCCGTCCCGGGTGCCGAAGGCCAGCGTGGCCGGGCCGTCCGGAGCGGCCGGATCGGACGCCAGCACGCAGGCGGCGTCCCGGAGCACCACGCTCCAGGACTTGTCCGGCAGGCCGGCGCCGACCTCGCGCCAGGTCTCCCCCGCGTCGTCGGTCCGGTACGGCCGGAGCCGGCCGTCCGGCGGCAGCCGCAGCTCGTCGGAGACCAGCGGGATCACCCAGGCCACGCCGGGCCGTCCGGGATGGGTGAGCACCGGGAAGCCGAAGTCGGCCGGCAGCCCGGCGGCGATCGACGTCCACCGGCCGCCGCCGTCGTCGGACCGGTAGACGCCGCCGTGGTTCTGCGCGTAGAGCCGGTCCGGGCCGGCCGCGTCCGCGGCCACCTTGTGCACGCACTGCCCGTACGGCGGGTCGGGGTCGGGCTGGAAGGAGGCGCGGATGCCGCGGTTGCGCGGCTCCCAGCCGGCGCCGCCGTCGGTGCTGACGTACACCCCGCCGGCGCTCATCGCGACCAGCACCCGGTCCGGGTCGGCCGGGTCGGTGACCACGGTGTGCGCGGCCGCCCCGCCGAAGCCGGGGCCCCACTCCGGCCGGTGCGGGTGGTCCCAGAGCCCGCGGACCAGGGCGAAGCTGCGGCCGCCGTCGGTGCTGCGCCACAGCGAGGTCGGCTCGGCGCCGGCCCACACCACTCCCGGCCGGGCCGGGTCCGGGTGCAGCTGCCAGATCCGCTCCAGCGCGGTGCCGGCGTCGGCCGGGAAGCGCACCGCCGCCTCCTCGGTCTCCGACCAGGACGCCCCGAGGTCGGCGGACCGGGCCACGGTCGGCCCCCAGTGCTCGCTGCGGACAGCGGCGAGCAGCTCCGGCGGACCGCCGCCGGACGCCGGCAGGAACGCCAGCGCCGGCACCTCCCGCATGACCAACGTCGGCCCGGTGACCGACCACCCTCCGTCCGAGCCGGAGGTGGCCAGCCACAGGCCCTTGCGGGTGCCGGCGGCGACGACGACGCTCATGCCGGACAGTCAACTCGGGGTCGCAAGCCCCCGTCACCAGTCCGGGTCGTCCCCGGTCTCACGCAGCGTCGCGAGGTCCACCTCCTTCGCCAGCTCCTGGACCGTCCGGAAGTCGCGGATGAAGGCCCCGTTGCGGCGCAGTCGCAGCACTCTGCGGGTGTAACCGAGCTTGTCGGTGTACGTGACGTGTTCCACGGTCACGCCCCCCGGCCCCGTGAGATGCACGAGACCCAGTGTCACCCGTTCGGCTGACTCCAGCAGGCTGACCTGCACGGATCGTGGCGGCCAGTCCGCCGACGCCGGGCTGCCGGCCCGCACCCGGGCGATCACCGCCCGGACCAGCTCGGGCCGGCACGGGGCGACCAGCGCGAGCACCGCGACCGCCGAGCCCCGGGACATCCGGCGCTTGGCCACCTTGCTCGCGTGCGTGCCGGCCCAGGTGTGCAGCCGGACCTCGGTGGCGCGGTCGCGGGACAGCGGGCGGCTCGGCACGGGCGACTCCTTCGAACTGGTGTTCGATTCTGGCCTGGTTCCGGTCGGGTCCGCAAGCCGGTCCGCGCCGGCCGGTAGGCTCCCGCGGGTGTCCCGGCTGCGTGCCGACGTCCTGGTCGCCGCGTCCGTCCCGCTGCTGCTGGCCGCCGGCCTGCTGCCCTGGCAGCGCGACGAGATGTGCACGGTGGCCGGCTGCGGCATGGTCGAGGTGAATGCCTGGGCCGGCTCCCCCGGCTGGGCGCTGCCGCTGCTGGCCGGCGTGCTGGTCGGCGGGCTGTGGGTGCTGCTGCTGCCGAGCCGGCCGGCGCCGACCTGGCTGGCCGCGCTGACCGCGGCGGTCGGCGGCGTCGGATCGGTGGTGCTCATCGGCACGCTGGACGCGGTCGTCTTCGGGCGGGCCGGGTTCTTCCACTTCGAGCTGCCGGTGGTCGAGGCCTTCCCGGTGCTGTCGGTGTCGCCCGGGCTCGGGCTGCCGCTCGGGCTGGTCGGGCTGCTGACGCAGGCGGTGGCCGGATGGATGACCGTACGGGCGCGCGGGGCGCTGGTCACCCCGTGGCGGCCGCCGCCGACGCGCCGGGCGGCGGTGCCGGGCACGGCGGTCGGGCTGGCGCAGGGGCCGCCGGCGCCGCGCCGGTCCGCCGGCTCACCCGGACCGGTGCCCGGCTCCGTCGAGGTGCCCGGCCACGTCGGGGTGCCCAGCGGCCGGCGCCGCCGCTCCTCCCACCGCCGGCACTGACCCTCCGCCGCGGCTAGTGCTCTGCCCCGCCACGCGAGGCGGCCCACCACCGTCGGCACTGACCCTCGGCCGCGGCTAGTGCACTGCCCCGCCACGCGAGGCGGCCCACCACCCCCGGCACCCACCCCCCGCAGCGGCTAGTGCACTGCCCCGCCAGGCGAGGCGGCCCACCACCGCCGGCACCACCCCCCGCAGCGGCTAGTGCTCTGCCCCGCCACGCGAGGCGGCCCACCACCGCCGGCAGCCCACCCGCCGTGGCGGCTAGTGCTCTGCCTCGCCACGCGAGGCGGGCCACCACCGCCGGCAGGGACCGTCGTGGCGGGCAGCGCCCCGCCACGCGAGGCAGAGCACTAGCCGACCAGCACGAGCACCCCGCCCGGCCGCGCCGGCCCGGTGCGCCGCAGGCAGGGACCGTCGTGGCGGGCAGCGCCCCGCCACGCGAGGCAGAGCACTAGCCGACCAGCACGAGCACCCCGCCCGGCCACGCCGGCCCGGTGCGCCGCAGGCAAGGCCGGGGCAACGCCGGAGGGGACTACGGTCCGGGCGTGCCGACTCTCTACCGCGACTGCGCCCTGCTCGACGTCGAGGCCGGCCGGCTCCGGCGCGGCGTCAGCCTGCTGGTCGTCGACGAGCTGATCCGCTGGATCCGCCCGGCCGACTCCGAGGGGCCGCTGCCCGCCGACGTCGACGTCGTGGACGCCGGCGGCAGCACGGTGGTGCCCGGCATGGTCGACTCGCACAGCCACCTGACCATGCCCGGCGGCTCGCACTGGATCGACCGCGGCGCCGACCCGACGCCGGACCTGCTCGCGGTGGCCGAGGACAACGCGCGGCTGCTCCGGCAGGCCGGGGTGCGCTGGGCGCGGGACGTGGGCGCGCCGGAGCGGGACGGGCGGGCGGTGTCGCTGACCGTGCGGGACGCCTGGCACGGCCGCCGGGAGTACCCGTACGTCCGCGCCGCGGGCACCTGGCTGGGCGGCGCCGGCGCCTCCCCGCAGGGCCTGCTGCTCGAGGCGGCGGACGGCGACGCGCTGCTCGCCCACGCCCTGCGGCAGCTCGACAACGGCGCCGACCTGGTGAAGCTCTACCTGGACGGGCCGGACCGGGACACCAGCCCGTTCACCGCGCACGAGGTGAGCCGCGTGGTGGCGGCCGTGCACGAGCGCGGCGCGACGGTGACCGCGCACAGCGGGATGCTGCCCGGCGCCCGGGTGGCGGCGGAGGCCCGGGTCGACTGCGTCGAGCACGGCTTCGCGCTGGACGCGGACGTCGCCGCGGCGATGGCGGCCGGTGGGGTGGCGCTGGTGGCCACGCTCGCCGTGCTGGAGTCGTGGCGCACCTTCGCCGCCACCACCGAGATCCCCCGCTTCGCCTCGGACGAGGGCCGGGCCGCGATCGGCGAGCGGCGGGAGCGCGCGCACGAGTCGGTCCGGCTCGCGTACGAGGCGGGAGTGCTGGTCGCGGCCGGCACCGACTTCGGCGGTGGCTCGCTGCGGGCCAACCAGCTCGCCTGGGAGGTGCAGACGCTGGTGGCAGCCGGGCTGCCGCCGGCGGCCGCGCTGGCCGCGGCGACCGTCAACGGCGGCCGGGTGCTCGGCGAGCCGGAGGCCGGCCGGGTCCGCGAGGGCGGGCCGGCCGACTTCGTGCTGGTGCACGGCGACCCGCTGTCCGACCCGGCCGCGCTGTGGCGGGTGTGGCGCACCACGTGGTGACCGCCGAGCCGCTGGGCGGGGTCAGGCGGCGGGGCAGGCCTCCGCGGCGACGAAGCCGACGTGGCTGCCCGGTGTCGGGTCGGTGAAGCGGCACCCGAAGGTCGGCCGGGCCACCGCCCGCGGGTCGAGGATCGGGTCGCCGGCCGGCCGCTTCCCGGTGCGCACCCAGGAGACCAGGTCGTCGAAGCCCTGCCGCAGCTCGGCCTGGGTGAAGTCGCAGTGCCCGACCCCGCGGATCGCCCGGGACACGAACAGCCGGGACTGCCGGTGCTCGGCCACCCGCTTCGCGTACACCTGCTCCATCTTGAACGGCACGAACAGGTCGCCGAGGTCGTGCAGGGACAGCACCGGGATGCGCGGGTCGCCGGAGACCTTGGGGATGCCGGTCAGCCCGAGCGACGGCCGCGCGGTCGGGGCCACCCGCAGGACGGCCGCGTTCAGCGCCCGCTCGGCCGGGGTGAGCGGGCCGTACCGGTCCTCGATCCGGTAGACGGTCCGCCGGTTGTCGGTCACGTTGCCGGCCGCGACCCCGACGGTGCCGCCGGTCAGCCCGGGGTAGACGCCGAACAGGAACGGCACGTCGGTGAGCGGGGCGAAGCCGAAGCTCGACCAGTACGCGAAGCCGCTGGCGAAGCCGGGCCGGGTGCCGCCGCTGCGCTGCTGCACGGTGCCGGCCCACGCCTGCCCGAGCGGGGTGAGCGCGACGCCGGCCGGGTTGCCGGCGACGAAGCCGGTGCCCAGCTGGGGCAGCTCGGACAGCACCAGCCCCCGGTACGCCGGCGCGTACGCCTGGCCGGCCTCCAGCGAGTCCGGGAAGTCGATCTCGGTGCCGGTCAGCGCGGCCGCGGTGACGTTCGCGTCCAGGAAGTAGTCGAACAGCTCCTTGTCCCCGAGCACCCCGCAGTACGGCAGCGCGCCGGCGAAGTCGCCCCGGTAGCGCTCGATCATGGCCGCGGTGACGTGCCCGCCCATCGACGGGCCGGTGGCGTACACCGCGCGGGGCTTGTGCACCTTGCCGCGGAAGAGCGCGATCAGCGCGTGCGTGTCCCGGACGCCCTGGGCGGCGTCGTAGCCGTTGGTGGCGTAGCTGGACGCGGCCCAGGCGAAGCCGCGCTCGACCTGGTGGCGGCGCAGTGCGGGCTCGTCCACATACACCGTCGTGCCGGTGCCGCGGTAGCCGTGCGAGAAGAGCACGAGCTGCCCGTTCCAGCGCAGCGGGACCTCGATCCGGTACGCCGCGCCGCGCACGATGCCGGTGAGCACCCGGGACAGCGGGCGGCCGGCGGCGTCGGTCAGCGGGGTGAAGCGGGCGCCGGTGTACGCCGCGCCGGTGAAGACGCAGCGGGGGTCGGCGACGGAGTAGCCGGGCTGCGTGGTCGACGGGGTGGTGGTGCACTCCGGACCGGTCGGCGCCGGGTCCTCGGGGACCGGCGCGGACCCGTGCCGGGCGGGCGCCGGGGAGGGCGGGGCGGCCACCGCCGGCGCACCGGACAGCAGGAGCAGCGGTGTCGCAACCAGCGCGAGCAGGCCGGACCGTCGGCTCATCGCATCCTCCACGGCGAGGGGGGACCAGATCGTGACATCCGTCCCGCCCCAGCGGAAGTGTCACTACCCCGCAGTAGGGTCCGGCCGTGGACTTCTCCTTCGACGAGCGGACCGAGGAGCTGCGCGGGCAGCTGCTCGAGTTCATGGACGCCCACGTCTACCCGGCGGAGGCGGAATACCACGACCACCCGGCCGGCGACTGGTCCCGGCCGCCGGTGGTCAAGCGGCTGCAGGCGGAGGCCCGCCGCCGCGGCCTGTGGAATCTCTTCCTGCCCCACTCGGCGCACGGCGCCGGCCTGACCAACCTGCAATACGCGCCGCTGGCCGAGATCATGGGCCGGTCCCCCGGCCTGGCCCCGGAGTCCTGCAACTGCAGCGCCCCGGACACCGGCAACATGGAGGTGCTGGCCCAGTTCGGCACGCCGGAGCAGCAGGAGCGCTGGCTGCGGCCGCTGCTGGAGGCGGAGATCCGGTCCGCGTTCTGCATGACCGAGCCGGACGTGGCGTCCTCGGACGCGCGCAACATCCAGCTGTCCATCCGCCGCGACGGCGACGACTTCGTGCTGGACGGGCGCAAGTGGTGGTCCACCGGGGCGATGGCCCCGGAGTGCCGGATCCTCATCGTGATGGGCGTGACCGACCCGGACGCCGAGCCCTACCGGCGGCAGTCGATGATCCTGGTCCCGCGGGACACCCCGGGCGTGACGGTGGTCCGGCCGCTGTCGGTGTTCGGCTACGACGACGCCGACCACGGCGGGCACGCCGAGGTCGTGTTCTCCGGCGCCCGGGTGCCGGCGGCCAACCTGCTGCTCGGCGAGGGCGACGGCTTCCGGATCGCGCAGGAGCGCCTGGGACCGGGCCGGATCCACCACTGCATGCGCTCGATCGGGGTGGCCGAGCGGGCGCTGGAGCTGCTGTGCCGGCGGGCCGCGTCCCGGGTCGCCTTCGGCAAGGCGGTGGCCCAGCAGGGGGTGGTGCAGGACTGGATCGCGGAGGCCCGGATCCGGATCGAGCAGGCCCGGCTGCTCACCCTCAAGGCGGCCTGGCTGATGGACACCGTCGGCAACAAGGGCGCCCGGGTGGAGATCGCCGCGATCAAGGTGATGGCGCCGCAGGTGGCCGGCTGGGTGCTGGACAAGGCGATCCAGGTGCACGGCGGCGGCGGGGTGTCCGACGACTTCCCGCTGGCCCGGATGGCCGCCTCGATCCGCACGCTGCGGCTCGCCGACGGGCCGGACGAGGTGCACAAGGCCACGATCGCCCGCCGCGAGCTCGCGCCGTACGTGCCGAGGGGCTAGCGCCGGTCCCGGGTGCGGCCCGGATCGGGCCGCTACGCTGCGCGGATGACCGACCGACCGCGCTCGCTGCGGCAGCTGCTGGCCACCGGAGCGGCGCGGGTGCGGCGGGAGCGCGGGCTGGACGACGAGGGCGCCGCCGAGCTGCTCCGCCAGCACGGGCTGACCGCCTGGCAGGCCGGCACGGTGTCCCAGGTGGAGGCCGGGGTGCGGCCGCTGGCGGTGGAGGAGCTGCTGCTGCTCTGCGCGGCGTACCGGGTGAGCCTGGTCGAGCTGGCCGGTCCGGAGCCGGAGGCGGTCGAGCTGGCCGCGACGGCGCGGCTGCCCGCGGCGGCGGTGCGGGCGGTGCTGGCCGACGGCGGCGAGGTGCTGCGGGCGCTGCCGGCGGACGCGCTGGACGTGCCGGCCACCCGGGCCGCGCCGGTCGGGGCGCTGCCGCCGCCGGACGCGCTGGTGCACGCGGCGCGGCGGTTCGGGGTGCGCGGGCCGGCCGAGGTGGGCCGGGCGCTGGCCGGGATCGGCGACGCCGAGCGCAACGCGGCCCGCCGGCTCGGGGTGAGCCCGGAGCGGCTGGTGCTCGCCGCGGTCGGCCGGTGGGGGCGGACGCTCACCGCGGAGCGGGACGCCCGGATCGAGCTGCGCCGGGCCAGCACCGAGCCGGAGCGGCACATCACCCTGCGCGGGGTGGTGACCCGGGAGCTGCTCACCGAGCTGGAGCGCGACCTCGCGGCACCCGCCCCGGTGGCGGCGGCCACCGCGGCGGTGGTGCCGGGGCCGCGGGCCGGGGTGGAGCCGGCGGCGGGCTGACCAGCGCTGACCGGCGCTGATCGGCGCGGCCGGCGCGCAAGGGGTGCGGACGGGCCGGGCCGGAGTACGGTGACCGCCCATGGAGCCGGAGCCGGAGCGGGCCCCCTCGGCCGAGCAGCGGAGCGCGGTGGACGGCCGCCCGCGGGACCGGATCTGGGTGCACCTGGTCTGGGAGGTGCTGCTGGCCGCCGCGGTGGTCGGCGCCGCGCTCGCGGTGCGGGCCGAGGACGCCGCCGCCCTGCGCGGCGACGGCCTGCGCGACCTGCTGGTGCTGCTGGCCGCCGGGATCCTGCTCGGCTCGGCGTTCGCGCTGAGCCTGCGGGCCGCGGTGCCCAACTTCGCCGCCGGCGCGGCCGCGGTCACCGCCGGCGCGCTGGCCGGCTGGCTGGTCGCCGAGCGCGGCTACGAGCTGCGCACCGCGCTGCTCGTCGCGCTCGGCGCCGCGGTCGCGCTCGGCCTGGCGCTGGCCGTCGTGGTGGTCGGCTTCCGGGCGCCGGCGTGGGCGGCCGGGCTGGCCGCCGCGCTCGGCCTCTACGCGCTGGTGCTGTCCCTGTCGGCCGGCCGCTCGCTGCTGCTGGACGACGCGCCGGACCTGCGCCGGTGGGCGTGGCCGCTGGTCGGCGGCGCGCTGGCCCTGTCGGTGGGCGCCGGCCTGCTCGGCCTGCTGCCCGGCGTGCGCGCCGCCGTCGGCGGCTACCGGCCCACCGCCGACCCGGCCGCCGGGCGGGGCGGCGGCGCCGCCTTCGTCGCGGTCGCCGCGCTGGTCGGCTCGTCCGTGCTCGCCGCCGCCGGCGGCCTGCTGCTGGCCCTGCAGGTGCAGGCGGCCGTCCCGGACGACGGCCTGCTGCTGCTCGGCCAGGCCGCGGCGGCCGCGCTGCTCGGCGGCACCAGCGCGCACGGCCGGCGCGGCGGCGTCTTCGGCACCGCGCTGGCCGCCGCGTTCCTCCAGCTCGCCGCGCTCTGGCTGGCGCTGGTGGAGGCCGAGCAGTGGACCCGCCCGGCGCTGCTCGGCGGCGCGATCGCGGTCGGCCTGCTGGTCGGCCGGCTGGTGGAGGCGGCCGGCACCCGCCGGCGGGAGCCCGAGCCGGACGCCGCGGACGCCGACGACCGCGACCCGGACGGCGGCCCGGACCCGTACGCCACGGAGTCCTGGGAGCCCTACCAGACCGGCGCCTTCACCCCGGCGTCGGCCTACCGCCCCGGCGGCGACCCGTACTGGCCGGGCCAGGCGCCGGCGCCGGCCGACGAGCCGGCCGAGCCGTACCGCGCCGAGCCCTACCGGGCGGAGCCGCCGCGCCCCGAGCAGTACCGGGCGGAGCCGCGCGCCCGAGCAGTACCGGGCGGAGCCGTACCGCACCGAGCAGTACCAGGGCGAGCCGTACCGGGCCGAGCCCGGCTCGCCCTTCCGGACCGGCTCCGAGCAGCGGTGATCGACCGGCACGACGTCGAGACCGCCGCCGACCGGCTCGGCCGCCGGGTCCGCCGCACGCCGTCCGTGGTGGTGGACGCCGAGCCGTTCGGGCACCCGGTGGCGCTGAAGCTGGAGCTGCTGCAGCACACCGGCTCGTTCAAGGCCCGGGGCATGCTCAACCGGCTGCTGGCGACCGGCCAGCCGGCCGGCGGGCAGGTGGTCGCCGCGTCCGGCGGCAACGCCGGCCTCGCGGTCGCGTACGCGGCCCGGCAGCTGGAGCTGTCCGCCCGGATCGTGGTCCCGGTGTCGGCCCCGGCGGTGAAGGTGGACCGGCTGCGCGCGCTCGGCGCCGAGGTGACCCTGACCGGCGCGGTCTACGCCGACGCGTACGCGGTCGCGGTCCGGCTGGCCGAGGAGGCGGACGTGCCGCTGGTGCACGCGTACGACCAGCCGGAGGTCGCCGCCGGCAACGGCACGCTGGCGCTGGAGCTGGTCGAGCAGGTCGGCCCGGTGGACACGGTGCTGGTCGCGGTCGGCGGCGGCGGGCTGGCCGCCGGGATCGCCGCGGCGCTGGCCGGGCGGTCCCGGGTGGTCGGCGTGGAGCCGCAGGCCTGCCCGACGCTGCACGCCGCGCTGGCCGCCGGCGGGCCGGTCGACGTCGAGGTCGGCGGCATCGCGGCCGACTCGCTCGGCGCGCGGCGGGTCGGCGACGTGTGCTGGGCGGTGGCCAAGGAGACCGGGCTGACCTCGGTGCTGGTGCCGGACGAGGCGGTCGCCCGGGCCCGGGGGCGGCTGTGGGGGCAGCTGCGGGTGCTGGCCGAGTACGGCGGGGCGGCCGCGCTGGCCGCCCTGCTCACCGGCGCCTACCTGCCGGAGCGGGGCGAGCGGGTGGCCGCGGTGGTGTGCGGCGGCAACACCGACCCGGCCGCGGTCGCCCACGACCCGGCCTGACCACCCCACCCGACCGGCCGCCGATCCAGATGCGCGACGGCGGCGCCGCGAAGGCCGCCTGGTCGGGTCTACCAGCCGGCGGTGCCCGGCTCGCCCTTGAACGGGCCGACGACGTCGTCGGTGACCCAGCCGCCGTAGAAGCCGCCGGCCTGGGGCCGCACCCGCTCGCCGTCCACCAGGCACTCGTCCATCCGGGCCGGGTAGAAGGCGACCGCGCCGGCCAGCGGCTCGTACCCGCGCTCCGGCCGCGGGTAGGACCAGGCCGCCTCCGGGCGGACCTGCCCGCCGCCGGTCACCGTCCAGTACGCGGCCGAGCCCTTGAACTCGCACCACGACCGGTGCGGGCCGGCCGCCAGCGCGCCCGGCCGGACGTCCCCGGCCGGGACGTAGTAGACCGGCGGGTGGCTGGTCTCCAGCACCCGCCAGCCGGCCCGGGTCTCGGCGACCACCTCGCCGCCGAGCCGGACCAGCACGTGCCGGGTCGAGCGCTCCAGCCGGGGCGGCCGGGGATAGTCCCAGACCGACTCCTGGCCGGGACCCGGCGGCACCGGTCGCGGTCGCACCCGCCGATCCTCACCCGCCGGCGGCCCGGCCGCGACCCGGCGGCTCAGCGCAGCCGCACCTGGGCGGAGTCCTCCACGAAGATGTCCTGGTCCTCCGCCGGGTCGTACGCGGCGACGTACGCGCTCACCGTGGCCGGCCCGGGAACGAAGGTGCCCGACTCGGCGGTGACCACGAAGCTGGTCTGCTGCCACTTGCCGGTGCAGGCCGGGAACGCCCCGCCGACGACGGTGACCCCGCCGAAGGTGCCGCCCTGGGTGACCCCCACGCCGACCTCGAAGGCGTCGACCGCCGAGCAGCGCACCCGGATCGGCACCCGGACCGTGCCGTCCGCGAGCAGCTCGACCTGGCTGGCCTGGATGTCGACGGTGGCACCCGCGGGCGGCGCGGCCGCGGCCGGCGCCGCCGGGACGACCACCAGTGCGGCACCGAACAGCATGCCGACGAGAACCTTCCTCATGACGACCCCCCAGACGTCCGCGTAACAGTGCGGAAATGATCGCGGGTGGAGGCACCGCGCGTACAGGGCCGTCCGGCCCAGGACCGGCCCGCCGGACCGGCGGTCAGCCGCGGCGCCGGTTGCGCACCCCGCGGGCCACCCGCAGCGCGACCAGCAGCCCGACCGCGCCGAGCACGGCCAGCCCGGGCGGCGACTGGAGAAACACCAGCGCCTGCTCCTTCGCCTGGCCGGCCAGCCGCTTGGGGCTGGTCCGCTCGGCGAGCTGGTCGAGGGTCGAGGCCAGCTGCGCGCGGGACGCTTCGATCTCGCGCTGGATCATCTCCGGGTCCCGGCTCACGCCAGCACCATAGGGCATGGCGGCCCTCAGCCCTCGAGCAGCGTGCGACCCAGCCAGTCGCCGTCGCGGGTCACGCCCGGCAGCACGAAGAAGAACCCGCCGCCCTCCGGCTGGATGTACTCCTCCAGCGGCTCGCCCTTGAGCCGCTCGCTCGCGGCCAGGAAGTGGGCCAGCCGCCGCTGGTAGCTGACGAACGCCAGCCCCTGGTCCAGGGTCCCGGCGCCGTCCACGCCGCGGGAGTAGCTGAAGCCGCGGCGCAGCAGCACCTGCTTCGCCACCTGCGGGGTGCGCGGGTTGGCCAGCCGGATGTGCGCGTCCAGCGGGGTCCGGTCGCCCTCCGGGTCGTCGGCGTACGCCGGCAGGTCGGTCTCCGCCCCGGCCCCCAGCGGCGCCCCGGACACCTTGCGCCGGCCCATGATCTGCTCCTGCTCGGCCAGCGAGGTGCGGTCCCAGTGCTCGACGAACATCCGGATCACCCGGACCGCCTGGTACGTCCCGCCGGCCGTCCACGCCGGCTCGCCGCTGTCCGCAGTGGACGTCCACACGAGATCGTCCATCAGGGACGCGTCCGCGGCGTCCGGGTTGGCCGTGCCGTCCTTGAAGCCGAGCAGGTTGCGGCTCTGCGTCTGGCCGACCCGGGGCTTCGCGTCCGGCCGGGTGAACGCCTCCAGCATCCAGTGCAGCACCAGCCCGGCCCGGGTGCGCCGCATGGCCCGGCGCAGCGCGTGCAGGCAGACGTCCGGCTCCTTGCCCTGCAGCACCAGCAGCAGGTCGCCGTGGCTGCGCTCCGGGTCGAGCCGGTCGTTGGCCAGGAACGGCATGGTGACCAGCTCCCGCGGCTTGCGCGCGGCCAGCCCGTACCGGGCGTCGAAGAGCGAGGCGCCGACGGACAGCGTGGCGACCAGGCCGGGGTCGGTGACCTCGTCCAGCACCCCGTTGTCGACCGGCGGCAGCTCGGCGTCGACCGGCGGCGCCGGCCGGCCGGCGACCAGGTCCTCCAGCTCCAGCGACAGCGTGCGCAGCGTCGCGGCCAGCGCGGTCCGGTCCGCGTCGACGCAGCGGAACGCGGCGAGCAGGCCGTGCGGCGCCGGCGCCTCCAGCACGCCGGCCTGGTGCACCCCGCGGAACCCGCGCGGCGGCGACGGCGGCGAAGCGGCCGGGCCCTCCCGGGCGGACGCCAGCGCGCCGCCGGCGACCGCGCCGCCGACCGCCGCGGTGCCCAGCGCCGCGGTGCCCAGGAAGGCCCGCCGCGACAGCCACCGCCCCTCCTGCGTCACGCCACCCCCAGGGCCGCCGGGAGCTTCGCGAGTTCCTCGGACAGGGCGGCGAGCTGGGCCTGCATCTTCACCTTGTCCGCCGGCTTCAGGGCCGTGTACGGCTGGTAGCCGCCACCGGCCACCGCGTACGGCTTCAGCGACGCCTCGACCGCGGCGAAGCGGTCGTCCAGCGCCTTCACCAGCGCGGCGTCCTTGGCCGCCAGCACCGGCTTGAACACCCCGTACGCGGCCTTGGCGCCCTCGACGTTCGCGGCGAAGTCCCACAGGTCGGTGTGCGAGTAGCGGTCCTCCTCGCCGGTGATCTTGCCCTTGGAGACCTCCTCGATCAGCTCACCGGCGCCGAGCGCGACCGCCTTCGGGGTGATCTCGACGGTCTTGAGCTGGGTCTCCAGCGTGCCGAGGTCCTTGTCGAGCTGGTCGGCGAGCGGCTTGCCGCCGGCCGCGGTGTTCTTCTCCCAGAGCAGGTATTCCAGCTTGTGCCAGCCGGTCCACTTCGGGTCGGCCTCGTTGGCGAAGTCGTCCACCCGGGCGTCCACCGCGCCGTCGATCTCCTCGACCAGCCCGGCGATCGGCTCGATCCGCTCCCAGCTCACCCGGCTCGGCGCGAACTGCTTCTTCGCCTCGGCCACGTTGCCGGCCCGGACCGCGTCGGTGAAGAGCTTGGTCTCCTGGCGGAGCGTGGTCACCTCGCCCAGCACGTACGTCTTGTACGCGGCCACCGCGGCGGTGACGTCCTTGTCGCTGCTCTGGCTGCCCAGGTCGGAGGCGGACAGCCCGGAGCCGGAGCCGCCGGAGCCGGTGCCGGAGCCGCTGCCGCCGCCCTCGGACCGGACGGAGCCGCCGTCGTCGGAGCAGCCGGCGAGCAGGCCGCTCAGCGCGGCCGTGAAGCGCGAGGACGTGAAGCGACCGCCGCACGGGGACTCCTAGGAGCTTCGAGGACTTAGGCGAGCCTTACCTTAGCGCCAGGTCTCCGGCCACCCGCAAGCCCCGCGCGGGGCGACTACCCTCCCGCGCATGACCGACCCTTCCGCGCGACTGGCCCCGGGCGACCCGGCCCCCGACTTCACCCTCCCCGACGCCGACGGCAAGCCGGTCTCGCTGCGCGACTACCGCGGCCGGAAGGTGGTCGTCTACTTCTACCCGGCCGCGATGACCACCGGCTGCACCAAGCAGGCCTGCGACTTCCGGGACAACCTGGCCGACCTCGGCGGCGCCGGCTTCGACGTGCTCGGCATCTCCCCGGACCAGCCGGCCAAGCTGGCGAAGTTCCGGGACGCGGAGGGCCTGACCTTCCCGCTGCTGTCCGACCCGGACCGGCTGGTGCTCACCGCCTGGGGCGCGTACGGCGAGAAGATGTCGTACGGCAAGAAGACGGTCGGGGTGATCCGGTCCACCTTCGTGGTCGACGAGGAAGGCACGATCGAGCAGGCCCTCTACAACGTCAAGGCGACCGGCCACGTCGCCTCCCTCCGCAAGAAACTCTCCGTCTGACGCTGCTCTAGGCTGGCGCCGAGCGGGAGTGGCGTAACAGGCAGCCGCGTCAGGTTTAGGTCCTGGTGCCCTCGGGCGTGGGGGTTCGAGTCCCCCCTCCCGCACGGGAGCCTCGGCTCCGCCTGCTCGCGGAGGGCGCTCGCCGGCGCGGCGCCCGCCGCCGCGGTGCGCCGCGGTTGACTAGCTGCCGAGGGCGTCGGCGACGAGGGGGGCGAGGGTGCGGAAGGCGCGGCCGCGGTGGCTGATCGCGTCCTTCTCGGCCGGGTCGAGCTCGGCGGTGGTCCGGGTCTCGCCGTCCGGCTGGAAGACCGGGTCGTAGCCGAAGCCGTTCGTCCCGCTCGGCGCGCGCCGCAGCACGCCGGCCAGCCGGCCCTCGACCACGTGCTCCGTCCCGTCCGGCGTCACCAGCGCCGCCGCGCAGACGAAGGCCGCGCCGCGCCGCCCGTCCGGCACGTCCGCGGTCTGCTCCAGCACCAGCCGCAGGTTGGCCACGTCGCCGGCGCCGTGCCCGGCCCACCGGGCCGACAGCACGCCGGGCATCCCGTTCAGCGCGTCCACGGCCAGCCCGGAGTCGTCCGCGACCGCCGGCAGCCCGGTGTGCCGGACCGCTTCCCGCGCCTTGAGCAGCGCGTTGTCCGCGAAGGTGGCGCCGGTCTCCGGCACCTCCTCGTACGCCGGCACGTCGCCGAGCCCGATCACCTCGGCGGCCACCAGCGGCGCCAGGATCCGCCGCAGCTCGACCAGCTTCTTCTCGTTGCGGGTGGCCAGGACGAGCTTCATGCGCCCAGCGCCGCCCGCTGCGCCTCGGCGAGCTGCCGGCAGCCGGCCACCGCGAGGTCGAGCAGCGCGTCCAGCGTGGCCCGGTCGAACGGCACGCCCTCCGCGGTGCCCTGCACCTCGACGAAGTCGCCGGTCCCGGTGCAGACCACGTTCATGTCCGTGTCCGCGGCCACGTCCTCCTCGTACGCGAGGTCGAGCCGCGGCTCCCCCTCCAGCACGCCGACGCTGACCGCGGCGATCGAGGCGACCAGCGGCTCCGGCCGGGCCAGCGCCTTCCGGTCCCGCAGCCAGGAGACCGCGTCGGCCAGCGCCACGTACGACCCCGTGATGGCCGCGGTGCGGGTGCCGCCGTCGGCCTGGAGCACGTCACAGTCGATCGCGATCGTGTTTTCCCCCAGCGCCTTGAGGTCGATCGCGGCCCGCAGCGAGCGGCCGATCAGCCGGCTGATCTCGTGCGTGCGGCCGCCGATCCGGCCGCGCACCGACTCCCGGTCCGAGCGGGTGTGGGTGGCCCGCGGCAGCATCGAATACTCCGCCGTCACCCAGCCCAGGCCGCTGCCCTTGCGCCAGCGCGGCACCCCCTCGGTCACGCTGGCCGCGCAGAGCACCTTGGTGTGGCCGAACTCGACCAGCGCCGAGCCCTCCGCGTGCCGCTGCCAGTGCCGGGTGATGGTCACCGGCCGCAGCTCGTCGGCCTTCCGCCCGTCCGGTCGTGTCACCCGGCCACCCTAGGCCACCACTCGTCGCGGCAGACTGGCGCCCGTGCGCACCGAGACGCTGACCGTCCGCACCGGCTCGTCGCCGGTGGTCCACGACCTCACCCGGGACTGCGCCCGGTTCGTCGGCGGGGAGGGCGACGGCCTGCTGCACGTCTTCGTCCCGCACGCCACCGCCGGGCTGGCCGTCCTGGAGACCGGCTCCGGCAGCGACGACGACCTGCTGGCGCTGCTCGACGAGCTGCTGCCGACCGAGGACCGCTGGCGGCACCGGCACGGCAGCCGCGGGCACGGCCGCGACCACGTGCTGCCCGCCCTGGTCCCGCCGTACGCGACCGTCCCCGTCCTCGGCGGCCGGCTGGCCCTGGGCACCTGGCAGTCGATCTGCCTGGTCGACACCAACGGCGACAACCCCGACCGCCAGGTCCGCCTCTCCTTCCTCCCCGGCTAGATCTCGTAGGCGGCGTCGGGGGAGACCAGCTCGGAGGCGGCGAACGCGGCCGCCGCCTCGGCGCCGATCCGGTCCCGGTCCGACCACGGCGGCACGTGGGTGACCAGCAGCCGGCCCACCTCGGCCTTGGCGGCGTGCTCGCCGGCCTCCCGGCCGGACATGTGCAGGCTGGCCGGGTGCGGGCCCGCGTCCTCCCAGGACGCCTCGCAGAGCAGCACGTCGCTGCCGGTGGCCAGCTCGACCAGCGCGTCGCAGGCGGCGGTGTCCCCGGAGTAGGTCAGCGACCGGCCGCCCGCCTCCACCCGCACCGCGTGCGTCTCCACCGTGTGCTGCACCCGGGCGAACCGCAGCCGGAACGGCCCCAGCTCCCGCTCCCCCGGTGTCACCGCGGTGAACGAGAACACGTCCCGCAGGCCGCGCCGGCTGTGCGGGTCGTGCGCCATCGACACCCGGTCGTGGGTGCCGGTCGGGCCGAGCAGCGGGATCGTCGGCAGCCGGCCGGCGGGGCCGTGCAGCCGGTAGACGATGTACGGGCAGAGGTCGATGAAGTGGTCCGGGTGCAGGTGGGAGAGCACCACGGCGTCGATCGCGGCCGGGTCGGCGTGCCGCTGCAGCGCGCCGAAGGCCCCGCTGCCCAGGTCGAGCAGGAGGCGGTAGCCGTCGTGCTCCACCAGGTACGACGAGGCCGGGCCGGTCGGGCCGGGGATGCTGCCGGAGCAGCCGAGCACGGTGAGCTTCACGCCGGCACCCCCGGGCTGCCAGCGGCCACCGCGGCGCCCTCGGGCCCGGCCACGCTGACGATCTCCGGGCCGAGGAAACGGCGGCCGAGCCGGCGGAACGGCTCCGGGTCGCCGGTGGCCACGAAGCGGTGCCGCGGCGGCGGCGCGTCCTCGTCCCGCAGCCGCCCGGTGGCGGTGAGCACGCGGTAGACGTCCTTCGCCGTCTCCTCCGCGCTGGACACGAGCGTCACGCCGTCTCCCATCGTCAACTGGATCACGCCGGTGAGCAGGGGGTAGTGGGTGCAGCCGAGCACGAGCGTGTCCACGTCGGCGGTCTGCAGCGGGGCCAGGTAGGCCTGGGCCAGGCCGAGGATCTGCCGGCCGCTGGTGTGCCCGCGCTCGACGAAGTCGACGAAGCGCGGGCAGGCGGCCGTGCTCAGCGTCACGTGCGGCGCGGCGGCGAAGGCGTCCTCGTACGCGCCGCTGGTGATCGTCGCGGTGGTGCCGATGACGCCGACCCGGCCGGACCGGGTGCTGGCCACCGCCCGCCGGACCGCGGGCAGCACCACCTCGACCACCGGCACGTCGTAGCGCTCGCGGGCGTCCCGCAGGCACGCCGCGCTGGCCGTGTTGCAGGCGATGACCAGCATCTTCACGCCCGCCTCGACCAGCCGGTCGGTGATCGCCAGCGCGGTCCGGCGGACCTCGGCGATCGGCAGCGGACCGTACGGCCCGTGGGCGGTGTCGCCGACGTAGAGCAGCGGCTCCTGGGGCAGCTGGTCGAGCACCGCCCGGGCCACGGTGAGCCCGCCGACGCCGGAGTCGAAGATCCCGATCGGCGCGTCGGTGGAGGCCACGACAGCCGAATATAGGCCGCCGGTCAGCTGTCCGTGGCCTCGCGTCCCCAGCCCGCGGCCAGGCTCGGATCCTCGCGCAGCAGCTGGGCCAGCCGGCTGACGACCGGGCTGATGCCGGGCGGGGTGGTCCCGGGCGGGATCGGCTCGGTCACCGCCGGCGCGGTGAGGGTCTGCGTGGAGGCGGGCCCGGTCGGCGCGGTCGCGGCCGGCGCGGGGGTGGGCGACTCGGTCGCGGCCGGCTCGAGGTCCGGCACCAGGCGCAGGCCGCCGGGCTCGGGGACGGCGTCGCCGCCGGGCTGGGACCAGAGCGAGTAGTGCCAGGAGCTCCGCGCCGGTGCGCCGGCGGGCGGCGCCACGCGGCGGTCGGCCTCGTCGGTGGTCGGGGCGGCGTGCCGGCCGCTCCGGCGGGCCGCCTCCGGCCGCACCGGCTCGGCCACCGGGCGGCGACTGCTCGCCGGGCGCCTGCTCGGCCTGCGCCGGGCCACTGCTCGCCGGCGCCCACGGGCCGGCCCCAGCCGCGGCGCCGATGCCGACCTGCGTCCGGAACGCGCCCGCGAACCGCGTGCCGTCGAAGCTCCCCCGGGAGCCGTCACCCCGCGAGCCCTCCGCACGGAAGCCCTCCGGCCCGGAACCCTCCGGCCGAGAGCCCTCCGACCCGGCGCCCTCCGGCCGGAAGCCATCCGGCCGGAAGCCCTCCGGCCCGGAGCCGTCCGGCCGCGAGCCACTCTGACGGAAGCCGTCCGTACCGGAGCCGTCCGGCCGGGAGCCGTCCTGACGGGAGCCTTCCGGACGGGAGCTCGTCGGACCGGAATCCGTCCGGGCGGAATCCGTCCGGGCGGGACCCGTCCGGGCGGAAGCCGCCCGACCGCGAGTCCTCGGGGCCGGCGCGGTCAGCGTGGAAGGCGTCAGCGCTGAAGGCGGCGGCCTCCGGCGCGAGCGGGCCCTGGCTTCGTACCGGGGCGTCCGCACCGGGCACCACGACGCCGGTCTCCACCCCGCCGTCGCGCTCGGTCACCCGGATCACCGGCCGCCCGGCGCGGCCGTCGGCGACCGCGACCATCACCGACAGCCCGCGATGCCGGCTGACGACCTCGGCGACCGCGTCGAGCACCTCGCCGAGCCGGTCGTCCACGCCGGCCGGCCGGGGCGTCACCGCCCGCACCGGGGTGGGCGCGACCCGGACCGGCTCGGGCGCCTCCGCCAGCGCCGCGCTCGCCGCCGCCGCGATCCGGTGCGCGACCGCGGCGTGGTGCGCGGCCGCGGCCTGGCCGGGCGCCCGCTGCGGCAGCCCGGACCGGGACCACTGCTGCTCCGGCCGGGGCGGCGGCGTGGGCGCCGGATGCGGCGCCGGCACCGGGACCGGATGCGGCGCCGCTGCCGGCGCGGACCCGGCCCGCGCGTACTCCGGCTGCCGGCGATCCGCCGGCGCCGCCTCCGCGGCCGGCGTCTCCGCGCCGGGCCGCGCCACCCGCTGGTCGAACGCCTCGCGCCGGTGCAGCCGGTCGAGCCGGTCGTTGATGTCCGCCACAGCCGTCCCCGTCGTCGATCCGCCCCCACACGTACTGCTGCCGCTCAGGCCCCCGCTCGGGCCTGCGCGGCCCGTCTTGCCCGAGCCAGCGCCTGATCGAGGACCACAAGCAATGCATCTCGCACGGATAGCTTGTCACGTGCATCGAAGGTTGTAAGCGGAACGTCATCATCCACGGCCAAAGCCCACCTGATCGAGGGAACGTCGTGAGCCATTTGGCCGTGGAAAAGGTTCACGGCGACTACGAAGGGCAACCCCAGCCGCTCGAAGTAGTCCACTGCGGGGTAACAGTCGTCCAGCCGGCGGCTGTCCACGATGACCAGCGCGCCGATCGCCCCGACGGCCAGGTCGTCCCACATGAAGCCGAACCGGTCCTGACCGGGCGTGCCGAACAGGTAGAGCTTCAAGCTCTCGTCCACGGTGATACAGCCGAAGTCCATCGCGACCGTCGTGGTCCGCTTCCCCGGCACCTTGCTCGCGTCGTCCACGCCGAGCGCGGCCGTGGTCATGTCGGCCTCGGTGGTCAGCGGGCTGATCTCGGAGATGCTGGCGACGGTCGTCGTCTTGCCGACGCCGAACCCGCCGGCGATGACGATCTTGACCGGCAGCGGGGGGCGGCGTCCCGGCGGGCGCGGCTCAACCGATGGCACGGAGACCACGGATCACCCTCAGCAGCGTGTCGACGTCGGTCGGGGCGTCCGCGTTCGGCAGGTACACCGACAGGTGCCCCTCCGCGGACAGGTCCCCCACCAGCACCCGGACGACGCCCAGGTGCAGGGAGAGCTGGGCGGCGATCTCGGCGACCGACAGCGGGTCGCCGCACATCGTCACGATGTCGCGGGACTCGAAGCCGAGCCGCCCGGCGGCGGTCCGGCCCTGGTCGGTCGTGACCACCTGGGTCTCGATCGCGATGGAGTCGTCGCCGGCCACCCGGCCGGCGGTGAGCAGGAACGGTCGCAGGGAGCCGCTCTCGGCGGCCGCGGCCGGGGCCGCCCCGTCGACGTCGTCCAGGGTGGCGCCGTTCTCGAGGAACGGCCGGATGAGCGCTCCGGGATGCAGCGCCGTCTCGTCGGGCAGGTCGGAGGTCACGGGTCCAAGGGAGTCGGGTCGGCGGGGGTCAGTCGCCGAGCGAGTTCTTCAGCTCATTGATCAGCTGGGGGGTCAGGGCGGCGCCGGCGCGGGTGGCGAACAGCGTCATCTCGTACGCGATGTTGCCGAGGTTGGCGGTCTTCGCGGCGATGACACCCAGCACCGATCCGCTGCTGATCGCGGAGACCAGCAGGTAGCCGTGCGCCATGTCGACGATGACCTTGTTGAGCGTGCCCAGCTGGTACGCGCGGGCGGCGCCGCCGGCCAGGCTGGTGATGCCGGAGGTGATCGCGGCGAGCCGGTCCGCGCCGGCCCGCTCCTGGCCGGCCGACATCGCCATCAGCAGCCCGTCGGAGGAGACCGCGATGGCCTCCAGCACGCCGGCGGTCTCGGCGGCGAACTTGCCGAGCAGCCAGTTGAAGTTCTGGGCCTCGGCGCTCAGGCCGTACGCGGTGTGGTTCACCGGGCACCCTCCTCGCTCGTCTCGCCCGTCGGGCCCGCCGAGCCCTCAGCCTGCAACGCACGCTCTACCCCGGCCTCGAACTCCTCGACCAGCGCCCGCGCGGCGGCCGCCTCGTCGACGGCCGCATCCGCGGAAGGCACCGGCTCCGGCGCCGGGGCGCTGCCCGGGCGGGCCGCCCGGGCGCCCGGGGGGAGCTGCGCCCCGGGTACGCGGCGGGTGAGGCCCGGCTTCGTCGCCGCCGGTCCGGCGGGACTGCCGACGATCGGCGGCATCGGGCCGGTGGGCCCGCTCCCCGCCGGCTCTGCATCTGCCGGTCCGCTGACCGGCCGGCCAGGCCCCGGCTCGGACTCCGGCGGCGCAGCCTCTGGCGGCGCAACCTCTGGCGGCCCAGGCTCCGGCGGCCCAGCCTGCGGCGGCGCAGGTTGCGGCCGCCCGGGTTGCGGCGGGCCGGGCTGGGGCCCGGGCGGGTCCGCCGCCTCGGCCGGCACCTCGCGGAGGGCGGGGGGAGCCGGCCGGTCGGGCGGCGCCGGGCGCCGGCGCCGGGATCGCCAGTGGGCTGCGCAGGAGGCACCGGGTGTCCGTTTCCGCTCGCGCGCTCGAACAGGGCTCCGCTGCCGACGCCGCTCACCGACTCCAGCCGGGCGAGCGCCTTCCGCACGCCGTCCTCGAACTCCTCGACCAGCGCCCGGCCCCCGGTCGCGGGCGGGCCGGACACCACCGGCGGCGGCACCGGCGGCAGGGGCGGTGTCGGCGGCTCGGCGCGGACCGCCCGCATGTGCCCGCTGCGGGGCGGCGGCACGTCGGCGCGCTGCGCCGCGGACTCCTGCTGCGCCCGCCGGACGCCCTCCTCGAAGTCCTCGATCGACCGGCGCGCCTCCTCCGCCGGCTGGGCCCCGCGCTCGGCGGCGGGCCGGTCCGCGGGCCGGTCGGGGGCCGGCCGCGGGCCGGTGTCCGGCAGCTGCGCGCCGCGCACCCGCCGGCGGATCCCGTCCCGGCCACCCGGCCCGCCGGACCCACCCGGCCCGCCGGTCGGCGGCGGCACCTGCGGGAACGGCCGTACCACGGCGTCCCCCGGCGCGGCCGGCGCCGGACCGCCCGCCGGCCGCGACGCCCCGGCGGACGGATCGGCCGGCGCCGGCGGCTCCCACCACCCGCGCGCACCCTCCGCCAGCGGCACCACGCCGCCCGGCGGCAGCACACCCGGCGGCACCAGGCGCGGCGGCGGCACCAGGCCCGGCCGGACACCGCCCGGCGGCACCAGCCCGGTCGGCCCGCCCTGACCACCCGGACCACTCAGCCCACCCGGACCGCCCGGGCCACTCGGCCCACCCGGCCGCCCGGACCACTTGGCCCACCCGGACCGCCCGGACCACTTGGCCCGCCCGGGCCACCAGGACCACTTGGCCCGCCCGGACCGTTCAGCCCACCCGGCCCGTCCGGATCCCCCGACCCGTTCCCGCCGCGGGACCCGCCGGACCCGGGCCCGCCGGACCCGGACCGGTCGCCCGAGCCGGGCGCGCCCACCACCGCCGGCACCGGCGGCGACGCCGCGCCGGCCGTGGAACCGACCACCATCCCGGCCGGCACCAGCACCTCGGCGGTCACCCCGCTGCCGGGCGTCGGCTCCAGGGCGACCCGGATGCCGTGCCGGCGGGCCAGCCGGCCGACCACGAACAGCCCGAGCACGTCGGTCGGGGCCATGTCCAGGCGCTCCCGCTCGACCAGCCGGGCGTTCTCCGCCTCCAGCTGCTCGGCGGTCATGCCCAGGCCGTGGTCGACGATCCGGATCAGCACCGACCCGTCGTCCACCGTGCGCGCGCCGACCTCGACCTCGGTGTTCGGCGGCGAGAACGAGGTGCCGTTCTCCAGCAGCTCGGCGAGCAGCAGGATCACGTCCGGGGTGACGTGCGGGGTGAGCAGCACCGGCTCGACCTCGCCGAGCCGGACCCGCTGGAAGCCCTCGATCTCGCCGAGCGCGGACCGGATCGTGTCGGCCACCGACAGCGGCTCGCCGGTCATCTCCGGGTCGACCGCGCCGGACAGCACGACCAGGCTGTTCGCGTTGCGGCGGAGCCGGGTGGACACGTGGTCGAGCCGGTAGAGCCGGTCCAGCAGCACCGGGTCCTGCTCGTTGCGCTCCAGCGAGTCGATCATCGCCAGCTGGCGGCCGACCAGGTTCTGGGTGCGGCGGCCGACGTTGCCGAACATGGTGGCCACGTTGCGCCGGCTGACCACCTGCCGCTCGACCAGGTCGGCGGCGACCTGCTGCACCCGGTTGAAGGCATGGGCCAGCTCGCCGAGCTCGTCGGAGGTGCCGACCTGCACCGGTCGCAGCCGGGGAGCGGCCGCCTGCGGGTCCTCGGTGTCGGCGACCCGGACCAGCTCCTGCTGGGCGACGTCGGCCACCTCGTCCGCGGAGGCGGTCAGCCGGCGCAGCGGCCGGGCGATGGACCGGGCCACCAGGATGCTCAGCACGCCGGCGCCGACCAGCACCAGCAGGGCCAGCGCGATGCCGATCGCGGCCAGCCAGCGGTCGCGCCCGCGGGAGCCGTCGGCGGTCCGGACCGCCTGGGCCGCGGCGAGGGTCTCCACCAGCAGGCTCTGCTCGGTCAGCGAGCCGACCCGGGGCAGCAGCTCCTGGGGCACCTTGGCGGTGGCCAACGACTCCGCCGGCAGCCCGAGCACCCGGTCGAAGTAGTCGGACACCAGCCGGCTGGACCGGCCGCCCTCGACCTCCTCGTACAGCTCCACGGTGGCCGGCTCGGCCAGCGGGACGAAGACCTTCTCCTCCCGGTCCTCGACCGCCAGGTTGGCGGCGACCAGCCCGACGACCCGCGGGCTGATCTGCCGCCCGGGCTCGAGGAACAGTGCGGCGCCGGCCGCCGCGGTGGCCTCGTCGTGCCGGATGATCCCGTCCAGGGCGAGCTGCTTGCGGCCGATGTCGGTGCCGAGGTCGACGTCCTCGCGCAGCTCCAGGGCGGCGATCAGCGCGGCGATCGCCTCGGTGAAGCTGGTGTAGACGACCAGGCCGGTGGCCCGCTCGTCGAGCACCTGGATGCGGACGCCGGCCAGGCTGGACCGGTTGGTCACCGAGCGGAGGGCGAGGTCGAGCAGGTCGCCGCCGCCGTACTCCGCGGACAGCTGCTCGCTGAGGTCGAGCACCCGGGCCGACCGGGCCACCACCCGGTCCCGGCGCTCCAGGTTGAGCAGGTAGCCGAGCGAGGCCAGCCGCTCCTGCTGCAGCTCCTGCACCAGCGCGCCGATCCGGACGGCCCGGCGGACCACGTCGGCCGAGCTGGAGGTCTGCTGGGCCGCGTCGACCCGCGCGGTGACCAGCGGCACCGCGCCGATGACGATGAGGACGAGCAGCGGCAGCACCAGCAGGGCGAGCTTCTGCCGGACCTGGAGCCTACCGAGGAGCACGCGCGCCTCCTCCCGTCTCGGGGCTGACGCCGACCAGGCTGGTCGCCGGCTCCGCGGCCGGTGACCGGGCCGACCCGTTCACGCCGGGTGACCGGGACCGCCGCCGCGGGGCGGCGCCGTCGCCCGGCGAGCCGCCTCCCGGTCCGTCCGCGTCGTCCGGATCGGCCGGGTCGGCCGCGTCGGCCCCGGTGCCGCCCCCGGCCCAGCCGGGCCGCAGCGTCACCGCGGCCGCACCGGCGACCAGAAGACCGAGCAGCGCCGCGCCCGCGGCGATCAGCCGGGTCCGCTCGGCGGCGTTCTGCCGGGCGTCGAGCAGCCGGTCCAGCTCGCCGAGCGCGGCCTCCTGCAACGCGAGCGCGGCCTGCTGGAGCGCGTTCTGGTCGGACTCCAGGTCGGTCGGCGAGCGCACCGGCGGCTGCGCGAGCAGCGAGTTGGACGGGGCGACGGCGTCGACCGAGGTGCGGAAGTCGTCCAGCGGCCGGGTCAGCCCCGGCCCCAGGGTCGTGCTGCTGGTGCTGCCGAACGCCTTGAGCAGCCCGTCGCTGAGGTCGATCGCGTTGGTGGCGACCCGGTTGCGGGCCGCGGTCAGCGCCGCCGAGTCGCGGACCGTCGCCCGGCCCGGCCCGGCCGGCCCGTCCGTGTCGGCCGCGGCCAGCACGCTGAGGTCGGTGTAGCGGCCGGAGTCGACGAGGATCTCCGGGGTCCGCAGCAGCGCCGCGTTCATCACGTAGTACGAGTCCAGCTGTGGGTCGAGGATCAGCCGGGACCCGTCGCCGACCTTCCGGTTGAGCTCCATCAGCTGGGTGACCAGGTCGCTGAACTGGGTGTACGCCTCGATGGTGTCGTTCCACCGGCGGCCGGTCCGCTCCTGGATGATGCCGCGGATCGTGGTCCACCGGTCGGTGGTGCGCAGCTGGCCGCCGAGCTCGGCGTCGATCGCGTCGACCTCGACGATCGCGGCGCGCACCGGCTCCGGGTTGATCGGCTTGCCGCTGACCGCCTCCGCCTGGGCGTCGGTCACGACGCTGAGCAGCCGGGTGAGCGGCCCGAGGTAGGCGACGCCGCGCCGCTCGTCGGCGGCGAACGCCATCCGGTCGCCGGTGCTCGACCAGACCAAGGTGAACAGGACGGCGACCGGCGTCAGCAGCGCGACGGCCAAGGCGGCGCCGATGGCAACTCGGACGGCCCGCCGTCCGGTGGCGGACCCGGTGGCCGACGAGGTGGAGCTCAGGGACATCCTGCCCTTCCCGTTTCTCCCCCAGCTGGCATGACGGGCGTTTCCCAGGCCACCCGACTGGCGGCACAGTATCCAACTTTTCCGGGCTACAGGCGGTGTCGGAAAAACCTTCCGCAGACTCGTCGCCGGCTCGTCCAGTACCGCGGCGGAAGGTGATCGAGTGGTCACGGCAGGGCGTAACGGACACCCCCGATGCGGCTTTCCGTGACGGCCCAATCACCGACCGGATATCCTCGCCGGCACGCCGGCTGTCCGGGGCCGGCGGGAAGGAGATCCGCGTTGCCTTCCGCGGCGCACGTCCGTCCCTGTCCCCTCGTCCCGCGCCGGCTCCCGGCGCTGCTGATCGCCCTCTCCGCGCTGCTCCTGCTGCCGGTCGGTCCGGCCGTCGCCGCCCCCGGCGGCGCCGCCCCGCCGCCCGCGGCACCCGCGGCCGCGCCGGTCCCCGAGGCGGCCACCGCGGCCGCCCCGCGGCCGTCCACCGCCGCCCCGCACTGCGTGCTCGCCGCCGGCGAGCGGCAGACCCCCCGCTGCTACGCCACCTTCCCGGCCGCCATCGCGGCCGCGACCGGTGGCCGGGTCACCGACGCGCCGGCCTCCGCGGCCGCCGCCGTGCGGGACCCGGCCTTCGCCGCGGCCCTGGAGTCGGTGCCGACCACGTTCGCCTCGGTGGTGGTGGGCATCGAGTACGCCAACCTCAACTACGGCGGCGCCACGCTGTCCATGACCGCGTCCGGCCGGTGCGACTACAGCCTGGACGTGGACTACCGCTTCCCGTCCCTGCCCTCCGGCTGGAACGACCGCATCTCCAGCTTCCGCAGCTACTCCAACTGCGCGCAGCAGCTCTTCCGCGGCACCAGCTACACCGGTGGCGCACTGACCAACATCGTGTCCTCCCTCTCGTACGTGGGCGCCGCGGCGAACGACCAGGCCAGCTCAGCCACCTTCAACTGAGGCTGAAATCCAGGGCAGACTGAGCGCCCAGCCGTCAACCTGTCCGGGTTCCGGTCGCGTTGGCCGGGAAGACGGCTGCGTCCAGTCGAGCGAGGAGGGAGCCGGTGGGTGCCAGGCCCGACCGCAGACCCGACCGACCGCCCGGCCGAGGAGAGCTTCGCCGCCTTCGTCCGGAGCCGGTGGGGGCGGCTGGTCCGGCTGGCCTACTCGCTCACCCTGGACGTCGGCCGCGCCGAGGACCTGGTGCAGGAGTCGCTGGCCAAGCTCTGGTTCGTGTGGCCGCGGGTGCGCGACGGCAGCCCGGAGGCGTACGTGCGGCGGACGATCGTCAACGGCGCGATCTCGGCGTCCCGGCGGAAGTGGCGCGGCGAGGAGCCGCGCTGGGAGCTGCCGGAGCTGGCGGAGCCGCACGCGACGGCGGCCGCGGACGCGGTGGACGAGCGCGACTGGATCCGCCGGGAGCTGGCCTCGCTGTCGGTGCTGCAGCGCGCGGTGGTGGTGCTGCGCTACGCCGAGGACCTCAGCGAGCGGCAGGTGGCCGAGCTGCTGGAGATCAGCACCGGCACGGTGAAGACGCACGCGTTCCGCGGCCTGGCCCGGCTGCGCGACGCCCGGCACCCGGACCGGTCCGTGCCGGCGCCCCGCGGTGAGGGGGTGAGCGGCCCGTGACCGACGGCCACCGGCCCGACCCGGCCGCCGACGACCCGGTGCCGGACGGCGAGCTGCTGCTCGCGCTGCGCGACCTGATCCCGGACTACCGCGGCCCGGTCGACCCGCTGCCGCGGGTCGGGGCGAGCATCCGCCGCCGCCGGGCCCGCCGCCGCGCGCTGCTCGCGGTCGGCTCGGCGGCCGCCGCGGCGGTGCTGCTGGCCGGCGTGCCGGCCGTGCTCGGCGGGATCGGCCCGCTCGACGGGTCGCTGCCGGCCGGCGACCTGCCGACCGCCGGGCCGGAGGAGCCGCTCGCGCCGCCGCCGGTGCACCGGGTCAACCAGGGCGTGGCCGCCGGCAGCCGGTGGCAGGTCGGCTCGACCACGCCGGGCGGGACGGCCCGGCGCTGCCTGCTCACCGAGGGCGACGGCTTCGGCCGGGACCTGGCCTGCTTCGACGACTGGCGGCCGGCCGGCCCGACCGGCTGGCACGCCGTGGTGGTGCGGGTCGACGGCCGGCCGGTCACCCGGGTGATCGGGGTGACGCCGGACGGCGCGGCCCGGGTGCGGGTCCGGCTCGCCACCGGCGACCCGGTCGAGCTGCCCGCGGTGCGCACCCCGACCGACGCGGCGGCCCGCTTCTTCGCAGTGGTGCTGGCCGGCGACCGGCCGGTCCGCAGCGTCACGGCGGTGGGCCCGGACGGCAGCCCGCTGGAGCCGCCGGTCACCACCCCGGCGCGGATGACCTGCCGGCCGGCGCCGGACAACGCCTGCGCGGCCACCCCGACCCGCTGACCGCCGGCGGTGCTCAGGCGCCGTTGCGGATGACGGTGACGTCGACCTCGCCGTCCTGCTCGGTCACCCGGACCACCAGGCTGCCCTGCCGGCCGTCGCCCGGGGCGACCATCACCGACATGCCCGGGTGCCGGCGGACCACCTGCACCACCGCCTCGACGACCTCGACGAAGTCGCTGCCGACGCCGGCCACCGGCTCGGGCACCGCGCGCTGCTGCAGCACACGCCGAGTGAGCTCGTCGCGTCGCTGCAACCGCTCCAGGCGGTCGTGGATGTCGGCCATGGGAGTGCGGCACACACTACTGCCTGGTAGTGCCGCCGACCGGTACGGAGATCCGCGGCCGGCAGAGTTTCACCCGACTGGGACCGATCAGGCCCAGAGCTGACCCTCCAGGGCCCGTTCGGCCTCTTCCAGCGTCCCGCCGTACGCGCCGGTGGACAGGTATTTCCACCCGCCGTCGCAGACCACGAAGGCGATGTCGGCCCGCTCCCCGGAAGCGACCGCCTTCTCCGCGACGCCGAGCGCGGCGTGCAGGATCGCCCCGGTGGAGATGCCGGCGAAGACGCCCTCGGTCTCGATCAGCTGCCGGGTGCGGCGCAGCGCCTCCTTGGAGCCGACCGAGTAGCGGGTGGACAGCACCGTCGGGTCGTACAGCTCCGGGACGAAGCCCTCGTCCACGTTGCGCAGCCCGTAGACCAGGTCGCCGTACCGCGGCTCGGCCGCGACCACCTGCACGCCGGGCTGGTGCTCGCGCAGGTAGCGGCCGGCGCCCATCAGCGTGCCGGTGGTGCCCAGCCCGGCCACGAAGTGGGTGACCGTGGGCAGGTCGCGCAGGATCTCCGGACCGGTGGTCTCGTAGTGCGCCTGCGCGTTCGCCGGGTTGCCGTACTGGTAGAGCATCACCCAGTCCGGGTTGGCCGCGGCCAGCTCCTTCGCCATCGCGACGGCCTGGTTGGACCCGCCGGCGGCCGGCGAGGAGATGATCTCCGCGCCGTACGTCTCCAGCAGCAGCCGGCGCTCCACCGAGGTGTTCTCCGGCATCACGCAGATCAGCCGGTATCCGCGCAGCTTGGCCACCATGGCCAGCGAGATGCCGGTGTTGCCGCTGGTCGGCTCGAGGATCACCGAGCCCGGCCGGAGCAGCCCGTCCTTCTCCGCCGCCTGCACCATGTAGAGCGCGGCCCGGTCCTTGATCGAGCCGGTCGGGTTGCGGTCCTCCAGCTTCGCCCACAGCCGGACGTCCTCGGCCGGCGACAGCCGGGGCAGCCCGACCAGGGGCGTGTCGCCGAACGCGTCGAGCAGCGACGCGTAGCGCATCGTCAGCCGCCGGCCACGGCGGGCAGGATGGTGACCTCGTCACCGTCGTTGAGCCCGGTGTCGAGGGCGCCGGTGAAGCGCACGTCCTCGTCGTTGACGTAGACGTTGACGAAGCGGTGCAGCGCGCCGGCGTCGGTGACCAGCCGGGCCTTGATCCCCGGATGCTGCGTCTCGAGGTCGTCGATCAGCGTGCCCAGGGAGCTGCCGCTGGCCTGCACCGCCTTCTGGCCGCCGGTGTACTGCCTGAGGATCGTCGGGATCCGGACCTCGATCGCCATCGCTGGATACTCCTGGTGAGATGTGACTGTCTACGGACGAACCGCCGCCGCGGCGCAACGCTTCCCTCAGTCGGTGATCCGTACGTCTTCCTCGGTCACGACCTCGTCCACGATCCGGAACGAACGGAACTCGGTCTCCTCCGGGTCGCGGGTGGAGACCAGCACGTAGTGCGCACCCGGCTCCATGGCCAGCCGCCGGTCGGTGCGGGACGGGTACGCCTCCGTCGCGGTGTGCGAGTGGTAGATCACCACCGGCTCCTCGTCCCGCGCGTCCAGCTCCCGGTAGAGCTTGAGCAGCTCCATCGAGTCGAACTCGTAGAACGTCGGCGACCGGGCCGCGTTGAGCATCGGCACCACCCGCTCGGGCCGGTCGGAGCCGGCCGGTCCGGCCACGACGCCGCAGGCCTCGTCGGGGTGGTCGCGCCGGGCGTGCGCCACGATCGCGTCGTGGGCGGCCCGCCCGATGCTCAGCACGGGAGCCAGGTTACCGCCGTCCACGGGCACCCTCTTCCGTAGAGTGACCACGGTGGGGCCGGGGACCGGGGTGGACGCGCAGGGCGCGATCGAGGCCCATCTGCGGCACGGTTTCCCGGGTCAGCGGGTGGTCGTGCAGGGCTGGCGCACCGACGCGATGGCGATGCCGCACGTCCGGGTGCTCCGGGTCGACCCGGAGACCCGCGGCGGGCTGTGGCTGCACGTCAGCAGCGGCGCCTCGCTGCCCGGCCCGGACGCCCCGCCGGTCGCCGGCGCCGCGGGGTCGGAGTTCGTGCTGGTCACCCCGTTCAAGACGCTGCGCGCGGTCGAGCTGCTGGCGATGGTCGTCTACTTCCACGGCGTGCAGGAGCTCAAGGTCGGCGACACCGTCTCGGTCGGCGAGCCGTGGCTGCCCGGCTCCAGCTGCGGCCACCTGCTGGTCAGCTCGCCGTACCTGCTGGCCGACGAGCTGTGGGCGCTGCCGCTGCCGGGCCGGACCGTGCACTTCCGCTGGGTGATCCCGATCACCGCGCGGGAGCGGGCGTACGCGGCGGAGAAGGGGCTGGAGGCCCTCGAGCAGCGCTTCGAACAGGTCGGCCTGGAGTACTGGGACCCGCACCGCCAGTCCGTGGTCTGAGCCGGCCGAAACCGGCACAGCCGGTGAGCGGGCCCTCAGCCGGCGGCGACCTCGACCAGCACGCCCTGCAGCTCGGTCAGCCACAGGTAGACCACGTACGCGGGGGCGTCCGGGTCGTCCGGGTCGGGCTCGGCCATCTCCTCGGAGACCTCCAGCCGGGTGCCGAGCGCGAGCCGGACGTCGTTGATCGTGCTGAGCCAGCGCTCGGTGCTCTCCGGGTCCAGCCGCACCTCGCCCGGCCCGTCCCCCGGCAGCGCGGCGAGCAGCCGCTCGGCCGCCGCCACCTTGTCCCGGCGCAGCGACGCCTCGGTGAGCCGGCGGAACTCGCCGGCCGCGTCCGGGTCGTCCCGGTAGCCGTCCGGCAGCAGCCGGGCCAGCGCCGGGTCGGCCGGCCGGTCCCGGTCGCCGCCGCCGAGGCCGGTCAGCGCGGCCAGCTCCGCGTCGCTGGGCAGCCCGCCGGCCGACCGGGCCGGCGGCGGGTCGTCCCCGTCGGCGAGCAGGTCGCGCACCTCGCCGACGAGGTGCCGCAGCAGTGACGCCTCCACCTCGTCGAAGGTGACCACCACGCCCTTGCGGGTCCGCTTGATCCCGGTCACTGCTGCTGGAGGGTGGCCCACAGGCCGTACGCGTGCAGGCGGGCGACGTCGTGCTCCATCTGCTCCCGCGACCCGGAGCTGACCACCGCACGGCCGCGGCGGTGCACGTCGAGCATCAGCTTGGTCGCCTTCTCCCGGTCGTAGCCGAACAGCTTCTGCAGGACGTGGGTCACGTACGACATCAGGTTGATCGGGTCGTTCCACACCAGGGTCACCCAGGGCAGCGCGGCTTCGACGTCGGTGCCCTCCTCGATGTCGGGGTCCGTCCGGGTGTCCGTGCCGGGGGTCTGGGCCGGCGCGATCGAGCCGCTCACGGGTCTCATGGTGGCACGGGACACCCTCGGGCTCCCAGACGCGCCCGCGGCCCTAGGCTCCGGACGTGGCCTCGACCGCCCTGCTGACCGACCGGTACGAGCTGACCATGCTGGCCTCCGCGCTGCGGGACGGCAGCGCGGGCCGGCACTGCGTCTTCGAGCTGTTCGCCCGCCGGCTCCCGGACGGCCGCCGGTACGGCGTGGTGGCCGGCACCGGGCGGCTGCTGGACGCGCTGGAGTCCTTCCGCTTCGGCCCGGACGAGCTGGCCGCGCTGGAGCGGTCCGGTCTCGACGGGGCGCTGCTGGAGACGCTGGCCGGCTGGCGGTTCACCGCCGACGTGGACGGCTACCGGGAGGGCGAGCTCTACTTCCCCGGCTCGCCGGTGCTGACCGTCACCGGCACGTTCGGCGAGGCGGTGCTGCTGGAGACGCTGGCGTTGTCGATCTTCAACCACGACAGCGCGGTCGCCTCCGCCGCGGCCCGGATGGTCACCGCGGCCGGCGACCGGCCGCTGATCGAGATGGGCTCCCGGCGGACCCAGGAGGAGGCCGCGGTCGCCGCCGCCCGGGCGGCGTACCTGGCCGGCTTCCGGTCCACCTCCAACCTCGAGGCCGGCCGCCGGTACGGCATCCCGACCAGCGGCACCGCCGCGCACGCCTTCACGCTGCTGCACGACAGCGAGGCGGCCGCGTTCAAGGCCCAGGTGGAGACGCTCGGCGTGGGCACCACGCTGCTGGTGGACACGTACGACATCGCCCAGGGCATCCGGACCGCGGTCGAGGTGGCCGGGCCGGAGCTGGGGGCGGTGCGGATCGACTCCGGCGACCTGTCCGTGCTGGCCCGCCAGGCCCGCGAGCAGCTCGACTCGCTCGGCGCCACCGGCACCCGGATCGTGCTGTCCGGCGACCTGGACGAGTGGGCGCTGGCGGCGCTGGCCGCCGCCCCGGTGGACGCGTACGGGGTCGGCACCTCGGTGGTGACCGGGTCCGGCGCGCCGACCGCGAACATGATCTACAAGCTGGTCGAGGTGGACGGCCGGCCGGTGGCGAAGCGGTCGGAGCACAAGACCACCGTGGGCGGCCGGAAGACCGCGGTCCGCCGGGCCCGGGCCACCGGCACCGCCACCGAGGAGGTGCTGGTCACCCTCGGCGAGCCGGAGCTGGGCGAGCACGACCGGCTGCTGCAGGTGCCGCTGGTGCGCGGCGGGTCGCGGGTCGACGGGCTGCCCACGCTCGACCGGTCGCGCGACCACCTGCGCGACGCGCTGCGTACCGTGCCGTGGGAAGGGCTGAAGCTGTCGCGGGGCGAGCCCGCCCTGCCGACCGTCGTGGTGGAGGGATCATGAGCCTGGCCGCGCTGGTGGTGGACGTGCAGAACGACTTCACCGAGGGCGGCTCGCTGGCCGTCGCCGGCGGCGCCGGCGTGGCCGCGGCGATCTCCGCCCGGCTCGCCGAGGGCGGCTACGACACGGTGGTGGCCACCCGGGACCACCACATCGACCCGGGGGCACACTTCTCCGCGACGCCGGACTTCGTGGACAGCTGGCCGGCACACTGCGTGGTCGGCTCCGGCGGCGAGGACCTGCACCCGCGGCTGGACCGGTCCCGGATCGAGGCGGTGTTCGACAAGGGCGAGCACGCGGCGGCGTACTCGGGCTTCGAGGGGCGCGGTCCGGACGGGGTCCCGCTGGCCGACTGGCTGCGCGCCGCCGGGGTGGACGCGGTCGAGGTGATGGGCATCGCCACCGACCACTGCGTGGTGGCGACCGCGCTGGACGCGCAGGCGGCCGGCTTCGCGGTGACCGTCCGGCTGGACCTCACCGCCGGGGTGGCGGCGGCGACCACCGCGGCCGCGGTGGAGCGGATGCGCGCCGCCGGCATCACCCTGCTCGGCGACCCCGTCGTCCGCCCCGCCACCCCACCCCCCGCCGAGTGACGGACTCCCCCGCCGAGTGACGGACTCCCGCACCGAGTGACGGACTCGCGGGCGGGCGCCGTCACTCGCGGGCGGGCGCCGTCACTCGCGGGCGGGCGCCGTCACTCGCGGGCGGGCGCCGTCACTCGCGGGCGGAGGCGGTGAGGCGGGTCGGCACCGGGCCGGCCTCCTCGGGCTCGTCCGACCGCAGCCCGAGCACGAAGAGCAGCGCGTCCAGGTGGGCGCTGCGGGTCGGCTCGCCCTTGGCCGGCAGGCGGGTCGAGTCGACCGCGACGCCCAGCCCGGCCAGGCTGATCAGCTCGGCGGCGTCCGCCCCGCAGCCGACCGCGACGGCCTGGCTCAGCGGCACCCCGTACGCCTCCGCGAACCGGACCAGCGCCCGGGCCCGGCCGCCCCGGTCCACCACCTCGCCGACGATCCGGCCGGTCAGCCGGCCGGCCGCGGTCTCCAGCCGGTTCGCGGCGAGGAAGTCCAGGGCCAGCCCGTCCACCAGCCGCTCGGCGACCTGGGCGACGCCGCCGGTGACCACCCCGCACCGGTAGCCGGCGCGGCGGGCGGCGCCGAGCAGCGCCCGGGAGCCGTGCGTCCACTGCACCCGGCCGTGCAGCGCGTCCAGGCAGGCCACCGGGGTGCCGGCCAGCAGCGCGGCCCGCGCCCGCACCACCTCGACCGAGGGCAGGCCGCCGGCCTCGGCCAGCAGCGCGCGCGACTCGGCGCCGCGGCCGACCTCGTCGGCCAGCGCGGCCAGCTGGTCGCAGCCGGTGACCGCCGCGTCCAGGTCGAGCAGCAGCAGCCGCTTGGCCCGGCGCTGCAGCCCGGCCCGCTCCACCGCCACGTCCACCCCGGCCGCGGCGGCCCCGGCGACCAGGCCGGTGCCGAGCCGGCGCAGGTCGGCGCCGGAGACCACCAGCTCCAGCGCGGTGACCGGGCGGTGGGTGAGCCGGACGATCGAGTCGATGTTGCCGCCGAGCTCGGTGATCCGGCGAGCCATCTCGCCGACCGCGCCGGCCCGCAGCGGGCGGCCCAGCACCAGCACGTGGTGCCGCAGCGGCAGCCGGGCCGTGCCCTCCTCCGGGTCCTCGGTGATGCTCACCTCGACCTCGGTGCCGAGCGCCTCGGCGGCGTGCGTCACCGCGCGGCGCAGCGGCGCCGGGTCGCCGTGCAGCGCCAGCACCACGCCGAGCACCAGCCGGTCGCTGATCACCACCTGCTCGACGTCGAGCACCTCGACGTCGTGCGCGGCCAGGGCCGCGAAGAGGGCCGAGGTGACGCCGGGTCGGTCGTACCCGGTGACGGTGACGAGCACGGAGTGTGGGTGCATGGGAAAGAGGTCGTGCGAGGGGAGAGCGATCCCGCCGGACGACGGTCGGCCGGTCGGGATCGCGGATCACGCTACGATATCAGCCGCCTACATGAAGTCACAGAGGCTCAGCGCTCCGTACCGATCAGGTGGGGTCCGGGTCCTTCGCGCCCTGCCGCGGCCCGGTCTCGGCGCCGGCCAGCTCGTCCGGCCCGGTCGGCCCGCTGCCACCGTGCGCCTCCCGCTCCAGCCGCTCGGCCAGGTGCGGGTAGTGGGCCTCGAACGCGGGCCGCTCGGACCGGATCCGCGGCATGGTGACGAAGTTGTGTCGCGGCGGCGGGCAGGACGTCGCCCACTCCAGCGAGTTGCCGTGGCCCCACGGGTCGTCCGCGGTGACCACCTCGCCGTACCGGTAGGACTTGTAGACGTTCCACAGGAACGGCAGCGTGGAGACGCCGAGCAGGAAGGCACCCACCGTGGACACCATGTTGAGCGTGGTGAAGCCGTCGGTCGGCAGGTAGTCCGCGTACCGCCGGGGCATGCCCTCGTTGCCGAGCCAGTGCTGCACCAGGAAGGTGACGTGGAAGCCGATGAAGGTGCCCCAGAAGTGCAGCTTGCCCAGCTTCTCGTCCAGGTAGCGGCCGGTGAACTTCGGGAACCAGAAGTAGATCCCGGAGAAGACGGCGAAGACGATCGTGCCGAACAGCACGTAGTGGAAGTGCGCCACCACGAAATACGTGTCGTTGAGGTGGAAGTCCAGCGGCGGCGAGGCCAGCAGCACCCCGGTGAGCCCGCCGAGCAGGAAGGTCACCAGGAAGCCGAGCGCCCACAGCATCGGTGTCTCGAAGCTGACCGATCCGTGCCACATGGTGCCGATCCAGTTGAAGAACTTGATCCCGGTCGGGATGGCGATCAGGTAGGTCAGGAAGGCGAAGAACGGCAGCAGCACCGCTCCGGTGGCGAACATGTGGTGCGCCCACACCGCCATGGACAGCGCCGCGATGGCCACGGTCGCGCCGACCATGCCCTTGTAGCCGAACAGCGGCTTGCGCGCGAAGACCGGGATGACCTCGGTGATGATGCCGAAGAACGGCAGCGCGACGATGTAGACCTCGGGGTGGCCGAAGAACCAGAACAGGTGCTGCCAGAGGATGGCCCCGCCGTTCTCCGCCTCGAAGATCTGGGCGCCCAGCTTGCGGTCGGCCATCATGGCCAGCGCGGCCGCGGCCAGGATCGGGAAGACCAGCAGCACCATCAGGCTGGTGATCAGGATGTTCCAGGTGAAGATGGGCATCCGGAACATCGTCATGCCCGGCGCCCGCAGCGTGATCACCGTGGTGATCATGTTGACGCCGCCGAGGATGGTGCCCAGCCCGGAGACGGTCAGCCCGACGAACCAGAGGTCCGCGCCGACGCCGGGCGAGTTGGTCGCGTCGGTGAGCGGAGCGTAGGCATACCACCCGAAGTCGGCCGCCCCGCCCGGAGCGATGAAGCCAGTCATCAACATCAGGCCGCCGAACAGGAACAACCAGTACGAAAAGGCGTTGAGCCGCGGGAAGCTGACGTCCGGCGCGCCGATCTGCAGCGGCAGCACCAGGTTGGCGAACGCGAAGACCATCGGCGTCGCGAAGAACAGCAGCATGATCGTGCCGTGCATGGTGAAGAGCTGGTTGTACTGCTCCTGGCTCAGATACTGCAGGCCCGGCCGGGCCAGCTCGCCGCGGATCAGCAGGGCCATGATCCCGCCCGCCAGGAAGAAGGCGAACGAGGTCACCAGGTACATCTTCCCGATGGTCTTGTGGTCGGTCGTGCGCAGCAGATCGAGGAGGACCGAGCCTCGGCTGGTCGGCCGCACCGGGTCAGGGCGGCTGACGATCGGCGAGGGAGCGGTGACGGTCACGCGAGGCCTCCGGCGGGTCGACAGCGCCGCCGCGACCGGCCGGCCACGGCAACGAGCAGCCAAAGAATAGTCCCCGCCGGGCTCCGGCACACCGCGGGACTCCCCCGCGCCGGGTCGCCGGGCCGGAGCCCCCGCGGGCGCCGGGCCGGGCTCCGGGCGGGACGCGGGCGGGCGCCCGGCCGGGCGCGGGGCGGGTCCGGGCGGGGGTCCGGGGCGGGGTCCAGGCTGGGCCGGAAGTCGCGATTGGACGGCGATGGGGCGGGGTAATCAGAGCGGTGACCGGATGTGGCGGTGTGGGGCCGCCACGGACACCTGGAGGAACCCGTGATCGGCTTCATTCTCTACCTGCTTCTCATCGGCCTCGTCGCCGGGTTTATCGCCCGCGCCGTCGTGCCTGGGAAGGACCCGATGGGGATCGGCGCGACGATCGTGCTGGGCATCGTCGGCTCGTTCATCGGCGGCTTCCTCGGCTACCTGCTCTTCCGTGAGGACTCCAACGAGGGCGCCTTCCAGGCGTCCGGCATCATCGGCTCGATCATCGGCGCCATCATCGCGCTGCTGGTCTACCGGGCCGCCAGCCGGCGCGGAGTCGGTCGCCGCGTCTGATCCAGCATCACGGGGTCTCCCGGAGGGCCCGGCCGCACTCGGCGGCCGGGCCCTCCGGCTGCCCGGAGCCGGTCAGGCCGGCGCCCGCTCGCCGGTGTGGATGGCCCGGACGGTGTCGATCGTGTCGGCCTCCGCGGCCGTCTTGTCCTCCCGGTAGCGCAGCACGCGGGCGAAGCGCAGCGCCACCCCGCCCGGGTAGCGCGGGCTGGTCTGCACCCCGTCGAAGGCCACCTCGACCACCAGCTCCGGGCGCACCCGCACCACCCAGCCGTCGTCACCCGCGGCCAGCGCGCCGAGCCGCTCGGTCTGCCAGGCCAGCATCGCGTCGGTCAGCCCCTTGAAGGTCTTGCCGAGCATCACGAACCCGCCGGTGGCCGGGTCCCGCGCCCCGAGGTGCAGGTTGGACAGCCAGCCGCGGCGGCGGCCGTGGCCCCGCTCGACCGCGAGCACCACCAGGTCGAGCGTGTGCCGCGGCTTCACCTTGATCCAGCCGGCCCCCCGCCGACCCGCCTCGTACGCCGTCGCCAGCGACTTGACCAGCACGCCCTCGTGACCGGCGGCCAGCGCCTCGGCCAGCACCGCGGCGGCGGCCGGCTCGGTGTCCACCACCGCGCGCGGCACCCGCTGCGCGACCGGCACCACCGCGGCCAGCGCCGCCGCCCGCTCCGCGCCGGGGGCGTCCAGCAGGTCGCGCCCGTCCAGGTGGAGCACGTCGAAGAGGAAGACCGACAGCGGGGTGGCCGCCCGCAGCGCGGCCGGGTCGCCGCGGCTGCCCACCCGGCTCGCGGTCACCTGGAACGGTCGCGGCCGCCCGTCCGGCGCCAGCGCGATCACCTCGCCGTCCAGCACCGCCGCGGTCACCGGCAGCGCCCGGGCCACCTCGACCACCTCGGGCACCCGGGCGGTGATGTCGTCCAGGCTGCGGGTGAAGACGGCGACCTCGTCGCCGGCGCGGTGCACCTGCACCCGGGCGCCGTCCAGCTTCCACTCCACCGCGGCCGGGCACACCCGCTCCAGCGCCGAGCCGATGCCGTCGGCGGTCTGCGCCAGCATCGGCAGCACCGGCCGGCCGACCTCGAGCCGGAAGCCGGCCAGCGCCGCCGCCCCGCCGGCCAGCGCGGCCGCGGCCACCGCGCCGAGGTCGCCGCGCAGCATCACCGCCCGCCGCACGTCCTTGGCCGGCAGCCCGGCGGCCCGGGCCACCGCGTCGACCATCACGCCCTCCAGGGCGCCCTGGCGCAGCTCGCCGACCAGCAGCTGGCGGAGGAAGCGCTGCTCCGCCGCGGTCGCCCGGTCGAACAGCGCGCCGAGCAGCTCGCGGCGGGCCGCCTGCGAGCCGGCGCCGGCCTGCCGCCCGATCCGCTCGAAGATCCCGTCCACCTCGCCGACCCGCAGCGACGGCTCGGCCGCCGGCGCCGGCACCTCGCGCAGCGACGCCCAGCCCACCCCGATCTGCCGCTGCCGCAGCTCGCCGGACAGGAACGCCACCGCCGCGGCCACCTCGGCCGGCTCGGCCCGGCCCAGCACCTCGGCCAGCCGGGACACCTTGCCCAGCCGGGCCGCGGTCGCCGCCACGTCCGCGGACGCGGCGGCCAGGTCGGCCAGCAGCAGGCCGGTCACGCCGCCCGGTCCAGCAGGCCGCTGAGCATGCCCAGCACCACGATCGCCAGCACCAGGAGCAGCAGCCAGCCGCGCACGCCCAGCCCCCCGGACCGTCCCCTCGGCACACCCGCCCCCTTCCGTCCCGGCGAACGGTAGCCGCCGGGTCCGACGAAATCGGGGCGGGCCGGGTCAGCCCGGCCCGGGCCGGTCCACCGGCTCGATCCGCAGGCTGCCGCCCGGCCGGGCGTGCGCGAGCAGCTCCTCCGGCAGCGGTCGTCCGCCGGCCGGCGCGGCGGTCAGCCCGACGCACTCGGCGGGATCCTCGGTCGACCCCATCGTCACCCCCCGTGACCCGATGTACGAAATCGTAGCCAGCCCGGGCCGCCGCCGAAATCCGCCCGGCATTTCAGGAGTCCCCGCGCCGCGGAACGGGCAGAGTTCCGGTGTGGACGGACCGCAGACGCACGGCGCCGGGGGGACCGAGGTCATCGAGCTGGACGCGGACGCGGATGCGCCGGCCCGCGGCCGGCACGCGGTGACCGAGGTGCTGGCCGGCTGGGGATGCGAGGCGTCGGCCCAGGAGGACCTGCTGCTGGTGGTGAGCGAGCTGGTCACCAACGCGGTCCTGCACGGCGCGGAGCCGATCGTGGTGACCGTCGTGCACCATCCGGAGCGGGTCCGGGTCGAGGTCACCGACGGCCTGTCGGACGCCTCGCCGCACACCAACCGGGCCGCGCCGGACGCGGAGACCGGCCGCGGCCTGAGCGTGGTCACCCGGCTGGCCTGCGCCTGGGGCTGGCGCGCCTCGCCCGGACGGGGCAAGACGGTCTGGGCGGAGGTCCCCCTCCCCCGCACCGCCTGACCGCTCACCCCTTCAGCCCGGTACGGGACACCCCCTCGATCACGAAGCGCTGCGCGACCAGGTAGAGCAGCAGCACCGGCACGGCCGCGATCATCGCGCCGGCCATCAGCAGGTCGTAGCGCACCGCGTTCGCGTTCTGCAGGGTGGCCAGCCCGGCCGGCAGCGTCTGCTGCTCGGCGCTGAAGAGCACGTACAGCGGCCAGAGGAAGTCGTTCCAGTTGGTCAGGAACGCCAGCAGCGCCAGCGTGGCCAGCGCCGGCTTCGACAGCGGCAGCACCACCGACCAGAAGATCCGCAACGGCCCGGCCCCGTCCACGTACGCGGCCTCCTCCAGCTCCTCCGGCAGCGAGAGGAAGAACTGGCGCAGGAAGAACACCCCGAACGCGCTCGCCGCGCCGGGCACCACGACCGCGGTCAGGCTGTCCAGCCAGGCGAACTCGGAGATGATGATGTAGTTGGGGATGATCAGGATGACCGCGGGGACGAAGAGCGTCGCCACGATCGTGCCGAAGATCAGCCGCTTGCCCCGGAAGTCCATCCGGGCCAGTGCGTACGCGGCCAGTGCCGCGGTCGCGACGACCAGCAGCGACTGCGCGGTCGCGGCCAGCACGCTGTTGGCGAACCAGCGCAGCACCGGAGTGTCGTCGGAGCCGAGCATCGCGTCGTACGCGGCCGTCGTCGGGTTCGCCGGGATCCACTGTGGATCCGGCGAGATCGCGTCGGCCTGGGTCTTGAACGACGTGACCGCCATGTAGACCAGCGGGCTGACGAACAGGACGGTCAGCACGACCAGGACCACGTACTGGACGACCCGCCTGACGCCGCCCGGGCGCCGGTCGCTCCGGCGCGGGCCGTCGGGCGGGTCGTCGGTGACCGGGGCGGTGCCCTCCACGAAGGTCGTCACGGGGCCAGTCCCTTCGGCTTGCGCTCCCGGAAGAGGAGCATCACCAGGCCGCTGAGCACCAGCAGGCACAGCGTCAGCACGAAGCTCATCGCCGCCGCCCGGCCCATGTCGAAGTTCTTCAGGCCGGTCTCGGCGATGTAGTAGATCGCGGTGCGGGTCTCGTTGCCCGGCGCGCCCTGGGTCATCAGGTACGACTGCCCGAACATGTTCGCCGACGCGATGATCGTGGTGATCACCACGAACATGAGCACCGGCCGCAGCCCGGGCATGGTCACGTTGCGGAAGCGCTGCCAGCGGTTCGCGCCGTCGATCTTGGCCGCCTCGTACAGCTCCGGCGGGATGTCCTGCAGCCCGGCCAGGTAGATCACCGCGTTGAAGCCGAGCGTCCACCAGACCGTGACCCCGACCAGCGCGACCCAGGCGGCCGGCGTGGACGTGGTCCAGGCGATGTCGTCGGGCAGCCCGAGCGCGCCGAGGTAGTGGTTGACCAGCCCGACGTTGTTGTCGAGCAGGTAGCGCCACAGCACGCCGATCACGGCGACGCCGAGCACGTACGGGGCGAAGTAGACGGCGCGGAAGAGGTTGCGGCCGGGGAATCTCGCGTTCATCAGCAGCGCCACGGCGAGCGGGATCACCACGAGCAGCGGCACGCTGGCGACCGTGAAGATGGCCGTCGCCTTCATCGCCCGGATGAAGTCGGGACCGACCACCGAGCTGGAGTCGAACAGGTCCTTGTAGTTGCCGAGACCGGCCCACGGCTTGCGCGGGATGGTGAAGTCCCAGGTGTGCAGGCTGATCCAGATCCCGAGCGCGATCGGCACCAGCACGAAGGTGACGAACAGCGCCAGGTACGGCAGCAGGAAGAGGTAGGGCACCCAACCCCCGCCGTACCGGGAAGCCTGCCTGCCGCCCTCCCTCCGCACCGGCTGGAGCGTGTCCGGGCCGGTGGGGAGGGTCTCGACGGTCGCCACCGGACTCAGCCGCCGAACTTCTTGCGGTTCTCTTCGAGCAGCTTGTTCGCCACCCCCGCGGCGGTGTCCAGCGCCTGCTTCGGGTCCTGCCGCAGCAGGGTCGCCTTGTTCACCGCCTGCTCGATGCCCTGGAAGCCGACGTCGCCGATGCCCGGCACGGACGGCAGGAAGCGGAACTGGTCGATGTTCTTGGCGACCACGGCCTGCGTCTGGTTGGTGAAGGACGCGTCCTCGCGGGCCGAGTTCCGGGCCGGGATCATGCCGGACTGGGCCCACTCGGCGGACTTCTCGCTGATCTGGTTGATGAAGATCTTCGAGGCCTGCAGCTTGTTGTCGTCGGCCTTCCGCTGGCTCATCAGCACGAAGTTGTGCCCGTTGGACCACACCGCCTGCTGCTCGAAGACCTGCGGGACCGGCGCCATCGCCCACTTGAGCTTCGGCGCGGTCGACTTGAGGTCGTTGATCTGCCAGATCCCGTCGAACGTGCCGGCGTTCCGGCCGCTCTTGAACGCGTTGTACTGGGTGTCGATCGCGACGTTGCGCGGGCTGACCCCGTTCTTGATCTGGTCCACCATCCAGGTCAGGGCTTCCACGCCCTCAGCGGAGTTGAAGGTCGCGGTCTGCCCGTCCTCGGAGTACGGCGCGCCGCCGTTCTGCCAGATGAGCGAGTAGAAGATCAGGTGCGCCGGCCACAGCGACGGGATCCAGAACGGGTTCTGCAGCCCGCCGGACTTGATCTTCGCGACCGCCTGGTCGAACTCCTCCTTGGTCGCCGGCGGCGCCTGCAGGCCGGCCTTGGCCAGCTGGTCGCTGTTCCAGTACTGGGCCAGCGAGTGCACGTCGAGCGGGATGCCGTACCGCTTGTCCTGGTAGATGCCGCCCTTCCAGACGGCCGGGATGAAGTCCGACTCCTCGAGCTTGAGCTCGGTGGCGATGTCGTCCAGCGGCAGGATCGAGCGGCGGGCGGCCAGCGTCGCGAGGTTGTCCTGGTGCGCGATGCCGACGTCCGGGCCCTGGCCGGAGACCACCGCGGCCGGCACCTTCTGGTAGTAGTCCTGCCACCGGATCGTGGTCATGGTGACCTTGATGTTCGGGTGCTCGGTGTTGAACTGGTCGACCATCTTCTTCATGAACGGCCCGTCACCGCCGGTGAAGCCGTTCCAGAAGTCGAGCTGCACGTTCGGCCCGGTGTACTCGCCGGTGAACTCGCCGCCGGTGCCCTGGTCCTGGGTGCCGGGCGGGCCGGAGGTGCCGCCACCGCAGGCGGCGGTGAGGCCGGCGGCGCCGACCGCGGCGGACAGGCCGAGGAAGTTCCGGCGGGAGAAACCGGAGCCGGAGGTGGCGGTCATGGGGTGCTCCTTCGGGCGGGGGCCGGGGGCGCGGGGCGGGTGGGGTCAGGGTCGGTGGACGCGGACGTGGTCGAACTCGGCGGTCGCGCCGACTCCCCCGTGCGAGACCAGGCCGATGCGCGGGTCGGCGCCGGCGGGCAGCGTCCACACGCCACCCCAGGTCCAGCGCACGCCGTCGGTGCTGACGGCCGCGCGGTAGGTGTGCTCCCCCGCTGCCCGGGGCCACCCGGTGGGCCAGCCGCAGCCAGGTCGTGTCGGCCGGCGGCGCGACCAGCATCGACCCGTACGCCGGCTGCCCGGCCGTGCTGTCGGAGACCTGCTCCTTGCCGTACTCGGTGGTCCGGGTGTTCCAGATCGCCACGTGGGTCAGCCGGAGGAAGTCGTCGTCGCCGCGGTAGATCACCAGCCCGGCCTGCTGGTAGTTGCGCACGGTCTGCACGCCGAGGTCGATGGTCACCTTGGCCTCGACGGTGTAGGCGCCGGCCGGCGCATCCCGCAGCAGCACCGAGGCGTCGTTGCCGGTGCCGGTCAGGTCACCGGCCTGGGTGGGCCAGACCAGCTGTCCACTCGCGACGGTGGCGGCCGGCTCGCGGACCCAGGTCCACTCCGGACCGAGGGGGCCGGAGAAGTCCTCGGACCAGACCACCGGACCGACCCGCGGCACCGGCACCCGGTCCGTGACCGGACGGTACAGCCGGGCCGCGGTCACGTCGTCCACGTCCCCGCAGCCGGCCAGCAGGCCGAAAGCACCGGCCGTGGCGGCCCGCCCGACCGGGGCGCGCAGCGTCACCGGCTCCTGGCCGGGCAGCCCCGACGGCCCGTACGCCGCCGTCAGCACGCCGTCACGCACCTCGACGGCCAGCTCGTGCCAGTCGCGCGGGCTCAGCGAGCCCGGCAGCGGCGCGGACCAGCTCCGCGCACCGGACCGCACGGTCAGCGCGCTGCCGGCGACCGTGACCTGAGTGGCCCAGCGGTCGCCGCGGCGGCCCAGGGCCAGCCCGGCGGTGCCGCCGGCCGCGGTGCGGACCGCGGCCCGGACCCGCCAGTCGCCGCCGAGCCCGTCGCGGGCGGCCAGCGCCGCCGGCCGGCAGTCGGCGCCGGCCGACCGGGCGAACCGGCCGTCCGGTCCACTCGCGACGGTCCAGCCGCGACCGGCCCGCCAGCCGGCCAGGTCCCCGTCCTCGAAGGCGTCCGCGACCGCCGCGGCCGCCGGGGCGCGCTCCCGGCCGTCGGACGCCCAGGCGCCGGCCCGCACGGTCGGCCAGCCGCCGATCCAGTCCAGCCGGTCGATCAGCATCGGCCGCCGGTTGATGCCGAACGGCTCGTCCAGCCACGGCACGTCCCGGTCGATCGCGTGGTAGACGAGCCAGTCCTGGCCGGACGGGTCGGTGACCACCGCGTTGTGGCCGGTGCCGACCCAGCGGTTGCCGTTCGGGGTGACCACGATGCTGCCGCCGGTGCGGGACGCGAGCAGGGAGACCCCCTGCTTGTCCACGAACGGGCCGAGCGGGCTGCGGGACCGGCCGACGAAGACGCTGTAGCCGGTCACCGGGCCGGCGCAGCAGTTGCTGGAGGAGGCGAAGAGGTAGTACCAGCCGTCCCGGGGCACCACGTACGCGCCCTCGAAGCGGTTGTCGATCGCGACCATGGTCGGGCTGCCGACCGTCCGGGTGCCGTCCGCGGTCAGCTCGATCGCGAACACGCCGCCGTAGTACGAACCGTAGTAGAGGTACTGCCGGCCGTCCGCGGCGACCAGGTGCGCCGGGTCGAAGGTCCACTTGAAGTCGTCCGGGTTGCCGCTGTCGCCCGGCCGCGGGCCGACCACCGGGGCGCCGGAGTCGGTCCACGGACCGGCCGGGGTCGGGGCGGTGGCGACCCCGATCGCGTTGTCGTTCGGTCCCGGGTAGACGGTCGTCTGGGTGACCACGTAGTACATGACCCAGCGGCCCGCCACGTACCGGACGTCCGGCGCCCACAGCGCCGCGTCCGCCGCGGCCCAGGACGGCAGCCCGGCGGCGCCCGGCGGGAAGGCGTCGCCGAGGTAGTCCCAGTCGACCAGGTCGCGGGAGCGCGACATCGGGATGCGATGGAAGACCCCTTCGCCGCTGCGCAGCGGGTCGGTGGTGGCGTACGCGTACCACCAGCCGTCCCGGCCGCGCACCACCGCCGGGTCGGCGTAGGTGTCGCCGAGGTCCCGGCTCACCGGGTTGACGTAGGAGCCGGCCGCCGGGGCCGCGGCGGGCCCGGCCGAGGCGGGCGCCGCCAGCGGCCCGACCAGGGCGGCGACGGCCGCGAGGACGACGAGGGCGGAACGGCGCGTCGGCCGCAGGGTCATCGCTGACCTCCTGGAACGTCCGCGTCATGCGGGGGTTTCCCGGACTGTAGGGCGTCCTGTACAACGTTGTAAAGATGTCGGGGAGGGCGCCGTGCGGGCTCTGGTCGAGAGGTTCGGCGTGCCACTCTGCCCGGAGCCGGACGTCGACCAGGGCGACCCCTACCTGGTCGAGGCGCCGCCCTCGACCGCCGGGGCCTTCCGCTACTTCGTCTACGTGACCGGCCCGGATTCCCGGTCTACGGCTCCCGAAACCTGCTCGACTGGACCCGGATCGGCGACAGCCTGGCGCCGGCCGCCACGGACGCCTGGTGCTGGGCGCCCTGCGTCCGTCACCTGCCCGGCCTGGCCCGGCCGTGGGTGATGCTCTACTCCCGGGCCCGCGGCGCCGGCGAGGTCGACGGGCACCGGGACCACAAGATCCACCGGGCCGACAGCGAGCGGCCGGAGGGCCCGTTCGTCGACTCGGGCGAGGTGCTCACCCCCGACCTCGACTTCGCCATCGACGCCGACGTGCACCCCGGGCCGGACGGCGGCTCGCTGCTCACCTTCGCCGCGGACTACGTCGCCGAGGAGCCGTACGGGACCGGGTTGGTGCAGGCGGGCATCAGCGCCGACCTGCGCCGGCTCAGCACGCCGCCGCGGCCGGTGGCCCGGCCCCGGGCGGACTGGCAGCTCTACGACCCGGCCCGGTCGCTGCCGTGGAAGGCGATCCCGGGGGTGTCCTGGACAGCCGGCCGCACCGTCCGGTGGTACACGATGGAGGGCCCGGTCGCCCTGACCTCCCCCGGCGGCCGGCCGACGATGCTCTACAGCGGCGGCAACTTCGCCGGCTTCTACGGGATCGGCGTGCTCCGGCAGGACCCGGCCGGCCGCTGGCACGACCTGAGCCCGACCCCGGACGACTGCCTGCTCGCCCCGATGCCGGAGCGGGGCGTGCACGGCCCCGGCCACTGCAGCGTGCTGGCCACCGGCGGCCGGCAGCTGATGTGCTTCCACTTCCGGGTCAGCCCGGACGGGCCCCGCCGGTTCGGCATCGTGCCGCTGGAGTGGGACCGGTCCGACCGGCCGTACGTCCCCGTCCCCGGCTGACCGTCCCGCCCTGCTCGCAGCGGAGGTGCCCGTGGTCCCGACCGTCGACCTCGCCGCGGTGGCCGCGACCGTCCACCGGGACGGCATCGCCGGCCTGCCCGGCGCCTTCCCGCCGGCCTGGGCCGAGCGGCTGCGGGAGGACTTCGCCGCGCTCTTCGCCGAGGCCCGGTCCCGTCCACGGGGGACCATCGGGCGCGGCCCGCGCCGCTACTACTTCGCGGTGCCGCCGGAACGGGTGCGCGGCTTCGCCGACCTCGTCACCCACCCGGCCGTCACCGGCCTGTGCGAGCTCGTGCTCGGTCCGGAGTGGACGGTGGTCGAGCTCGGCTTCGACGTGCCGCTGCCGGGCGCGGTGGACCAGCCCTGGCACCGGGACTTCCCGATGCCGGCGGACACCCGGGCGCGGCGGGTGCTGACCTCGCTGGCCTTCAACGTCACCACGGTCACGGTCACCCCGGAGATGGGCCCGCTGCAGATCGTGCCGGGCAGCCAGTGGGAGGACGGCGACGACTTCGGGCACGGCATGTTCCCGCCGCGGGAGCGCGCGGCCGGCTACGCCGCCCGGGCCGTGCCGCGGCTGCCGCGGGCCGGCGACGCGTCCGTGCGCACCGGCCTGACGCTGCACCGCGGCACCGCCAACCGGTCCGGCACCGCCCGGCCGGTGCTCGTGCTCGGCGCCGTCGCGCCGCACGTGGACACCTCCGGCGCGCACGACCTGATCCTGACCCGGTCGTACGCGGCCTGCCTGCCGGCCGCCGTCCGCGCCCACCTGCGCTGCACCATGCTGGTCGACGAGCTCGCGCCGATGGTGCAGCGGCACGACATCGAAGGACTCGAGATGGGAGGCTGACCGCCGTGGGGACCAGCTTGCGGGACGTGGCGAAGCTCGCCGGGGTCTCGGTCAAGACGGTGTCCAACGTGGTCAACGACTACGTCCACGTCACCGAGAGCACCCGGGAGCGGGTGCTGCGGGCGATCGAGGAGCTGCACTACCGGCCCAACCCGGCCGCCCGCAGCCTGCGCAAGGGCCGGTCCGGGCTGATCGGCTTCGCCGTGCCGGAGCTCGGCATCCCGTACTTCTCGGAGCTGGCCGGCCTGGTGATCGGCGCCGCCGCCGAGCAGTCGTGGACGGTGCTGATCGACCAGACCAACGGGCTGATCGAGCGCGAGCTGCTGGTCAGCGAAGGCATCCGCAGCCACCTGCTGGACGGGCTGATCTTCAGCCCGATCGCGATGGGGGCCGAGGAGCTGGCCGCCCGCAAGGACGGCACGCCGCTGGTGCTGCTGGGCGAGCGGGTCTTCGACGGGCCGGCCGACCACGTGGCGATCGACAACGTGGCCGCCGCCCGGGACGCCACCGCACACCTGGTCTCGCTCGGCCGGCGCCGGATCGCCGCGATCGGCGACCAGCGGCACGTGCCGGCCGGGCGGACCGCGCACCTGCGGCTGGCCGGCTACCAGCAGGCCCTGGTCGAGGCCGGGCTGCCGTACGACGAGGAGCTGGTGCTGCCGGCCGACGACTACCACCGCACCGACGGGGCGGCGTCGATGGACTCGGCTGCTGGCGCTGGCCGAGCCGCCGGACGCCGTGCTGTGCTTCGCCGACCTGCTTGCGCTGGGCGCGCTGCGCACGCTGCTGGCCGCCGGCCGGCGGGTGCCGGGGGACGTCGCGGTGGTCGGCTTCGACGACATCGAGGACGGCCGCTTCAGCACCCCGACGCTCACCACGATCCGCCCGGACAAGCAGCAGATCGCCGAGCTGGCCGTGTCCTTCCTGCTCTCCCGCAGCCGGGACGGGCAGGACACACCGCCGCGCGAGGTGCAGGCGCGGTACGACCTCGTGGTGCGGGAGAGCACGGCCGGGCGACCCCGCGGCCGCCCGGCGCGCCCGCGGGCTACTCGAGCACGAAGGTGATCAGCAGGTTGACCTTGTAGCCGGTCACGCCGCCGTCGCTCAGCTGGACCTCCTGCTCCTTCACCCAGGCGGACTTGACCCCGCGCAAGGTCTGGGTCGCCCGCTCGACGCCGACCCTGATGGCGTCCTCGAAGCTGGTGTCGGACGTCGCGCTGATCTCGGTGACGCGGGCCACGGTGCCGGCCATGCGGGACCTCCTCGGAAATCGACAGTGATGTGATCGTTACCTACCACCGGACGCCGCCGGCCATGCGCGCGGGGTCTTGCCGGCCGTCCCGACCGCCCGTACGCTCCTCCCGGGATTCGTAGGGTTGCTATGGATCGGAGTCCGCCGTGCAGCTGCTTCAGGTCGCCCAGCGCGCCGAGGACCTGGACCGGGCCGCGGCGTTCTACGCGGACGTGCTCGGCGCCGCGCCGGTGGCCCGGTTCGACCCGCCCGGGCTGCTGTTCTTCGACCTCGACGGGGTGCGGCTGCTGCTGGACCGGGCCGCGCCGCCGGCGCTGCTCTACCTGCGGGTGGACGACGTGCGCACCTTCCTGGACCGGCTGCGTGGCCGCGGGGTGGCGATCGAGAGCGAGCCGCACCTGATCCACACCGACACCGACGGACTCTTCGGCGAGCCGGGCACCGAGGAGTGGATGGGCTTCTTCCGGGACAGCGAGGGCAACCTGGTCGGCTGCGCCAGCCGGCACGCCGCCGCGATCTAGGCGTGTCTCCCAACCCGCTGGCGGCGCGGGCGGGGAGACACGCTCTAGGTCCGGGCGCGGACCTCGGCGGCCAGCCGGCCGAGCAGCGGGGCCGCCGCCTGCAGCCGGCGCCGGTCCGCGGCCGGCAGCGCGGCCAGCGCCTCGGTGAGCACCTCGACCCGGCGGCGCCGCCCGCCGGCCATCAGCTCCTGCCCGGCCCCGGTGGCCACCACCCGGACCGCCCGCCGGTCGCCCGCCGGCTGCCGCTCGGCCAGCCCGCGGTCGACCAGGCCGTCCACGATCCGGGTCATCGTCGGGCCGGCCACGTCCTCGGCGCCGGCCAGCGCGCCCAGCGTCAGCGGCCCGCCGAAGACCAGCACGGACAGCGCGGACAGCTGGGCCGGCGGCAGCCCGGTCTCCCGGTCCACCCGGCGCACCGCGCGCAGCAGGTGGACGGCCCCGGAGTTCAGCGCGGTCGCGGTCTCGTCCATCGATAGGGAGGCTATCGACCCGGTCAGCCCGCCAGCGCGTCCATCGCGCGGTAGATGCGCTGCTCGGAGACGGGGTACGGGGTGCCGAGCACCTGGGCGAAGACGTTCACCCGCAGCTCCTGCACCATCCAGCGCAGCTGGCGGACGGCGTCGGTGTCCCGCCGGGCCGGCGGCAGGCCGGCCACGAAGGACGCCAGCTCGGCCTCGACCGCGTGCACCCGGGCGGTCCGGGTCGCGTCCCGGGCGGTGTCGCCGGGCAGCCGGTCCAGCCGGTGCTCCGCGGCGGCCAGCCAGCGGCGCACGTCGGCCAGCCGGCGGCGCCCGGTGCCGGCCACGAAGCCCGGCCCGACCAGCCCGGCCACCTGGGCCCGGACGTCCTCGTACGCCGGCCGCAGCGGCGGCGGCACCGGCTCGTCCAGCCGGGCGGTCAGCGGACCCCACACCGCGAGCACCTGCTGGGCGGCCCGCAGCAGCTCCAGCACCCGCTCGGCCAGCTCGGTGCGCACCCGGTCGGCCAGCTTGGCGAAGCCCTCGGCGTCCCACGGCGGCCCGCCGGCCTCGGCGAGGATCTCGTCCACCGCGGCCGCCGAGCAGTCGGCCAGCAGCGCGGCCAGGCTGCCGTGCGGGTTCTGGGTCAGCGCCAGCTTGGTCCGGCCGTCCAGCCGCCCGGACACGTACTTGACCGGGGACGGCGCGCCGAGCAGCAGCAGCCGGCGCACCCCGGCCCACATCGCCGCGGCCTGCTCGGTCTCGGTCGGCAGCACCCGCAGCGCGACCGTGTCGCCCTCGTCGACCAGCGCCGGGTAGCCGACCACCTCGCCGGCGGCGAAGGTCCGCGGGACGGTGCCGACCGTCCACGACCGCAGGCCCTCGCGCTCCAGGGCCCGGGCCGCGTCGGCGAGCACGTCCCGCACGGTGCGGCCGAGCCGCCGCTGCAGCTCCTCGATGTCCTTGCCCTGGGCGACCGTGCGCTCGCCGTCCACCACCCGGAACGTGGTGCGCAGGTGCGCCGGCACCTTCGACCAGTCGAACGCGGTCACCGGCACGTCCACTCCGGACAGCCGGCGCAGCTCCCGGGCCAGCGCCTCCACCAGCGGCTCGGCGCCCGGCTCGAGCCGGGCCAGCACCGCGCGGGCGACGTCCGGGGCGGGCACGAAGTTGCGCCGCAGCGGCTTGGGCAGCGACCGGATCAGCCCGGTCACCAGCTCCTCCCGCAGCGCCGGCACCTGCCAGTCGAAGCCGTCCGGACGGACCCGGTTGAGCGTCTCCAGCGGCACCTCGACGGTCACCCCGTCGTCGGCCGCGCCCGGCTCGAACCGGTACGCCAGCGGCAGCGTCAGCGGGCCCTGCCGCCACTCCACCGGGCGGTCACCGGTGTCCACATCGGACGGGACGAGCAGGTCCCGGGTCAGGGTGAGCAGCTCCGGGGTGGCCCGCCGGGCCTGCTTCCACCAGGCGTCGAAGTGCCGGCCGGACACCACGTCGGCCGGGATGCGGGCGTCGTAGAAGTCGTACAGCGCCTGGTCGTCGACCACGATGTCCCGCCGGCGCACCCGGTGCTCGAGCTCCTCCACATCGGACAGCAGCGCCCGGTTGGCCGCGAAGAACGCGTGCCGGGTCTCCCAGTCGCCCTCCACCAGCGCGTGCCGGATGAACAGCTCCCGGGCCAGCTCCGGGTCGACGCCGGCGTAGTCGACCGTGCGGCCGACCACGATGGGCAGCCCGAAGAGGGTGACCCGCTCGGTGGCCACCACGCCGGCCCGGCGCTTGGACCAGTGCGGCTCGCTGTAGATGCGCACCGCGAGGTGGCCGGCCAGCGCCTCGGCCCACTCCGGCTCGATCTTCGCCACCGTCCGCGCCCACAGCCGGGAGGTCTCCACCAGCTCGGCGGCCACCACCCAGCGCGGCGGCTGCTTGGCCAGCGCGGAGCCCGGCCAGACCGCGAACCTCGCGCCCCGGGCGCCGGCGTACTCCCGGCTGCGGCGCTCCCGGCCGCCCGACCCGCTCCGCCCGCCGGCCGGCGGGCCGCCCGTCCCGGTGTCCTCCCGCATGCCCAGGTGGGACAGCAGGCCGGCCAGCAGCGACCGGTGGATCATCCGCGGGTCGCCCGGCGCGGTGTTGACCGCGATGCCGAGCTGCTTGGCGACCTGCTTCAGCTGCCCGTACAGGTCCTGCCACTCGCGCACCCGCAGGTAGTGCAGGAACTCGGCCTTGCACAGCCGGCGGAACGCGCTGGAGGACAGCTCGTCCTGCCTGGCCTCCAGGTAGTTCCACAGGGCGAGCAGCGTCAGGAAGTCCGAGCCCGGGTCGGCGAACCGGCGGTGCGCCGTGTCCGCCGCCTCCTGGTGCTCCGCCGGCCGTTCCCGCGGGTCCTGGATGGACAGCGCGGCGGTGATGACGAGCACCTCGTGCAGGCAGCCGTTGCGGTCGGCCGCCAGCACCATCCGGCCCAGCCGCGGGTCGATCGGCAGCTGGGCGAGCTGCCGGCCGACCGGGGTGAGCTTCCCGTCCGCCAGCGCGCCGAGCTCGTGCAGCAGCGCGACGCCGTCGGCGATGGACCGCCGGTCCGGGGCGTCCACGAACGGGAACGCGGCCACGTCGCCGAGGTCGAGCGCGGTCATCTGCAGGATGACCGAGGCCAGGTTGGTCCGCTGCACCTCCGGCTCGGTGAAGCGGGGCCGGCTCTCGAAGTCCTCCTCGCCGTAGAGCCGGATGCAGACGCCGTCGGAGGTACGCCCGCAGCGGCCCTTGCGCTGGTCCGCGGACGCCTGCGAGACCGGCTCGATCGGCAGCCGCTGCACCTTCGTCCGGGCGCTGTAGCGGGAGATCCGCGCGGTGCCCGGGTCGACCACGTACTTGATGCCGGGGACGGTCAGCGACGTCTCCGCGACGTTGGTGGCCAGCACGATCCGCCGGCCGGCGTGCGGGGCGAAGACCCGGTGCTGCTCGGCCGCGGACAGCCGCGCGTACAGCGGCAGCACCTCGGTGGTCTCCGGCACCGACCGGCGCAGCGCGTCGGCGGTGTCCCGGATCTCCCGCTCGCCGGACAGGAAGACCAGCACGTCGCCCGGGCCCTCGGTGGCCAGCTCGTCCACCGCGGCCGAGATCGCCTGGACCTGGTCGACGTCGTCGGCGGGCGGCCGGTAGCGGACCTCCACCGGGTACGTCCGGCCGGACACCTCCACGATCGGGGCGTCCTCGAAGTGCCGGGAGAACCGCTCCGGGTCGATGGTCGCGCTGGTGATGATCAGCTTGAGGTCCGGCCGGCGCGGCAGCAGCTGCTTGAGGTAGCCGAGCAGGAAGTCGATGTTGAGGCTGCGCTCGTGCGCCTCGTCGATGATCAGCGTGTCGTACCGGCGCAGCATCCGGTCGTGCTGGATCTCGGCCAGCAGGATGCCGTCGGTCATCACCTTGACCGCGGTGTCCTGGCCGGCGCGCTCGGTGAAGCGGACCTGGTAGCCGACGGCGGTGCCGAGCTCGACGCCGAGCTCCTCGGCGATCCGCTCGGCGACGGTGCGGGCGGCGATCCGGCGCGGCTGGGTGTGCCCGATCGCGCCGCGGACGCCGCGGCCCAGCTCCAGGCAGATCTTCGGCAGCTGGGTGGTCTTCCCGGAGCCGGTCTCGCCGGCCACGATCACCACCTGGGCGTCCCGGACCGCGGCCAGGATGTCGTCGCGGCGGGCGCTGATCGGCAGCTCGGCCGGGTACGACACCTCGGGGACGGCGGCGCGGCGGCGGGCGGCCCGGGCCGCGGCCTGCTCGATCTCCGCGGCCACCGCGGCCAGCTTGTCCTCGCCGCGGGCAGCGTCCAGCCGACGCCGCAGCCGGTGCTCGTCGCGCAGCGTCAGCTCGGGCAGCCGAGAGCGCAGCTCGGCCGGGCTGGGAGACATCGGAGGTTCAACGATGCCAACTCGAGCCGGATTCCGCACCGGAGTTCCGCCGCGGGCGCCTCTGAGGGGGCGCCGGCGCCGGGGATCGGGAGCCGGCGGTCAGTCGCCGGGGAGCCGGGCGTCGGCGACCAGGGCGCGGGCGTAGCCGCCGGCCAGGGCGCCGAGCAGCGCGTGCAGCGGGCGGCCGAAGGTGACCTCGTCCAGCCCGAGGTCGGCGAGCAACCGGTCGCCGAGCAGGCTGACCGTGGCCTCGATCACCTCCGGCCGCCCCGGCGCGAGCACGACCAGCGCGGTCCCGACCCCCGCCGCGACCGCCCGGTCCGGCGGCTCGGCCAGCAGCGCGTCGTGCAGCGACTCCAGGTGGCCGCGCAGCAGCAGCTCGACCGCGGCCCGGCCGGCGGTGGTGTGCGGCAGCACCGCCAGCGCCCAGTCCCGGGCCAGCCGCGGCTTGCCCGGGTCGTCCCCGCGCCACGTCCCCGACCAGTCCCGCGCCTGCCGCCGCCCCATGTCGTAGACAACGTCACGGCGACCCGGATCGGTGCACCGCTTGCCGGCACCGCCCTCCGGGTAGCAGTGTCGGCAGCGCGTTCCGGCCGGGACGCGCCGACGACGGAGGGAGCCGCGATGCCGAGCAGGGACGCGACGACGCACTGGACCGGCGGGCTGCAGGACGGCAAGGGTCACGTCACGCTCGACTCGTCCAACGCCGGGCAGTACGACGTGTCCTGGCCGAGCCGGTCCGGCGACCCGGACGGGCAGACCAGCCCGGAGGAGCTGATCGCCGCCGCGCACTCGTCCTGCCTGGCGATGAGCGTCGCCGGGGCGCTCGGCCGGGAGGGCCTCACCGCCGACAGCATCGACGTCAGCTCCGAGGTGACGATCGACAAGGTGGAGGGCGGCTTCGCCATCACCGGCGTCGACGTGACGCTGCGCGCCTCGGTGCCGGGCATCGACGCGGACCGGTTCGGCGAGCTGGCCAAGCTGGCCTCGCAGACCTGCCCGGTGAGCAAGGCGCTGGCCGGGACCGCCATCACCCTGGACGCCTCGCTGGCCTGAGCGTGGACACCAAGGTGGTCGACAATCCCGACGAGCGGCGGTTCGAGCTGCGGGTCGGCGACGCGGTCGCCGGCTTCGCGGAATACCGGGCCGGCGACTCGGCGCACACCTTCACCCACACCGAGATCGACCCCGCGTACGAGGGCAAGGGGTTGGGCTCGGTGCTGGTGCGCGGCGCCCTGGACCAGGTCCGGGCGCGCGGGCGGGGGGTGCGGCCGGCGTGCCCGTTCGTGCGCAGCTTCGTCGAGCGGCACCCGGACTACCTGGACCTGGTGCCGGCCGCGGACCGCGGGCGCTACGGGCTGCCGGCGGCCTAGGGCGGGTCTCCCAACCCGAGAGACCCGCCCTAGCGCCGGGCCTGGTCCGCCGGCTCGCCGGCCTCCCAGTCGAGGCCGGCGGCGTCCGCCGCGGTGACCCCGGCCGGGCCGACCGGCGAGGCGCCGGCGGCGGCCTCCTGCCGGGCGATGTCGATCCCGGACCGGGTGCCCAGCGGCACCTCCCGCAGCAGCGCCACCGCGACCAGCGCGATCACGCCGAGCGGCACGGTGGCCAGGAAGATGTCCGCCACGCCCTCCCCGTACGCGCTCTCCACGACCGTCCGGACCGGCACCGGCAGGGTGGCCAGGTCGGGGATCCGGCTGCCGCCGCCGGCGGTGGCCGGCACGCCGATCTCGGCCAGCCCGTCCGTGACCAGCGTGGTGACCCGGGAGGCGAGCAGCGCGCCGAGCGCGGCCACCCCGACCGCACCGCCGAGGCTGCGGAAGAACGCCACCGCCGCGCTGGCCGCGCCGATGTCCTCCTGCCGCGCGGTGTTCTGCACCACCAGCACCAGGTTCTGCATCAGCATGCCGACGCCGAGCCCGAGCAGGGCCATGAAGACGCTCAGCGCGACGAACGAGGTGTCGTACCGGACCGTGCCCATCAGGGCGAGCCCGGCGGTGAGCAGCACCGTGCCGAGCAGCATCCAGCGCTTGTACCGCCCGGTCCGGCTGACCACCTGGCCGATGCCGATCGACGCGGTCAGCAGCCCGATCACCATCGGCAGCGTGAGCAGGCCGGACGCGGTCGGCGTCTGGCCGCGGCCGAGCTGCATGTACTGGCTGAGGAAGACCGAGGTGCCGAACATCGCCACCCCCACCGCGGCGCTGGCGATCACGGAGAGCACCAGCGTCCGGCTGGCGAACAGGTGCGGCGGCAGGATCGGCTCGGCCGCCCGCGACTCGGTCCTCACCGCCAGCCCCAGCAGCGCCACCGAGGCCCCCACCAGCAGCGCGGTCCACCCGGACAGCCAGCCGAACTCGTGCCCGGCCAGCGACACCCAGACCAGCAGCGTGGACACGCCGGTGGCGATCAGCGCGGCGCCGAGGTAGTCCACCCGCACCCGGCGGCGCCGGCGCGGCAGGTGCAGCGTGCGCTGCAGCACGACCAGCGCGAGCACGGCGAACGGGACCCCGACGTAGAAGTTCCACCGCCAGCCGAGCGCGGAGTCGGTGATCACGCCGCCGAGCAGCGGGCCGCCGACCATGCCGACCGCCATCACCGCGCCGAGGTAGCCGGAGTAGCGGCCGCGGTCCCGCGGCGAGATCAGGTCGGCCATGACCACCTGGGCCAGCGCGGTGAGCCCGCCGGCGCCGAGGCCCTGCAGCACCCGGAACGCGATCAGCTCACCGGACGACTGGGACAGCCCGGCCAGCGCGGACCCGATCACGAAGACCACCAGCGCCACCTGCACCAGCAGCTTGCGGTCGACCAGGTCGGCCAGCTTGCCCCAGATCGGCGTGCTGGCGGTCAGCGCGAGCAGCGTGGAGGTGATCACCCAGGTGTAGGCGGACTGGCCGCCGCCCAGGTCGGCGATGATCCGCGGCAGCGAGGTGGACACCACCGTGCTGGACAGGATGGTGACGAAGAGGCCGAGCAGCAGCCCGGACAGCGCCTCCAGCACCTGCCGGTGGGTCATCGAGCCGGCGACCGGCTCGGTGGTCATGGTGGTGCTCATGCGGCCCTCCACGGTGGCTCCCCCGAGACAGTTGCCGAGGGCAACCAGATTAAACGGTTGCCTTGGCTAACTATTCCCGGGTGGCCGGGCTACTCCTCCCCGGACCGGGCCGCCGAGCTGGCCGTGTTGAGCCGGTGCAGCAGCTGCCCGAGCACGGCGACGTCGTCCGTCGGCCAGCGCTCCAGCTCGGCCCGCAGGTGCCCGCGCCGGGTCCGGCGCACCTCGTGGATCCGGCGGACCGCGGTCTCGGTCAGCTCCAGCCGGGTGGCCCGGCCGTCCGCCGGGTCGGCCCGGCCGCGGACCAGGCCGATCCGGGCCAGGTAGGCCAGCTGCCGGCTCAGCGTCGGCTTGCCCACCCCGAAGTACGTGGCCAGGTCGGTCAGCCGCGCCTGCCCGACCTCCTCCAGCCGGATCAGCAGCCCGTACGCGGTCGGATCGAGATCCGGGTGCACCTCCTGCGCCATCACCCGGGTCAGCGACCGGACGCGGCGCAGCAGGCGGGCGAGCTCGTGCTCCACCACCTGGTACGGATCGCCGGGCGCGTCCTGCTCGCGGGCGGGATGGGACACGCCTGGGATCCTGCCACGGGGACGCCCGGAACAGCCCGGGCGATAGGGGGCGGGATCCGGTGGGTAGCTCTGGAGGTGACGGAAGGAGCCCTCGATGACGTGGCTGATCATCACGCTGGTGGTGCTCGCCGTGCTGCTGCTGGCCGTGCTCTGGTTCCTCGGGCCGCGGCGCAAGGCGGCGCGGGCCGAGCGGCAGCGGGTGGAGGCACGCAACCACCTGCAGGATTCGCAGCGACTGGCCACCCAGGCGGAGCAGAGCCGGGCCACCGCGGACGAGATGGCGGCGCGCGGGCGCCGCGAGCGGGCCGAGCTGGAGGAGCGGCTGCGCCGCGAGCAGGCCGAGGCCCAGCAGCTGGCCGCCCGGGCCGAGGCGCAGCAGGCGGAGGCGCAGCGGCTGCGGGACCGGGCCCAGCAGCTGGCGCCGGACCTGGACCACGACGGAGTGCCGGACCGGGCCGAGGTCCGGACCGACCACGCCGGCGACCCGGTACGGACCGACCACACGGGCAGCCCGGTACGGACCGACCACGCCGGTGACCCGGTACGGACCGACCACGCCGGTGACCCCGTGCGGACCGACCACGCCGGCGACCCGGTCCGGACCGACCACTCCGGCGACCCGGTCCGGACCGACCACGCCGCGGACGCCCGCGCCGGCCACCTGGCCGCGTACGACGCCGACGGCAGGCCCACCGACCGGACCGCCGCCGACCCGCGGGACCCGGACGGCATCCCGACCGACCACATCCCGGCCGCCGGCCCGGACCGGCCGGCCGGCGCGCACCGGGACCCGGCCGACCGGGTCGCCGGCGACGACGCCGACGCGGCCGCCGACCGGGCCCGGGCCGAGGCCGAGCGCGCGGACCGGGCCGACCGGGACGCGCACCGGGCCGCGGAGGAGGCCGCGCGCCGCGCCGACGACCGGCGCTGACCCGGCGCCGCCCGCCCGCCGGCCGGGCCACGTCCCGGCCGGCGGGCGGCGTCGTACGCTGCCGCCGTGACAGGTCCGCTGGCCGGGGTACGGGTGGTCGAGCTGGCCGGGATCGGGCCCGGCCCGTTCGCGGCGATGATGCTCGCCGACATGGGCGCCGACGTGGTGCGGGTGGACCGGACGTCCGACGTCCGCGACCACCCGCCCGGCCCGCACCCGGACGTGGTGCTGCGCGGCCGGCGGTCGATCGCCGTCGACCTCAAGCACCCCGGCGGCCGGCAGGTGGTGCTCGACCTGGCCGCCCGGTCCGACGCGCTGCTGGAGGGCTTCCGCCCCGGCGTGGCCGAGCGGCTCGGGCTCGGCCCGGCGGACGTGCGGGCGGTCAACCCCCGGCTGGTGTACGGCCGGATGACCGGCTGGGGCCAGGACGGCCCGCTGGCCGCCGCGGCCGGCCACGACATCGGCTACATCGCGGTGACCGGCGCGCTGCACGGCAGCCGCCGGGCCGGCGACCGCCCGGTGCCGCCCATGAACCTGCTCGGCGACCTCGGCGGCGGCGGCATGGTGCTCGCCTTCGGGCTGGTCTGCGCGCTGCTGGAGGCCGGCCGCAGCGGGCAGGGCCAGGTGGTGGACGCGGCGATCGTGGACGGCACCGCGGCGATGGGCAACTTCATCCTCGGCCTGCGGCACACCGGCGCCTGGCCGGCCGCGCCGGGCCACAACCTGCTCGACACCGGCGCCCCGTTCTACGAGGTGTACGCCTGCGCGGACGGCAAGGAGCTGGCCGTCGGGGCGCTGGAGCCGAAGTTCTACGCCGAGCTGCTGCGGCTGTCCGGGATGGAGGGCGTGCCGGACGTGGCGCCGGAGGTGCGCTCGGACCCGGCGACCTGGCCGGCGGCGAAGAAGCGGTGGGCCGAGCTGTTCGCGACCCGGACCCGGGACGAGTGGACCGCCGTCTTCGACGGCACCGACGCGTGCGTGGCGCCGGTGCTCGACTGGGACGAGGCGCCGGCGTACCCGCACCTGGCCGCCCGCGGGACGTACGTGCGGCACGACGGGGTGGTGCAGTCCGCGCCGGCGCCGCGCTTCGACCGGACCGCCGCGGCGCTGGACCGGCCCCCGGCGCACCCGGGCGAGCACACCGCCGAGGTGCTGACCGAGCTCGGCCGCGACCCGGACGCCGTCGCCGCGCTGCGCGCCGCCGGCGCCGTCGCCTGACCCCGGGCTCCGCCGATCTCGAGGAAAGGTCGGCGGGACGCGGCGTGTCGCCGGACCTTTCCTCAAGATCGGCGCAAGGGAGCGGGAAGGAGACCGGGTGAGCGTGCTGACCGCGGCGGACCGGGAGCGGCGGCGGGACCTGGTCCGGATGAAGGGACGGGCGACCGCGCTGCTGCTGCTGGCCGCGGCGGTCTACCTGCTGGCCCGGCGGGCCGAGGACGCCGACTCGCCGGCCTGGGTCGGCTTCGCCCGGGCCGCCGCGGAGGCCGGCATGGTCGGCGGGCTGGCCGACTGGTTCGCGGTGACCGCGCTGTTCCGCCGGCCGCTCGGGCTGCCGATCCCGCACACCGCGATCATCCCGACCCGCAAGGACGCGCTCGGCCGCAGCCTGTCCGACTTCGTCGGCGCCAACTTCCTGTCCGAGCAGGTGATCCGGGACCGGCTGCGGCAGGCCGAGGTGACCCGCCGGCTGGGCCGCTGGCTGGCCGAGCCGGCGCACGCGGCGCGGGTGACCACCGAGCTGGCCGCGGTGCTGCGCGGCGCGGTCGCGGTGCTGCGGGACGAGGACGTCCGGGCGGTGCTGGAGCCGGCCGTGCTGCGCCGGCTGGCCGAGCTGCCGGTCGGGCCGACGCTGGGCCGGCTGCTGACCGAGGTGGTCGAGGCCAAGGCGCACTACCGGCTGGTCGACCTGGTCGTCACCGCGGCCGAGGACTGGCTGCGGGCCAACCGGGACGTCGTGCTCGACATCGTGATGAGCCAGGCACCGGCCTGGTCGCCGGAGTTCCTCGACCGGCAGGTCGCCTCCCGGGTGCACGCCGAGCTGCTCCGGGTGGCCGGCGAGGTGCGGGCGGACCAGGACCACCCGATGCGCGGCGGGCTGGACCGGCTGCTCGCCCGGCTCGCCGACGACCTGCGGCACGACCCGGCCACCGTGGCCCGGGCCAGCGAGGTGGTCGGCTCGCTGGTGCAGCGGCCCGAGGTGCGCCGCGCCTTCGGCGACGTGATCGCCGCCGGCCGCCGGCTGCTGCTGGAGATGGTGGACGACCCGGACGGCGAGCTGCGCACCCGGCTGACCGCCGGGCTGGCCGAGCTCGGCCGCCGGCTGGACACCGACGACGCGCTGCGGGCCCGGGTGGACGGCTGGGTCGCCGACGCCGCCGGCTACGTGGTCACCCACTACCGGGACGAGCTGACCCGGACCATCACCGACACCGTGGACCGCTGGGACGGGGTGGAGACCGCCCGCAAGGTCGAGCTGCAGGTCGGCCGGGACCTGCAGTTCATCCGGATCAACGGCACCGTGGTCGGCGCGCTGGCCGGCGTGGTCATCCACGCCGTCGGCCTCGCGCTCTGAGGCCCCGGCTCAGTCCTCGGCGGGCTCGGCCTCGGCCTCGACCAGCCGGGCGTGCAGCTTGTCCCGGATCTCGTCCGGCGTGTACGCCCGGCGGCGGCGCTCCGAGCGGGCGACCGCCGCCCCGGACGCGGCCACTCCGACCAATCCGGCGAGGCCCAGCACCTTCCACCACCGCATCGGCCTAGGCTACCGAGCCGTGCCGATCGGCCTGGACGAGGCGCTGGATCTCACCCGCACCGGGGACCTGTGGATCTTCCGTGGCCGCTCCACGGCGGACCGGGCCATCCGGCTGACCACCAACAGCCCGGTCAACCACGTCGGGATGACCGTGGCCCTGGACGACCTGCCGCCGCTGATGTGGCACGCCGAGCTGGGCCGGTCGCTGCCGGACCTGTGGAGCGGCGACCACCACCGCGGCGTCCAGCTGCACGACCTGCGCTCGGCGGTGGTCGTCTGGGCCACCCGCTACGGCCAGCGCGGCTGGCTGCGCCAGCTCGAGCCGCCGGTCACCCGGGAGATGGAGGACGCGGTGCTGCGCACCGTGGCCCGGCTGGACGGCACCCCGTTCCCGTCCACCACCCGGCTGGCCGCCCGCTGGCTCGCCGGCCGGGTGCCGCGGCGCCGGTCCGGGTCGGAGGCCGACGCTGGAGACCGCGTACTGCGCGGAGGTGGTGGCCAGCACGTACCAGGCGATGGGCCTGCTGCCGGCCGACCGGCGGCCCAACTCGTACGACCCGGGCAGCTTCTGGAGTGGCGACGACCTGCGGCTGGCCGGCGGCGCCCGGCTCGGCGCGGAGATCGCGGTCGAGGTCCCGGAGGCGGTTCCGGGTGGTCCCTGAGGCGACGCTCACAGGCCGCGGGCGGGCGAAATCCGCCGGGTCGCTGCCGGTCGGGCCCCCGGGCGTGACATCCTCTACCGTCGGTCCTCCCCAACCGCCTCTTTCCGCGCGGCCGGGCGAGGACGCGTGCCGGCGGGAAGGACAGCGGTGAAGGTCGTCTCGGTGATCAACCACAAGGGCGGCGTGGGCAAGACGACGCTGACCGCCAACCTGGGCGCCGGGCTCGCCGCCCGCGGCAGCAGAGTGCTGCTGGTCGACCTGGACGCGCAGGGCAGCCTCACGGTGTCCTTCTTCACCCAGGACGAGTGGCTGCACGACCTGCTGCCCAAGCGCACGATCAAGCACTGGTACGACGGGCTGGCCCGGCCCGAGGGGGCCGAGCCGCTGTCGGCGATGGTGGCCAGCCCGCCGCGGGTGCGGGCAATGCTGTCCCACACCGACGGCTGCCTGGACCTCATCGCCGCCCACCGCGACCTGGCCGAGGTGGACACCGCGCTGGCCGCGCAGCTGATCGTCGACCCGGCCGGCTACCTGGCCGCGCACCGGCGGCTGCGGGACGGGCTGGATGAGAAGGAGATCGCCGACTACGACGTCTGCCTGGTCGACTGCGCGCCCAACTTCGGGCTGATCGCGAAAAACGCGGTGGCCGCGAGCGACCTGCTGCTGGTGCCGACCCGGCCGGACTACCTGTCCACCAACGGGATCGACTCGCTCGGCGGCAAGGTGCAGGCCTTCGTCGAGGAGTACAACGCGCAGCTGGCCGAGGCGGGCGACGGGCCGCACGCCGTCGGCGGGCCGCTCAGCCGGCCGCCGGCCGCGGTCGTCTTCACCATGGTCCAGCTGCACGACGGCGAGCCGATCGAGAGCCAGCGGGCGTACATGAGCCGGGTGGCCGCGCTCGGCGTGCCGACCTTCGAGACCACGGTCCGGGACAGCAAGGCTGTGTACGGGCCGGCCCCCGAGCACGGCGTCCCGGTGATCCTCGGCGGGACCAGCCGTGCCCTCACCCGCGAGCTGCGCGAGCTGGTGACCGAGTTCGCCACCGTGCTGGAAGGGATCCCGTCGTGACCTGCCCGACTTCCCCGTCGGACTCCCCCGCCGAGCTGGCCGCCCTCGCGCTGCGGCAGGTCGGCGAGCTGCTGGGGCGCCTCGATCCGGAGCAGCTGGCGGCGCTCGCCGCCGGTCGCGGCCAGCTGGTGTTCCAGCCGGTGGCGCCGGACCCGACCCCGCGCGCGTCCCGGCCGGCGCCGCGGACGTCCACCGAGTGCGGCGACCTGGACGCCACGGTCAGCGCGATCAAGGCGCTGGGCAGCCGGGCCGAGGTGGCCGACTACCTGCGCGCGCACGACGGCCGGCTGACCGTGCCGGTGCTCAAGCAGGTGGCCCGCCGGCTCGGCCCGACGGTGGCCACCGGCCGGTCCAAGACGGAGCTGAAGCGCAACATCATCGAGGGCACCGCGGGCTTCCGGGAGCGGTCCATGGCCATGTCCCGGGGCGCGTGGAGCTGACGCCGGCGCCCCGGGGGTCCGGGGCCGGCCGACCCGTGGCCGGAATGGCAGGCTGAGCGGGTGGCGGACGGCGTGGACCAGCTCACGGCGTACCTGCCCGACCCGTCCTCCTGGCTGGTCCTCGGCACCGGGCTGGCCGCGCTGCTGGCGGTGCTGCTGGACGGGGCCTGGCGGTGGGCCCGGCACCTGGTGACGATCGTGCACGAGGGCGGGCACGCGGTGACCGCGGTGCTCACCGGCCGCCGGCTGCGCGGCATCCGGCTGCACTCGGACACCTCCGGGGTGACCGTGTCGGTGGGCCGGCCGAGCGGGCCCGGCATGGTGGCGACGACCGCGGCCGGCTACCTGAGCCCGTCGCTGGTCGGGCTGGCCGGGGTCGGGCTGCTCGCCGCCGGCCAGGTCACGGTCATGCTCTGGGTCGCCGCGGCCTTCCTGCTGGCCATGCTGCTGATGGTGCGCAACGCCTACGGGGCGCTGTCGCTGCTGGTCACCGGCGGCATCGTGGTCGCGGTGTCGCTGCTGGCCCCGGCCGACGTGCAGGCGGGCTTCGGGCACGTGGTCACCTGGTTCCTGCTGCTGGCCGGGGTGCGGCCGGTCGGCGAGCTGTGGACGGAGCGCCGCCGGCACCGCCGCCCGACCACCGACGCCGACCAGCTCGCCCACCTGACCGGCGTCCCGGCCGGCCTCTGGGTCGCCTTCTTCGGCCTGGCCACCCTCGGCCTCCTCGCCCTCGGCGGCTGGCTCCTGCTGACCTGACGCCGGCCCGGACCCCTGGGGACCCGGGCCGGCGCGGTCGGAGAGGACCGAGAGGGAGGGACTCATTGGGGGTCATCCCCCAATGGGCCTGATCAGCCGGACTGGGCCTGGATGGCGGTGATGGCGACGGTGTTGACGATGTCGGCGACCGTGCAGCCGCGGGACAGGTCGTTGACGGGGCGGCGCAGGCCCTGCAGCACCGGTCCGACGGCGACCGCGCCGGCCGAGCGCTGCACCGCCTTGTACGTGTTGTTGCCGGTGTTGAGGTCCGGGAAGACGAAGACCGTGGCCTGCCCGGCCACCTGGCTGTCGGGCAGCTTGGCCCGGGCCACGCTGGCGTCCACCGCGGCGTCGTACTGGATCGGCCCCTCCACCGGCAGCCCCGGCTCCCGCTCCCGGACCAGCGCGGTCGCCTCCCGGACCTTGTCGACGTCGGCGCCGGAGCCGGACGACCCGGTGGAGTACGACAGCATCGCCACCCGCGGCTCGACCCCGAAGCGCCGCGCGGTCGCCGCCGAGGACACCGCGATGTCGGCCAGCTGGGCGGCGTCCGGGTCGGGGATGATCGCGCAGTCGCCGTAGACCAGCACCCGGTCGGCCAGGCACATGAAGAAGACCGAGGACACGGTCCGCACGCCCGGCACGGTCCGGATCACCTCGAACGCCGGCCGGATGGTGTGCGCGGTGGTGTGCCGGGCGCCGGACACCATCCCGTCGGCGAGGTCCTCGTGCACCATCAGCGTGCCGAAGTAGCTGACGTCGGTCACGATGTCGCGGGCCTGCTGCAGGGTGACGCCCTTGTGCGCGCGGGCCTGCGCGTACGTGGCCGCGAAGCGCTCCCGCAGCTCGTCCGCCTCCAGCGCGGTCGGGTCGAGCACCGCCGCGCCGCCGACGTCGAGGCCGAGCGCGGCGGCCCGGCCCCGGATCTCCGCCGGCGGGCCGAGCAGGGTGACCGCGGCGACGCCCCGGCGCAGCACGGTCTCGGTGGCCCGCAGCACCCGCTCGTCGGTGCCCTCGGGCAGCACGATGTGCCGGCGGTCGGTCCGGGCCCGCTCGACCAGGTCGTACTCGAACATCAGCGGGGTGACCCGCCGCGACCGGGTCAGCTCGATCCGCTTGGACAGCTCCTCCACGTCGATGTGCCGCTCCACCGCGCCGAGCGCGGCGGCGATCTTGCGGGTGCTGCGGGCGGTGAGGTGGCCCTGCACCCGGGCGACCGCCTGGGCGGTGGTGAAGGTGTCGGTGTCCACGGCGAGCACCGGGGTGTGCGGCGCCAGCCCGTCCAGCACCCGCTGCACCCGCGGGTCCGGGACCAGGCCGGTGGTCAGCAGCAGGCCGCTGACGTGCGGGGCAGCTGGGCGAGACGGCGGCGGCGAGCACGCCCAGCACGATCTCGCTGCGGTCGCCCGGGGTGAGCACCAGCGCGCCGTCGACCAGGTGGTCCAGCACGGTCGGCAGGGTGGCCGCGGCGACGACCACGCCGCGGACGTCCCGGTCCAGCTCGGCCGGGTCGCCGACCACCACCCGGGCGCCGACCTCGGCCGCCACCTCGCCGATGGTCGGCTCGACCAGCACCGGGTCGTACGGCACCAGGTAGGCGGGCGCGTCGGCGTCGTCGTCGGCGAGCGCGGCCCGGGCGCCGTCGATCTCGCCCGGGTCGACCCGGTTGGCCACCACCGCGACCACCGCGACGCCGGCGGTGGCCAGCGTGTCCCGCGCGTACCGGACCGAGGCGGCCACGTCCTCGGCCGACTTCCGCCGGCCGGACACCACCGCGAGCACGGCCGCGCCGAGGTTGTCGGCCAGCCGCAGGTTGAGCGCGAACTCGGTCGGCGCCGACACGTCGGCGAAGTCGCTGCCGACGCACAGCACCGCGTCGCAGTCCCGCTGCACCGCCCGGAACCGCTCCACCACCCGGGACACCAGCTCGTCGGTGCGGCCGGCCGCGGTCAGCTCGTGCACCTCGGCGTACGTCACGCCGCTCATCTCGGCCGCCGCCGCGGGCAGCTGGTAGCGCTCCCGGACCAGCTCGACCAGCCGGTCCGGGCCCGGGCCGTCCCCGACCACCGGCCGGAAGAACCCGACCCGCCCGGCCCGCCCGGCGAGCAGCTCCATCACGCCGAGGGCGACCACCGACTTCCCGGTGTCCGCCTCCAGCGCCGCGACGTACACGCTCCGGGCCATGTCCCGGACCCTACGGCCTCCCCGGCCAGGCGGACCGCGCTCGCCCGGCCGCCGGGGTCCGGCGGCCGGGCGGAGGCGGTGCGGCTAGCGCCCGGTCCCACTCGGCGTACTCGGGCTCGGTGCGCTTCATGTCCTCGAAGAGCAGCACCATCCGGTCGATGAACCACGCCTTGCTGCCCTGCACGATCAGCAGGCCGGCCACGACCGCGACCGCGTCGGCGACCACCAGCCCGTACGCCAGGCAGACGACGCCGAGCAGCTGCAGCACGTACGTGATCGTCGGGACCCGGGTCCGGCGGAACTGCGGCGGGATCCGGACGGTGTCCCGGTCGGCGTAGATCCGCTCGCCGAGGACGCCCTGGGACGCCCAGTTGCGGGTCGAGCGCGGCTCCCGGAACAGCAGCGGGTTCACCACCATGAAGACGATCGTCGCCGCCACCGGGACCAGGCACCACCAGCCGAGCCACTCGCGGGACCAGACGGCCGCGGCCAGCAGCGGGAGGAAGGCGAAGCGGGTCCACACGCTCCACGGGTTCGCGTGCCGCATCCACTTGTCGCCCTCGAGCCCGAAGAGCCTGGCCACCCGGCGCTCGGCGGTGGGCGGCCGGGCCGCGGACGGGGCGGGGCCGGGGGCGGGGGCGGGGGTGGCGGACGTCGTGACCGGACTGGTCATGGTGGCCTCCTGAGCCGGGAGCTGACCGTTGACCACGACAGTGCCGGCCGGGCGCGGCGCCGACATCGGGGTGACACCCTGATCCGCCGACCCCTGCGTCCGCGCGCCCCCCGCCGCTACCCTGACCGCGGAGGCGAGCCATGCCGCACCGGGCCGAGCAGCAGGCACCGCAGCTGGTCGGGCGTGCGGCCGAGCTGGCGGTCGTCGACCGGGTGCTCGACGCGCTCGAGCGGGGCCGGCCGGGCGCGGTCGCGGTCAGCGGCGAGGCCGGCATCGGCAAGACCGCGCTGCTGGCCGAGACCGCCGCCCGCGCGGATCGCCGAGGTCATCTCGTGCACGCGGGCTCGGCGGCCGAGCTGGAGCAGGACCTCCCGTTCTCGGTCTTCGTCGACGCCCTCGACCGGCACGTCGAGGAGATCAAGATCGACCACCTGGACGCCGTGAGCGACGCCACCATCGCCGAGCTGGCCACCGTCTTCCCGGCACTGTCCACTGTGACCGTCCGGTCGGGAGCGTCGGCGCAGCACGAGCGCTACCGCGCCCACCGCGCCGTCCGGGACCTGCTCGAGCTGGCCGCCGCGACCGGGCCGCTGGTGCTGGTGCTGGACGACCTGCACTGGGCCGACCCCGGCTCGGTCGAGCTGCTCGCCGCGTTGCTGCGCCGGCCGCCGGCCGCGCCGGTGCTGCTCGCACTGGGGCTGCGCGCCCACCAGGCGCCGGACCGGCTGGCGGCCGCGATCGACCGGGCCCGGCGGGACGGCACGCTGACCGTGCTCGAGCCGGCGCCGCTCAGCCGCGCCGAAGCGCACCGGCTGCTCGGCCCGGGGACCGGCCTGGAGGCGGCCACCGAGCTGCACCGGCGCAGCGGCGGCAACCCCTTCTACCTGGAGCAGCTGAGCCGGGCTCCCGCACCGCCGGACGCGGGCACCGACCTCCCCGGCGGCGGGGTCCCGCGCGCGGTCGCCGCCGCGCTGGCCGAGGAGCTCCGCATGCTGCCGCCCGGCGCCCGCCGGCTGGCGGACGGAGCCGCGGTGGCGGGCGACCCGTTCCCGGCCGAGCTCGCCGCGGCCGCCGGCGCCGTGCCGGACGGCGAGCTGGCCGCCGCTCTCGACGAGCTGCTGCGCCGGGACCTGGTCCGGCCGACCGACGTGCCGCGCCGGTTCCGGTTCCGGCACCCGCTGCTGCGACACGCGGCGTACGAGAGCGTGCCGGGCGGCAACCGGCTGGCCGCGCACGAGCGGGCCGCCGCGGCACTGGCCGCCGCCGGCGCGCCACCGGCCGCCCGGGCGGTGCACGTCGAGCAGTCGGCCCGGCCGGGTGACGTGGCTGCGGCCGCCGTGCTGCGGGAGGCCGGCAACGCGGCCGCGCACCGGGCGCCGGCAAGCGCGGCCCGGTGGTACGGGGCGGCGTTGCGGCTGCTGCCGGCGACCGCGCCGGTGGCCGACCGGGTGGATCTGCTCGGCGCCCGCGCCGGTGCGCTGGCCGCCGCGGGACAGTTCGCCGGCAGCCGGGCGGCGCTGGTGGAGAGCCTGGCCCTGGTCCCGGCCGGCGACCCGCGCGCGATCCGGCTCACTGCCGCCTGCGCGGCGGTCGAGCGGCTGCTGGGCCGGCCCGGCGACGCGCACGCCCGCCTGGTCGCCGCCTACCGGGCGGCCGGCGACCCGAGCTCGACCGAGGCCGTGACGCTGCGGATCGAGCTCGCGGTCGACGGCTTCCAGCGCCTGGACTGGCCGGCGATGCGGGACCACGCCGCGGGCGCGGCGGAGACCGCGCGCGGGCTGGCCGACCCGGTGCTGGTGGCGGCGTCGCTGGCGGCGCTCGCCCTGGCCCGGGTCTTCACCGGGGAGGTCGCCGCCGCGCGGGCGTCCCGGGACGAGGCGGCCGCCGCGGTGGACGCGCTGACCGACCCGGCCCTGGCCCACCGCCTGGATGCGGCCGTGCACCTGGCCGGCGCCGACTTCTACCTGGAGCGCTTCGACGACTGCGTGGCGCACGCCCGCCGGGCGCTGGAGGTCGGCGCCGCGACCGCGCAGGTCTCGCTGTTCCCGCTGGTGGTCGCCTTCCTCGGCAGCAGCCTGGGCCTGCTCGGACGGACCGCGGAGTCCGTGCGGGTGCTGGACGCGGCTGTGGAGGCCGCCCGGCTCTCGGACAACCTCCAGGCGCTGGTGTCCGGTCTGTCCAACCGGGCGGCGGTGGCGCTGGTCGCCGGGGACCTCGCCGGGGCGCTGGCCGCGGCCGAGGAGGCCGGGCAGCTGGCCGCGCCGCTGGCCGGCGGCCCGATCGCCGCCTTCGCCGGCGTGGTCCGGGCGGACGCGCTGCTGCAGGCGGGCGACCCGGCCCGGGCGGTGCGGGTGATGACCGCGACCGCCGGCGGTCCCGACCTGCCGCTGACGCCGCTGGTCGTCCGGGCGCCCCGGCTGGAGCTGCTGACCCGCTGCCACCTCGCGGTGGGTGAGCGCGGCGCGGCCCGGCGGGCGGCCGACCGGGCCCGCTGGTGCGCGGACGCGACCGGCCTGCGGCTGTCCGCCATCGCCGCCGGCCGGGCCGCCGCCGCGCTCCAGCTGGACGCCGGCCGGGCCGCGGAAGCCGCCGGGTCGGCCCTGACCGCGGCCGGGTCGGCGGACCAGCTCGGCACCCCGGTCGAGGCCGGCCTGGCGCGGATCCTCGCCGGCCGCGCGCTGGGCGCCGCCGGTGAGCGGGACCGCGCCACGGAGGAGCTGAGGCGGGCCGCCGCCGCGCTGGAGGCCGCCGGCGCGGTCCGGCACCGGGACGAGGCGGAGCGGGAGCTGCGGCGGCTCGGGCACCGCATCCACCGGCGCAGCGCCCGCGGCACCGGCTCCGGCGTGGACTCGCTCACCGACCGCGAGCGGCAGATCGCCCGGCTCGTCGTCGCCCGCCGCACCAACCCGGAGATCGCGGCCGAGCTCTTCCTGTCGACGAAGACCGTGGAGACGCACCTGCGCAACATCTTCCACAAGCTGGACCTGTCCAGCCGGGTGCAGCTCGCCCGGGCGGTCGAGCAGATCGACCGCCCGGGCTGAGCCGGTCAGGCGGCGGCGAGCGCCGGCTCCCGGGGCACGTCGTCCTTCTTCGCGTTGACCAGCACCAGCGCGACCAGCAGCGCGGCCAGCAGCATCATCGCGCCCCAGAAGAAGGCCACCTGGTAGCCGCTGATCAGCGCCTCGCCCTGCAGCGCCTGCACGTCGGAGGGCTGCCGGACGTTGGCGGCCAGGTAGGCCGTCACCGCGGACGCGTACAGCGTGTTGAGCAGCGCGGTGCCCAGCGACCCGCCGACCTGCTGGGCGGTGTTGAGCAGGGCGCTGGCCACGCCGGCGTCGTGCGAGCCGACGCCGATCAGCGCGGTGCTCGCGGCCGGGATGAACACGCCGGCCATGCCGACGCTCATCAGCAGCTCGGCCGGCAGCACGTGCGAGGCGAAGCTGCTGTCCGAGCTGATCTGGGTCAGCCAGAGCATCCCGGCGGTGGCCAGGGCGAGGCCGCCGACCATCAGCGGCTTGGGACCGGTGCGGGGCAGCAGCTGGGACACGACGCCGGCGGCGCCGATGATCCCGGCGCTGAACGGCAGGAACGCGAACCCGGACCGCAGCGCGCTGTAGCCGAGGTTGACCTGGAAGTAGTACGTCAGGAACAGGAACATGGCGAACAGGCCGGCCCCGACGAGCAGGAAGATCAGGTACGACCCGCCGCGGTTGCGGTCCAGCACGATGCGCAGCGGCAGCAGCGGGTTGGCCGTGCGAGCCTCCCAGGCCACGAAGGCGACCAGCAGCACGACGGCGGCGGCGAGGAAGCCGAGGGTGCTCGGCGCGTCCCAGCCGACCTGCGGCTTGGCCGCCTCGGTGAAGCCGTACACCAGCGAGACCAGGCCGAGGGTCACCAGCACCGCGCCGGGCACGTCGTAGCGGGTGTTGCCGGGCGCCTTGCTCTCCCGCAGCACCGGCACCGCGGCGAACGCGGTCGCGATCGCGATCGGCACGTTGACCCCGAGGCACCAGCGCCAGGACGCGTACTCGGTCAGCACGCCGCCGAGGATCACGCCGATGGCGGCGCCGCCGCCGGCGATCGCGCCGAACACGCCGAAGGCGCGGGCGCGGTCCTTCGTCTCGGTGAAGGTGACGGTGATCAGCGACAGCGCGGCCGGGGCGAGCAGCGCCGCGAAGCCGCCCTGCAGCGCGCGGGCGGCGAACAGCAGCCCCGCCGTGGACGCGATGCCGCCGAGCGCGGACGCGCCGGCGAAGCCGAGCAGGCCGACGATGAAGGTCCGCTTGCGGCCCCAGTAGTCGGCGATCCGCCCGCCGAGCAGCAGCAACCCGCCGAAGGCCAGCGTGTACGCGGTCACCAGCCACTGCCGGTCGGCGTCGGAGATGCCCAGGTCACGCTGGGCCGACGGCAGCGCGATGTTCACGATGGACGCGTCGAGCACGACCATCAGCTGGGCGACCCCGATCACCAGCAGCGCCAGCCACCGCTTCGGGTCCGAAGTGGACGATTCGGGCGATGCGGCTGCACCGGGCACAGAGCTGGACGAGACTGTCACGAGCTTCTCCTGGCTATGGGCAAGGCCGGGCTTCGAACGCTAGCCGCAACACCGAGCCCCGCAACTCAGTTCCGCCCGGCCCCGAGTTCAGCCGAGAGCGAAGTCACATCCTCTCAGCGGACGCTCAGGAGAACAGCGCGCTGTACCCGTTGAGGGCCGGTTGTCCGCCCAAGTGTGCATAAAGGACGGTCGAGTCGCGGCCGATCTCGCCCCGGCCGACGAGATCGACCATGGCGGCCATCGACTTCCCCTCGTACACCGGGTCGGTGATCATCCCCTCGGTCCGGGCGGCCAGCCGCATGGCATCCACAGTGGACTCGTCCGGGATGCCGTACGTGCCCGCGTGGTAGCGCTCGTCCAGCTCCACCGCCAGCTCGACGCCCTCGTCGAGCCCGATCGCGGTGGCGGTGGCCCGGGCGATCCGGCCGACCTGGTCGCGGGTCTCGGCCGGCCTGGCGGACCCGTCCACGCCCAGCACCCGCCGCGGCCGGCCGCCCGCCGCCTCCAGCGCGGCGAAGCCGGCCACCATCCCGGCCTGGGTGCTGCCGGTCACCGAGCAGACCACGATCGTGTCGAAGAACACCCCGAGCTCGCGCTCCTGGTCGGCCACCTCGGCGGCCCAGCGGGCGAAGCCCAGCCCGCCCAGCGGGTGGTCCGACGCGCCGGCCGGGATCGGGTACGGCGTGCCGCCGCCGGCTTCGATCTCCGCGATCGCGGCGTCCCAGCTCTCCTTGAAGCCGATCCCGAAGCCGGCCTTCACCAGCCGCACGTCGGCGCCGGCGAGCCGGCTGAGCAGGATGTTGCCGACCTTGTCGTAGACCGCGTCCGGCCAGTCCACCCAGCTCTCCTGGACCAGCACGCAGCGCAGCCCGAGCCGCGCGGCCACCGCGGCGACCTGGCGGGTGTGGTTGGACTGCACCCCGCCGATGGACACCAGCGTGTCGCAGCCCTTCGCCAGCGCGTCCGCGACCAGGTATTCCAGCTTGCGGGTCTTGTTCCCGCCGTAGGCCAGCCCGGAGTTGCAGTCCTCCCGCTTGGCCCACAGCGCGGCGCCGCCGAGGTGGGCGGTCAGCCGCTCCAGCGGGTGCACCGGCGACGGGCCGAACAGCAGCGGCACCCGGTCGAAGTCGGCGAGGCCCACGGCGGTCTCCTCTCAGCCGGCGGAGACCGCCGGGTCCACGTACGCGTTCGTCACCAGGTCCTCGGCGGTCAGCCCGGCCGGCAGCGGCTGCCGGTTGCGGGCGAAGACCGGCCGCACGATGTCGAGCAGCTTCGCCACCCGGGCGACGTCGAAGTCACCGAGTGTCCGGTTGGGACCGTTGCCGACGATGCCGTTGTCCCGCATCACCGACACCGCGTGCGCGGCCCGCGCGGCCGAGTACGGGTACGCGGTGAAGTCGTCGGCCAGGCGGACGATGAGCGCGTTGGTGGCCGTCGGGTCGGCGAGGTAGTCCACCGCCGACCGCTGGATCAGCGGCACCAGCCGGCGCAGGCAGGGCGCCAGCGCCGCCTCCCGGTCGGCCCGGACGGTGAGCGTCTCCGGGTAGACCGGGTAGCCGGCGTCCGCGACCAGCAGCCAGGCGACCTTCTTGTTCCACGCCGGCAGCTCGCGCTGGTACGCGAACGGCTCGTTGGTGAGGAAGCCCTGCTGCACGATGCTGCCGCGGGCGGCCACCCACCGGTCCGGGCTGCCCGCGTAGCCGGCGTCGACCTGGGACCGCTGCAGCCGCCCGCTGCCGACCAGATACTCCATGTACGTGGCGCCCTGGAAGTAGAGCACGCGGGTGTCGGTGCGGCCGATGTCCGCGATGGAGCCGAACGTGTGCTGCGCCGGGTCGTACATCAGCACCACCGGCGAGCGCTCCAGCGGCGCCACCACCGCCTTCACCCGCTGCCGGCCGGCGACCTGCGCGATCTGGTCGGTGTCGGCGGTGCCGAGCAGCACGGCCGGGTCGGTGAACAGCATGCTCACCGCGGGCACGAAGCCGTTGGCCGGGCCGCCGGACCGGATCTCCAGCCGGACCCCGGTGTCCTGGCCGCCGGCGACCAGCGCGCCGGACACCCGCTTGCGCTGCCGGTCGATGGTCAGGTCGCCGCCGAGCAGGTGGAACAGCGCGCCGTCCTCGGCCTGCGGCCACCAGTTGGACTGCACGGCGACGGTCGCCGGGCAGACCCCGGCCAGGCTCGCCGGGCCGGTGGCGGCGGGGCCGGACGGCTGCGGGGCGGCGGTCTCCTCGGTGTCCGGCGAGCAGCCGGCCAGGCCGGCCAGCAGCGCGAGGGCGGCGGCGACGGCCGGCCACCGGGGCCGGGATGGACGGTGCACCGCATGACGGTACCGACGCCGGCCGTCCCGGTGGTGGTGCGTCCCGTCACGCCGGCCAGGACGGCGGCCGCTTGGCCAGGAAGGCGGCGATGCCCTCCTGCGCGTCCGCGGTCACCGCGGCCGCCGCCATCAGCGTGACCGCGTGCCGGTAGGCCGCGTCCTGGTCCAGCCCCACCTGGGCGTAGAAGCCCTGCTTGCCCAGCGCCTTGGACTCCGCCGACCCGCGGGTGGCCCGGGTGATCAGGTCCCAGCAGGCCTCGTCCAGCTCCGCCGCCGGCACCGCCCGGTTGATCAGGCCCCAGTCGGCGGCCGTGGCCGCGTCCACCGGGTCGCCGGTCAGCGCCAGCTCGAGCGCCCGCTTGCGGCCGATGCTGCGGGCCACCGGCACCAGCGGCGTGTGGCAGAACAGCCCGCCCTTGCCGCCGGACAGCGCGAACGCGGCGGTGTCGGCGGCGACGGCCAGGTCGCAGGTGGCCACCAGCTGGCAGCCGGCCGCGGTGGCCAGCGCGTGCACCTTGGCGCAGACCGGCTGCGGGATCGCCTGCACCGTGTCCATCAGCTCGGTGCAGGTCTCGAACAGCCGCCGGGCGGCGGCGAGGTCCGCCCCGGCCATGTCCGCGAAGTTGTGCCCGGCGGAGAACACCGGCCCGTTCGCGGCGAGCACCACCCCGAGCGCGTCCGAGTCGCCCACCTCGGTGAAGGCGGCGATCAGCTCCCGGAGCACGTCCAGCGACAGCGCGTTGCGCTTCTCCGGCCGGTTGAGCGTGATCGTGCTGATCGTGGTGTCACGCTTGACAAGCAGGTGCTGGTAGGTCATGCCATTTAGTCTGACCTAACCCCTACGAATCCGGCACCGGAGGACCATCCGGTATTACAGTCGCCGTCTGCGAGCCTGCCGGCCCACAAGGAGGCACCGTGCGAGCGTTCCGCAGGCTTCGGGCGGACCAGGCCCGGCGGCTGACCGCGGCCGACATCCGGTCGGCCCAGTTCGGGCAGTCCCCGATGGCTTGGCGCGGCTACTCCGAGGAGGAGGTCAGCGCCTTCCTGGCCCGGGTGGCCACCGAGCTGGAGGCCGACCAGGCCGAGCAGGCCGCGCTCCGGGCCGAGATCGACCGGCTCCGGCACTTCTACCGGGACCACGGCGCCGACGTGGACCGGGTGCCGCTGGTCAACGGGCACCGGCCGCCGGCCAGCCCCGGCGACCTGGCCAGCCAGGCCCGGCAGCGGCTGGACGCGCTGACGGCCAACGCGGAGCGCTACGCCGACCTGCTCACCGGCGGCGTGCACCGGCCGCCGGACCACCCGGTGCCGGCCCGGGACGAGGCCCGGGACCTGCTGGTGCACGCGGAGGTGTCGGCCCGGATCGGCTTCGAGCAGACCGTCGCCGAGTTCTGCGCGGCGTACCGGGCCCACCCGGCCGGCGTGGTCGCGGAGCTGGAGCGGGTGCTGACCTGGCTGGACGAGTTCACCCACGCGCTGACCCGGCAGCTGGTCGCGCTGCACGAGGCGGCCGGCGACGCGCTGGAGCGCCCGGTCGACTGAGGACGGCGCGACGGGCCTCAGGGGCCGATGATGCCGCGCATCCCGGAGCCCACGGTGAGGTCCGGCGGCACCGCCGGCAGGATGCCGGCGAAGTAGTCGGCCGCCGCCGCGGTGGTGCCGACGTCCCGGCCCTCCGCCTCGGACAGGAACCAGCGGTGCTCCAGGATCTCGTGGAACACCTCGGCGTCGTCCAGCCGGCCGCGCAGGTCCTCCGGCATGGACGAGATCACCGGCTCGTACAGCTCGGCGAGCCACCGGTTGGCCGCCGCCGCGTCCGGGATCCGGCGGCCCTCGCTCTGCTCCAGCCAGCCGCGGAAGCTGGCGATGTCGTTGAGCAGCCGGCGGGCCTGGTTTTCCTCGGCGTCGATGCCGGTCCGGGCGAACAGCAGCACCCGGTGGTGGCCGGGCTCGGCGATCCGGGTGCGGACCTTGAGCCGGTTGCCGGCCGGCCCCTGCACGATCTCCAGCTCGTCCACGTCGAAGCCGAGCTCGTTGAGCCGGCGCAGCCGCTCGGCGATCCGGTAGCGCTGGTCGCCGGGCTGCAGCAGCTCCTCCCGGGTCAGCTCCTCCCACAGCGCCTTGTAGCGGCGCGGCACCTCCGAGGCCACCTCCACCGGGTCGACCCCGGCCGGCAGGAGCTCGGCGCCCTCCAGGTCGAACAGCTCGCCGCCGACCCGCTCCTCGGCCAGCCCGACGTCGTACGCGCGCATGCCGTCGGACAGCGCCGGCCGCAGCTCGGCGGTCTCCGCGTCCACCAGGTACGCCGCCAGCGCGCCGGCGTCGTGCCGGAACAGCGTGTTGGACAGCGAGCAGTCGCCCCACAGGAAGCCGGCCAGGTGCAGCCGGACCAGCAGCTCCACCATCGCATCGAGCAGCCGGTCGGTCAGCTGGCCGCCACGCTGGTTGGCGAACAGGTTCCGGTACGGCGTGGAGTAGTCGAGGAAGCGGGTGACCAGCGCGGACTCCAGCCCCGGCCGGTCGGCGACCACGCCGAGCACCTCCACGGCCGGGATGCCCAGCTCGCGCAGCCGGCGCAGCAGCCGGTGTTCCCGGCGGGCCAGCCGCTCGTCGATCTCCTTGATCGCGAAGACCTCGCCGCCCTCCACCACGAAGCGGACGACGTGCCGGGACAGGCCGCGCTGCCGGATCTCGACCAGCCGGTCGTCGGTCCACTCGGCCAGCGGCTGCTCCCACGGCAGCGTGAGCAGGCCCGCCGCGGCCTCGGCCGGCGGCGTGAAGACGAAACGCATCGGCTCGATCTCCCCCGGTTCGGTCGGGCAACCGTAGTGGCGTGAGCCTCCGGTCAGGCGGGACGGTCGACCGGCGCGCGGGCCGGCCTGCGCGGCGGCCCGACCGACGGCCGCTCGCGCAGCGGCATGGCGATCCGCTCGATCTCGGTGGCGGGGTGCTCCGACAGCAGCAGCTCCACGGCCCGCCGGCCGAGCTCGTGGTGCGGCAGCGCGACGCTGGTCAGCTGCGGCCGCAGCCAGCTCGCCAGCTCCGAGTCGTCGAAGGAGACCACCGACACCTCCTCCGGGATGCCGACGCCGGCCTCCTGGAGCGCCTGGTACGCCCCGAACGCGATCCGGTCGTTCATGCACACCAGGGCGGTCGGCGGCCGGCCGCGCCGCAGGAAACGGCGGACCTCCTCGTACGCCTGCTCCGGCCACCAGTCGCAGTCGAGCACCCCGGCCAGCTCGGTGCCGGCGGCCGAGAGCGTCTCCTGGATGCCGGCCATCCGCTCCCGGGCGGCGAAGACGTCCGGGTTCGGCTCGCCGACGACGTGGACGCCGTCGCGGTGGCCGCGGTCCAGCAACACCTGGGCCGCCGCCCGGCCGGCGCCGATCTCGTCCGGCAGCACCGCGGGGATGCGGGCGTCCCGGGTGGTGCAGTTGAGCAGCACCAGCGGATGGTCGGTGAGGGCGCGCGGGACGGTGACCTGCCGCGTGAACATGGAGGCGTAGACGAAGCCGTCCACCTGCCGGCCGAGGAGGTCCTCGATCAGCCGGGCCTCCACCGCCGCGTCGCCCTCCGACTCGCCGACGAAGAGCAGGTGCTCGTGCGCGAGGGCGGCCGACAGGCTGCCGTCGATCATGCCGCCCGCGTACTGCCCCGTCGCGATGGTGTCGGACACCAGCGCGATGGTGCGGGTGACCTTGGTCCGCAGGCTGCGCGCCGTCAGGTTGGGCTTGTAGCTCAGGTCGGCCGCGGCCCGGAGCACGCGGTGCCGCGCGTCGTCCGAGATGCGCATGTCGTCCCGCCCGGTGAGGACGAACGACGCGGTCGTCGGGGAGACCTGAGCGCGCTGCGCCACGTCGCGGAGGGTGGGCCGACGCGGGCGGATGAAGTGCACATAGTGAGTGTCGCACCTGTTCGGGGCCAGGGGTCCATTCCCGAAGGGGCGGTCTGTCTGGCTGCGCGGACACGCTCCGGTAACAGCTGCGAGACCCCCTTGACACCCGGGAGAGAGCGCGAGCATCCTTCTGCTAATCCGTTTTAGCATGCCTTCGGTCCCTGTCCCATCAGACACATACCTCCACGGCGAGGCGTAGAAACCGCGCGGCGGAGGTGGACGCCCCCGTCGGAGGAGTAGTTCATGCAGAGGAACCTCACAAAGCTTCGGGTGGCGGCCGTCTTCGCTGCCCTGACGTTGGTGGCGGGCGCGTGCGGCGGCGACGACACGCCGTCCGGCGGCGGCGGCAGTGCTGCCCCCAGCGCCGGCGCCGGCGGCGACCTGCTGCTCTGGACCGGCCCCGGGCCGACCGGCGAGGAGACCAAGAAGCTCGCCAAGGCCTTCGGTGAGGAAAACGGCGTCAACGTCACCGTGCAGGTCGTCCCCAAGGAGCTGCAGACCCAGTTCGTCACGGCGTCCCAGGCCGGCAAGGCCCCCGACGTCGTGTTCGGCGCGCACGACTGGATCGGCAACCTGGTGCAGAACGGGACCATCGACCCGGTGCAGATGACCGACGAGACCAAGGCCAGCTTCGAGGATCTCGCGGTCAAGGCCGTGACCTTCAACGGCCAGACCTACGGCACTCCGTACACGATGAACAACATCGTGCTCTTCCGGAACACCGACCTGGCGCCGGAGGCCCCGAAGACGTTCGAGGACATGGTCGCGAAGGGCAAGGAGCTCAAGGCGGCCGGCAAGGTCAGCGAGATCGCCGCGTACCCGATCGGCGCCAATGGCGACCCCTACCACATCAACCCGCTCTACACCTCCGGCGGCGGCTACATGTTCGGCACCCTGCCGAACGGCGACTTCGACCCGAAGGACCTCGGCGTCGGCAAGCCGGAGTCGATCCAGGCCTACGAGAAGATCGGCGCGCTGGGCGAGAAGGGCGAGGGAGTCCTCAAGCGCTCCATCACGACGGACAACATCCTGAGCCTGTTCACCGGCAAGAAGACCGCGTTCATGGTCTCCGGTCCGTGGCAGTTCGCGCAGCTGCAGAAGGCGACCGGGCTGAAGTACGACGTCTCGCCGGTGCCGGCCTTCAGCGACGGGAAGCCGGCCAGCCCGTTCATCACGGTCGACGCGGCGTACGTGGCCACCAAGGGCAAGAACAAGGCGCTGGCCCAGGAGTTCGTCACGAACTACTGGTCGCGGGCGGACGTGGCCGCGGCGCTGTTCAAGGCGAACCCGAACGTGCCGGCGCTGAAGGAGGCGCTGAAGCAGCTCGAGGCGTCCGACCCGCTGATCGTCAAGGTCGCCGACGCCGGACGCGACTCCGGTCAGATCATGCCCAGCATCCCGGCGATGGCGGCGGTGTGGGACCCGCTGGGCAAGGCCGAGGCCGCGGTGGTCGGTGGCGCCAACCCGGCGACCACGATCACCGCCGCCGGCAAGGCCATCGAGGCCCAGATCAAGTGACCGTCCCGCACCGATAGGACCCCCACTGGGCCGGCTGCCCCTGGCGCCGGCCCAGTGGTCCTCCCCCGCGTAGGAGGCCGACGTGGCGCAGACCCAGTCCGAGGTCGTCGACGAACGCACAGGCGCACCGCCGGGGCGGAAACCACCGCGCTTCGGCCTCGGCGCCGACGGGACCAGCTCGCCGGCCGGGCTCATCGCCAAGATCGTCATGCTGGGCCTGGTCGCGGCCATCGCGGTGTGGGCGGCGTTCCCGCTGATCGACAAGGAGAACTGGATCGGGCTGGCGATCCTGATCGCCGTCACCGCGCTGATCTTCTTCGTCTATCTCTCGCCCCGCCGGATCCCGGCGAAGTACCTGCTCCCCGGCACCCTCTTCCTCATCGTCTTCCAGATCGTCCCGGTCCTCTACACGGTCTCCACGGCGTTCACGAACTTCGGCGACGCGCACCGCGGCAGCAAGCAGGAGGCGATCCAGGCGATCGAGGGTGCCTCCGTGCAGCAGGTGCCCGGCTCGGCGGTCTACACGCTGACGCTGGCCACCGACGGGGACCCCGTCTCCGGCGACATCGTCTTCCTGCTGACCGACCCGAAGACCAAGCAGGCGTTCGTCGGCACCGCCGACGGTCTGCAGCCGCTGGACCCGGGCGACATCCAGCAGGCCCCGGGCCCGCTCGGCAAGATCACGAGCGCGTCCGGGTACACCGTGCTCACCATCCCGCAGGCCGGCGCCCGCACCGAGGACATCTCCGCGTTCAGCGTCCCCACCGACCAGGGCGCGATCAAGAGCCAGGGCCTGTCCCGGGCCTTCGAGGGCAGCCCGCAGCAGTCCTACGACGAGGCCTGCGACTGCGTCAAGGACGCCAAGACCGGCGCCACCTGGGCCGCGGACGGCTCCGTCGGCTTCTTCGTCAACGACAAGGCCGAAAACCTGGCGCAGGGCTGGAAGGTCAACGTCGGGCTGCAGAACTTCACCCGCGTCCTGACCGACCAGGTCATCCGGGAGTCGTTCCTGCGGATCCTGGTCTGGAACTTCGCCTTCGCGATCGGCGTCGTCGGGCTGACCTTCGGGCTGGGCCTGCTGGTGGCCATCGTCCTGAACAAGGAGGAGATGCGCGGGCAGCGCCTCTACCGGTCGCTGATCATCCTGCCGTACGCCATGCCGGCCGTCGCGATGATGCTGGTCTGGCGGGACATGTTCAACACCGACTTCGGCCTGATCAACCGGTTGCTGGGCACCAACATCAACTGGTTCGGGACCACGGCGAGCGCGATGTTCGCGGTGCTGCTGGTCCAGCTGTGGCTCGGCTACAACTACATGTTCCTGGTCTGCACCGGCGCGCTGCAGGCGATCCCCGCCGACCTGGGCGAAGCCGCGCAGGTCGACGGCGCCAAGCCGTTCCACGCGTTCCGGACGATCACGTTCCCGCTGCTGCTGGTCGCGGTGGCCCCGCTGCTCATCGCGTCGTTCGCGTTCAACTTCAACAACTTCAACGCGATCTACCTGGTCAGCGAAGGCGGCCCGTTCCCGCCGGACAACCCGAACGCCGGCGGTACCGACCTCCTCATCACCTACACGTACCGACTCGCCTTCGGTGGCGGCGGTGCTCAGTACGGCTTCGCCGCCGCGATCTCCATCTTCATCTTCCTGATCGTCGCGATCGTGTCGATCATCGGCTTCCGCCGCACCCACGCGCTGGAGGAGATCAACTGATGAATCCCAACATCGCCGCGGTCGAGACCGCCGACCGGGAGCGCAAGGAACTCGGCGAGCAGCATGTCGTGCGGCTGGGCGGCGCGAAGGGCGGCTGGTTCCGCCGGGTCGGCTGGCGCCACCTCGTCGGCCTGCTCGCGCTGGCGTTCTCGATCTTCCCGATCCTCTTCGTGCTGTCCTCGGCCCTCAACCCGCTCGGCACGCTGGCCTCGTCGGAGCTCATCCCGAGCCAGGTGACCTTCGAGAACTTCCGCAAGGTGCTCTTCGACACCTCGTTCCCGCTCTGGTTCGTCAACACCCTGATCATCGGGCTGCTGTCGGCGGGGCTGTCGATGTTCATCTCGGCCTGCGCGGCGTACGCGTTCTCCCGGTTCCGGTTCACGGGGCGGCGCTCCGGGCTGCTCGGCGTGCTCCTGGTGCAGATGTTCCCGGCGCTGCTGGCCATCGTCGCGATCTACCTGATCTACGCGGAGATCAGCGACTACTGGCCGGCGGTGGGATTCAACACGCGGTGGGGTCTGCTCCTGCTCTACATGGGCGGCGCCCTCGGCACGACGACCTGGCTCATGAAGGGCTTCTTCGACACCATCCCGAAGGACCTCGACGAGTCGGCGAAGGTCGACGGGGCCACCCACGCCCAGATCTTCTTCGGCATCATCCTGCCGCTGGTGGTGCCGATCCTCGCCGTGACCGGCCTGCTCGGCTTCATCGGCGCGGTGAACGAGTTCATGATCGCCAGCATCTTCCTGACCGAGGACTCGGCGAAGACGGCGGCGGTCGGTCTCTACGGCCTGGTGTCGGAGGAGCGCAACAACAACTTCGGGGTGTTCGCCGCCGGTTCGCTGCTCCTCGCGATCCCGATCGTCGTCCTGTTCCAGTTCCTGCAGCGCTACATCGTGGGGGGCCTCACCACGGGCGCCGTGAAGGGGTAGTCGTGGCCGTCCCCCCGCTCGACGAGCCGCACCACGACGGCTCGGAGCTGTACGTGCCGGAGCAGGCGCCGGACCCGGGCGACACCGTGCCGGTGTTCGTCCGGGTCCCGCACGGCGACGGCGCGACCGGGGTGTGGGTGCGTACGACACCCGACGCCGAGCCGCACTTCGCGCCCGGACGGATCGACCGCAGCACGCCGTGGGAGACCTGGTGGCGCTGCGACGTGGACATGCGCAACCCGCTGACCAACTACCGGTTCCTGCTCGACGGCGGGCCGGGCGGCTACCGCTGGCTCAACGGCACCGGCCCCCACCCGTACGACCTGACCGACGCCGAGGACTTCCGGATCTCCACCTACCCGCCCCCCGGATGGGCCGGCGACGCGATCGTCTACCAGATTTTCCCGGATCGCTTCGCCCGCTCGGCGGCGGCGGACTCCCGGCCGCTGCCCGGGTGGGCCCGACCGGCCGGGTGGGACGATGCGGTCGAGTTCCAGGGTGCGGCGACCCCCCTGCAGCTGTTCGGCGGCGACCTGGACGGGATCGTCGAGCACCTGGACCACATCGCCTCGATCGGTGCCGACACGATCTACCTGACCCCGTTCTTCCCGGCCGAGTCCAACCACCGCTACAACGCCACCAGCTTCGACGAGGTCGACCCCCTGCTCGGCGGGGACAAGGCGCTGGCGCGGCTGTCGCAGGAGGTGCACGCCCGCGGCTGGCACCTGGTCGGTGACCTGACCGCGAACCACTGCGGCGACACCCATGCCTGGTTCCGCCGGGCGCGCGAGGACCGCGACTCCCGGGAGCGCGGCTTCTTCTACTTCCCGGGCCCACACGACGACGCCTACGAGGGCTGGCTCGGCCACAGCACGCTGCCGAAGTTCCGGTTCAGCTCCACCGAGCTGCGCCGCCGCCTGATCGAGGGTGCCGACTCGGTGGCCGGCCGCTGGCTGCGGCCTCCGTTCGGCCTGGACGGCTGGCGGGTGGACGTGGCCAACATGACCGGCCGGCACGCCGCGGACGACTTCAACGCCGAGGTGGCGACCACCCTGCGCGCCACCCTGGCCGAGCAGACGCCGGACGGGCTGCTGCTGGCCGAGCACAGCCATGACGCGTCACCCGACCTGGCCGGCGACCGGTGGCACGGGACGATGAACTACCCCGGGTTCACCCGGCCGGTGTGGTCCTGGCTGCGCCAGTCCGACCTCCCCTTCCTCGGCCTGCCGGTCGGCGTGCCACGCCTGGGCGCGGAGTCGGTGCTGCACACGTCCCGCGCGTTCGCCGCCGCCGTGCCGTGGCGGGCGACGGCCACCTCCTGGTCGTTGCTCGGCTCGCACGACACCGCGCGCATCCGCACGGTCGTCGGAACCGTCGAGCTCGCCGAGGTCGCCGCCGGGCTGCTGTTCACCATGCCCGGCGCGCCCATGGTCTTCGCCGGGGACGAGATCGGCACCCAGGGTGTCCTCGGTGAGGATGCCCGCCGGCCCTTCCCCTGGCACCGGCCGGACAGCTGGGACCGGCGGACGCTGGGCACCTACCGCACGCTGGCGGCGCTGCGCCGGTCCCGCCGCGCGCTGCGCCGCGGCGGGATGCGCTGGGTGCACGCTGCCGGCGACGCGCTGGTCTACCTGCGCGAGAGCGAGCAGGAGCGGTTGCTCGTGCTGGCCGCGCGGGCACCGCACGACCCGGTGCGGCTGCCCGCGTCCGGCCTCGGTCTCGCCACGGAGGCGGAGACCGTCTACGGCGGCGGGCCACCGCTGCGTCCGGACGCCGACGGCGTCGTGTCCCTGCCCGGCGACGGGCCCGCATTCTGTGTCTGGCAGCTCGCCTGACCAGTTCTCCGGAAGGAGCCCTCCGTGGCCGAGGTAGTGCTGGACAAGGTCAACAAGCAGTACGAGAACGGCTTCCACGCGGTCAAGGACCTGGACCTGGACATCGCGGACGGCGAGTTCCTGGTGCTGGTCGGCCCGTCCGGCTGCGGCAAGAGCACCGCGCTGCGGATGGTGGCCGGGCTCGAGGACATCAGCACCGGCACCCTGCGGATCGGCGACCGGGTGGTGAACACGCTGTCCTCGCGGGAGCGGGACATCGCCATGGTCTTCCAGTCGTACGCGCTCTACCCGCACATGAGCGTCGCCGACAACATCGCGTACGGGCTGAAGATCCGCCGGATGGACAAGGCCGAGATCGAGCGCCGGGTGCAGAAGGCGGCCGACATGCTGGAGCTCGGCCCGCTGCTCAGCCGCAAGCCCAAGCAGCTGTCCGGCGGCCAGCGGCAGCGGGTGGCGATGGGCCGGGCGATCGTCCGGGAGCCGCAGGTCTTCCTCATGGACGAGCCGCTGTCCAACCTGGACGCGAAGCTGCGGGTGCAGATGCGGGCCGAGATCGCCCAGGTGCAGCGGGACCTCGACGTCACCACCATCTACGTGACGCACGACCAGACCGAGGCGATGACCATGGGCGACCGGGTCGCGCTGATGAAGGCCGGCGTGCTGCAGCAGGTCGGCAACCCGCAGTACCTCTACGACCACCCGGACAACCTCTTCGTGGCCGGCTTCATCGGCTCCCCGCCGATGAACATGGCGATCGGCCGGCTGGAGCGCCACGGCGACGGGCTGGTGCTGACCCTCGGCGGCGCCGTGCTGCCGCTGCCGGCGGACGTGGTGTCCGCGCGGCCCGCGCTGGCCGGCTACGCCGGCCGGGAGATCGCCGTCGGCATCCGCAGCGAGGACATGGAGGACGCCCGCATCGCCCGGGACGCCCCGGAGGACGCCCGGATGCGGGCGACCGTGAACCTGACCGAGGCGCTCGGGTCGGAGATCATGGTCCACTTCTGCATCGACTCGCCGCGGGTGGTCACCGAGGACACCAAGGAGCTGGAGAAGGACGCCGGCACCGAGGACGTCCCGACCGCGCAGGAGGGCAACCCGTTCGTCGCGTCGTTCGCGCCGCGGTCCCGGGTGCGGCCCGGCGACGAGATCGAGGTCGTGGTGGACCGGGAGCGGATGCACTTCTTCGACCCGGAAACCGGGCTGGCCGTGCGCGGCTGATCCGCTACGGGTCCACTGTGGACAACTCCGGCGGCGGGCCGTGGTGGCGGGACGCCGTGGTCTACCAGGTCTACCTCCGCAGCTTCGCGGACACGGACGGGGACGGCTCGGGTGACGTGGCCGGGCTGCGGTCCCGGCTGCCGTACCTGCGCGACCTCGGCGTGGACGCGCTCTGGGTCAACCCGTGGTATCCGTCGCCGCTGGTGGACGGCGGCTACGACGTGGCCGACTACCGGGACGTCGACCCGCGCTTCGGCTCGCTGGCCGAGGCGGAGGCGCTGGTCGTGGACGCGCACCGGCTGGGGCTGCGGGTGCTGCTGGACATCGTGCCCAACCACACCTCCGACCAGCACCCGTGGTTCCGGGCCGCGGTGGCGGCCGGCCCGGGCTCGGCCGAGCGGCGCCGCTACCTGTTCCGCCCCGGCCGCGGGCCGGCCGGCGACGAGCCGCCGAACGACTGGCAGAGCGTCTTCGGCACCGCCGCGTGGACCCGGGTGACCGAGCCGGACGGCCGGCCCGGCGAGTGGTACCTGCACCTGTTCGCGGCCGAGCAGCCGGACCTGGACTGGACCCACCCGGAGGTGCGGGCGGACTTCGAGAAGACGCTGGCCTTCTGGTTCGACCGCGGCATCGACGGCTTCCGGATCGACGTCGCGCACTCGCTGGTCAAGCAGGAGGGCCTGCCCGACGTCGGCACCGGCACCCCGCCGGAGCTGCTCACCGACGCGCCGGCCTGGCCGCCGGGCGAGCACCCGCACTGGGACCGGGACGAGGTGCACCAGGTCTACCGGGAGTGGCGGGCGGTCGCGGACTCGTACGACGAGCCGCGCGTCTTCGTCGCCGAGGCCTGGGTGGACGGGCCGGAGCGGCTGGCCCGGTACGTCCGGCCGGGCGAGCTGCACACCGCCTTCGGCTTCGACTTCCTGGTCTCCCCGTGGCGGGCGGCCGACCTGCGCCGGGCGATCGACACCATCCTGGTCGAGCACGCCTCGGTCGGCGCGCCGCCCACCTGGGTGCTGTCCAATCACGACACCGTGCGGCCGGTCTCCCGGTACGCCCGGGTGCCGGGCGACGGCCCGCAGTACGCCCTGCACCAGCTGGCCGGGCGGCCGGCGGACCCGGCCGCCGGCACCCGCCGGGCCCGGGCGGCGGCGCTGCTGATGCTCGCGCTGCCCGGCAGCGCGTACCTCTACCAGGGCGACGAGCTCGGCCTGCCGGAGGTCGAGGACCTGCCCGAGCAGGCGCTGCAGGACCCGGAGTGGACCCGGTCCGGGCACACCCGGCGCGGCCGGGACGGCTGCCGGGTGCCGCTGCCGTGGACGGCCGGCGGCCCGCCGTACGGCTTCGGGCCGGCCGGGTCGCGGCCGTGGCTGCCGCAGCCGCCGGGCTGGGGCCGGCTCGCCGTCGCCGTGCAGGACGGCGACCCGGCCTCGGCGCTGGAGCTGCACCGGGCCGCGCTGCGGCTGCGCCGGTCCCACCCGGCCCTCGGCGACGGCACGCTGTGCTGGCAGGACGCACCGGCCGGCGTGCTCGCCTTCGCCCGCGACCCCGGCTTCGGCTGCCTGGTCAACCTCACCGACCGGCCGGTGCCGCTGCCGCCCGGCACCCGGGTGCTGCTGGCCAGCGGCCCGGTGGCCGGCGCCGCGCTGCCGCCGGACACCACCGCCTGGCTGGACACCGCCCTCCCGGCGGCCACCGCACCGCCGGCCAACGGCGGCCCGGGGTGACCGGCGGCCCGGGCGGCACCGGTGGCCCGGCGACCCGGCGGCCCGGGCGGTGCCGGCGGCCCGGGCGGTGCCGGCGGCCCGGGCGGTGCCGGCGGCCCGGGCGGTGCCGGCGGCACCGGCGGCACCGGGGTCCGGGGGGTCACGCTGACCCGGGACGGCTCGCCGGTGCTCAACGACGTCACCCTGCTGGCCGGCGACGGCGAGCTGCTGGTGGTGCTCGGCGCCTCCGGCAGCGGCAAGTCCAGCCTGCTGCGGGTGATCGCCGGGCTGGCCCGGGCGGACCGCGGCGACGTGCTGGTCCGCGGCCGCCGGGTCACCGACTCGCCGCCGGGCGAGCGGCACGTCTCGATGGTCTTCGAGTCCTCCGCGCTGGTGCCCTTCCTGGACGTGTCCCGCAACCTCGGCTGGAGCCTGAAGGCGGCCCGGCTGCCGGAGGCCGAGATCGAGCAGCGGGTGACCAGCCGGGCGCGGCAGCTGCGGCTGGGCCGGCTGCTGCCGCGCAAGCCGGCGCAGCTGTCCGAGGGCGAGCGCGGCCTGGTCGGCATCGGCAAGGCGCTGGTCCGGGTGCCGGAGGTCTTCCTGCTGGACGAGCCGCTGGCCCACCTGGACGCCGCGCAGCGGCTCCGGGTCCGCCGGCAGATCGTCGAGGTGGTCCGCTCGCTCGGCGTCACCACCGTCTACGTCACCCACGACCAGGCCGAGGCGCTCGCCGTCGCCGACCGCCTCGCGCTGCTGCACGAGGGCGAGATCGTGCAGGTCGGCCAGCCGATGGACCTGTACGAGCGGCCGGTCGACCTGGTCGTCTGCGGCTTCGTCGGCAGCCCGCCGATCGGGCTGCTGCCGGCCCGGCTGGTGACCTCCGGCGGGCTGGCCGGCTTCGAGGTGGGCACCCGGACGCTGCCGCTCTGGCGGCCGGTGCCGGAGCCGCTGCGGCCGTACGTCGGGCGACCGGTGGTCATCGGCCTGCGCGCCGAGGACGTGCACGACGCGACCGCCGGCACCAACCCGGAGCAGGTGGCGCTGGACGCCGTGGTGACGGCGGCGGAGTACACCGGCCGGCACAACGTGCTGACCCTCGCGGTCGGCGCCGCACCGGTGACCGCGCCGGGCGCGGCGCTGTCCGCCGGCACCTCGTCCGGCGCCACGCTGCGCGCGCTCTTCCCGCCGCGGGCGGCGGTCCGGGTCGGCGACGCGATCCGGGTGGCGGTGGCCGCGGCCCGGGCGCACGTCTTCGACCCGGAGACCGGCCGGGCGCGGTGGCACCCGGCCGACGCGGCCGAGGACGGGAATCCGGGTGCGCCCGACCAGGCCGGCGGCTAACCTGCCCGGCATGTCAGCCGTCCGCGCCGTCCCCTCCTCCGGTGCCCTGACGGCCGCCCGCGTCCGCTGACGCGCCCGCGCCGGTCCCCGGCGCCGTAGGACCCCCTGCCCTTCCGGGAGACCTCGGCGTGCGCGCCTACCCTTCGTACCTCCTCCTGCGCGGGCTCGGCTCCTTCGCCGGCGCCTGCGCGTTCACCCTCAACCTCGTCTACCAGGTCGAGACCGTCGGTCTCGGCCCGCTGCAGCTCGTCACGGTCGGCACCGCGCTGGAGGTGGTCTGCTTCCTCGCCCAGGTGCCGACGGGCGTCTTCGCCGACCTCCGCAGCCGCCGGCTCGCGGTGGTCGTCGGTTTCCTGCTGCTCGGCACCGGGGCGCTGGTCGAGGGCCTCGTCCCGAGCTTCGCCGGGGTGCTGCTCGGCACCGCGGTGTGGGGCGTCGGCAGCACCTGCGTCGACGGTGCCGAGCAGGCCTGGGCGGCCGGCGAGCTCGGCGACGATCGGGTCGGCCCGGCGTTCGCCCGCGGCGCCCAGCTGTCCCAGCTCGGCGCGGTCCTCGGCATCGGGGCCGCCGTGCTCGCCGCGAGCGTCTCGCTGGCGCTGCCGCTGGTGGTCGGCGGCGGCTGCTGGCTGCTGCTCGCGGCGGTGCTGGCCGCCGGCATGCCGGAGCATCAGTTCGTGCCGCCGCCCCGGCGCCCGGCCGGCGCGGCGGTGGGCGAGCAGCTCGGCGGAGCGGTCCGCGCGATCCGCGCCGCGCCGGTGCTGCTGGCGCTGGTCGGCGCGATCTTCTTCCTCGGCCTCGGCAGCGAGGGCTGGGACCGGCTGTCCCCGGCGCACTTCCTCGACGACCTCGCCTTCCCGGCGCTCGGCCCGCCGGTGCTCTGGTTCGGCGCGATGAGTGCCGCCGCGCTGCTCGGCGCGGTGCTGCTCACCGAGGCCGTGCGGCGGCGGGTGGACGCCACCCGGCCGCGGCAGGTCGGGCTGCTGCTGGCCGGTTTCGAGCTGGGCCGGGTGCTGGCCACGGTCGTCTTCGCGCTGGCCGGCGGCTTCTGGTGGGCGGTCGGGGCGTGGTTGGTCAGCGGCCTGCTGCGGTCCGCGGCGGCGCCGCTGCTGGACACCTGGCTGGTGGCCGAGACCGAGCCGGCGAGCCGGGCCACCGTGCTGTCGGTGACGGCCCAGGTCGATGCGGCCGGCCAGGTACTCGGCGGGCCGCCGGTCGGAGTGCTCGGCGAGCGGGCCTCGGTCCGGGCGGCGCTGCTCGGCACCGGCCTGCTGGCGGTCCCGGCGGTGCTGCTGCTCGCTCGCGCCGCCACCCGCTCCCGAGCCGCAGTCCGGGCCGCTGGCTAGGGTGCGGGCATGGTGCCCCACGAGGGCGAGCCCGCGGCCGGTCCGTGGCGGGTCCGGCCGCTGGCCGAGCTGGTGGACCGGCTGCTGACCGCCGCCGGTCCCCCGCCGGACCGGCCGGCCGTGCTCGGCATCGGCGGGCGCAGCTCCGGCGGCAAGACCACGCTGGCCGGCCGGCTGGCCGCCGCGATCCCGCGCTCGGCCGTGGTGCACACCGATGACATCGCCTGGCACCACGCGGTGCTCGACTGGGACCGGCTGCTCGCCGCCGGGGTGCTCGAGCCGGTGCGCCGCGGCGAGCCGGTGGCGTACCGGCCGCCGAAGTGGGACGAGCGCGGCCGGCCGGGCGCGATCGAGGTGCCGGCCGGCACCCGGGTGCTGCTCGTGGAGGGCGTCGGAGTCACCCGCCGGGCGCTGGCGCCGCTGCTGGACGCGACGGTCTGGGTCCAGTCCGACGCCGCCGAGATGGTCCGGCGCGACGCCGTCCGGGTGGCCGCGGGCGAGACCTCGCCGGCCGCGTACGCGGCGTGGATGGCCGAGGAGAACCCGTTCCAGCTCGCGGACCGGGCGTGGGAGCGGGCCACCGTCATCGTCTGCGGGACCCCGGAGCTGCCGCACGACCCCCGCACGGAGGTCGTCCTGGCCGAGCCGGTCGACCGCCGCGGCCTGCGGTGGCCGGCGGCCGGACCCAGGATGCTGAGGTAAGGTTCGCCTAACCTCAGGCGGACGATGGGATCGGTATGCGCGGGCGCGGTCGGCTGGTCGGAGCGGTGGTCGGGGCGGCGGTGGTCGCGCTGTCGGCCTCGTGCAGCTTCGGCTCCGGGTCCGACGCCGAGCTCACCCTCTACAGCGCCCAGCACGAGGACCTGGTCACCGTGATGGTGCAGGGCTTCGCCAAGGAGACCGGGATCGACGTGGTCATCCGGTCCGGCAGCGACTTCGAGCTGGGCAACCAGCTGGTCCAGGAAGGCGCCGCCTCCCCGGCCGACGTGTTCCTGACCGAGAATTCGCCGGCCATGACGCTGGTCGCGAGCAAGGGCATGTTCGCCCCGCTGGACGCCGCCACCGTCGCCCAGGTGCCGCCGGCGTACGTCTCCTCGGGCAAGGACTGGGTCGGCTTCGCCGCCCGCTCGACCGTGCTCGCGTACAACCCCGGGCTGCAGCCCGAGCGCGACCTGCCGGAGTCGATCATGGACCTGGCCGACCCGCGGTGGAAGGGCCAGGTGGGCATCGCCGCGGCCGGCGCCGACTTCCAGGCCATCGTCAGCGCGGTGCTCGCCACCGAGGGCGAGGCGGCCACCGAGGCGTGGCTGACGGGCCTGAAGGCCAACGCGAAGGTCTACCGGAGCAACGTCGCCGTGATGGCCGCGGTCAACTCCGGCGAGGTGCGCACCGGCGTGATGTACCACTACTACTGGTACAAGGACCGGGCCGAGTCCGGCGCCAACAGCCGCGACGTCGAGCTGAAGTTCTTCGGCGGCAAGGACCCGGGCGGCTTCGTCAGCGTCTCCGGCGCCGGCGTGCTCAAGTCCAGCGACCACGCGGCGGACGCGCAGAAGCTCGTGCAATACCTCACCGGTCGCGGCGGCCAGGAGGCGCTGGTGAACAGCAACGCCCTGGAATACCCGGTGGGCACCGGGATCGCCGCCAACGCCAAGCTCAAGCCGCTGTCCGAGCTGGACCCGCCGGCCGTCGACATCGGCAAGCTGGACGGCGCGAAGGTGGTCGCGCTGATGCAGCAGGCGGGACTGCTCTAAGCCGGCCATGGCGCTGCTGACCCGGCCCGGCGCCGGACCCCGCACCCCGCCGCCGGCCGGGCGCCGGCGCGCGCCGGCGCCGCCGCCGCTGGTCGTGGTCGCCGTCGTGGTCGCCCTGCTGGCGCTGGTCCCGCTGTGGTTCATCGCCGGCTACACGATCGAGACCGGCTGGGCCGAGTCGGCCCGGCTGGTGTTCCGGGAGCGCACCGCCGACCTGCTCTGGAACACCGCCCGGCTGGTCGCCGGCAGCGTCGCGCTCTGCCTGCTGCTCGGCACCGCGGCGGCCTGGCTGGTGGAGCGGACCACGCTGCCCGGCCGTCGCCTGTGGACGGTGCTGCTGGTGGCGCCGCTGGCGGTGCCCGCGTTCGTGAACAGCTTCGGCTGGGTGTCGCTGACCAGCCGGGTGACCGGGTACGCCGGGGCGCTGCTGATCGTGACGCTGTCCTACTTCCCGCTGGTCTTCCTGCCGGCCGCGGCCGCGCTGCGCGGGCTCGACCCGGGGCTGGAGGAGAGCGCGTACTCGCTCGGCCTGGGCCGCTGGCGCACCTTCGCCCGGGTGGTGCTGCCGCAGCTGCGGCCGGCGCTGCTCGGCGGCGCGCTGCTGGTCGCGCTGCACCTGCTGGCCGAGTTCGGCGCGCTGCAGCTGCTGCGCTACCCGACCTTCACCACCGCCATCTACGACCAGTACGAGTCGTCGTTCACCAGCACCGCGGCGAACATGCTGGCCGGCGTGCTGGTGCTGTGCTGCCTGCTGCTGCTGCTGGCCGAGGTCCGGCTGCGCGGCCGGGCCCGGTACGCCCGGCTCGGCGGCGGCGCGGCCCGGCCGGTGTCCCGGGCCCGGCTCGGCCCGGCCGGGATCGCCGGCGCGCTGGCCGGGCTGGGCGCGCTGCTCGGGCTGGCCCTGCTGGTGCCGCTGGCCAGCCTGGTCCACTGGCTGCTGGCCGGCTCCTCCACCGGCGTCGACCCGGTCGAGCTGGCCGGCGCGACGGCCAGCTCGCTCAGCCTGGGCGCGGTCGCCGCCGCGGTCACCACCCTGCTCGCGGTGCCCGGCGCCTGGCTCGCGGTCCGGCACCGCGGCCGGCTGGCCACCGCGCTCGAGCGCAGCCTCTACCTGGGCAGCTCGGTGCCCGGCATCGTGGTCGCGCTGGCCCTGGTCACGCTGGCCATCCGGTACGCCCGGCCGCTCTACCAGACGGTGCCGCTGCTGGTCGCCGGCTACGTGATCCTCTTCCTGCCGCGGGCGGTGGTGACCGTCCGGGCCGCGCTGGCCCAGGCGCCGCCGGTGCTCGACTCGGTCGCGCACAGCCTCGGCGCCGGCCCGCTGGCCACGCTGCGGCGGGTGACGCTGCCGCTCATCGCGCCCGGCCTGGGCGCCGGGGCCGCGCTGGTCTTCCTGGCCGTGGTCACCGAGCTGACCGCCACCCTGCTGCTCGCCCCGGTCGGCACGGTCACGCTGGCCACCGAGTTCTGGCAGCAGAGCAACAGCCTCGCCTACGGGGCGGCGGCGCCGTACGCGGCGATGATGGTGCTGCTGTCGGCCCCGGCCACGTTGCTGCTCACCCGGGAGGCCCGCCGATGACCTCGCTCACCCTGCGCGGGGTGACCCGCTCCTTCGGCCCGGTCCCGGTGCTGTCCGGAGTGGACCTGCACGTGCCCGAGCGGACCGTCACCGCCGTGCTCGGTCCGTCCGGCTGCGGCAAGACCACGCTGCTGCGGCTGGTCGCCGGCTTCGACGACCCCGACTCCGGGGAGATCCGGCTCGGTGCCGAGACCGTGTACGGCGCCGGCCGGTCCCGGCCGCCCCAGCACCGCCGGGTGGGCTACGTGCCGCAGGAGGGCGCGCTCTTCCCGCACCTGTCGGTGGCCGCGAACGTCGCTTTCGGACTGTCGCGTCGCGACCGTACCGGTGGGCGGGTGGCGGAGCTGCTGGAGCTGGTCGGGCTGGAGCCGGCGCTGGCCGCGCGCGCTCCGCACGAGCTCTCCGGCGGCCAGCAGCAGCGGGTCGCGGTGGCCCGGGCGCTGGCGCCGCGGCCGGCGATAGTGCTGCTGGACGAGCCGTTCTCGTCGCTGGACGCGGCGCTGCGGGACTCCACCCGGCGGGCGGTCGGCGCGGCCCTGGCCGCGGCCGGCGCGACCGCGGTGCTGGTCACCCACGACCAGGCCGAGGCGCTGTCGCTGGCCGACCAGGTCGCGGTGATGCGGGACGGCCGGCTGGTGCAGCTGTCCCCGCCGGAGGAGGTGTACCGGACGCCGGCGGACGCCGGGGTGGCCCGCTTCGTCGGCGAGGCGGTGCTGCTGCCGGGCGAGGTGCACGACGGCCGGGCCGCCTGCGCGCTGGGCTCGGTGCCGGTCCGCGCGGCCGGCGGCGCCCCGGTGGAGGGGCCGGCGCAGGTGCTGCTGCGCCCCGAGCAGATCGTGCTCGGCCCCGCCGGCGGCTCCGGCGACTCCGCCGGCCCGGGCGGCTCCGGCGACTCCGGCGGGGTGGAGGCGAAGGTCCGCGACGTCAGCTACTTCGGCCACGACGCCGCCGTCCGCCTGGAGCTGGTCGGCGGCCCGGAGGTCGTCGCCCGGACCGCCGGCCATCCCCTCCCCCAGCCCGGCACCACCGTCCGCCTCACCATCACCGGCGAAGCCCTCGCCTACCCCACCGAGTGACCTTCAGATGAGGCCGAGGTCGCGGGCGCGGTCGACGGCGGCGGCCCGGGTGGGCACGTCCAGCTTGCGGTAGAGGCTCTTGGTGTAGCCCTTCACGGTGTTCAGCGACAGGAAGAGTGCGCTGCCGATCTCCCGCTGGGTGGCGGGCCCGGGCAGCATCCGGAGCACCGCCAGCTCCCGGTCGGTCAGCTCCTCGACCAGCCGCCCGGCCCGGCGGGCGGCCCGGGCGGCGCCCCGACCGGCCCGCGACTCGGCTTCGGTCAGGGCCCGGACGGCGACCAGCCGGACCTCGTCGGCCTCCGCGGTCTCCCGGGCCACGCTCAGGGCCCGGCGGGCGCCCTCGGCGTCGCCGGCGGCCAGCCGCGCCTCGGCCAGCGCGACCAGCGCGTCGATGAGGTAGGTGCCCTCCCCCCACACCCGAGCCATCCGGGCCGCCCGCTCCAGCGTGGCCACCGCCGCGGTCAGGTCGCCGGCCCGGTGCGCGAGCCGGCCCTCGACCGTGCGCAGCCGGGCGGCCATCGCCCCGGCGCCCTCCCCCCAGGCGCGCTCGACGGCCTCGGCGGCCGGCGCGGCGTGCCGGCAGACCTGCTGGGCCTCCTCCGGCCGGCCCTCCCGCAGCAACGCCATCGCGTACTGTCCCGCGGCCTGCAGCAGCACCAGCGGCAGCACCGTGGGCAGCGCCGGGGCCGTCCAGGCCGCGGCGAGCGGGCCGAGCGCGTCGGCGGGCCGGTCCGCGTCGTTGAGCACGGCTCCCAGCGCGGCCCGGGTCACCACGAAGCCGGCGTCGGCCGGGTCCGGCTCCAGCGCGACGGCGGCCTCCGCGTCGGCCAGCGCGGCCGGCGCGTCCGCGCTGGCCGGGTAGCAGTAGCCGGCCCGGGTGGCGAGCAGCGCCGCCCGCAGGCTGCGCCAGCCGTCCAGCGGCGGGCTGTCGTCCGTCATCCGCGCCTCGACCTCGCCGAGCCACACCGGCAGCCGCTCCCAGTTGCCGCTGAGCGAGGCCGCGAAGGCGAGGCTGAGGCACAGCTGCGGGTCGGTGACCCAGGGGCCGGCCAGGTCGCCGAGCTGCAGGTACGTCGACACCGCGCCGCGCAGCACGAACTCCCGCGACGACGCCCGCAGCAGCTGCACCGCGGCCGCCCGCTCGCCGGCGGCGAGGTGGAGGCGGACCGACTCCTCCACGTAGCCCTGGGCCAGGTGCCAGCGGGCGGCCCGGGCCAGCACCGAGGCCTGCTCGGCCGGCGCGGACAGCTCCAGCTCGCGGCGCAGCGCGTCCCTGAAGAGGTGGTGGCAGCGATACCACTCGTGCCGCTCGTCCAGCGGCACCACGAAGAGGTCGGCCCGGTCGAGCTCGGCCAGCACCCGCGCCGACCCGGTCCGGTCCAGCGCGGCGTCGCACAGCGGCCCGGACAGCCGCTCCAGCACGGAGGCCCGGACCAGCAGGTCGCGGTGGTCGGCCGGCAGCCGGTCCAGCACCTCGGCGGAGAAGTAGTCGAGCACGTGCCGGTCGTCGCCGCGGATCGCGGCGGCCGCGGCCGCCGGTGCCGCGCTCCCCCGCACCGACAGCGCGGCCAGCTGCAGACCGGCGGCCCAACCTTCGGTCCGCTCGCGCAGCGCGTCCATCGCGTCCGCGTCCACCTCGATCCCGCCCACCGCGCTGACCAGCGCGGCCGCCTCGGCGTCGGTGAAGCGCAGGTCGCTGGCGCGGATGTCGGTCAGCTCGCCACGGGCGCGCAGCCGGGCCAGCGGGAGCGGCGGGTCGGCGCGACCGGCGATCACCAGCCGCAGCGCCGGCGGCAGGTACGACAGGACGAACTCGACGCCCTCGTGGATCCGCGGGTCGGTGAGCGCGTGGTAGTCGTCGAGGACCAGCAGGTGCTGGATGTCGCCGGCCGCCTCCAGCTCGTTGAGGAGGGTGGGCAGGGCCAGGTCCACCGGCGCCAGGCCGGGCGCGGTGAGCGCGGCCAGCGGCGCCGGCCCGACCGCGGGCACCGTCGCCTGCAGCGCGGTCAGCACGTAGGTCCAGAACCGGCCGGGCTCGTCGTCCGCTTCGTCCAGCGACACCCAGGCGACCGGGCGGGGCTCCACCGGGTCCTGCACCCACTCGGCGAGCAGCGTGGTCTTCCCCCAGCCGGCCGGCGCGACCACGGCGACCAGCCGGGTCTCCGCCGCGGCCAGCCGCTCCAGCAGCCGGCGGCGCGGCACCAGGCCGGGACGGCGCGGCGGGACCGTCCGCTTGGCGGCGAGCAGCGGCGCCGAGGCAGCTTCGCCGCGCCCGGCCATCCCCGCTCCCGCTCTCTGCTGACTGGACTGGACGAAGCGTAACCCCGGGTGGAAGAGGGCCCGGGTGGTGCGCCACCACCCGGGTGGGCGGGACGGTGCGCACCGGGCCGCCCGCCGCGGGCGGCCGGAGGAGGGCGGGACATGGGTACCAACAAGGGAGTCCGGATCGCCGCCGCGATCGTGGCGGCGCTCGTCGGGCTGCCGCTCCTCGTCGCCGGCGCGGCGCTGCTGTGGGCGCAGCAGACCCGCCGCGACGCGGACGGCTTCTACCGCACCGACGAGCACGTGGTCAGCAGCGCCGGCCGGGCGGTCAGCGTCAGCGACGTGGACGTCGACGCCGGTCCGCCGCTGGCCAGCGACGCCGCGCTCGACCGCCAGCTCACCCTGCTCGGCTGCCTCACCGCGGCGGCCTTCACCGCGTACACCAAGCCGCCGGCCCAGCGGCCGCAACCGGCGAGGGTGCCGTGACGGCCCACTACGAGCTGCACACAGCCAGCCGGCCGCCGCGGCTCGTGCTGGACCAGATCCGCAGCCGGTTCGGTGAGGTCGAGGTCCGCCGCGACCCGGACCGGACCGTGCTCACCGGCACCGTCATCGACCAACCCGCCCTGCGCGCCCTGCTGACCCTGGTCTGGGACAGCGGCGGCGACGTCCTCGCCGTCCTGGTGGACGGCGAGCCGCACCCCGGGAGGAACCCGTGAGACGACGACTCGCGCTGCTGGCGGCCGGCACGGCCGCGGCCGCGCTGACCGCGCCGGCGGTGGCCGCCGCCGCGCCGGCCGCAAGGACGCCGGCCGCACCGGCCACCGCGCCGATCGCCTGGACCGCCTGCGGCGAGCGCATCGAGTGCGCCACCGTGGCCGTGCCGCTGGACTGGTCCCGGCCGTACGGCACCAGGATCAGCCTGGCCGTCGCCCGGCACCGGGCCACCGACCCGGCCCACCGGATCGGCTCCCTGCTGGTCAACCCCGGTGGCCCGGGCGACTCCGGGGTGTCCACCGTCTTCCAGCGCGGCGCCGCGCTGGACGCGCTGACCGGCGGCCGCTTCGACGTGGTCGGCTGGGACCCGCGCGGCAGCAACGGCAGCACCCCGGCGGTGAGCTGCTTCGCCGGGCCGGAGCAGCGGGCCGCCTTCTGGGGCGACGCGACGCTGCCGGGCAACCGGGCCGAGGAGCGGCGCTACCTGCCGCTGACCGTCGGGCTGGCCCGCCGCTGCGGCGAGCGCAACGGCGCGCTGCTGCGGCACCTGTCCATCCTGGACATGGCCCGCGACCTCGAGCACCTGCGCCGGGCCGTCGGCGACCCGAAGCTGACCTTCCTCGGCGAGTCCAACGGGACGCTGCTCGGCCAGACCTACGCGGCGCTCTTCCCGCACAAGGTGCGGGCCATGGTCTTCGACGGCGTGGTCGACCCGCTCGCATACGAGCGGGGGACGGCGGCCGCGCTCGCGGACGGGCTGCGCGACGTCGACGAGCTGTACACCGAGTTCACCCGGCTGTGCGAGGACGCCGGTCCGCAGCGGTGCGCGCTGGCCGGACACGGCCCGGTCCGCCCGCGGGTGGACGGGCTGCTGGCCCGGCTGCGCCGTGCCCCGCTGCCCGCGCCGAACGCGACCCCGCCCGGCGAGCTGACGTACGGCGAGGCGTTGGCGGTGCTCAAGCTGGCCGCGCTGCCGCGGCCGGGGCGCTGGCCGCTGGCGGCCCAGCTGCTGGAGCTGGCCATCCAGGGCGACGGCTCGGCGGTCGAGGACTTCGCCACCGTGCTGCGCTCCGACCCCTTCCGCGCCGGCCAGGAGCAGTCGGCCGCGTTCACCTGCATCGACGCGGTCGCCCGGCAGGACGCCGCGGACTGGCCGCGGGTGGTCGACCGGCTGGAGCGGGTCAGCCGGATCGGCGGCCCGACCATGGGCTGGCAGATCGGCGCACCGTGCGCGTCCTGGCCGGCCCGCGCGGCGCACCCGGCCACCGGGCCCTGGGACGTGACGACCCGCGACCCGATCCTCGTCGTCGGCACCAGGCTCGACCCGAACACCCCGCTGGCCGCGGCCCGCCGGGTCGCGCACCGGCTGGGCAACGCGTCGCTGCTCGTGCACGACGGCTACGGGCACCTGACGCTGGCCGACCCGAGCGCGTGCGTGCAGCGGACGATCGGCCGCTACCTCGTCGACGTGGTCGTCCCGCGGAGCGGGACGGTGTGCCGGTCCGACCGGCTGCCGTTCGACCCCGAGCACGCCGGGCCCGTCGAATGAGCGCGCCGCGGCCGTCGATGGAGGCCCGGATCGCCCGCGTCTTCGGCCTGAAGGGCGACAGCTGGACCCGGCACGCCAACCCGGCCAGCGTGTGGACCCGCTTCGCGGTGCTGCCGCTGTACGCGCTCGCGTTCTGGAGCCGGGACTGGATCGGCTGGTGGTGCCTGGTCCCGGTGGCGCTGGTGACGGTGTTCCTGTTCGTCAACCCGCTGCTGTTCCGCCCGCCGGCCTCGACCCGCAACTGGGCGTCGAAGGGCGTCTTCGGCGAGCGGGTCTACTCGGAGCGGGCCACCGTGCCCATCCCGGAGCAGTTCCGCGGCCCGGTGCCGAACGTCGCCAACAGCATCGCCGGGATCGGGGTCCTGCTGCTCGCCTGGGCCCTGGTGGTGCTGGATCCGCTGGCGACGGTCGTCGCGCTGGGCCTGACCCAGACCGCCAAGGCCTGGTACATCGACCGCATGGTGCTGCTCTACGACGACATGAAGAAGAGCGTGCCGGAGTACGCGAGCTGGGAGTACTGAGCGTACGCGCCGGGGCCCGGCCGTCCGATGTGGACGGCCGGGCCCCGGTGCCGGCGGGAGGTCTCAGTGCTCGCGGTCGACCGGGAGGGTGCCGCGCTCGACCGCGGCGAGCAGCGCGGCGTGGTCGGCCTCGGTCTGGTCCGCGTACGCCCGGGCGAAGCGGCAGAGCGCGTCGTCCACCACGCCGCCGGACCCGAGGTAGCCGGCGATCATCGACGCCCCGCTGGTCCGGGCGTGGCCCTTGGCCAGCAGCGACCCGCACACCCCGGCGTAGTCGGCCAGCGCGTCCGCGTCGATGCCGTCGACGGTGATGGCGCCCTTCATGTCCCGGAACTGGCGCACGTAGTACTGGTGGTCGCCGACCGTGGTCCAGCCGAGCAGCGGGTCGCTGACCGTCTGCAGCGCCTGCTGGTACTCCACCACCCGCTGGCCCTGGTGCGCGTGCCAGGCCTGCTCGCCGTGCACGTACGGGCCCAGGACCGACCGGCGGGCCTGCTTGAGCTGCAGGAAGAGCACGTCGTCGGGGCTGCTGCCGGTCAGCAGCGCGACGTACGCCCGCAGCCCGACCGAGCCGACGCCGACCACCTTGTGGGCCAGGTCGACCAGCGTGTAGCCGCCGACGATGCGGGTCCAGTGCGGCGGCAGCGTGCGCAGGTAGTCGTCGATCCCGCAAGCCAGCAGCTCGGCGTCCACAGGCGACGGCCGGGTGATCAGCGGCGGCTCCTCGACGATCCACCGCCGGCCGTCGCGGACCTCGGTGAAGCGCGGCAGCGCGCGGTCGCTGGTGCGCCGCCGGGCCCGCCGCGCGGCCCGCTCGACCTCCTTGCGCAGGGCCGGGCTGGCACCCGAGCCGAGCTGGTCGACGTCGAGCCGCTCGAACGACCGGGCCAGCAGCGGCTCCTCGGCCAGGTGCCGCAGCTGCTTCCGGTATGCCTGCACGCAGCGGGTCACCGCGGCCGCGCAGTCGTCCTCAGTGGACGAGTTCTGCCGGCCGGCCACCCAGACGCTGGTCACCAGCCGGCGCAGGTCCCACTCCCAGGCCCCGGGGTGGGCCTCGTCGAAGTCGTTGAGGTCGAAGACCAGGTCCCGCTCCGGCGAGGCGTAGAAGCCGAAGTTGCCCAGGTGCGCGTCGCCGCAGATGACCGGGCGGATCCCGGTGGCCGGCAACCCGGCGAAGTCGGCCGCCATGATGCCGGCGGTGCCGCGGAGGAACGCGTACGGCGACGCGGCCATCCGGCCGATCCGCACCGGGATGAGCCGGTCCAACCGGCCGGCGTGCGCCTCCACGACCTGCTCGACCGGGTCCCGGCGGCCCGGCGGCGCGGTCCACTCCCCCAGCGTCGAGCGCGGCACCTTCTTGCGCAGGGCCTTGCCCAGCGCGTACCGCTCCGCCCGCGGGATGCCGGCCTCCCGGACCGAGGCGAAGCCCCGGCCGCCGGAGTCGAGCACCGCCGGCGGCTCCCGCCGGTGCACCTGGACCCCTTCCGTCACGGACCCGAGCCTACGGCCCGGCGTCCCTCCGGACGCGGCCCGGCTTAGCTCAGCACCCCGGTACGGATGCGGGCCGCCGCCGCTCGCCGCTACTTTCCCGCCGCTGGCCACCGGACCCCGCCGGAAGGAACCACCCGTGCTGTCCCGCCGTGTCCTCGCCGTCCTGCTCGTGCTGGCCACCGCCGGTGGCGTGGCCGCCGCCGACCTCACCCGCAGCCGATCCGCCGCCGGCGTCGAGGTCGCCCTGGAGGTGCGGCTGCCGCTGCCGGCGCTGCCGATCGGACCCGGGCCGCTGCGGCCGCTGGACGCCTGGGGGCCGCGCGCCGACGACGACGCCGCGCTGCGCTGGAGCGAGCAGGCGCTGGCCGCGATCCGGGCGCTGAAGACCGGCCCCACGGTCAACGCCCGGGCGCTGGCCATCATGCACACCGCGATGTACGACGCCTGGGCCGCGTACGACGCCACCGCGGTCGGCACCCGGCTCGGCGGCACGCTGCGCCGGCCCGCGGCCGAGCGCACCGAGGCGTACAAGAGCCTGGCCGTCAGCACGGCCGCCTACCGGGCCCTGCTGAACCTCTTCCCGGCCCGGGCGGCCGACTTCCGGGCGCTGATGACCGGGATGGGCTACGACCCGGACGACGCGTCCACCGACCCGGCGACCCCGGCCGGGGTGGGCAACCAGGCCGCCGCCGCGGTGCTCGCCTACCGGGCCACCGACGGGTCCAACCAGGCCGGCGGCTACGCCGACACCATCGGCTACGTCCCGGTCAACACCCCGGACCAGGTGGTCGACCCGATGCGCTGGCAGCCGCTGCGGGTGCCGGACGGCGCCGGCGGGTCGTCCGTGCAGAAGTACCTGACCCCGCACTGGGGCACCGTGACCCCGTTCGCGCTGGCGCACAAGGACCAGTTCCTGCCCCCGGGCCCGACGAAGACCACCCTGCTGCTGCTCGACCAGGAGATCACCGACACGCTGCTGCAGAGCGCGACGCTGACCGACCTGACCAAGACCCGCGCGGAGTACTGGGCGGACGGGCCGCACAGCGAGACCCCGCCCGGGCACTGGCTGCTCTTCGCCGGGGCGGTGTCCCGGGCCCGCGGCTACTCGCTGGACCAGAGCGTCAAGCTGACCTTCGCGGTCGCCAACGCCGAGCTGGACGCGAGCATCGCGGCCTGGAACGCCAAGCTGCGCTGGGACTACGTCCGCCCGATCACCGCGGTCCGCACCCGGATGAAGGGCAAGCTGGTGCTCGCCTGGGCCGGCCCGGGCAAGGGCACCCGGCTCATCCGCGGCGAGACGTGGATGCCGTACCAGGCGGTGACCTTCCCGACCCCGCCGTTCGCCGAGTACGTCTCCGGGCACTCGACCTTCAGCTCGGCCGGGGCCCAGGTGCTGCGCAGCTTCACCGGCAGCGACCTGTTCGGGGCCCGGGTGACCGTCCCGCGTGGATCGTCCTTCGTGGAGCCGGGCCTCACCCCGGTGCTGCCGACGCCGCTGCTCTGGGCGACCTTCTCCGCGGCGGTGGACGAGGCCGGGCGGTCCCGCCGGTTCGGCGGGATCCACTTCCCGGACGCCGACCTGCACGGCCGCACGCTCGGGACGAACGTCGGGCGGACCGCCTGGGCGAAGGCGCAGACCTACTTCGCCGGGACGGCCGGCTGAGGCGCCCGCGGTGGGGCAGGATGCCCGGGTGCGTCCCTTCCGCTTCCTCGCCGCCGCCCCGTACGGGCCCGTCACCGCCCGCGAGCTGACCGAGCACGCCCGGCGGGCCGAGGCGGCCGGCTTCAGCGCGCTGGTGCTGCCCGACCACCTGCTCGAGCAGCACTCGCCGGTGCCGCTGCTGGCCACCGTGGCCGCGGCGACCGAGCGGCTGCGGGTCGGCACCTTCGTGCTCAACGTCGACCTGCGCCACCCGGCGGTGCTGGCCCAGGACCTGGCCAGCCTGGACGTGCTGTCCGGCGGCCGGCTGGAGATCGGCATCGGGGCCGGCTGGAACCAGCCGGAGTACGCGGCCATCGGCATCCCGTTCGACCCCGTGCCGGTCCGGGTGTCCCGGCTGGCCGAGGCGGTCGCGGTGCTCAAGGGCTGCTTCGCCGACGGGCCGTTCTCGCTGGCCGGCGAGCACTACACGATCACCGACCACGACGGGCAGCCCAAGCCGGCGCAGCGGCCGCACCCGCCGCTGATGATCGGCGGCGGCGGGCGGCGCACGCTCACCCTGGCCGCCCGGGAGGCGGACATCGTCGGGCTGGCGCCCCGGCCGAACGACCCGCGCTCGTTCACCGTCGCCGCGACCGAGGAGAAGCTCGGCTGGATCCGGGCCGCCGCCGGCGACCGCTTCGGCGACCTGGAGCTCAACGTCTACCCCTCCGGCGGGCCGGTGGTGGTCACCGACGACGCCCGCGGCGCGGCGCAGGAGCGGGTGGACCGGTTCCGGGCCCAGGGCGTCGAGCTGACCGTCGAGGACGTGCTCGACTCGCCGCACATCGTCGTCGGCTCGGTCGCCGGGCTGACCGAGAAGATCCTCGGCCTGCGCGAGCGCTTCGGCATCAGCTCGGTGATGCTCGACGACGTCGAGGCGACCGCGCCGATCGTGGCGGCACTCGCGGGCCGCTGACCCCCGAGTGACGGCATCGCCCCCCGAGTGACGGCATCGCCCCCCGAGTGACGGCACTGGCGGCGTCACTCGCGGGCGCGCGGCGTCACTCGCGGGCGCGCGGCGTCACTCGGCGGGCGGCGGCGCCAGCCCGGCGCGGCCCAGCAGGTAGGCGGTCAGCGGGAGGTAGTGGCGCGGGTCGACGTTGTCGTCCAGCGGCACGCAGGACAGCACCCGGCCCTCGGCCTCGCCGACGAACAGCGCCGGGTCGTTGCAGTCGGCGAAGCCGACCGCGTCGATGCCGGCCTGCCCGGCCGCGCCGGCCCAGCCGTGGTCGGCGACCACCAGGTCCGGCGGCTGGTCCAGAGCGGCCAGCACCGCCTCCATCAGCAGCGGCGAGTGGGTGTGCTTGAGCGACCCGTACGGGGAGCGCAGCACGCCGACCGCGTCGACCCAGTGCAGCGTGCCGGACTGCTCGCCCAGCTCCGGCACGTCCGGGTGGGCCCAGCCGGCGGCCGGGGTGAGCAGCGGGCAGCCGGCGGCGGCGAGCGCCCGGGCGACCGCGGTGTGGGTGGGCCGCAGGCCGATCGGGTGGCCGGTGGCGACCACCACCCGCTCCCGCCGCCGGGCCGCGGCCGCGATCCGGTCGGCCATCGCGTCCAGCCGGTCCAGCGTGCGGTCGGGGTCGATGGTGTCCGGGCCCTCGGTGTACGCCGGGTCGGCCACCACCCCGCACCGCTCGGCCATCAGCGCGAGCACGTCCTCGTACGACCACCGCCCGGCCGGGCGCAGCCCGAAGAGGGACAGCGGCTCCCGCCGGCTCAGCCGGGCGAAGTTGGCCAGGTTGTTGTCGCGCGGGGTGGCGACGTCCCCGGCGATCCGCGTCGCGACCAGGTGGTCGCGCAGCTCGGTCCGGGTGGGCGCTCCGATGACGGTGGACACGCCCCCACGCTAGCCACGCGGAGCGGCGCCGGCACCGTGACCGGTGCCGGCGCCGCCTGACGCGGCGGCTACGGCGCGAAGTGCGCCTGGACGAGCTCGCCGGCGTTGGGTCCGACCACGCCGCAGCCGTAGCCAGCCATCGACGTCGGCGTCCACGTGGTCAGGTCGGTGACCATCGTGGTCGGCAGGTCGAAGGCCTGGGCGAGCAGCGGGATGCCCTTCGTCTCCAGGTAGGCCAGGAGGTCCGGCACGCGGGCGGCCGCGCCGGTGGTGCAGGACGCCGCGCCGGCGTTCCACTCGGTCGCGATCACCGGCGCGGTCGCGGTCAGGTAGCCGAAGCGGAGGTCCCAGTTCGCGGTGTCGGTCGCCAGCGTCGAGACGTTCGAGACCTTGAAGTAGTACGGGTGGACCGCGTACGCGACCTGGCCGAGCGGGTCGGCCAGCATCGGGATGCCCTGCAGCTGGCCGGCCGCGTTGGCGCCGTCGGCGATCAGGACGTTGGTCGAGCCCAGCGCGCGCAGCTGGTCGACCAGCGCCTGGTGCCCGACCACGGGCTCGCCGAGGTTGTCGGTCGGGGTCGGACCGCCATCGAGCCACTGCGTCCAGCCGGCCGCCGTGGACGGGTTACGCGGCTCGTTGTAGAGCTCGAGGACCACGTACGGGTCGGTGGCGACGTGCGGCGCGATCGTCGCCCAGGCCCGCTCCGTCGCTGGGAACGGCATCGGGTGGGCCGACCCGCAGCCGATCGCCTGGTCCTGCATGGACAGCACCACGACGAGGCCCAGGCCGCGGGCCAGGGCGACCCCGTCCAGGACGCGCTGCACGTACGCCGCCTGGAAGATCGGGTCCTGCGGATCCAGCCCGCGGTTGCTGAGCTGGAAGCGCACGGTGTTCGCGTGCCACTGGTCGCGGGCGGCGACCAGCTCGGCCGCCCCGAAGGCGGTCCGGGCGCGCTTGCCGGACCCCTCGGTCGACGTGCAGCCGTCCGGGCGGAGCAGCCCGATCATGCTGAAGCCCTGCGGGACGAACGGCTGCCCGTCCAGCTGCCAGCCGGTGCCGGCGACGCGCACGCCGGGTGGCGGCGGGTCCGCGGCCGCCGGGCCGACGAGGCTGCCGGCCGCGGCCAGCAGGAGGGTGGCCAGCGCGGCCCGGCGTCGCAGAGCGCTCATGTCAGCGTTATACCGGTCTTCCCGGCCCGGCACAGCCGAACGGGGCACCCCGAGCGGGTCAGGTGCGGGGGGCGTACATGATCAGGGCGACGCCGACCAGGCAGACCAGCGCGCCGGCGACGTCCCAGCGGTCCGGCCGGAAGCCGTCCACGACCATCCCCCAGGCCAGCGAGCCGGCCACGAAGACCCCGCCGTAGGCGGCCAGGATGCGGCCGAAGTTCGCGTCCGGCTGCAGGGTGGCGACGAAGCCGTACGCGCCGAGGGCGAGCACGCCGGCCCCGATCCAGACCCAGCCGCGGTGCTCCCGCACGCCCTGCCAGACCAGCCAGGCGCCGCCGATCTCGGCCAGCGCCGCCAGCACGAAGAGCAGGATGGACCGGCCGACCGTCATGGCAGCGACAGCACGGCCAGGGCGGCGTTGACGATGGCGCCGGGCTGGAGGTCGTGCAGCTCGTACAGCTCGGCCACCGACCCGGACTGGCCGAACTCGTCCACGCCGAGCGGCACGCAGGCCACGCCGAGCGCGGAGCCCAGCCAGGCCAGCGCATGGCTGGCCGCGTCGTGCACGGTGACCACCGGCACCCGCGCGGCGAAGGCGTCGCCCAGCACCGCCGGGCGCCGCGGCGGCCGGGCCGCCCGCAGCCCGTCCCGCAGCGATCCCCGCCAGGCCGCGTACAGCCGGTCGGCCGAGGTCACGTCGACGACGTGCGCGGCGATCCCCTCGGACGCCAGCTCGGCCGCGGCGGCGAGCGCCTCGGGCAGCACGGCGCCGGCGGCGGCCAGCTGCACCACCGGCGCGTCCGGGCCGAGGTCGGGCGCCTCGACCAGCCGGTACGCCCCGGCCAGGACCTGCCGGCGCAGCTCGTCGTCGCCGAGCCGGGCCCGGGCCGCCTCGAACGGTGCCTGGTCCAGCGGGCGGGTGGACAGCCGGGCGTAGTACGCGCCGGGCTCGCCGCGGGCCATCCGGCCGAGCGCGTCGCACATCAGCCAGTCCAGCGCGACCGCGTACGCCGGCTCGACCGCGGTCACCCCGGGCAGCTCCAGCCCGAGCGAGGCGGTGATCGTGGACTGGTGCGCGCCGCCCTCCGGGGCCAGCGTGATCCCGGACGGGGTGCCGGCGACCAGGAAGCGGGCGCCGGAGTAGGTGCCGTAGATGAACGCGTCCAACCCCCGGCAGACGAACGGGTCGTAGACCGTGCCGACCGGCAGCAGCGGCTGCTCGGACAGGTCCCAGGACAGCCCGAGCTGGCCGAGCAGCAGGAACAGGTTCATCTCCGAGATGCCCAGCTCGAGGTGCTGGCCGGTCGGCCCCTCGGCCCACTTGAGCAGCGGGTCGACGCTCCAGGCCCGCCGCTGCGCCGGCGCGAAGACGGCCATCCGGTTGATGAAGCCGGCCAGGTTGGTCGAGGTGGCCACGTCCGGCGCGGTGGTGACGAGGTAGGGCGCCACCTCCTTGGACCGGGACAGGTCGACCAGCACCCGGCCGAAGACCTCCTGGGTGGACACCGGCTTGCCGGCCCGCACCCCGGTCGCCGCCGGCACGGTGACGTCCAGCGCGGCCTTCCGCGGCTCCCGGCGCAGGTGCGCGGCCCGCCGCTCGACCCACCTCCCGGCCGCCGACGCCGGGTCCATCCGGTCCCACTCGGTCGCCTCGTCCAGCCCGTACGACCGGCGCAGCTCGCCGACCTGCGCGCCGGACAGCAGCGCGGAGTGGTTGCGCGGGTTGCCGGCGATGGGCAGCCCCCAGCCCTTCACCGTGTACGCGAAGATCACGCTGGGCCGGTCGGCCACCTCGTCGCAGGCGGCCAGCGCCCGCAACACCGAGTCCAGGTCGTGCCCGCCCAGGTCGGTGACCAGCGCGGCCAGCTCGCCGGTGGGCACGTCCGCGAGCAGCGACCGGACCTCGGTCGGCGCGCCGTCCAGGAAGCGGTCCCGGACCTCCGCCGCGGGCAGCCCGAACAGCGACTGGTAGTGCTCGTTGGGCATCCGGTCGATCCAGCGGCGCAGCGCGTCCCCGCCGGGCCGGGTGAAGAACTCGCGCAGCCGGCCGCCGTACTTGACCTCCTGCACGTGCCACCCGTACGCCTCGAAGGACCGGCGCCACTCGTCGATCCGCACCCCGGGCACCACCCGGTCCAGCGACTGCCGGTTGAAGTCGACGATCCAGGTGACGTCGCCGAGCCCGCGGGTGGCCGGGTCGGCGACCGCCTCCCAGACGTTGCCCTCGTCCAGCTCGGCGTCCCCGATCAGCGCGATCCAGCGGCTGCGCGGGCGCGGCCCGAAGTGCGCGTCGACGTACCGGCGGACCGCGGCGGCGAACAGCGGCGCGGCCGCGCCCAGCCCGACCGAGCCGGTGGAGAAGTCGACCGGGTCCGGGTCCTTGGTGCGGCTCGGGTACGACTGCAGGCCGCCGCGCTGCCGCAGCGTGGTCAGGTACTTCCGGTCCAGCCGGCCGAGCAGGTACTGGATCGCGTGGAAGACCGGCGACGCGTGCGGCTTGACCGAGACCCGGTCCTCCGGGTCCAGGTACGCGAACCACAGCGCGGTCATGATCGTGACCAGGCTGGCCGAGGACGCCTGGTGGCCGCCGACCTTGACCCCGTCGCCGGTGTCCCGCTCCCGGTTGGCGGTGTCGACGATCCGGGTGGCCAGCCACAGCACCCGGCGCTGGATCTCGTCCAGCACGGCGTGGTCCACCGGCCCCGAGCTGGTCGGCAGCGTCGGTGGGCGTCCCGACGGCGGCCGGTGGAACGGGTCGCAGCTCGGCCTCGGCGCTCATCGCGTCCCCTCTCCCGGCCGCGCGGCGCCGTTGCCGCGGCGGCCCTGTGCTGCGACTGTGCCATGCCCGGCCGCCGGCCCGGCAGGGGCCGGAAGACACGGAACCGGCACGACCCCGGAGGGTCGTGCCGGTCCGTGGGTCAGGTCAGACGAACTCGTTGATCCAGTCCTGCGCGACCTCGATGTCCACCCGCTGGTAGCCGCTGAGGTAGCGGCAGTTGTCGGTGTAGACGTAGCTGGTCACCGCGACCAGGTAGCCGTTGAGGAAGACCGGGCCGCCGGAGTCGCCGAAGCAGGTCGCCGCCGCCGCCGCGGACGTCGTTCGGGTTGCCGTTGAGCTGCAGGATCTGCGGCGTCAGCTTCTGGCCCGGCAGGGTCGTGTAGCGCCGGATCAGCGGGTACGTCATCGGCTGCGGCTTCTGCGGGCCGGCCTCCGGCTTGCGCACCTCGGTGCCGTAGCCGACGACCTCGAAGATCGTGCCCTGCAGCGCCGGCTGCGAGTAACTGGTCGAGGTAGCCCACCGGCGCCAGCGACCGCCGGCTCGATGTCGGTGACCGGCTCGTCGAGGACGATCACGCCGACGTCGTTCCAGTTGGCGAGGTCGGTGAAGCCGGAGTACTCGGGGTGCGTGTACGCCGTGCCGGACAGGTAACCGGCCGCCTCGATCTCCTCGTCGGTGTAGCCCTCGGTCGGGTCGGCCGCGACCGGGAAGCCGCTCGGCGGCTCCTCGGCGATGACCGAGTCGAAGGTGACGAGCGTGCTGCCCAGGACTCCCTCGGTGCAGTGCGCCGCGGTGAGCAGGACCGTCGGCGAGATCAGCGTCGCCGAGCAGCGGAACCGGCCGTCCTCGGTGTAGAAGAGGATCAGGCCGACGTTCGGGTGCCGGTTGCCGTCCGGCTCGCCGCCGGTGATGGCCGACGCCGAGGGCGCCACCACCGCGAGCAGTCCCAGGATCGCCAGGACCATCGCGGTGAAGACAGCGCGAGGACTTCTCATGTGCTGGACCTCCATTTGTCGGGACCCGACCCGGCTCCCGGAGCGTACGTAACCGAGGGCGTTGCGTCATCAGGCGACCGACGCTGTTGCCGCCGGGCGACGGCCGACCCGCCCGGGTTTCAGCCGGTCGGCGGACCGCCGGACCAGCGGATCTCGCCCTCGGTCTCCACCCCGGTGGCGGCCAGGCCGAGCCGCTCGGCCACCCGCTGGGAAGCCTGGTGCGCCGGGTGCACGTGCGCGACGAAGTGGTCGACGCCCTGGCCGCGCAACCAGCCGGTCATCCCGGCCGCGGCCTCGGCGGCGTACCCGCGGCGCTGGTGCACGGTGGCGATCACCCAGGCCAGCTCGGCCCGCAGCCCGTCGCCGTCCTGGCTCACCGTGGCCTGCACGGTGCCCACCGGGGTCTGCGAAGCGCGGTGCCGGACGACCCAGTTGAGCCAGCCCTCGGTGCCGTCCGGGGACACCCCGACCGACTGCGTCAGGTAGCGCTGCCAGAGCGCGTCCACCGACGCCGGCCGGCCGCCGATGTAGCGGTGCAGCGCGACGTCGTCGAGCGCCGGCGCCATCTCGGCCGCGTGCGCCGGCCGCAGCGGCTCCAGCGTCAGCCGGTCGGTCTCGATCAGCTCGGCGACCGGCCAGTCCAGCACGCTCTCACCCTAGGGGTCCGCCGGGTGGTTCGCGGTCACTCGGACGGGTTCGCGGTGGTACGCCGCCGCTCGTGCCCGGCCGGCCCGGACCGGGACCGGGCTTCCGGGTCGGCGGGCCGGCCGTCCCCCGCGGCGCCGCCCGGGCCGCTACCGTCCGCGGTGGACGGTCCGGGGTGGACCGGCCACGAGGGAGCGGGCGTGGACTACCGGATCGTCGCGGAGGCGTACGCGGACCTGGAGCGGGCCACCGGCCGGCTCGCGCTGATCGACCGGACGGCCGAGCTGGTCCGGGCCACGCCGGTCGAGCTGCTGCCGACCGTCTGCTACCTGAGCCAGGGGATGATCGCGCCCCAGTTCGCCGGGATCGACCTCGGGCTGGCCGAGAAGCTGGCGGTCCGCGCGCTGGCCACCGCGGCCGGCGCCGAGCCGGCCGACGTGGCCGCCGCGGTGCGGGAGGCCGGCGACCTGGGCCAGGCCGCGGAGGAGCTGCTCGCCGCGGTGGCCGCGGACCGGCCGGCCACCCTGGACGTGCCGACCGTGGTGGACACGCTGCACGAGGTCGCCGCCGCGGAGGGGACCGGGTCGCAGGGCCGCAAGCTCGACCTGCTGGCCGGCCTGCTGGCGCGGGCCACCCCGCTGGAGGCCCGCTACCTGCTCCGGCTGGTCACCGGCAACCTGCGGCTCGGCATCGGCACGCCGACCGTGCTGGACGCGCTCGCGGCCGTCTACGCCGGCGGCCGGAAGGACCGGCCGGTGCTGGAGCGGGGCTACAACATCTGCTGCGACCTCGGCCTGGTCGCCGGCACGCTGGCCCGGGACGGGCTGGCCGCGGTGGAGCGGCTGGCGGTGCGGCCGGGCAACCCGGTCCGGGTGATGCTGGCCCAGCGGCTGTCCGAGGCCGCGGACATCCTGGCCAAGCTGGGCGGCGAGTGCGCGGCCGAGTACAAGTACGACGGGATCCGGATCCAGGCGCACCGCACCGCGGACGGCCGGATCGAGCTCTACACCCGCGGCCTGGAGCGGATCGGCAACCAGTTCCCCGACCTGGTCGAGGTGCTCGGCGCCGGCCTCGGGCCGGCCGAGGCGATCCTGGAGGGCGAGGCGGTCGCGTACGACGCGGCGGCCGGCGAGCTGCGCCCGTTCCAGGAGGTCATGTTCCGGCGGCGCAAGCACGGCATCTCCGAGGCGGTCCGGGACGTGCCGATCGGCCTGTTCTGCTTCGACCTGCTGTACGCCGACGGCGAGGACCTGACCCGGCTGCCGTACCCCGAGCGCCGGGAGCGGCTGGCCGCGGCGCTGACCCTGTCGGACCGGCTGCGGCTGACCACCGCGGTGCGGGTGGCCGACCCGGCCGCCCTGGACACCGCCTTCGAGCAGGCCATCGCGGACGGCTGCGAAGGCCTGCTGTGCAAGTCGGTCGGGCCGGCCTCCGGCTACCAGGCCGGCGCCCGCGGCTGGCAGTGGATCAAGCTGAAGCGGGACTACCGCACCGAGCTGTCCGACACCATCGACCTGGTCGTGGTCGGCGCCTTCGCCGGGCGGGGGCGGCGGCGCGGCACGTACGGCGCGCTGCTGCTGGCCGCGTACGACTCGGCGACGGACACCTTCCGCACGGTCGGCAAGTGCGGCACCGGCTTCTCCGACGCCGAGCTGGCCACCCTGCCCGAGCGGCTGGCGCCGCTGGTCCGGCCGGAGCGGCCGGCCGAGGTGGACGCCCGGGCGCCGGCCGACGTGTGGTTCACCCCGGCCCTGGTGCTGGAGGTGCTCAGCGCCGAGCTGACCCTCTCCCCCAACCACACCGCCGGCTGGGGCCGGCTCAAGGACGACGCCGGGCTGGCCATGCGCTTCCCGCGCTTCACCGGCCGCTGGCGGGACGACAAGGGTCCGCGCGACGCCACCAGCACCGACGAGCTGGTCGACCTCTTCCGCACCGCCCGGCCGCACTCCTAGCCGACCCGGTGCCCCCGCGGCGGCGGGGACACCGGGCCGGGTCAGGTGGAGAGGAGGCGCTCGAAGAACGAGCGGTAGCGCTGGAAGGCGCGGCGCAGGTCGTCGGTGGCCACGTCGCCGCCGCGGTCCCACTCGTGCTCCAGCCGGCTCCGCTCGTCGGCGAAGGTGCGGGCCAGGTGCTGCATGAGCTCGGCGGTCAGCCCGTCGGCGCGCTCGACCGCCTCCCGCGGCGAGTCGACGAACCCGGTCTGCACCTCCAGCCAGCGGTTGCGGTAGCCGTCGATGTCGTTCGCCGGCAGCAGCGGTCCGTCGCCGGTCGCCCCGTCGCTCCCGCCCGGGGCGGGCAGCTCGCCGCCGGGGTCCGCCGTCGCGCCGGCCGGGGCGGGCACCTCGGCACCGGCCGGGGTGGGCACGGCGGCGCCGGCCGCGCACCGGTCGGGGCGGCATCGCGGCCGGGGCCTCGGCGCCGGCCGGCGCGGGCGCCGCTGCGGCGGCGGCCGGCGGCAGCGGATCGCGGTCCGCGTCCGCCACCGGTGACCGGTCGTCGTCGGCATCCGGCGACCGGTCGCTGACCACGGCACCGACCGGCACCGGCGCCGTGCCCCCGGGCGGCGGCAGCAGCCGGTCGTCCGCCTCCGCGGCGCTCAGCGGCCGGTCGGCCCCCGCGTCGTCGTCCCGGTCGTCCGCGCCGAAGGCGTCGCGGACGCGATCCACCGGCCCCGCACCGGCATCCGCGCCGTAGTCGGCGCCGGCGTCCGCATCCCGCTCGGCACCCAGATCCGCGCCGGCGTCGGCGCCGTGGTCCGCGCCCCGGTCGTCCGCGCCGAAGGCGTCGCGCGCCCGATCCACCGGCCCCGCACCGGCATCCGCGCCGTAGTCGGCGCCAGCATCCGCATCCCGTCGCCCCGATCCGCCGCGTCGCGCCGTCGTCCGCCCCCGGTCGTCCGCGCCGAACGCGTCACGCGCCCGATCCACCGGCCCCGCACCCGCATCCGCGCCGTGATCGGCGCCGGCATCCGCATCCCGCTCGACCGCGCCCCGGTCGTCCGCGCCGAAGGCGTCGCGGACGCGATCCACCGGCCCCGCACCGGCATCCGCGCCGTAGTCGGCGCCGGCGTCCGCATCCCGCTCGGCACCCAGATCCGCACCGGCGTCCGCGCCGTGGTCCGCGCCCCGGTCGTCCGCGCCGAACGCGTCGCGCGCCCGATCCACCGGCCCCGCACCGGCATCCGCGCCGTGGTCGGCGCCGGCGTCGGCGTCGTCCGCGTGCCGATCGTCGCCGGTGAACACGCGCTTGATCCGGTCCAGTGCCCCGCCGCTCCGGCCCGCGTCCGGGTCGACGTCGCCGTGCTCGGGTGCGCCGCCGTCGGCGTATCCGGCGGGCGGCGGCGCGCCGCCCCCGGTCGCCGGCCGGCCGGCCAGGTCGGCGGTGCTCAGCTCGTCGCGCTCGTTCACTGCTGGACCTCCTTGCGCTCGTCGGCGTCGTCGAGGAGCTCGGCGAACAGCGAGCGGTAGTGGACGAACGCCTGCCGCAGGTCGTCGGTGTCGGCCTGGCCCTGCTCGTTCGCGCGGTGGACCGTGTGAGCGGCGCGGTAGTTCTCGGCCACCTCCGGGTGGTCGACGGAGACGACCGCCGCCTGCTCCTCGAAGTCGTCGCCGACCGGGTAGCCCCGGTCCCGCATCAGCCGCGACACCAGGGTGTCGGCGTCCCGGGTGGCGCCGGCCGGGTCGTCGACGAACTGGGCCTGGGTGGCCCGCCACTCCTGGTGGTAGCGGTCCCGGGCGGCCGGGTCGAGCGCGACGATGGTCAGCTCCCGCCGCCGCCGGGCCCGGTCGGCGAGCTCCGCCTCGGCGGCACGGCGGTCGCCGGCCCGGGAGACGGTGCGGTCGTACTCGGGCCCGAACTGCTCCTGCAACCGGTCCGAACGCCGTCTCCGGGCCAGCAGCACCGCTCCCGCGGCGACGAGGACCAGAACAACGAGAATTGCGATGAGAACGCCAGTGTCCATGACCGCTCCTCGCGAAATGACGAGGCTCGATCCCTGGTGGGCAGCCTCGTCCAGCAGCTACCCGCGCCCTTCTCGGACAAAACCCGAGACCATTTCGATGACTACGCAGCGCATTGGCGGAGCACGTCAAGTAATACTTCGAGAAATCAGTGTCATGACCGGGTCAATTCGCGGTCTCACCAATTCGGCCCACGCCGACGAACCTGCTGCCGGCCGCCTGACCCGTCACCCCTGGAGCCACCCGGCCGCGGCCCGGGTGGCTCCGGCGGAGTCTCCCGGCCGGTCGCCGCCGGTCAGGGCCCGGTGAGCCGATCGACGGCGGCGAGCAGCTCCGACGCCTGGTGGACGACGCTGAAATTCCTCCGCGCGTACGCTTCCGCGACTCGGCCCTTCGTCCGCTTCCAGTCCTCGGCGACGGCCCGGGTGACCGCGGCCGCCAGCGACGCGGCCAGCTCGGCCCGGTCGTCGGTCTCCGGCACCAGCGTGCCGACCGCCGGGGTGACGAAGTCGCGCGGGCCGCCCGAGTCGGCGCCGATCACCGGCGTCCCGCAGGCCATGCACTCGATGAAGACCAGGCCGAACGGCTCCCGGTAGGAGGGGAAGCAGCCGACGTCGGCGCAGCTGAAGAGCACGGCCAGCTCGTCCTGCGGGCGCGGCCCGAGGAAGTAGGTGCGGCGCAGCCCGAGCTCGTCGGCGAGGTCGTGCATCTGGACCTGGGCCTCGTGCGGCCCGGAGCCGACGACCAGGGTGAGGATCTTCGGCTCGGCCCGCTCGTACGTCGCGGCGGCTCGCAGCAGCGCGTCGAGCCGCTTCCAGTCGGCGAACTTCCCGCAGAACACCACGACCGCGTCGAATCCGTCCGCCGGCGCCACCCGCTCCGACTCCCGCCCGCTGCCCTCGGGCGGCCGGGTGGTGAAGCCGGCGAGCACCTTCTGCCGGTCGGCGTACGCGTCCGTCGGCTCGGTCACCGGGCGGAAGACGTCCTGGTTGTAGCCGTTCGGCGAGAGGACCACCCGCTCGCGCGGGAACTCGGGAAAGATCCCGAGGAAGGCTTCGACCTGTTCGGCCGAGATCGCCGCGACCACGTCCACGCCGTGCTCGGGGTTCGCGAAGTCGAAGATCCTCTCCCGCTGCATGAGGGGCAGGAAGCGCAGCGGGAACTCGTCGGGCTGGCGGCCGCCCCGCTCGTGCGCGTACATCTTCAGCTCGGTGCCGTGCGCGAAGCACAGCACCGGCATCCGGTCGCGCCCGACCGCCACCCGGCGGCGGTTCACGTCGCGCAGCACCACCGCGTTCATGAACGCGTGGTGGGCGATCCCGAGCGTGAAGCGGTCACCGCTCGCCGCCTCCACCTCGTCCATCCACCCGGCGACCTCGTCGGTCAGCCGCTGCCGGTACGCCGCGACCTCGGCCTCGCTCATGCTGTGCCAGCGGTAGCTGCTCACCGGCGAGATCGACTCGCAGATCGGGATGTCGTGGTCGAGCTCGAAGACCCGCACGTCCGGCTCGCGGAACCGCTGCCGCCGGGACGGGTAGATCGAGTAGGCGCGTACGCCCGGGAGAGAGTTGTACGCCCGGTGGTGCGCCTCGTGCAGGATCCCCGACCCCGGCGCGAACTCCCCGCCCCGCTGCCAGTTGTTCGTGCCGAGCTGGAAGATCAGCCGGTCTACCACGCCCGCCTCCTCGAGTCCGGCCCCCACCCGTGCTGGGACCGGGCCGCCCGGAGGATAGGGGACCCGCCGCCACGGCTGCGGGAGAGGACCGGAATGCCCGGGCTTCCGTCGGGGCTTGACCTGCGTCCGGCCCGCGCTGACCTGGAGAACGCCCGCCATGCCCGACTACGGCCACGACCTCGCCTTCGGCTCGTTCCTCACCCCGGCCAACGCGCCGCCGCAGCAGCCGGTCGCGCTGGCCCAGCTGGCCGAGCAGGTCGGGCTGGACCTGGTCACCTTCCAGGACCACCCCTACCAGCCGCGGTTCCTGGACACCGCGACGCTGCTGTCCTTCGTCGCCGCCCGCACCACCCGGGTCCGGCTGGCCGCGAACGTGACGAACCTGCCGCTGCGCCCGCCCGCGGTGCTGGCCCGCGCGGTGGCCAGCCTGGACCTGCTCAGCGGGGGCCGGGTGGAGCTCGGTCTCGGCGCCGGCGCGTACTGGGAGGCGATCGAGGCGATGGGCGGGCGGCGGCTGCCACCCCGCGAGACGGTGCGCGCGGTCGAGGAAGCCGTCGAGGTCATCCGGCAGATCTGGGACGCCGACCGCCGCGGCGGGGTGCGGGTCGAGGGCGAGCACTACCGGGTGGTCGGCGCCAAGCGCGGTCCGGCGCCGGCGCACCGGGTGCAGATCTGGCTGGGTGCGTACAAGCCGCGGATGCTCGCCCTGACCGGCCGGGTCGCGGACGGCTGGCTGCCCTCGCTCGGCTACCTGCAGCCGGGCGACCTCGCCGCCGGCAACGCGGCCATCGACGCCGCCGCCACCGACGCCGGCCGCTCCCCGACCGACGTCCGGCGGCTGCTCAACGTCAGCGGCGAGTTCCTGCCGGTCGGTCGGGGGCCGCTGCGCGGGCCGGCCGAGCAGTGGGCCGAGGAGCTGGCCGACCTGGCGCTCTCCGACGGGATCAGCGTCTTCGTCCTGGGCAGCGACGACCCGGACGACCTGCGCCGGTTCGCCGGTGAGGTGGCGCCGGCGGTGCGCGAGCTGGTCGCCGCCGACCGCTCGCCGACGGCGACCTCCGGCCCGGACCGACCGGCGTCCACTGCAGACCGACCGGCGTCCACTCCGGACCGATTGGCGTCCACTCCGGACACCCGGCCGACCACTCCGGACACCGTGGCCACCCGGCCACTGTCCGGCGTGGACGGCCCGGCGGCGGCGCGGTCGGCGCCCGGGCTCGGCGTGGTGCCCACCCCGGACGACGGCATCCGCCGCGGCACCGGGCCGGCGTGGGACGAGTCGACCCGCCCGACCGGGCCGGCGCCCGACCCGGACCGGACCTACACCGCGCCCGAGCAGGCCACCGGGCAGCACCTCGTCGACGTGCACGACGCGCTGCGGGCCGAGCTCGCCCAGCTGCACTCGCTGGTCGAGCAGGTCGCCGCCGGCACGCTCGACGCCGGCGGCGCCCGCTCGCACGTCAACACGCTGGCGCTCCGGCAGAACAAGTGGGTCCTCGGCACGTACTGCGAGTCGTACTGCCGGATCGTCACCACCCACCACACGCTGGAGGACCGGAGCGTCTTCCCGCACCTGCGCCGGGCGGACGGGCGCCTCGGGCCGGTCCTGGACCGGCTGGAGGAGGAGCACCGGGTGATCCACGACATCCTGGAGCGGGTGGACCGGGCCCTGGTGCACTTCGTCTCCGTGCCCGACGGCATGCCGGAGCTGCGGGCCGCGGTCGACCTGCTCAGCGACGCGCTGCTGTCCCACCTGTCGTACGAGGAGCGGGAGCTGGTCGAGCCGCTGGCCCGCGTCGGCCTGTACTGACCGGCGCCCGCCCGGCCCGATCCGGCCCCGGCGGGAACCGTTCCGCCCCTCGCTCCGACCTTCCCCACGCGGGCCGGGATCCCGGCCCCGCCCACCACCGGAGAGAGGGTCTTCGTGTCTCGTTCGCTTCGCCGGCTGCTGGTCGTGGTCGGCTCCGCCGCCGGGCTGACCGGACTGGCCGCGCTGCCCGCGGCAGCGCACTCGAGGTCAGCGCCGGCCCGCTGCCGAAGGCCGACACGATGACCCTCAAGGCGATCCAGACCTACAGCGACGGCAAGGTGGTCTCCTGGATCGAGGAGCCGGCCGCCGGCAGCACCGAGGAGCCGGACTTCCCGGCGCCCACGCTGCGCCTCGCCGCCGCTCCGGCCGCTCCGGCCGCCGGGGCCGGCCGCCGAGGCCGCCGCACCCGCTCCCGCCACGGACGCCGACACCGCCAGCAGCGGATCGGTCACCGGTGCGTACGTGCTCGGCGGCGCGGGCCTGCTCGCCGGCCTGGCCGCGCTGGCCCTCGCCCTGGGCGCCCGCCGCCGGGCCGCCCCGCAGCCGCCGGTCCGCGAGCCCGTCTCCAGCACGCGGACCTGATCCGGGCCGGCCCGGCCGGATCTACCCGGCCGGGCCACCCACCCGGCCACCCGGCCGGCTACTCAGGCCGGGGCCACCCCGGCCGGCCACCCGCCGGACCACCCCGGCCGGGCCACCCGCGGGCCACCCCGGCCGGACCACCCCGGCCTCAGCCCCGCCGGTCGAGGAACTCCCGCGACCGCTGCAGCACCAGCGCCGTCGCGTCCGCGTCGTACGACGGCAGCGAGCTGTCGGTGAACAGGTGCCGGTCGCCCGGGTAGACGAACAGCTCGCCCAGCTCCGGCCCGATCGTCGCGACCAGCTCGCGGGCCGAGTCGAGGTCGCCCTCCTCGGCGAAGAACGGGTCGTGGTCCATGCCGTGGATCTGCACCGGCAGCCCGTCCGGCCACGGCCCGATGGCCCAGTCGCCGGTGATCGGCAGGCACGTCTCGTAGAGCAGCGCGCCGCGCGCGCCCGGCCGGGTCTGCGCGAACCGCTGCGCGGTGGCGCCGCCCCACGAGTAGCCCCCGTACACCAGGCCGGCGGGCAGCTCGGCCACCACCCGGTCGGCCCGCTCGCCGAGCACCTTCTCGCCGACCTTCTGCACGTGCGCGATGCCGTCCTCGACGGTCGCCGGCAGCTCGCCCTCGAAGAGGTCCGGCGTGTGCACGGTGTGCCCGCCGGCGCGCAGCTCCTCGGCGAAGGCGCGGACGCCGTCGGTGAGTCCCTGCACGTGGTGGAACAGCACGACCTCGGCCATCTCTAGACTCCCGTTCCGTAGGACCACGTTGCTCGAATGGTCGAGAACTGTAGAATGGTCGAGGTATGTCGGTCAATCAGATCCCGGACTACGAGCTCGACGACCTCATGGTGATCACCGCGCACGACCAGCTGCGCGCGGTGGCCGACAAGCTGCGCGGCACCCTGCTGGAGCTGCTCCTCGAGCGGGCGGCCACGGTGACCGAGCTGGCCCGCGCGGTGGACCGGCCCAAGAGCACCGTCGCGTACCACGTCAACCTCCTGGTCGACGCCGGTCTCCTGCGGGTCGTCCGGACCCAGCGGGTGCGGGCGATCGACGAGCGCTACTACGGGCGGGTCGCCCGCACGTTCTACATCGGCGCGCTGAGCCGGCCGGAGGACCAGGAGGTGGTCGCCTCCATCAACGGGCTCGCGGAGGCGGCCGCCGAGTCCGTCGCCGCGCACGCCGCCGACGACCTGCGCTGCCTGCTCCTGCACGCGCGCATCCCGCGGGACGAGGTGCGGCGCTTCTGGGCGGAGGTGCAGGAGCTGTCCCGCCGGTTCGCCCAGATCCCGCGGTCCGGCGACCAGGTCTTCGGCTTCGCCGCCGGCCTCTACCCCACCGACGCCCCCACCCTTCCCGACGCCGAGCTCGACCCCGGCTGACCCGGCGGGTCAGGCCTGGGCGGTCGGCGGCGGCGCGTCGAGGAAGCCGAGCACCACGTCCTGGACCAGCGCGGTCCGGGCCAGCCCGAAGAAGTGCGTGGTCCCCGGGAAGACCGCCAGCTGCGACGCGGGGACGCCGACGAAGTCGCCGTTGACGTCACCGCCGCGCAGCTGCAGGAAGCGGACCGCGTGCTCGAGCTTGACCGCGTCGCAGTCGCCGACGGTGACCAGGGTCGGCGCGGCGATCCCCTGGATCTCGGCGTCGGACCAGCCGGACGTGCCCCGGTCGTACCCGCCGAGCTTGTCGAGCAGGGTCTGCAGGTGCTCGTGGTCCGGATGCGGGGACTTGGCCAGGTACGCCGCCTCCATGGGCGTGCCGGCGATCATCTCGACCTTCATCTCGCCGACCGCCCCGGCGTTCTCCGGGCGGTCCCCCTCGGGCGAGAACGACGCCGACGACACGATCAGCTTGCGGACCAGCTCCGGGTGCTTGATGCCCAGGTGCAGGGCGACCGCGCCGCCCACGCTGAAGCCGAAGACGTCCGCCTGCCCGACGTCGAGGTGCCGCAGCAGGCCGACCACGTCGGAGGCGAGGTGGGCGGTCCCGAGCGGCCGGTCGATGTCGTTGGTCCGGCCGTGGCCCTGGAAGTCGGCGGCGATCACCTGGCGGGCCGCCGCCAGCCCGGGCAGCAGCGCGCCGAACTGCTGGTCGATGTCGAAGAGCCCACCGTGCAGCAGGAGCAGCGGGGTGCCCCCGGAGCCGTGGACCTCGTAGTACATCCGCAGGCCGTTCACCGGGGCGTAGCCGGTGCGCGGCTCGTTCTCCGTGGCTGGCATTCGCGCGAGTCTTCCCGCCGCCCCGGCGCCGGTCAACGGCCCGCCGGCCCCCGGCCGGCGGCCGCCGGCGCACCGCCTCGTCGGTGAGCACGGCAGCGACCCCGGCCCGGTCGGACGGAGCCGCCTGCGGCAACCGCTCGCAGAACCGCACGACGTACTCCACCGCCGCGGTCAGCATCTGCGCGCACCTGCTGCGCCGACGGCTCCAACCCGAGCCCCGGACCGGGCTCCGCCATGATCACCGGGTCGCTCACCTCGACACCGGCGCCGGCTACCGGCCCGGGCTGGCGGCCGGAGTGGGCAGCTGCAGGTCGATCATCGTGTCCGCGTGCCGGTGGATGATCTTCCAGGCGCCATGGTCGAAGCGGAAGATCATCGTGACGCGCAGGACCTGCTGCTGCCGCTCGGTCTGCCCTGCGTAGAGGACGTCGGCACGCTCGATCGCGACCGTGTAGGCCAGCCGGCCGCGCACGTCCTTGACCAGGTACTCGAAGTCGACCCGGGCGCCGCTCGGGCGGAACGCGCCGGCCGCGAGCAGGTAGCGCTGGTGGACGGCCGCGACGCCGGCCTCCCCCGCGCCGCCGAACCCGCCGAAGATCGACGCCGGGTCCTTGTCCGCGGTCATCGGCAACCACAGCGACGGGTCGCCGTTGACGAACGCCGTGTTGGCGGCCTCGAACCGCCGCAGGAACCGCTCGAAGCCGCGTACGGCGCCGCGGTCGACGTCGGCGGCTACCGCGGCGTCGGCGGTCGCGGGGTCGGCGGTCGCCGCGGGCCCGGCGAAGGCCGCCGATGCGGCCACGGCGGTCAGGGTCAGCAGCAGCCCGGTGATGGCGGCGGTCAGACGCTTCATGGTGTGCCCCTCTCGTGAACCCGACCAGGAGCCTGCGCCGGGACCGAGCGCGGAACATCCGTACCGGGCACGGAGATCTCGACCGCCACTACGGACACGCGCCTCCCGCGAGCCCGTCGCGGGTGGGCGGATCGGCTGGTTCAGAAGTCGTAGCGCACGACCGCGCGCCGCAGCGACGGCACGTGCACGACCCGGAACCCGGCCGCGAGGAACGCGCTGAGCGCCCCTACGTGCATCTCGCCCCAGGGGACGTCCTTGCCCGGGGCCGGCTTCATCGGATAGGCCTCGACGGCGCGGGCGCCATGGTCGCGGGCCAGGTCGACCGTGCCGCCCACCAGCGCCCGGCTCACGCCCTGGCGGCGGAACCCGGCGCGGGTCACGAAACAGGTGACCGCCCAGATGCCCGCGTCGTCCTTGTCCTCGTCGCGGCCTCTCCACGTCGTCTGACGCAGGTAGGGGTAGTCGCTGCGCGGTCCGAGCGAGCACCAGCCCACCGGCTCGCCGTCGAGGTGCGCGACCAGCCCGTGTCCCTCGATCACCTGGTCGCGGAGCAGCTCGCGGCGGCCCCGGACATCATCGGTGTGCCGCTCGTACCAGCCCAGCCGATAGCCCTGGCACTGGCAGCGGGCGGCGTCGCCCCTGGTGCCGAAGACCGTCTGGACATCGTCGAAGAGCGCCTCGCTCACCGGCTGGACGGTGATCGCCATCGGCCCAGATTCCCACACCCGTCACCGGAACGACCCAGCGGTTACCGCGCTGTCTCGCCGACGAGCTCGCCGCCGTGCGCCCGCACTGGCTGGACGCCACTCAGCGGTGGTGGGCGACGGCGGCGTGGGCGGCTGCGGCCGCACCGGCGCCCGGGTGGGCATGCACCATCGCCGCGGACAGCCGCGGGACGTCGTGCAGCAGTTGGTGCTCGGCGTCGTGCGCGACCCGGTGCGCCTCGACGAGCGACAGCGTCGGGTTGACCACGACCTCGACCTCGGCCCGCAGGGCGTGGCCGATCCACCGCAGGCGCAGCTCGCCGACATCGGTGACTCCCGGGGTCGCGCGCACGGCCGACTCGGCGGTGCCGACCAGCTCCGGGTCGACGGCGTCCATCAGCCGCCGGTAGACCTCACGGGCGGCGTCCCGGAGCACGGCGGCGATGGCGACGGTGATGAGCAGACCGACGATCGGGTCTGCCACCGGGATCCCGAGGGCGACGCCGCCGGCGCCGAGGAGCACGGCGAGGCTGGTGAAACCGTCGGTCCGGGCGTGCAGGCCGTCCGCGACGAGCGCTGCCGACCCGATCCGGCGGCCGACGCGGATCCGGTAGCGGGCGACCCACTCGTTCCCGGCGAAGCCGATCAGGCCGGCCAGCGCGACCAGCGGCACCGCGGTGACCTCCTGCGGGTCGAGCAGCCGGCGGGCCGCCTCCCAGCCGGCGGCGAACGCGGACAGCGCGATCAGCAGCACGACGACCAGCCCGGCCAGGTCCTCGGCCCGCCCGTAGCCGTAGGTGTACCGGCGGGTGGCGGCCCGCCGGCCCACGGTGAAGGCGATGGCCAGCGGCACCGCGGTGAGCGCGTCCGCGAAGTTGTGCAGCGTGTCGCCGAGCAGCGCCACCGAGCCGGACAGCACCACGACGACCGCCTGCAGCGCGGCGGTGCCGGTCAGCACGGCGAAGCTCCAGGCCAGGCAGCGCATGCCGGCCCGGCTCGCCTCCAGCGCCGAGTCGACCCGGTCGGACGCATCGTGGCTGTGTGGGACCAGCAGCTCCCGCACGCGGCCGAGCAGGCCCGACCGGTGCTCGTGGTGATGCTCGTGACCGTGCTGGTGCGAGTGGTCGTGGTCCCGGGCGCCGGCCATGCCTGGCAGAATACGTGCTCATGTACGCGCCCACGCACGCGACCGCCGCGACCCTTGCCCCTACGGGCGAGCAGGCCCGCGCGGCCGCGGACGTGCTGCGGCTGCTGGCCGACCCGACCCGCCTGCGGCTGCTGGCGGCGCTCGCCACCGCCGAGCACGACGTCACCGAGCTGACCGAGCTCACCGGTGTCCCTCGTCCGGCGGTGTCCCAGCACCTGAGCCGGCTCCGCCTCGGCGGCCTGGTCGAAGCCCGCCCGGCCGGCCGCCGCCGCATCTACACCGTCCGCAACGGCCACGTCCGCCGACTCGTCACCGAGACCCTCGCCCACGCCGACCACCTGCTCAGTGGCCTGCCGGACCACGAGTAGGACGCCTCGGCGTCCGGCCGGCGCGTCCGGCGGCCGGCGATCCTCATCCGGTGCGAGTGAGGTCAGCGTTCGTATCTCGTTGAGCGTTTCATGACCCTCCGCGACGATGTGGCCGGTGGGATGGGAGGCACTCGAGCAGTGGGGTGACGACGTCGTCCGCGGCGAACCGCTCACCGGCGGAGTTGGCGTCAACGAGGTGTGGAGCGTGCGCGTCGACGGGCACCTCGCGGTCGGTCGTCTCGGCCAACGCAGCGACGCTGATCTCGCCTGGGAGACCGACCTGTTGCGACACCTCCACCGTGAGGGGATGCCGGTGCCGGTGCCGATCCCGACCACGGACGGCCGGCACTTCGCCGACGGTCTGGTGGTGATGACCTACGTGGAGGGCGGACCGCCCGAGACCGAAGCCGACTGGCGTCGCGTCGCCGACACACTCCGCCAGCTGCATCGGCTCACGCACGGCTGGCCCCAACGCCCGGGCTGGCGATCGTCGACCGACCTTCTGCACGCCGAGACCGGGACGAAGGTCGACCTCGGCGCGATGCCGCCTGAGGGTGTCGTTCGATGCCGAGCAGCGTGGGCACGACTCACCGGTCGCACGACGTGCGTCGTCCACGGCGACCCCAACCCGGGCAACATCCGCATGACCGCGGATCGCGTCGCGATGATCGACTGGGACGAGTCGCACGTCGACGTCCCCGACCTCGACCTGGCGCTGCCGCACAACGCCGCCGGCCTCGACGACGACGCGTACGACATCGCCGCGCAAGCGCGGGCCGCCTGGGAAGCCGCCGCCTGCTGGGACCCCAGCGGGACCGACCAGTTCGCAGTCACGCGGCTCGCCGAAGTTCGAGCGGTCTGAGCACCTCTGCGACGCGTGGTTGAATTCAACCACCGGGTCAGACGCCGGTTGCACAAACTCAACGATGCCGGATCCCGCAACGGCTCCTAGCGTCGGCCGCGTCCGGACGTTCGCCGCGACAGGAGTTGAGTTGACATGACCCGATCCCCGGCCGTGCACCACGTCGTGCTGACCGAGGCGGCTTCAGGTGCGCCGCCGGTCGTGCCGGGGTCGTTCCTGTTGGGTTCGGCGCTGGATCTGCGTCGCGACATGCTGGCGGCGTACGAGCGCGCCTAGTGCGGCTGCCGGTCGCTTTCCTCGGGACGCGTCCCGAGGCGGCTGTGCCGGAAGCTGTAGTGGGCGAGGAAGCCCAGAACGGCGGCCAGGACGAGGTAGCCGACACCGACCTCGTCGCGGACCATCACGTAGACGGCGCCCAGCACGGTGAAGGCGACCGAGCCGGCGAGGTAGGTCTTCCAGGCGTTCGGGTACTTCGACCAGTCCCTGCGCCACGGCAACCAGTCGCCTCTGCTCACGCCGGCCAGTATCGCCGAGGTCTGCTGCGGTTCGGTGCGCAGGTCGACGTTCAGGTGATCGGTGCCGTCGCCAAGCTGCTCAGGGAGCGCCGCGCCCGCCAGGCCGCCGACCGGCTCAGCGCCGGCCGGGAGCCGGTGCGTAGCCGAGAACGTGCAGCTCAAGGGTGGAGCTGAGGGGACTCGAACCCCTGACCCCACACTGCCAGCTGCGTCCTGACACCGTCGGCGCGTCCGCCGGAGGCCACGCCATCCTGTACCGGAAGAATTTGATTCCCGGATGGCTGCTGCCCCGTTGAGGAGTTCTACTGCTTGATGGCGGGGGCGATGTAGGAGGAGACGAGGTCGAGGTAGACCTCGGGTCCGGCGGCGCCTGTTGCGTCGGTGCTGGCGACGACGGTGACCAGGCCGAGGTCGGGGACGACTTCGACCAGTTGACCGCCGAAGCCCATGGCGGCGTAGGCGGCGTGGCCGTCGGCGGTGGTCACCCACCACTGGTAGCCGTACTGCTCGGGGGTGCTTTGTGTGTCCACATGGGACCGGGTGGACTCGGCGACCCAGGCGGCGGACACCAGCTGGCGGTCTGCCCAGCGGCCCTGGTCGAGCCAGAGCTGGCCGAGCTTGGCCATGTCGCGGGCAGTGAGCTTGAGGAAGCTGAAGCCGGCGTGGTTGCCCTGCGGGTCGGTCGGCCAGGCGAAGCGGGCGCGATCGTAGGCGGGCCGGCTCTCCGCCCGGGCGACCGGCTCGGCAGCCGGGACGGTGTTGATGCCGAGCGGGGTGAACAGCTTCGCCCGGGCGTAGTCCAGGGTGGAGCGTCCGGTCGCCTGCCTGAGGATCGCCGAGAGCAGGTGCGATCCGGCGCTGGAGTAGGCGAAGCCCTGCCCGGCCGGCTGTTGGGTTCCTTCCGTCAGGATGGTGGTCACCCAGTCGCTGCTGGTCACGAAGCCGGGCAGGTCGGGCGGGTCCGGTGGCAGGCCCGCGGTCATCGTGAGGACCTGGCGCAAGGTGACGGCTTCGACCGCTGGCGGCATCGTCGCCGCGTAGGCCGGCAGCAGTTCGGCCAGCGTCTGGTCGACGCCACGCAGCTTCCGCTCGTCGATGGCGATGCCGATGAGCATGGACATCACGCTCTTGGTCACCGAGAAGACGTTCCCGGTGGTCGCCGCGGAGCTGTCGTAGTAGCGCTCGAACACCGGCCGGCCGTCCACGCTGACCAGAATCGCCCGGACCTGGTCGAACGCGCCGGTGCCTACATCCAGGAACTCTTGGATGCGCTTCCCGACCTCCGCCGGCACCACCGGGTGAGCGGTGACAGCGGTGGCACCACCGGCGGTCGAGCCCTTCGCTGTCGGCGCCGCGGGTGAACCGCCGCTACACGCTGCGGTCGCGGCGATCACGGCAGCGGCAACACATGTCGAAGTGAGCCGATGCGGTAATGGGGTAGCCATCTCACCCCTCCTGCTCTCTCCGCACGAAAGTGCTCGGATGACGCCACGGCCGCAAACAGGGGTGGCCCGGCGTCCGGCTAGCCGCCCAGGACCGATCCCGGCGGGGGCGGCTCGTGCCCTTGGCGCTCGCGTCCGCACCGGCGACACTGCTCGAACACCGCATCCTTCCCGCCGACTTCGGGATTGCGATGCTGCGCCCACAGGTGCCGACCGAGGTGACAGAGCAGCCACCCTCGGGTTCTGTGCTCGGCTTTCTCCTGGATCGGCGCGAGGGCGGCAGGGTCGAGCGCGGTGCGCAGTGCCCAGGCGCTGGTCAGCACGCGGGCGGAGTGCCGGCGCTGCTGGGCAGGCGGTAGGCCGTAGAGCTCAGCGATGAACTCCAACGCGTACCGCTCCCGGTGCTGGGCCGGCAGCACCCGAACCGCGAGCTCGACAGTGCGGCAGCACCAGATGTCCGGCGGCGGGGTCATGTCGGCTCGGTCGCAGGCCGCAGGCGAGGCCGCCCGAGCTCGGCCGGTAGGCGCGGGCCAACGCCATCCGGGCGGACTCGGCCCCGGTGGCGGTGAGCCGGTAGTAGCGGCGGGCGGGCCGGCCCTCCGCCCGGGTGTCGATGTCCTCCCAGCGGGACTCGACCCAGCGCAGGCCCTCCAGACGGGCCAGGATCGGATGGACCGTCCCGCTGGGCAGGCCGGCCGCGGTGCCGATCTCGATCCCGTACAGCTCCCGCGCCGGGTCCTCGAGCAGCGCCCGGAGCACCAGCTGGGTCGGGATCGTCATCCGCGGTGCCCTGTCAGCCATGCACGTACTCTACCTAGGCCTAGGTAGAGTACAACCGCCCGGACGGGCTAATCCCAGCGCAGCACCTGGCAGGCGATGACCGTCCAGTTGATGCTCATCGAGCCCTGCAGAAGGCGCCACGCTCGAGCGACGCAGGTGAGGCGATCGCGTGTCTTCGAGGAGCGGCATCGCGGTTCGTCGTGGCCCGCCGGAGCCGGCCACCGGTCGTCCACGCCGCGGCGCCGTGGTGGGATCGACGCCGTTGCAGCGGACGAGGGTGCAGGGCAGCCTGCGACCGATGAAGGTGAGGCGGACGGACGTGCGGTCGTACCTGGCGCTGCTGCGCGGCGTGAACGTCGGCGGCAAGAACAAGCTCGCCATGTCCGCGTTGTCCGAACGACTGACCGATCTCGGCCACGAAGACGTCTCTACAGTTCTGGCCAGCGGCAATGTGCTGCTGCGGTCCTCGAAGCCCGCACGGACGCTCGGTCAGCAGATCGAGTCGGTCCTGGTCGAGGACTTCGGTCTCGACCAGGACCCGGTCAAGGTGCTGGTGCTCACCGCGGCACAGGTCAAGGCCGTCGTCGAGGACAAGCCTGACCGCTTCGGCGACGAGCCGGACACGTACCACTGTGACGCGATCTTCCTCATGGGCATCAGCGCATCCAGCGCGATGACGGCCTTCAACCCGCGAGAGGGCGTCGACCGGATCTGGCAAGGCGAAGGCGTCATCTATTCGCAGCGGCTCAGCGCCCAACGCACCAAGAGCCGGCTCAACACGGTGATGAGTTCCCCGCTGTACAAGTCGATGACGATCCGCAGTTGGAGCACCACCGTCAAACTCAACAACCGGCTCAGCGGCCTGGAGTCGTCCCGCTAGGACGGCCCGACCATCCACCTGACACAGTGCGTCGGACCCCTGCTCCACAACGCCGGCTTCAGTCGGGTCGGATCTCGCGGCGGACTTGGGGGTGGCCGGGCATCTTGTCGTCCACGAAGTCGAGAGGGACGAGGACGCGCAGGGCGTTCGGGCTGAGCTTGACATGGATCGGGGTCTGGCCAGCGATCTCGCCGTCGACGTCAATCAGCTGAGGGGTGTCGGTGTTGACGTGGAGCTCGGTGGCGGTGAGGTAGCCCTTCCGCTCCACCGGCCGCCATGGTGTCAGCGCCTGGTGCGCCGCGGCGTAGACCGTGGACAGCCGGCCCGGACCGCCGAGGGCGTACGCAATGAGCAGACGGTCGTCGACGCTCGCGTCGGACGCGATCGCGGTGCCGGCGTGCATGCGTCCGTTCGCGATGTTCAGCTGATGGGTGGACACCCGCCAGGTGGTGTCGGCGGTGCTGATGTCGGCCACGAACGGTCGGTGGGTCAGCAGCGCGCGCAGCCCGGTCGCCGCGTATGCGCCGCGGCCGAGGCGGCGCTTCAGGGCGTGCGGGGTGCGACCGGCCACGTCCGCGGAGACGCCGATGCTGACCAGGTTGGCGAACAGGTCGCCGTTGACGCTGCCAAGGTCGACGTCGGCGACCTTCCCGTGCACGATGACGTCGATGGCGCCGCGCAGCCGCATCGGCAGCCCGAGGCTGCGACCGAAGTTGTTCGTGGTGCCCAACGGCAGGTAGCCCAGGACCGTGTCGGTGTGGGCGAGGTGGTCGACCACGGTCGCGATGGTGCCGTCGCCGCTGCCGACCACGAGCAGCGGCGGGCGGGCAGCGAGGATCTGCGGAAGCAGCGCCGGCAGCTGCGCCGCCGGGTTCCGAACCAGATGCTCCGCAGTAACGGTGAACCCGCGGCCCTCCAACATCGCCCGGACCGCCCCGTGGTGCCGGGCACCGCGGCGCGACCGGACGTTGACGAGCAGGACCAGCTCCTGCTCACGCCGGATCCGCTGCTCGGCCAGCCACTTCGGGGAGAGCTCGTTCACCACCCGTCCCTCGGGTTGAACCGCTGCCGACCTCCGGGGCGCGGCCGGTCCACCGTACTCAGGGCAGCGAGGCGCCGACGTAAAGAACAAGGCCGGATCCGCGACCGCGCCCCTCATCGCCGAGCGCCCCCGCCCGGCGAGCCGCGGGCCGCGCGTCGCCGTCCAGATAGGCTCCGACTCAGACCCCGCGACCCCGCCCCGAGCAGCACGATCATCCGCTCCCTGATGTGCGTGCCTTGTAGCTGCGCCGACTGGGCGTTTCGACGCGGGTGGCAGATGGCCAGTTGCCAGCCGGGCGGCCGATGCCGGTCGAGCGGCGGCCTGGGACGTAGGCTGGTGGGGCCGGGTCACGCCCTCCGCCCGCGCCGCCGACTTTCTCGGCCCTTCGGGCCGCCGGCTCCGCCCGGCCGTCGGCTGGCGAGGAGGCTGCCGTGTTCGTCGAGGTCGTCCTGGGCGTGCTGGGTCTGGGGATCGCTTGGGTGGCTGCCGGGTTCCGGGTGGTGCGGCAGTACGAACGTGGGGTGGTCTTCCGGCTGGGGCGGGTCCAACCTGCTGTCCGGGAACCGGGGCTGACCCGGATCACGCCGCTCATCGACCGCATTCGCAAGGTCAACATGCAGATCGTCACGATGCCCGTGCCTGCACAGGACGGAATCACCCGGGACAACGTGACAGTGCGGGTCGACGCGGTGGTCTACTTCCGGGTGGACCAGCCGACGACCGCGATCGTCACGGTCCAGGATTACCTCTTCGCGGTGGGCCAGGTTGCGCAGACCTCGCTGCGATCCATGATCGGCAAGAGCGAGCTGGACGACCTGCTGTGCAACCGGGAGTCCCTGAACAAGGGTCTCGAGCTGCTCATCGACAGCCCTGCGTTGGGCTGGGGAATCCACATCGACCGAGTGGAGATCAAGGACGTCGCGCTGCCCGAGTCCATGAAGCGGTCGATGTCCCGGCAGGCCGAGGCCGAACGGGAGAGGCGCGCCCGGATCATCACCGCGGACGGCGAACTGCAGGCGTCCCGGAAGCTCGCGGAAGCTGCCGGCATCATGGCCGACACTCCGGCCGCCCTGCAGCTACGACTCCTCCAGACGGTGGTGGAGGTCGCGGCGGAGAAGAACTCCACGCTCGTCCTGCCGTTTCCGGTGGAGCTCCTCCGATTCCTCGAGAGCGCGACGAATGCACCGGAGAAGGAGGTGCATGCCGCGCAACACGACCTTCAGCGCGGCCAGGTCGAGCCGCAGCCAACGGCGACTGCGCAGACCGACCGCGCCCCCGAAGCCAGGTGAGCACAAGCGGCGGCAGCGACTCTCCCGGACGGATGCCGATGGCCCCAGCCTGCCCGGCGCCGTCGGCGGGCCGACCGACTCCTACGGGACGCGCTTGACCCGTTCCTCGAGAGCGGATGCTCGCGCATGATCGAGGAGTCTTCGGCACGGGCGAGATCGACGGTTCCCGCCGCGATGGGCCATGCGATCAAGTGCAGGTACTCAGGGGGCCACGCCGCTGCGAGGACGGCCGCAAGACATCGAGCGGTGCGGCATGATGCTGTGTCCCGCGCACCTTCGGCTGGCGATCTTACGCCGCGATTGGTGCTTTAGTGTCGTGGTACGGCGCGATCGACGGCGATCGCGGATAGGAGTGCTCCCACGTGGTGGACGTCGACGCTGCACTCGACAGGGCAGGGGTGAACAACGATCGGGTCCGCGCGTTCGTGCGGCGGTGGGCTGCGCATACCCGACCGGCGAGGGTGGAGGTCGTCAGCGCCTCGGACGACGGCCGGCTGCTCGAGGAGTCGCTGGCGGCGGGGGAGATCCAGCCCGCCGGACAGGGCCGCTACTACTCGCGCAGCTACGTCAAGGACACCGCACGCTCCGAGGAGCGCACGATTGTGGCGACGAGCGACCCGGCCGACCGGGGCGTCTACAACAACTGGCGCCCGGCGGCGGAGATGACGCCGCTGCTGGAGCAGCGGATGCGCGGCGCGTCGGCCGGCAAGACGATGTACGTGGTGCCGTACCTGATGGCGCCCCCGGGATCGCCGCTCGAGTCGTACGGGGCCGGGGTCGAGCTCACCGACCACCGCACGGTCGTCCTGCACATGATCCGCATGGCGCGGGTCGGCGTGCACTACGTCAACAACCTCGCCGATCCGGGCAGCTTCGTGCGCGGTGTTCACGTCACCGGCGACCTGGAGAACCTCGGTCAGGGAACCGAGCACGACCAGCGCTACTTCGTGACCGTCGCCGACGAGCGCACGATCCTGCACTTCGGCTCCTCGTACGGTGGCAACGCGCTGCTCGGCAAGATCGCGCACGGGCTGCGGCAAGCCGCCTACGACGGGTGGAGGTCGGGCGAGTTCTTGGCCGAGCAGTTCATGCTCATCGGCATCGCCGACAAGCAGACCGGCCGTACGTATCACATCTGCGGTGGGTTCCCCAGCGCGTCCGGCAAGACCAACCTCGCGATGATGCTGCCCCCGCAGGGGCTGAAGGACCGGTACGAGGTGCGGTTCTACGGCGATGACATCGCCTGGCTCCGGGTGGATCCCGACGACGGCCGGATCTACGCGATCAACCCGGAGTTCGGCGTCTTCGGTGTCGCAAAGGACACCAACGAGACCACCAACCCGGTCGGGCTCGCCGCGGTGGCGCCGGGTACCGGGACGTTGTTCACGAACGTGGCCTACAACGAGGAGACGCAGGAAGTCTGGTGGGAGGGCCGCACCCCGACACCACCGGAGGCCGCCGGATGGCGCGACTGGACCGGCGCGCCGATCGGCGCAGCGCCCGAGTCCGACATCGATGAGCCCTGGGCGCACCCGAACAGCCGCTTCACCACCCAGCTGGACAACGTGCCCAATCTCGCCGACGACTTCGACGACCCCCGGGGCGTGCCCATCGACGCGATCATCTTCGGTGGCCGGACGAGTGACCGCGAGCCGCTGATCCGTGCGATCACCGACGTCGCCGAGGGCGTCTACGACGGGCTGACGCTGGGTGCCGAGGCGACCTACGCCGCCGAGGGCGTGGAGGGTCAGCTGCGCTACGACCCGATGTCGATGCGGCCGTTCCTCTCCTACCCCGAAGGGGCCTACGCGGCGCACTGGCTGAAGATCATCGGCTCCGCTCGGCAGAAACCGATCTTCGCGCACGTCAACTGGTTCCAGCGCGACCCCGCCGACGGCCACTTCCTCTGGCCCGGATATCGGGACAACCTGCGCCCTCTGCTGTGGCTGCTACGGCTGAGCAACGGCGAAGTCAGCGGGCGGCGCACGCCGGTCGGCATCCTCCCCACCCCCGACGAGCTCTACCTGGAGGGGATGGCGATCGCGCCCGACGATCTCGAGGTCCTGCTCACCGTCGACCACGATCGCTGGCGCCAGGAGATGACCTTCCGTCAGGAGCACCTGGCCCAGTTCGCCGACCTGCCCGAGGAGGTGTGGGAAGCACACAAGCGCATCGCAGCCCGACTCGAGGAGGCCTCGGCCGACCGCTGAGCAGCGCCCGCGATGCAGGCACATCGGCAGAGTCGCGCAACGAGCCGCCCGCGGCAGAGTCGGATGTTGGGTGAGGCGCTTAGTCCTCGGGGAACTCGACGTCGACCCTCGTGCCGAGCGCCACGGGCACCGCGGGGACCAGCCAACCGTCCACGTGCGGCTCGAACCAGCCGGCCCGCACGGCGGGATCCTCCAGCGCGAGCTGGCGCGCCTCATCCGCCGGTACGGAGTAGATGGTCATGCCGCGGAACCTCGGGTCGTCGGCTCGCTGTACCGGGCCGTTGACCAGGATCAACCCCCGGTCCTGCAGGTCGTGCAGGTACGCCAGGTGTGCCTCCTGAATCCGGTCGTCGTCCGGGCTGTCCGGCGCCGGCGTCTCCGGGGTGCGCAACCGAACGATCGACAGCCGCTGGAACCGCCTCGGCCTCACACCCGTGTCCGGCATCTCCACCGCCCTACACTCTGACCTGCCGCAGCGTAGGCCACTACTTCGGCGACTCATCGGCGGACGAAACGCAACTCGAGTCGGGGGGCCTACGAGGTTGGCGTCTCGCCTGCTGTCGGGGTCAGCACGGAGACCGGCTCGCCGGGCGGGCCGCCGGCCGTGTTGCGGTACGTCGGGACGCCGACGCACGTGAACAGCAGCCCAGCGACCGGAGTCCCCAGCAGCGGCTCGATCTCCGAGTCCAGGAACGACATCCCGGACGCGCCCAGTCCGAGCGCGTAGGCCGCGAGGTGCAGCCGGCCTTCCACGATCCCGGCGGCGAGCTGGGCGGCGCGGTAGGCGCGGTCATCGAGCCCGACGAGGTCGGTCGCGGCCATCACGACGTACGCGGCGTCACGCCCGAGGTCCTGGTCCCAGCACGCCACGAGCAACTCGTGGCGCAGGTCGCCGCGCCGCAGCGGCGACGCCAGATCGGGCCAGCGGTAGAGCCCGGGCTCGACCCCTTGGACGCCGTGCACGGCGATGTAGTGCGGCACGTCGATCCCGCGCAGCGCTGCGGCGAGCGCGAACTCGTAGCCCGCGCGCGGGACGGTCGCGCCCGCGTCCATCAGCCGCGTCGAGCCGCGCTGAAGTATCACGGCCTCGAGGTCGCGCGACGGCGGCGGCTCTACGTCGAGCGCCGGCGCGGCCGGCCACGGCTCGCCGAGCACGTCCCCGTCGCCCGCCCGTTGCGCCGTCGTGACAAGCGGAAACTCGACCGGGTCCCGATCGATCGTGCCCGCCGTCGCCGCGCCACCGGGCGCGATCGCGGGCGACCCGTCCTCGAGCGCGACGAGCGCGACCGGCCATTCCTGCACACCGTCGGCACCGACCAACCGAGTGACCTGCTCATCGGGGAAGGTCGTGAACAGTCGCCCAGCCGCGAGCGCGAGCGTCTGGGCCAGCATCGTGCCCGAATCCCAGTAGATGTGCCGGAAGCCGCGCTCGGCGTAGCGCCAGCCCGTGCGCCAAGGGACCCCGGTGACAACAAGCGTGGTCGCCTCCCCGCCCGCGGGCGGCCCAACCTGCAGCAGGGCATGACCGACCGGCTCGTACCAGTGCACGCCGTCAGCCAAGCCGTCGACTCCGCGCGCCGACACGTAAAGCTCCATCGGAAAGCGTCCACCTGCGGAGCCGGCGGCGCGAAAGAGCACGGTCCGGTTCTGGCTGCGCGGGCTTGTCCGGACGACGCCCGCGGACAGGAACAGCGTGCGGGCGAGCCCGGCAAGCGTCGGCGGCGGCGCCGACGCCAGGCCGGCCAGGACCGCGGTCGCGGGGACGTCGACCGGGGGCCACTCCCGCGGCAGCTCGACACGCGGCAGCCCATCGGGATACGCCTTGACCTGCGCCGGCCAGGTCGGGATGTCGTTGGCGACGAAGTCCTGCAAGACCAGCGGGTGGTCGACGGCCTTCGGCAGATAGTCCTTCCCGGGCCTGTAGCTCGTCAGCTCGTGATAGAGCCGAGCGACATCTCCGGGCGCCATCGCACGGACGGTACCCGGAGCGCGCCCCCGCCGATGATGGCGATGACGATGCCGGCCGAGCACCGGGCCCGTACGGGCCGGAGTTCGTCGCCGAGCTGTACGGCATGCCGAAGGCGCAGCAGCGCCGGCACTCCGCCGGACTTCGATCGTCACCGACGCCTTGTGCGGATCGACCCCGATCGCTGGGTCAGGTCCACGGCGATGACCCCGGCGCACCGCTGCTGAACCCGGCGCCGTGGCCCGCTGCCCACTGGTACCGTTCAGTTACGGCTGGTCACAGCCAGAGCGGGGGCTCCCAGATGAGATCGATCCGAGTGTCGGCTGGCATTGCCCTCCTCGCCGCGGGCGTCTTGGTGGGGGGCATGGCGACGCCGGCCGGCGCCCAGATCGCCCACCCGAGGGTCGTCTCGGCGAATCCGGCTGACTGGACGCCCAAGCTGCCGAACCTCGTGACCAACACGGCGACGCACGCGTTCGCGCAGATCGGGTCGACGATGTACGCCGGCGGCCAGTTCACCTCGGTGAACGGGGTGGCACGGACCAACATCGTGGCGTTCGACGCGACGACGGGGACGCTGACCTCCTTCCGGCCGAACGTGAACGGTGCGGTCTGGGGGCTGGCGGCGGCGCCGGACGGCAAGCTCTTCGTCGGCGGCTACTTCACGAGCATCAACGGCGTGCCGCGGCGGGGAGTCGCGAAGCTCGACCCGGTCACCGGCGCCGTCGACCCGACGTTCGTCAGCCCACTCAGCGGCAACGTGTCCGACCTGAAGTACGCGTGCGGCCGGTTGTTCGTCGGTGGCTGGTTCAGCCGGAAGCTGCTCGCGCTCAACCCCACGACCGGCGCCGACACCGGATACCTCAACCTGGGGATCTCCGGCTCGGTCACCTCCTCGTCCACGGCGACGCACGTGTACCGCTTCGCGGTGAGCCCGACCTGCACCCGGCTGGCGGCGATCGGCAACTTCACCACCGTCTCTGGACAGACCCGCTCCCGCGCGTTCATGGTCGCCCTCGGCACGACGACCGGTTCCCTCGACGCCTGGTACTACCAGCCGCTGACCAGGATGTGCGCGGCGAGCAGCCTCCCCGTCTACCTGAAGGGGGTGGACTTCTCGCCGGACGGCAGCTACTTCGCGATCGCCAGCACCGGGTTCGTGCCGCAGTCCGGCGACCTGTTCGTGACGCTCTGCGACGCGACGGCGCGGTTCGAGACCGCGATCGCGACGCCCGACGCGGCCGACCTGGATCAACTACACCGGCGGCGACTCCCTGCACAGCGTCGCCATCACCGGCGTCGCGGTCTACGTCGGCGGCCACCAGCGCTGGCTCGACAACCCGAACGGACGGGACAACCCGGGGACCGGGGCGGTCTCCCGGCCGGGTATCGGGGCGCTCAACCCGGCGACGGGCAAGGCGCTGAGCTGGAACCCGACGCGGACGCGGGGAGTCGGGGCCAAGGCGCTGTTCGTGACCGGCGCGGGGCTGTGGGTCGGCTCGGACACCGAGTTCGGCGGGGCGCTCGGATGCAGCAACCCGCAGGGGCTGAACCGCGACGACTGTGCCGGGCAGCCGCGGGAGATGCATCCCGGCATCGGGTTCCTGCCGCTGTCCTGAGGACCGGACCGCCGGGTAGCCGCGGCGTACCGTCAGCGGCGGGCGACGGTGACGAGGACACGGCTGGCGTCGGTGACCGGCTGGCGGGCGCGGCTACGCCGGCATGAGCGGACAGTGGCTCGGGCACGATCAGCGGCATGGCGACGGCAGACAGCAAGCTCGGAGCCTCGCGGTCCCTCATCGAGGCCGACTCGTGGGACTGGCCGCTGCACGGACTTCGCCATCCGCCTCAGCACGGCACCACGGGGTGGTACCTCTGGACCGGCGACCTGCAGCACCGCGCTGACTTCTTCTTGCCGTGGCATGTGGCGCACGCGGTCGACCGCTGTCCCGGAATTGCTCCCCTGCTAGACCTGCCTCCCGGCTCACGTTTCATCTACGCGCCTGACTACCTGGACGTGTGGGAAGACCCCTCCCTGCTCGACCTCTAAAGGCCCTCTCGCATCCAGCGCTCAGGCGAACGCCTCGCGCTACCTCGCCCTGGCGAGCGCGGGTCCTTCCCCTGCCAGCGCCCGTCGCCGGCCGCCCGCGCTGCGCGGTCAGACAAGGCGGCGGGTGCTGGCCCAACGGGAGAGCTCGCGGCGGTTGGAAGCTGAGCTTGCGCAGCACCGCGGCTGCGTGGGTCTCGACCGTGCGCGCCGAGATCGACAGCCGAGTGCCGATCTCCTGGTACGTGTATCCGACGGCGACCAGTCGCATGACCTCGCGCTCGCGTCGGTGAGCCGGTCGAGGTCCGGCTCCCGGCCCGCCCCTCGCCACGGAAGCTGTCCAGAACGTAAACGGCCAGCCGCGGCGAGAAGTAGACGTCGCCCGCCTGCACACGCGAATCGCCTCGCACAGTCTGGGCCGGAGATCGCCTTGGTCACGTACCCCCGAGCGCCGCCGCGAATGACGTCGAGGACGTCCTCGGCGGCATCCGAGACCGACAGGCCGAGGAAACGGACCTGCGGTGGGTCGGCACGACCGCGTCGAGGACGGCCCGACCGCCGCCGTCGGGCAGGTGCACGTCGAGCAGCACCACGTCGGGCTGCAGCGCCATGCCAGTCGACCGTACTGCGCGTCGACCGCCTCGCCCACCCGTCCACCCTCGCTGACTTCGGCCGGAAGCCGCCGCAGCCGACGTCGAGGACGGACCCCGATCCGTCCACCCACGCGCGCCCCCCAGGGCATGTGCAGCTCCACCTCGGTGCCCGCGCCCGGCGTCGAGCGGACCACTGCGGAGCCGCCGTAGGCGTGGATGCGCCGCTCGATCGAGTCGGTGATGCCGCGCCGGTCCGTACCGTTGCGCAGCGCCGGGTCGAACCCGCGGCCCCGGTCGCGGACCAGCGCATGCAGGTCCTCCTCGGTGATCTCGGCGAAGACCGACATGTGGCGGACTTCGGCGTGCTTGGCGGCGTTGGTGGTGCTTCGCGCACGGCCCCGATAACGGCCCGGGCGGGCCCGTCGAGGCGGCAGGTGCCGACGGTCGCCACCTCGACGATGACGTCGAACCGGTCCTCCACCTCCTCGGCCACCGCTTTGGCCGCGGCGGCGAAGTCGTCGCCATCGTCGGGCTGCCCGCCGTAGAGCCAGGCACGCAGCTCCCGGTCGGGCGGCGGGTGAGCCCGCGTACGGTGCGGGGGTCGTCGGCCCACTTGTGGATAAGCGTGAGCGCCTGGAGAACCGAGTCATGCAAGTGGGTGGCGACCTCGGCCCGCTCCTCGGCGCGGACCCGGGCGGCCCGCTCTCGGGTGATCGCGCGGGTGAGGACGAACAGCCAGGCAGAAGACCGCGCCGACGAGCGTGAGCACGCCGACGGCGAGGAAGGACGATCATCACCAGGACGACGGCGAACCCGTCGCCGCTGGTGCCCCGCCGGCTGTCGACGATCGCGGCCGCGACCACACCCACTGCGGTGAGCATCGCAGAAACCGCCACAACCCGGCGGAAGACCCGGCCCGCCTCGGGCTCCCGCTGCAGGCGGCGCGAGACCAGCAACATCCATGGCCCGACGGCCAGCCCGACCACGAGCAGCAGCACGGGCACTGCGAGCGGCAGCGGAGGCATCGACGTGTGCTCGACGACCACGAGCAGGAAGACCCAGAAGCCGGCCAGGCCAAGGCACCCGAGCGCGATCAACCAGCGCATTGTCAGGCGCACCCTTCCCAGCGTAGGGGGCATCCCGCCGCGACTACTCGGCCGCGATCGCCCGCAGCACATCGACGCGGCTCGCCGACCGGGCGGTAGGGCCACCGCGACCACACCTGCGCCCGCGGCCAGGGCGGCGACGGCGCCAGGACCGCGACCGGTGCGGTGAACCGCGTCGGCGCCGAGGAGTGCTCGAACACCTTGGCCGCGGCCCAGCCGTACAGGGTGCCGATGCCGATGCCGAGCACCGCGCCGACGCAGCCGATGATGAACGCCTCGGCCGGACCATCGTGCCGAGCTGTCGCCTGTCCATGCCCACCGCGCGCAGCAGGCCCAGCTCTCGTACCCGGTCGACGACGGACAGCGACATCGCGTTGACGATGCCTACCAGCCCGACCAGCACCGCGAGGCAGGTGAGCATCAGGTACAGCGACGCCGCCTGGGGCCGCCCCGACCGTCTCCCGCTGTACCTGTGCCCGGTCCTCCACGATGAGCCCGGGCTGTGCCGCGACCGCCCGATCGACGGCGGCGCGGGCGTCGCCGGCGCCACGCCGTCTGTCACGCGCAGGAGTGCGGCGCCGACTGCGGTGACGCCGCCGAGCGCGGCGTAGTCCGCGGACCCGAGGAGGTACCTCGGGAGGCTGGTCGACGTAGCTCTCGTGCCGGTACACGGCCCGTAGCGTGAAGGCGCGGCTACCCCGCCCCAGGTTCACCGGCACCCGTGAACCGATCGTCCAGCCGTGGTGGGCGGCGACGTCATCGACGACCCACAGCCCGCCCCGGCTCACGTCGGCCAGGCTGCCCGCGGTTACGTCCAGGCCGCGCACCCGGGCGAAGTCGGCCAGGTCCGCGCTCGTGACGTCCGCCTCGGTTCCCGCCGCAGTGCCGAGGGTGGACCGGTCGGCACGACCGCGGACAGGTCGGGCAGCGCCGCCAGCCGCGCGAGCACGCCGTCGGCGAGCGGGCTAACCGCCTGCTTGCCGGTGCTCGTCGTGCCGCCGCTGATCACGGTGAAGGCCGGCGTACGGGCAACCTGCGCCATCGAGAAATGCTTTGGTCGAGGTGAACAGGACGGTGACGAAGCTGACGAGCGCGAGCCCGACCATCAGGACGGAAGCGGTGGCGGCGGTCCGGTCCGGGCTGCGCATCGCGTTCCTACGGGCGAGTTCGCCCGGCAGCCGGAGCACTCGCGCGACCGGCAGGCCGACGAGACGGACCAGCGCGGTCGCCGCCCACGGGCCGAGCATCCGAACGCCGGCCAGGGTGAGCGCGGCGGCGGGCAGAGCACTCGGCCGGTGCCGGTAACAGCCGCGGAGGGCACGGCCGCGACACCACCGCGGCGAGGACCGCCCCGGCGGCCATCCGGGGTGCGCGCCGCCGCCGGCCGGTGGCCGGTAGGCCGCGCAACGCGGCGAGTGGCGCCGCCCGGCTCGCGCGGCGCGCCGGGGCCTGTGCGGAGACGACCGTGACGACGGTCCCGGTGAGCAACGCGACGCCGACGGTACGGGGGTGACCACGAGCGTGTGGCTGGGCAGATCACCGCTGGAGAGCAGCGCGGAGCTCACGTACGCCCGCAGCGCCGCGGCCACGCCGAGGCCCACGACCAGCCCCATGAGGGAGGCGACCACGCCGACAGCGAGGGCCTCCCCGCGGACCAACCTCGAAGCTGGCGGGCCTCGGCGCCGAGACAACGCAGCAGCGCCAGCTCGCGGTCCGTTGGGCGAGGACCGCCGAGATCGTCGAGTTGATGATGAACGCGCCGACGAGGAGGGCCACCCCGCCGGCCATCAGGAGGATTCTCCGCAGCTGGTCGAGATCGCCGTCATGGACGCCGGCACGCACGGCCGTGTCCCCGAGGACGAGTGTGCCCGACACCAGCGCGATCCCGACCACGACCGCGACGCCGGTCAGCACCGCCCGACGCGGATGTGCCAGCAATTCCCGCACGCTGAGCCAGGTCACGGCAGCACGCCCCGCTGCTCCCGGCCCGAGCCTTGCTGCTGCATGCGGTCGCGGACACGCTCGGCCGTGGGCTCGACCATCTCGTCGACCACGCGGCCGTCGGCGATGAAGAGCACCAGGTAGGCGTACCCGGCGGCGGCCGGCTCGTGGGTCACCATCACGACCGTCTGGCCGAAATCGTCCACGCAGCGGCGCAGCAGCTCCAGCAGATCGGCACTCGCGTGCGAGTCCAGGTTGCCGGTCGGCTCATCGGCGAAGACCACGGCCGGCTGCCCGGCCAAGGCGCGCACGACGGCGAGGCGCTGCTGCTCGCCGCCGGACAGCTCCCCCGGCCGATGCCCAAGCGGGCTGCAGCGCCGACCGCGTCGATGACCCGATCCGTCCACTCACGGTCGGGGCGCCGGCCAGCGATCCGCAGCGGCAGCAGCGCGTTCTCGCGCGCGCTCAGCGCCGGGAGCAGGTTGAACGACTGGAACACGAACCTCACCCGATCGCGGCGCAGCCTGGTCAGCTCGCGTTCGGAGAGCGCGGACAGGTCCGTCTCGCCCAGATACACCGTGCCGAGTCACCGTCTCCAGCCCGGCGAGGCAGTGCAGCAGGTGCAACTGCCCGACCCGGACGGGCCCATGACTGCAGTGAATCGGCCCTCCGGCAGCGCCGCCGTCACGTTGTCGAGCGCGACCACGGTGGCCGGCCCGCTGCCGTACCGCTTGGTGACCCCGACGGCGCGGACCGCCGCCAATGTGGTTGAGGTTGTCGGCGCCAGGTCGTCTCCGGCGCCCGCCCCACATCCGTACCAATCCGTGAACGCCTCCGTAGCTGACCCGGACGGCGGGTTTCCCATCAAGGGGCCGGCTACTCAGGCGGTCCCGGCTGGGCGAGAAGGGCCTCCCCACGTGAGCCACCGGGCCGCTGCTGCCCTGCTCGGCGAGCTGGTCGAGAGGTACGCCGCGCGGACCGGATCATGCTGGTTCCCGGCCCCGCTCCCCCCGTTGGAGCGGGACCGTTGCAGTGAGTCTTCCGATGCTCACCTCCGGGTCACACACCCCTTTAGGTCCACGGAACACGGGAGCTAACACTCCAACCAGGAGGAGCCACGTCGGCCGGCTACGCCGGCTGCTTGAGATTCCGCCCATACCGGGTGAGCCAGAGCCACTGACGGGCTGGCGTGCTGCCGACTCCGGTTGACGCGTGACAGATCGGCTTCCGTCGATGCGTGACAGGTTCCCGCGGGCGGCCGGTGGGGGCGGCTACGCGCTGTACATGCGTAGTGCGGCTGGCCGGCGCGGCTACGCCGGCATGAGCGGGGGGGGGGGGGACGAGGGGAAGGGGGCACGGCAGGAGGGGGGGTCGGAAGAAGAGAAGGGACGTGGCGCTACCGTCCGGCCAGCTCGGCGACGACCGGAGCGAGAGCACCGGCGACGTCAGCTCCGAACACGAAGTATGAGAAGCCGAGTTCCTCGCGTCGCCGTTGGATCTCCTCGGCAGCGGCCGAGGGATCGCAGGGAAGGAAGGCCAGCGAATCCGCGGCCCGGACGGCGGCGGCATCCGTGTCGGGCCCCGCCATGAACGGAGCGACCGAGTCGCCGATCACGGGCACGTGCAACGCCAGTTCGACATCGCGGTGGTTGTCGAACTGCCGTACCCGTTGCGTCGTCTCAGCCCGCGTCTCGGTCTGCGGCATCACGAAGGTCACCGTGTCGGCGAGCTCGGCGGCCAGCGCTTGCGCCTTGGGGCCGCCCACGGCCATCACGAGCGGAGTGTGCAGGTCTGAGCCGTCGAGTTCTCGCAGGGCCGAGACGACTTCACGCACCTGGCCCGACCGTTGGCTCGCGGGAACGACCGGCAGGCCCAATTCGTGGAGCTGGTCGGCAATGCCGGGCCGGCCGGTGCCGATGCCCATCTCAAAACGACCGTTCGTGAGCACGGACAGCGAGTGCGCCTCCCACGCGGTGATCCACGGCGGCCGCACGGGCGACGCGTAAACCCAGGTACCCACTCGCAGGTCGGTGATCGTTGCTGCGACGGCGAGCGCAGGGCCCGGTGCCGGCTGCCACTGCGGCACGTCGGGCATCAGGATCGTCGAGTAACCGCTGTCGGCCAGACCACGCAGCTGGTCGCGCCAGGTCGGCAGATCCGTGGTGATCGGAGTAACGACTCCGAACCGCAACGGCCTGGTCTCGCGTATCG
>CAWKIV010000018.1:0-315767 GCA_963849885.1 uncultured Actinomycetota bacterium | reverse complement strand
CGGCACGTTCGGCGCCGGCACGCCGCCGGCCCGCGCGCGGACAAGCCCAGCGGACCGGGAGGCGGTAGCGGCGGAGTGGAGGAGGAGCCAGTGGACCTGGGACTGCGCAAGAGGGTGGCGCTGGTGGCCGGCGGGTCGAGCGGCCTCGGCCTTGCCGTGGCCCGCGAGCTCGCCGCCGAGGGCGCGCACGTCGCGCTCGGCGCCCGCGACCCGGAGCGGCTGGCCGCGGCCGAGCGCACGGTCAAGGAGGTGGCCCGGGGCCGGGTGCACGCCACCGGCGTGGACATCCGGGACCCGGCCGCGGTGCGCCGCTGGGTGGACGAGGTGGCCGACGACTTCGGCGGCCTGCACGTGGTGGTGGTCAACGGGGCCGGCCCGCCGGTCGGCCCGCCGTCGGCTTCGCGCTGCCGGAATACCGGGCCGCGCTGGACACGGTCCTGCTGCCGGCCGTCGACCTGGCGCTGGCCGCGCTGCCGCACCTCAAGGCGGCCGGCTGGGGCCGGCTGCTGTTCGTCACCTCGGAGACCGCCGCCGTCCCGGTCGCCCCGCTGGCGCTGTCCGGCGTCACCCGGGCCGCGATCGTGCGCTTCGCCCAGTCGCTGGCGGCCGAGGTCGGCCGGGACGGCATCACCGTCAACGTGCTCGCCCCCGGCACCACCCGCACCCCGCCGGTGGAGCGGGCGGCGGCCCGGCTGGCCGGCGACGGCGACGCGGAGGCCCGGCTGCAGGAGTTCGGCCACCACTGCGCGCTGGGCCGGCTGGCCCGCCCGGAGGAGGTCGCCGCGGTGGCCGCCTTCCTGGCCGGCGAGCGGGCCTCGTTCGTGACCGGGACGGTCCAGCTCGTCGACGGCGGGGCCGCGGTGGCGACCCCGCCGCCGGCCCACCTGACCGGCGTGGCCAAGGAGACCTTCACATGACCTCGCGAGGAGCCACGATGACCACCGCCAGCCAGACCTACACCGAGCAGGACGTCGAGGCGTTCTTCGACCAGACCCTGTCGACGTACCTGCGCTTCTGGGACGGCGACGGGGTGCTGCACACCGGCTACTTCGCCGACCCGCGGGACGAGACGACTACCGGGCCGCGTCCGAGCGCACCTCGGAGATCCTGGCCACGTACGCGGAGATCGACAGCTCCTCGTCCGTGCTCGACGTCGGCTGCGGCTGCGGCAACTTCCTGCTCGGGCTGGCCCGCAAGCACGGCTGCCGGGGCGTCGGGCTGGACCTGTCCGCCGAGCGGATCGGCTTCGCCCGGCACAAGCTGGCCGCCGCGCCCGGGCCGGACGTCGAGTTCGTGCACGGCTCGGCCACCCGGATGCCGTTCGAGCCGGACACCTTCAGCCACGTGGTCAGCCAGGACGCGCTCTGCCTGGTGCCGGACAAGCCGACCACCCACCACGAGGTGCTCCGGGTGCTGCGGCCGGGCGGGCTGTTCACCTTCTCGGACTTCCTGCAGCCGAAGGAGGAGGTCAGCGAGCGGGCCCGCCGGCACGTGTACGACCGGGTCCGCTGGAACGGCGGCTACTCGCTGGTCGGCTACCAGCAGGCGCTGGAGCACGCCGGCTTCGAGATCGTGCTCGGGCTCAACCTGTCCGGCCACCTCAAGCAGACCTACCGGGTGCTCGGCCGGACCGCGGCGGAGCGGGCGGAGTCCACATCGGACGGCGGGGCCCGGGACTGGATGCGGTCGTTCGCGGAGTCCTGCGAGCACATGCAGGCGGCCATCGCCGACGGCGAGTTCGGCTGGGGCATGGTCGTGGCGCGCAAGCCGGCCGGCGCCCCCATCCCCCCCCTTCCGCCGCCGGGGGGACCCGGTGACCGCCTCCGCACCGACGAGGTCAAGCGGACGATGGCCGACGTCGTCGCCCAGCGGCGGGCCGAGATGTCGCCGGGCCGCCGCTTCGCCGAGGCCTGCGCGGCCGACGGGACGGCCGCCGCGGTGGACTTCGACGTCACCATCACCGACTCGCTGACCAGCTCCCGGCGCAAGCCGCGCTACCCGGCCCGCAACATGCTCAAGGTGGTCGACCTGTCCCGGGAGCCGCGCTCGTCGTACTGGCACGAGAGCCCGCCGCGGGCCGGCGACCCGGCGGTGGCCGGCGCGGCCACCCGCCGCGAGCTGGCCAGCCGGTTCCACTCCTCGCCGGTGCCGGAGCTGCTGCCGACCACGGCCTGGGTGCAGGTGCCGGACCGGCTCTGGGAGGACCCGGAGACGTTCGAGTCGTTCCTCAACTACCGGCTGATCGTCCGGCTCGGCACGGCGGAGAACGTGACCATCCTGTGCGGCGAGGCCGGCCTGCTGGCGTACCCGGGGATCGGCCGGATCACCACGGCCGGCCCGTTCGCGTCGCCGCTGCTGGCCGCCTGCAACGAGGTCGAGCAGATGGGCGGCACCGCGGACGGGCTCATCCTCAACCCGGTCGACTACTACCGCCTCCTCGGCGCCGGCCGGCTGGTGGACGTGCTGGAGGGCAACGGCGTGTTCGTCGTCCGGACCCGGCTGGTGGAGCCGGGCACCGCGCTGGTCGGCGACTTCGGGCACGGCGCCCAGCTCTTCGACGCCGGCCGGTCGACGATCCGGTTCGCCGAGCCGCCGCCGGGCACGTTCGCCGAGCCGGGCCCGGCGGTGATGGCGCGGATCCACGAGCGGGTGGTGGTCAACCTGCCCACCAACTTCTTCCTGGTGACGCTCTATGCCCCGCGTCGCGAGGCCAGCCTGCGGTCCGACCCGGAGGTGCTGGTCGTCGGCGGCGGGGTGGCCGGCCTGTTCTGCGCCTACCACCTGCGCCGGCGCGGGCTCGGCGTGGCCGTGCTGGAGCGCGGCCCGATCGGCGGCCCGCAGTCCTGCTCGGCCGGCAACACCGGCTTCGTCGGCACCCACGGCGCGGCCCCGCTGGCCCGGCCCGCGCTGCGGGCGGCCGGGCTGGGCGGCCGGCGCGGGCTGCGCGGGGTGCACGGGCCGACCGGCCCGCTGCCGGTCCGGCCGCGCTGGGACGGCGACCTGCTGTCCTGGCTGTGGCACTTCCGCCGGGCCTGCGACGAGCGGACCGCGGCCGCCGGCTTCCGGGTGCTGGTCGGGCTGAAGCGGCGCAGCCTGGTGCTGCTGCGGGAGCTGTGCCGCTCCGGCGGGCTGGCCGCCACCTTCTCCGAGCGCGGGACGGTGCTGGCCTTCCGCACCGCGGCCGGTTTCGAGGCGGCCCGCCGGGCCGTGCCGCAGGCGGTGGCCGGCGGGGTGCCGCTGCGGGAGCTCGGGCCGGGCGAGCTGGCCGCGCTGGAGCCGGGGGTCGACTTCGCCGTGCACGGCGCGCTCTTCAACGCCGAGGGCGCCACGGTGCGCACGCCCGCCTTCGTGGTCGAGCTGGCCCGGCTGCTCACCGACCAGGGGGTGGAGATCCACCCGTTCACCGAGGTGCTCGACTTCGAGGTGGCCGGCGACCGGGTCACCGCGGTGCGCACCACCCGCGGCGACTTCCGGCCGGCCGAGACCGTGGTGGCCGCCGGCAGCTGGTCCACCGACTGCGTCCGCCGGCTCGGCGTCGGGCTGGAGCTGCAGCCGGTCAAGGGCTACAGCGTGACCGTGCGGATGCCGGCCAACGCGCCGGGCCGGCCGGTGCTGCTCGGCGAGCCGACGGTGGCGGTGACGCCGCTCGGCGACCGGCTGCGGGTGGCCGGCAGCCTGGAGCTGGCCGGGCTGGACCCGTCGGTGTCCCGGCGCCGGGTGGACGGGCTGCTGCGCGCGGTGCGGGACTTCCTGCCCGGCCTGGAGCGGACCGAGACCGTCGAGGTGTGGCGCGGCTTCCGGCCGTGCACCCCGGACAGCATCCCGCTGCTCGGCCGGGCCGCGCCGTACCGGAACCTGACCGTCGCCTGTGGACACGGCACGATCGGGATGGGGCTGGCGCCGGCGGCCGGGGAGCTGGTCGCCGGCATCGTCGCGGGCGAGCCGGCCGGGGCGGAGCTGGCGCCGTTCCGGGTCGGCCGGTTCGCCGGCCCGCGGCGTGCCCGCGCGCCGGCTGGTGCCGGTGGGGCGGCCGCGGTGACCGCGGTGCCGATCGGGGTGATCGGGCTGGACACCAGCTTCACCAAGATCCCCGGGCACATCCGCAATCCGGCGACGTTCGGCTTCCCGGTGCTCTACGAGGTGGTGGCCGGGGCCACCGCGGAGCGGGTGGTCACGCAGGCCGACCCGACGCTGCTGGCGCCGTTCGTGGCCGCGGCCCGCCGGCTGCAGGCCCGCGGGGCCGGCGCCATCACCACCGGCTGCGGCTTCCTGGTGCTCTTCCAGCCGGAGCTGGCCGCCGCGGTCGACGTCCCGCTGTACGCGTCCAGCCTGGTCCAGCTGCCGATGGTGCACCGGATGCTGCGGCCGGACCAGAAGGTCGGGGTGCTCACCGCGAAGCGGCCGGCGCTGACCGCCCGGCACCTGACCGCCGCCGGCGCGGCCGACGTGCCGGTCGCGGTGGCCGGCATGGAGGACCAGCCGGAGTTCCGCGAGGTCATGCTGGAGGCACGCCGGCCCGAGCTGGACGTGGGCCGGCTGCGCGGCGAGGTGCTCGGCCGGGCCGACGCGCTGGTCCGGGCCGAGCCGGCGGTCGGCGCGCTGCTGCTGGAGTGCACCGACCTGGTGCCCTTCGCGGCCGCGCTGCAGGAGCGGACCGGGCTACCCGTCTTCGACATCGTCACGCTGACCGGCATGGTGCACGCCACCCTCACCCGGACCCCGTACGGGGGCTGAGCCTCAGAGGGTGGCGTGGACGGTCTCCACCAGCAGGTCGCGCACGTCGGCGGCCAGGCCCTCCACGTTGCACAGCGCGACCACGGTCGCGTCCTGCTTCGGCATCCGGTGGGCCAGCATCTCGATGCCGGGGTCGCCGCCGCCGTGCCCCCACTTGTCCGCGTAGATCAGCACGCCGTAGCCCATGTCCAGACCCGGGTCCGACCGGCACCCGCGGGGTGAGCATCGCGTCGGTCAGGTCCCGGCCGAGCAGGGTGCCGTCGTCCAGCCGGCGGAGGAAGCGGTCCAGGTCCGCGGCGGTGCAGCAGGCGCCGCCGTCCGCGCCGCCGACGACCGGCATCGAGTAGATGTTGGTCCGCCAGGGCCCGCCGGGCTCGGCCGGCGGCAGGTAGCCGACCGCCAGGTCCGGCCGCACCTCGTCCAGCGGGAAGAAGCCGCTGTCGGCCATCCCGGCCGGCCCGAAGACCCGCTCGCCGACCACGTCGATGTACGGCGCCGCGGCCAGCTCCTCGATCACCAGGCCGAGCAGCACGTAGCCGGCGTTGGAGTAGCGCCACGGCCCGCCGGGCGCCCGGTAGGGCGGGAGGTCGCCGAACAGCGGCAGGAAGTCGGCCGGCCGGCGGAACCGCTGGACCGGCCGGTCCACCCACAGGTCGGCGTAGTCGACCGCCTCGTCGCCCTCCTCCTCGGCGTAGTCGGCGATCCCGGAGGTGTGGGTGAGCAGGTGCTCCAGCGTGACCTCGGGGAGCAGCGTCGACGGCCGGCGCTCCGGCGGCAGCAGGTCGACCACCCGGCTGTCCACGCCGGCCCGGCCGGCGCGGACCTGGTCGAGCAGCGCGACCGCGGTGAACATCTTGGCGAACGAGGCCAGCCCGAAGCGGGTGGCCGGCGTGACCGGCAGCCCGCCGGCCCGGTCGGCCAGCCCGTAGCACCCCTCGAAGACGACCCCGCCGGGACCGGTGATCCGGGCGATGCCGGAGTAGTCCCGGGTCTCCGCCCACTCGCGGAGCCGGGCGTCGAGTCGGGCCAGCGCGTCCATGGGCCGGACTGTCCCAGTCGCGGGTGCCGCGCGCGACCGGATTACGGTGGGGCCGGATGGCCGGCGCCGGGGGTGCCGCGCCGCGCCGCATCGCCGCGCCCGGACGGGGTAGGAGGAGGATAGGCACCCCCACGACCAGGAGGACACGATGCGACGCAAGGGTCTGTTCGCGGCGGCCGCCGCGTTCGCCGCCAGCCCGCAGGGCCGGCGCATGATTCAGCAGGCCAAGGACTACGCGCGCAGCCCCGAGGGCAAGGCCAAGATCGCCCAGCTGCGCAACCAGGTCACGCAGCGGAGCAGCGCCCGGCCGCGCTGACCGGCCACGCGCCCGGCCGCGCCCACCGGCCGCTGACCGGGCGCCGGCACCGATCGGGGCGGGGGCCGCCGGGCGACCGGCGGCCCCGCCCCGCGCCCGAAATACCGCCGTCGCGTCGCCGGCGGGAGGAGACGGGCCGTGACGCACCCGTATCCGATCGTTACTTGTCATTGCCGGCACCGTGCCGTCTGATGTGTCCGGTGCTCGACACCCCCTTCCGGCACGTCGGAAGCGAGGCCCCGATGCGATCGGGACAGCGGATAGCAACGCTCCTGGCCACCCTGGCGCTGGTCGCCGCGGCCGGCTGCAGCGGCGGTGACGGCGAAGGCAGCGGCGACGCCGACTCGATCAAGGTCTGGACCATCGAGGACGTCGCCGACCGGGTCGCCGCGCAGAAGAAGATGGCCGCGGACTTCACCGCCAAGACCGGCGTCCAGGTCGAGGTCGTCGCGGTCGCCGAGGACCAGTTCGACCAGCTGGTGACGTCCGCCGCGGCGGCGGACAACCTGCCCGACGTCATCGCGGCGCTGCCGCTGTCCCAGGTCCGCTCGCTGGCGTCCAACGACCTGCTCAGCACCGAGATCGCGGGCAAGGTGGTGGACGAGCTGGGCGCGGACACCTTCGCCGCCCGCAGCCTGGAGCTGACGAAGGACGGCGACAGCCAGCTCGCGGTGCCCAGCGACGGCTGGGCGCAGCTGCTGGTCTACCGCAAGGACCTCTTCCAGGCCGCCGGCCTGGAGCCGCCGACCACGTTCGAGACGATCGAGCGGGCGGCGCAGACGCTGAACAAGGGCGGCGTCGCCGGGATCACGCTGGCGACCACCCCGGGCGACTCCTTCACCCAGCAGAGCTTCGAGTACCTCGCCGAGGCGAACGGCTGCGAGCTGGTCGACCACGAGGGGAAGGTCACGCTGGACTCGCCGCAGTGCGTCCGGGCGTTCGACCTGTACGGCAAGCTGGCCCGGGACTACTCGGTCCGCGGCAACCAGGACGTCGACTCCACCCGGGCGACCTACTTCGCCGGCAAGGCGGCGATGATCATCTGGTCGTCCTTCCTGCTCGACGAGCTGGGCGGGCTGCGCAACGACGCGCTGCCGAGCTGCCCCCAGTGCAAGGCGGACAAGGCGTGGCTGGCGAAGAACAGCGGCGTGGTGACCGCGATCAAGGGCCCGGACGGCCAGGAGCCGTCGCTCTACGGCGAGCTGGTGTCCTTCGCGGCCACCTCCGCCGCGGCCAAGGACCCGAGCGTCCAGTTCATCAAGTACATGATGTCCGACAAGTACGTGGACTGGCTGGCCATCGCCCCGGAGGGCAAGGTGCCCGTGCGGCAGGGCCCGACGGCCGGCGACACGTCGTACCTGAAGGCGTGGGAGGGGCTCAAGGCCGGGGTCGACACCAAGGCGCCGCTGTCCCAGTTCTACGGCGCGGACGTGCTCAAGGCGGTGCAGGAGTCGCCGGAGACCTTCAACCGGTGGGGCCTGACCCAGGGTCAGGGTGACCTGGTCGGCGCCACCCTCGGGCCGCTGCCGGTGCCCAAGGCGCTCAGCGACCTCATCGCCGGCAAGGGCGACGCGGCGCAGGCGGCGCAGGAGGCGCAGAAGGCCGTGGAGGAGATCCAGAAGGGTCTCAACTGACGCCGATGCCGACCGACCAGGCCGATCGCGCCACGAGGCGCGAGTCCGGGCGCACCCTGAAGCAGCAGGAGGCCCGCACCGGCCGGCTGCTGCTGTCCCCGACGGTGCTGATCGTCCTCGCGGTGGTGATCCTGCCGATCCTCTGGGCGATCCTGCTGTCCTTCCAGCGGATCCGGCTGCTCAACATCCGCCGGGCCGGCATCGTCGGCAACTACACCCTGGACAACTTCCAGCGCGTCCTCGCCGCGTCGGGCTTCTGGGACATCGCTCTGGACGACCATCGTGTACACGGTCGGCGCGACGGTGGGCTCGATCGGGGTCGGCCTGATCGCGGCGCTCGCCCTGCGGCGGCCCTTCCGGGGCCGCGGCCCGGTGCGGGCGGTGATGCTGCTGCCGTACATCACGCCGGTGGTGGCCGCGACCTTCGTGTGGACGGTCGCGCTCAACCCGCAGTACGGCATCGTCAACGCCTGGGGCACCGAGTTCCTCGGCTGGGACGAGCCGATCGCCTTCCTGTCCACCGAGACCGGCAGCCTGTTCGGGATCCCGGTCCCGACCGCGCTGCTGACCGTCATCGTCTTCGAGGCGTGGCGCTACTTCCCCTTCGCCTTCCTCTTCCTGGTCGCCCGGATCCAGGCGATCCCCGCTGAGCTGGACGAGGCGGCCCGGATGGACGGTGCCAGCATCTGGCAGCGCTTCCGGTTCGTCACGCTGCCGCAGCTGATGCCGGTCATCGCGCTGCTGGCGGTGCTGCGGTTCATCTTCACCTTCAACAAGTTCGACGACGTCTACCTGCTGACCGGGGCGGCGCCGGGACCGAGGTGATCAGCGTCCGGGTGTACGAGTTCCTCACCGCACAGAAGAACGTCGGCCTGGCCGCCGCGCAGGCGGTCATGCTGGCCGTGGTGCTGGCCGGGATGATCTTCTTCTACCTGCGGGCCGCCAGCCGGGCCGAGCGGGCGGAGGGCCGGTGAGCGCTCCGGACGTGGCGGTCCCGGAGACCGGGGCCGCGCCGGCCGGGACGGCGATCGGCCGGACGCCGGCCACCCGCCGCCGCCCCCGCCGGCAGCTCAGCACCGAGGAGTGGGTCTGGGGCAGCCTGCGCCGGCTGACGATCGCCGTCCTGGTGCTCGTCACCGTGCTGCCGTTCTGGTACATGATCGTGCTCTCGCTGCGGCCGATCCAGGAGGTCGTGCTCGACCCCGGCAGGCTCTGGGTGTCGCTGTCGGAGATCACCACGGCGTCGTACGCGACGGTGCTGAAGTCCACCGACGACGGCGGCCAGGGCTTCACCACGTTCCTGCGCAACAGCGGCTTCGTCGCCCTGGTGACCATGGTGGTGACGCTGCTGGCGGCCATCCCGGGGGCGTACGCGGTGAGCCGGCTGCGCTTCCGCGGCCGCAAGCTGGTCAGTGGCCTGTTCCTGGTCGTCTACCTGTTCCCGCCGATGGTGCTGGCGATCCCGCTCTTCGTCCTGTTCACCCGGCTCGGGCTGCGCGGCTCGCTGCTCGGCCTGGCCCTGGTGTACGTGGCGCAGACGGTGCCGGTGGCGATCTACATGCTGCGCAACTACTTCGAGACGATCCCGGAGAGCCTGGAGGAGGCCGGCCTGATGGACGGGCTGACCCACCTCGGGGTGCTGCGCCGGATCAGCCTGCCGCTGGCCATCCCGTCGGTGACGGCGACCGGACTGTACGTCTTCATGATCGCCTGGAACGAGTTCCTCTTCGCGCTGCTCTTCCTGCTGGAGCAGCCGTCCAAGTGGACGGTCAGCCTCGGCCTGAGCCGGCTGTCCGGCAGCATCGAGGTGCCCAGCACGATCCTGATGGCCGGCTCGGTGGTGCTCACCGTGCCGATCGTGGTGCTGTTCTTCTTCGCCGAGCGCAAGCTCGTCGAAGGGTTGACCAGCGGCGCCGAGAAGGGCTGAGCCCCACCACCCCCGCCGATCTTGGTTGAGTCAACGCATCGAGGGGTCCCATGGCGTTGACTTGACCAAGATCCGCACGCGGGAGGCGGACGGTGCGGTCGTGCTCGCCCCGCGGCCGACCTGGTGATCACAACCGCGGTCGGATGCGCCATGCTGTGCGGGTGGGAATCCTGATCCGGATCGTGGTCAACGCGGTCGCCCTCTGGGTGGCGACCCTGCTCGTCGGTGGGATCGAGGTGACTGCGGACACCACCGCTGGTGACATCCTCACCCTGCTCGCGGTCGGCGCGATCTTCGGCCTGGTCAACGCCGTGCTCAAGCCGATCGCGCTGCTGCTGTCGCTGCCGCTGCTCATCCTCACCCTGGGCCTGTTCGCGCTCGTGGTCAACGCGCTGCTGTTCTGGCTGATCGGCACCCTCAGCGACGGGCTGGGCCTGGAGTTCCACGTGGACGGCTTCTGGCCCGCGTTCTGGGGTGCGATCGTGGTGAGCGTGGTCAGCTGGCTGCTGTCCCTGGTGGTGGATCGCGACGACTGAGCGACCCGCCTCCACCGCCGGGCGAGCGGGAGTGCGCCGCCCGGTCGGTGCGCTGTGGGCCGCGCTGGCCGGGCTCGCGCTGACCGTCGCCGCGTCCCTCGGCGCGCTGGACGGCGCGGTGTCCGACGCCGAGCAGGCCGTCTTCCGCTGGATCAACGAGCTGCCCGACTGGCTGGAACGGCCGATGTGGGCGCTGCAGCTGCTCGGCGTGCTGGTCACCCCGATCGCCGTCGCCGCCATCGCGCTGATCCTGCGCCAGTGGCGGCTCGCCCTCGCCCTGGTCCTGCTCGCCCCGCTCAAGCTGGTGGTCGAGCGGCAGGTGCTCAAGGCGCTGGTGGAGCGGCAGCGGCCGGGGCAGAACGAGCCGGGCGCGATCCTGCGCGACGTGCCGCCGGCCGGGCTGTCCTTCCCCTCCGGGCACGCGATCGTCGCGGTCGGCATCGCCACCCTGCTGTGGCCGTACCTGGGCCGTGGCGGCCGCATCGCCGTCGTCGTGCTCGCCTTCGCGGTCGGCGTCGCCCGGATCTACCTCGGCGCCCACAACCCGCTCGACGTGGTCGCCGGCGCCGGCCTCGGCCTGCTGCTCGGCGGGCTGCTCACGCTGCTCGTCGGGGTGCCGGTGCGGCGGCCGCGGGAGCGGTGACCCGGCGGCGCCGGTCCCGCACCACCTCGAAGGCCTCCGGCACCGCCAGCGCCAGCCCGGCGCCGAGCAGCGAGCCGCCGACCACGTCGGACAGCCAGTGCGCGGACAGGTACGTCCGGCTCAGCGCCACCGCGGTGGCGATGCAGACCGCGCCGACCATCCAGTGCAGCCGCCGCCGCCCGGTGGTCAGCGCCATCACCACCCCGATCGCAGTCACCGCGGAGGCGATCGCGTGCCCGGACGGGTACGACGCCTGGGACGTCTCGATCAGCGCCCCGGGCGGCCGCGGCCGGTCCAGCAGCCCCTTGACCGGGCCGATGGCCAGCTCGCTGAGCAGCACCGCGCTGAGCCAGGCGGCGAGCGCCAACCAGTGCCGGCGCACCGCGATGACCACGGTCACCGCCACCCGGATCGGCCAGAGCACCACCGTGCTGAAGACCAGGGCGAGCATCTCGGAGACGGTGACCAGCGGCGACCAGCGCAGCGACACCATCAGCTCGCGGAACTCGTCGTCCACGCGCTGCACGGCGGCGAGCCCGCCGGCGGTGGCGATCACTGCCGTCAGGGCGATGCCGAGCACCAGCAGCACGAGGCCGGCGACCAGCAGCCGGCGGCGCAGCACCGGCAGCGGCTCCGGTCCGTGGTGACCCAGGTCCAGGCCGAGGGAGCGGCGCTCGCTCGGCCTCCGCTTCGTCACAGGTGCCTTTCCTGTCCGTCGGTGATCCGAGCGACGTACCGGTCGAGCCGCCACCGCGGCACCAGCCGGACCGCGTCGCGCAGCGCCGGCAGCGCGAGCTCCGCCCGGCCCAGCGTCGCGACCGGGTAGTCCAGCTGCACGCACCCTCCGGGGAACGTGAAGAAGACCTGCCCGGTTCCGCCGGTGATCCTCCCGGCGTACGCCTCGACGCCGAGCTGGAGCCCGGCCTTGGACAGCGGCCGGCCGACCGGCACCCGGCACTGCTCGGTGAAGGTGCTGTGGATGACGCCGCCGTCGGGCCGCTCGGAGAAGGTGCGGCCCAGCCCGTTGCGCACCTCCGCGGAGGCGTCCAGGTAGCCGAGCGAGTACGCCCGCGGCACGCACGGCACGTACGCGGCGCTCGGCACCGCCTGGCCGAACAGCTGCACCGGCGTGGACGTCGGGCACTCCGCCGCGCGCACCTCGGTCGGGTCCACGCCGAGCACCGAGCCGACCACCAGCAGGGAGCCGAGCAGCGCGCCCACGACGCAGCCGGCCAGCAGCCCGACCCGGCGTGGGCTCCACTTCTGCACCTTGACCGGCGGGCGCGGCGGGGCCAGCTGCCGGAAGCGGTCCAGCAGCTGGCGGCCGTCCTGGGCCAGCATCGACCGGGACTGGCTGGGCAGCGTCACCCCGCCGGAGGCGGCGAAGGCCTCGGCCAGGTCCTCCGGGCTGAAGTAGCGCAGCGCATGCCGGTAGACCGTCTCCGCGTCCGAGCGCAGCGCCAGGACCAGCATCATGTTCGCCAGGTCCACCGCCTGCCGCCACGGGCTCGGGTGCACCTCGGCGAAGGCGACGTCGATGAGCACGATCCGGCCGTTGCGGACCAGCAGGTTGGACGGCTTGACGTCGCGGTGCGCGAGGCCGGCGTCCCAGAGCAGGCGGACGACCCGCAGTCCGTCGTCGATCAGCTCGGCGGTCATCTCGACCGTGCCGTCGGAGATCTCCCGCGCCCCGTCGGCGAACTCGGTGACGAGCATGTACTCCCGCTCCGGGGTCAGCTCGACGAAGCCGTACGTCTTCACCACCGGCAGGCCGGCGTCCCGCAGCACCCGCAGCAGGTAGTCCTCGTTCTGCACCATCCGGCGCACGGTGCGGAACGGCCGCTCGTCCTCCAGCCGGCCGTAGAGCAGGGCGCGGCCGAGCTTGTACCAGCGGTCGGCGCGCACGTGCTGGCGGGAGTAGAGCTTCGCGAACAGCGGCAGCGGCTCCGGGTGGCCGTCCACCACCAGCCGCATCGGGCTGGACCCGCCGGAGCCGGCCAGCCCGAACGGCTTCAGCTCGCGCAGCTGCACGCCGAGCTGGGCGGCCAGCGCGTGCTGGATCGCCGGCCGGCGGACGTCCAGGTCGAGGTGCGCGGACCGGGCGCCGCGGCGGCCGAACGGGTAGACCCGGTCCGGCACCAGCAGGGTGAAGCCGAGCACCGCGACCAGGGCGCCGAGCGCGCCGCCGGCCAGCACGGAGGTGGGGAAGTTGACCCCGAGCACCGCCTTGGCGGCGGCGAAGAGCGCGGTCAGCCCGCCTACCATGACCAGCGCGGTGTTGCGGGTGCGGCCCGGGCGCAGGAAGCAGTACGCCGCGCCGACCAGCATCGCGGTGAGGTACGCCATCGACACCTCGGGCGCCGCGTAGCCGGACCAGCGGCCGAGCACCTCCACGTCGTACGGCAGCGGCTGACTGAGCGCGATCGCGAGCAGGCCGGCCAGCCAGGGCGCCACCAGGACCACCCCGAGCTGCACGAACGCCCGGCGGAACCGGCCGAGGGCGGCCGCGCCGAGCACGGTGGCCAGGGCCACCCAGTTCAGCAGCAGCGGCCGGTCGATGAAGTCGACCGCCCGGGCGAGCGCGACCGACACGTCGTTGCGGTGGTCCCGGGCGGCGAAGTCGACCAGCGCCGCGTCCACCTTCTGCACCGGCGAGGTCATCGGCAGGTACGCGGCGATCCAGCCGGCCAGCCACAGCGCCAGCGCCACCGGCAGCGCGATCTCGCCGCGGCTCCACTGGTGCGGCAGCGGCGGCGGGTAGCCGGACGGGCGGCGCAGCCGGGGCAGCGTCGGCGTCGGGCCGCCGGACTGGGCCGGGCGGCCGTCCACCGGCGGGGCCGGCCCGGGCATCCCGGGAGCGGCCGGCGCGGCCTGCTGGGCATCCCGGGAGCGGCCGGCGGGGCCTGCTCGGGCATCCCGGGAGCGGCCGGCGGGGCCTGCTCGGGCATCCCGGGAGCGGCCGGCGGGGCCTGCTCAGGCGCGGACATCGACCGGCCCGAAGATGGCCGCGACCAGCAGCAGCGACAGCACGTCGAGCAGCCGGCGCCGGCCCCGCCGCCTCGGTCGCGGCGCGGCGTCCGGGGGCTCGGGCGCGGTCGCCATCGCGCCCAGCGTCCCAGCCCGCACCACCGGGCACCACCGTGTTGCGGAGAACCGGCTCGCTCCGGCGGCGCCGGCCGTGCGAACATGTGTTCGGGTCGAGCGTCGAGCAGTGCGGGGGACGCGTGACCGACCAGCCGTTCGTGCCCATCGTCCGGGAGCCCGACCTGCCGCGGCTGACCGCCGCCGGCGCCGCGATCCGCGCCGAGCTGGACCGGCTGTCCGCCGCCGGGGTGGACCGGGCCGACCTCGTCGCCGGGCTCTACGCGGCCCGGGCGCTGGTCGCCGACGACGACCACGGCCGCGGGCACGGCCTGGTGGTGCAGGCCGACGGGCTGCGCTGGGGCGAGCTGGAGGACCTGGTCGAGCTGGCCGCGCCGGTGCTCGACCCGGCCGCGCACGCCGGCACCGGCACCTGGCACCCGGACTGCCCGGCCTGCCGGGGCGCGCAGGCAGCGGCCCGGATCCGCAGCCACCGCCGGTACCGGACGGTCGGGCCGGGACGCTGAGCCCGGCGCCGCGCGCCGGAGTGTCCCGCTGGCGTGTCGTCGCGGGCACCGTGCACAATGATCCGCGCACCGGGGATCCGGCTCGCTCGAGGCCGCTGGGGAAGGCGCACCTCGTGGTGAGAAGGAGGTTCCCTGTGCCGACCCGTGGCGTCGTCTACGTCCACTCGTGCCCACCTGCTGTGGTGCCGCACGCCGAGTGGGCGATCTCCGGCGTGCTCGGCACCCGGGTGAGCCTCACCTGGACCGCGCAGCCCGCCGCGCCCGGCCAGCTGCGCGCGGAGTGCTCGTGGACCGGCCGGCCCGGCATCGCGAGCAAGATCGCGGCCGCGCTGCGGTCCTGGTCGATGGTCCGCTTCGAGGTCACCGAGGACCCGAGCGAGGGCTACGACGGCGAGCGGATCTCGTACGTGCCGGGGCGGGGCGTCTTCCGCACCTCCACGGGCGCGAACGGGGACGTGGTGGTCGGCGAGGAGCAGCTGCGCGCGCTGGTCGCCACCGCCCGGTCCGCGGAGGACTACGCGCACACCCTGGACACGCTGCTCGGCGCCGCCTGGGACGCCGAGCTGGAGCCCTACCGGCACGCCGGCGACGGCGCCCCCGTCACCTGGCTCCACCAGGTCGGCTGACTCCCTTCGACCACCCCGCCCAGGGTTAGTGCTAGGCCCAGCTGTCGCTCGGCCCGGAAGCCCTCGGCGTGTCCGCAGCCGGCCACCGCGCCGTACAGCCGGTCGGCATCGGCGATGGAGGCCAGGTCGAGCGGCCGGAAGCCCGGCCGCCGCGGCCCGTACATGGCCAGCGCCCGCTCCTTCGCCTCGACCCATCGGGTGACCTCGACGAACACCGTCGGAGCGAAGGCGGTGAACGCCGGCGTGCGCAGCTCGCTGGGCCGCCACGAGTAGACGGCGAAGCGGCCCAGCCGCGCCGCCGCGGCCACCGCCCGCGCGACGACGACGTGGTCGGCATGGCTGTCCCCGGCCCAGTGCGCCAGCACCGCCGCCGGCCGGACCTCCCGCACCAGCTCGTCCAGCCGGGCCACCGCGGCCACCTCGCCCAGGTCCGTGACGTGCCGGTGCCTGCCGCCGTCGACCCAGTGCAGCTCGTGGCCGAGGACCCCGGCGGCCGCCTCCGCCGCTGCGCGCCGGTGGCGCCCGCCGTCACCAGGCTCGGGCAGCGCGAAGACGGCGACCACGACCCGGCTGCCACCGGCGACCAGGCCGGCGATGGTGCCGCCGGCCGCGATCTCCGCGTCGTCCGGGTGGGCGGCGGCGACGAGCACGGCCGGCGCCGGCCCGGTCACCGGACACCGTCCCGCCGGGCCGCCGGAGCAGCCTGCTGGACCAGAGTTGCGGCCAATCCCCCCATCCGCCCATCGTGGCAGCGGTGGGACGACGGGGACCGGGATTCCCCGAAAGTGGTCGGGACGCGGCGAGCTCCTGCGCGTACAACGGCGGGTCAGCGCCGGTCGACCACCAGCGCGTCGACACCCGGCAGTTCGGCCAGCGCGGCGCCGGCCTCCGAGGTGAGCACGGTCCGGCCGGTGGAGGCGCCGGTCGCCGCGATGATCAGGTCGTGCGCGCCCCGCGGCCGGCCGGTCCGCCGGACGTGCGCCAGCAGCGCCGCGTGCGCGGCCGCGACCTCCAGCGTGTAGTCCTCGATCGCGACCGTCGCGACGACGTCGTCCACGAAGGCGGCCCGAGCGGCCCGCCGGTCGCCGTCCGCCAGCTCCACCCCCACCAGCAGCTCAGCGACGGTGATCGCGGCCACCGCCACGTCGTCGGCGTCGTCGAGCACCCGGTCCAGCCGGGCCCGCCCGCGCTCGGCCCGGACCAGCACCCCGGTGTCGAGGATCAGTCGGCGGGCCACTCGGTGACCCGCTCGTCCACCGAGCCGCGCACCGAGCGCAGGTCGTCCTCCCATGCCGGGTCCGGCCGGTGCCGGCGGAGCATCCGCCTCACGGCGCTGCCGGGCGTGGCCGGGGCCGGGCCGATGACGGCGACCCGGCGCCCGCCGCGGGTGACCACGATCGTCTCGCCATGCTCGGCCTCGTCGAGCACGGCGGCGAAGCGCCGGGACGCCTCGGTCGCCGTCATCACCTTCACGGAATCAGATTATCAGAGTGGGATGTTGCCGTGGGCGCCGCGGCCGGAGGGCGCGCCGGACAGGGCCTCGGCCAGCACCCGGCGGGTGTCCGCCGGCTCCACGACCGCGTCCACCACGCCGATCTCCAGCGCCCGGTTGACCCCGCCGGCCACCTTCTCGTGCTCCGCGGCGAGCTGCGCGTGCAGCGCCTCCCGCTCCCCGGGCGGCGCCGCGGCGAGCTTCCTGCGGTGCAGGATGCCGACCGCCGCGGACGCGCCCATCACCGCGACCTCCGCGTTCGGCCAGGCGTAGACCGCGGTCGCGCCGAGGGACGCGGGAGTTCATCGCGATGTACGCCCCGCCGAACGCCTTGCGCGTCACCAGCGTGACCCGCGGCACCACCGCCTCGGCGAAGGCGTGCAGCAGCTTCGCGCCGCGCCGCACCACGCCGTCCCACTCCTGGCCCACGCCGGGCAGGTAGCCGGGCACGTCCACCAGCACCACCAGCGGCACCCCGAAGCGCGTCGCACATCCGGACGAACCGGGCCGCCTTCTCCGCCGAGGTGGAGTCCAGGCAGCCGCCGAGTCGCATCGGGTTGTTGGCGATCACGCCGACCGTGCGGCCGGCCAGCCGGCCGAGCGAGGTGACGATGTTCGGCGCCCACTTGGCGTGCAGCTCGATCACGTCGCCGTCCAGCAGGCCCTTGATCAGCGGCTTCACGTCGTACGCGCGCTTCGGCTCGGCCGGCAGCAGCGCGTCGAGGTCGGTCGGCGACCAGCGAGCCGAGGTCGATCCGGCCCGGCCGGGCCGAGCAGCGCGGCCAGCCGGCGGGCCTGGGCCAGCGCGTCGGCGTCGGTCTTCGCGACCACGTGCACCACGCCGGAGCGCCGGCCGTGCGGCTCCGGGCCGCCGAGCCGCTCCATGTCGACGTCCTCGCCGGTCACGAGCGGACCACGTCCGGACCGGTGACGAAGACCCGGCCGCCCGGGCCCATCACCACGATGTCGGTCAGCGCCGGCCCGTACGCGGCGCCGCCGGCCGCCGGCCCGAGCACCACGGAGATCTGCGGCACCCGCCCGGACGCCCGCACCATCGCGGCGAAGACCTGGCCGACCGCGTCGAGGGCCTCGACCCCCTCGGCCAGCCGGGCGCCGCCGGAGTGCCACAGTCCGATCACCGGCACCCGCTCGCGGACCGCGGTGTCGATCGCGTCCACGATGTGCCGGCAGCCGTCCGAGCCCATCGCGCCGCCCATCTTCTGGTGGCGTCGCTCGCGTACGCGACCACGCGGCTGCCGCCGACCGTGCCCTGCGCGGCGTACACGCCGGAGTTGTCGAACGGCGCGAGCTTGCGCAGCGAGCCCGGGTCGAGCAGGGCGGCGAGTCGGACCGCCGGGTCCCGCCAGTCGGGCGCGTCGTCCGGCTGGTCCAGCAGGGGGGAGGCCACCTGGAACTCCTTCATTGTGCCTTGGTGGTGATGGAGCCCGTGCGGGTCACGGCGATCGGGCTGCAAACGTCAGGCCTTGCAGACGACGACGGCGACGTTGTGCCCGCCGAAGCCGAAGCGTCGTTGACGGCCGCCGGCACCGTGCAGCCGCCGCGGCTCGACGCGGACGACGTCGAGCTCCACGCCGTCGTCGAGGTCGTCCAGGTTGCGGGTCACCGGCACCACGCCGTCGCGGACGCTGAGCACGGTGGCGATGGTCTCCACCGCGCCGGCCGCGCCGAGCAGGTGCCCCATCATCGACTTCGGTCGCGGTGAGCAGCGGGTGGTCGCCGATGCGCGCTGCGGATCGCCAGCGCCTCGGCGACGTCGCCGACCGGGGTGGAGGTGGCGTGCGCGTTGACGTGCACGACGTCGGCCGCGGTCAGCTCCGGCGTCCCGCAGCGCCAGCGTGATCGCCCGGGCCGCACCGGTGCCCTCCGGGTCGCGGCGCGGTGATGTGGTAGCCGTCGGAGGTGATGCCGGCGCCGGCCAGCTCCGCGTACGGGGTGCGCGCCGCGGGCCGCGGCGTGCTCGGCCCGCTCCAGCACCAGCACGCCGGCGCCCTCGCCGAGCACGAAGCCGTCCCGGCCCTTGTCGAACGGCCGGGACGCCGCCTCCGGCTCGTCGTTGCGGGTGGACAGCGCCCGCATCTGCGCGAAGCCGGCCATCGGCAGCGGGTGCACGACCGCCTCGGTGCCGCCGACCACGACCACGTCGGCGCGGCCGGCGCGGATCAGGTCCAGCCCGAGCGCGATCGCCTCCGCGCCGCTGGCGCAGGCGCTGACCGGCGTGTGCACGCCGGCCCGGGCGCCCAGATCGAGGCCGACCGCGGCGGCCGGCCCGTTCGGCATCAGCATCGGGATGGTCAGCGGGGAGACCCGCCGCACCCCGCGGGCCTCCAGGACGTCGTCCTGGCCGAGGGTGGTCAGCGCGCCGCCGATGCCGCTGCCGATGACCACGGCGAGCCGGTCCGGGTCGACGGTGTCGCCGGGGCCGCCGTGCTTGACCGTGGTGAAGCCGGCGTCGGCCCAGGCCTCCCGGCCGGCCACCAGCGCGGCCTGCTGGCAGCGGTCGAGGCGGCGCGCCTCCACCCGCTCCAGCACGCTGGTCGGCTCGACGGCCATCCGCGGCGATGATCCGGGCCGGGAAGTCCTTGGCCCAGTCGTCGGTCAGCGGCGTCACCCCGGAGCGGCCGGCCAGCAGGCCCTCCCAGGTCGAGGCCACGTCCCCGCCCAGCGGCGTGGTGGCGCCCATCCCGGTGACGACGACGGTCGGTCGCGTGGTCATGGCGTCTCCTCGGTGGTGCCGGCCGGCGCGGTGCACGGCCGTCGAGCCGGCGCGCGCGGCGACCGGCCGGACCGGGTCCCGGTCCGGCGCGGTGCCGGCGCGCTCCGTCATGCCGCGGCCTGGGCCTTCTCGATGTAGCCGACGGCGTCGCCGACGGTGCGCAGGTTGGCCAGCTCGTCGTCCGGGATCTTCACGCCGAAGCGCTCCTCGGCGGCCAGCGCGATCTCGACCATGGACAGCGAGTCGACGTCGAGGTCGTCGGTGAACGACTTCTCCTCGCTCACGTCGGCCGGCAGCACGCCGGCGACCTCCTCCAGGATCTCGGCCAGGCCGGTGCGGATCTCCTCGTTCGCCACTGGTGGTTCCTCTCGGGTCGGGTTGTGGTCGGTCAGGGGCGGGTCACGGGCACAGCACGACCTGCCCCGCGTACGTGAGCCCGGCGCCGAAGCCGAGCAGCAGCACCGGCGCGCCGGAGGGCAGCTCGCCGCGCTCGACCATCCGGGCCAGGGCCAGCGGGACGGACGCGGACGAGGTGTTGCCGGCCTCGACGATGTCGGTGGCGACCACGGCGTCCGGGCGCGCCGAGCTTGCGCGCGATCGCCTCGATGATGCGCAGGTTGGCCTGGTGCGGGACGAACGCGGCCAGGTCGGTGACCGCGACCCCGGCCCGCGCGCAGGCCTCGCAGCGCGACCGGCGCGAGCGAGGTGGTGGCCCACCGGAAGACCGCCTGCCCCTCCTGCCAGAGGAAGGAGTCGCGGTCCTTGATGTGGATGGTGTCCGCCCGCTCGCCGGCGCTGCCCCAGGCCACCGGGCCGATGCCGACCTCCTCCGGGGTGGCGGCCGGGCCGACCACGGCGGCGCCGGCCCCGTCGGCGAAGATGATCGCGGTGGACCGGTCGGTCCGGTCCACCCAGTCGGTCAGCTTCTCGGAGCCGATCAGCAGCACGTTGCGGGCCGCGCCGGCGGTCACCGCGCCGGCGGCCGCGGACAGCCCGTAGCAGAAGCCGGCGCAGGCCGCGTTGAGGTCGTACGCGCCCGGCGCCCGGATGCCGAGCCGGGTGGCCACCTGGGGCGCCGCGTTCGGGATCTGGCTGGGCATCGTGCAGGTGGCGACGATGACCAGGTCGATGTCGGCGGCGCTCAGCCCGCTGGCCGCCAGCGCCTTGCCGCCCGCGGTCACCGCCATGTCGACGACCGACTCGTCCGGGCCGGCGACCCGCCGGCTGGCGATGCCGACCCGGGTGCGGATCCACTCGTCGCTGGTGTCCATCCGGGCGGCCAGGTCGTGGTTGGTCACCACGGTGGCCGGCTGGTGCTCGCCCAGCGCCAGGATGCGCGCCCCGGGGGCGCCCGCCGCGATCCTCATCCGTCCTCCCGCTCCCGGCCGGGGACCAGCCGGGCCAGCGGCTCGCCCGGGTCGACCAGGTCGCCGTCCTGCAGCAGCCACTCCACCAGCACTCCGTCGTAGCCCGCGCTGACCTGCAGGTCTTCCTTCTTGGTACGGACCGCGCCGAGCTTGTCGCCGGCGGACACCGGGGTGCCCTCGGTGACGCCGCCGGTGACGAACGTGCCGCCGGCCGGCGCGATGACCATCCGCCAGTCCGGGGTGTGCTCGGCCTGCCGCTCGTGCACCGCCTTGGCCACCAGCTTGCGGGCCGCGTCCAGGTCGTCCGGGGTCTTCACGGCGACGTACTCGACGCCCTTGAGCTCGCGCCGGGCGATGGCGGTCAGCGTGCCCGCCGGCGGCAGCTCGACCAGCGCGGTCACCCCGAGGTCGCGCAGGGTGGCCTGGCAGAGGTCCCAGCGGACCGGGCGGGTGAGCTGGCGGACCAGCCGGGCGATCACCTCGTCGCCGGTCGGCACCGCGGTGCCGTCGGCGTTGGACAGCAGCAGCAGCTCCGGGTCGCGCCGGCCGACGCCGTCGGCGACCGCGGCCAGCGCCTCCTCGGCCGGCGCCATGTAGCCGGTGTGGAACGCGCCGGCGACCTTCAGCGGCCGCACCTTCGCCCCGCCGGGCGGCTGGGCGGTCAGCTCGGCCAGCTGCTCGGCCGAGCCGGCGGCGACGACCTGGCCGGCGCCGTTGCGGTTGGCCGCGGTCAGCCCGAGCGCCTCGATGCCGGCGGACACCGCCTCCGCGTCGCCGCCGAGCACCGCGCACATGCCGGTGTCGGCCAGCCCGCAGGCGGCGGCCATCTCCCGGCCGCGCAGCCGGGCCAGCGCGACGGCCGCCTCCGGGCCGAACACGCCGGCCAGCGCGGCCGCGGCGAGCTCGCCGACGCTGTGCCCGGCGGCCACCACGCCGGTGGTCGAGGTGGGCAGGTCCAGCTCGGCCGCGGCGGCCAGCGCGGTGGCGACCAGCAGCGGCTGGGTGACCGCGGTGTCCTGGATCTCGTCCGCGTCCGCGGTGGTGCCGAGGCGGACCAGGTCCAGGCCGGCGACCGTGGACAGCCAGCGGAGCCGGGCGGCCACGGCCGGCAGCTCGACCCAGGGGGCGAGCATGCCGGGCGCCTGGGAGCCCTGGCCGGGGGAGAGGAGAGCCAGCACGACCTCTACCGTCGTCCTTGTCCGGCTCCGGCGTTAGGGCGCTGGTCACGAAGTGGCGGCCGAGTGGCTTGTAGGATCCCCACAGTTCCACGGCGTGTCGCGTGAGGTCGGCCACATCCCTTCGTGGACTTCCTCCTGCCGGCTCCTCAGCCTTCCAACCGGCCGAGCACCAGCGCGAGCTGCAGGGTGAGCAGGTCGCGGGGGTCGGTCGGGGTGCGCCCGCACACCTCGGCCACCCGGCGCAGCCGGTAGCGCACGGTGTTGGGGTGCACGAAGAGCGCCCGGGCGGTGCCCTCCAGGGTGCCGCCGCTCTCCGCGTACGCCGTCACGGTGTCCAGCAGCGCCGAGCCGGCCTCGGCCAGCGGCCGGTAGACGTCGTCCGACCAGCGTCCGGCGGGCCTCCTCGTCGCCGGACAGCGCCCGCTCCGGCAGCAGGTCGACGGCCAGCACCGGCCGCGGCGCGCCCGGCCAGCCCGGGGCCGCCCGGATGCCGGCCAGCGCGGCCCGGGCGGACGCGCCGGCCGCGCCCAGGTCGGCCACCGTCGGCCCGACCACCACCGGCCCGGCGCCGAACTCGGGCAGCAGCGGCCGGGTCCCGCCGACCGCGTCGGCGACCCCGCCGAGCACCACCACCAGGCGGTCGCCGGGCACCCCGGCCAGCACGTCCACCCCGGCGTGCCGGGCGGCCCGCTGCAGCGCGTCCAGGATCTGCTCCGGGTGGCCGGCCGGCGCCGCCCCGATCACCACCGCCACCGGGGTCATCGCCGCCCAGCCGAGCGCGGACGCCCGGCTCAGCAGCGTCTCGTCGACGTCGCCGCGCAGCAGCACGTCGACCACCAGCGCCTCCAGCCGGGCGTCCCAGGCGCCGCGCATCTCGGCCACCCCGGCGTACACCTGGGCGGCGGCGAAGGCGATCTCCCGGCTGTAGCGCAGGATCGCCTCCCGCAGCACCATCTCCTCGCCCGGCGCGGCGAAGCTCTCCACCCGCTCCTCGACCACCTCGACGGTGACCCGGACCAGCTCGACGGCCTGCTTGAGGCTGACCGAGCGGGCCAGCTCCTGCGGCCCGGCCCGGAAGACCTCGCTGGTCAGCCGGGGCGCGTCGCCGGGGGAGCGGAGCCACTCGACGAACGAGCCGATGCCGGCCTGGGCGATGAGCATCACCCAGGACCGCTGGTCGGCCGGCATGGACCGGAACCAGGGCAGCACCTCGTCCATCCGGGCCACGCTCTGGGTGGCCAGCGCCCCCGACGCGCGCTCCAACCGGCGCAGCGTCGCAGCCGGCGGCGGAGTCGTCACCCCCCCATCTTCGCCGATCTTGGTTGAGTCAACCCGTCGCGGTGCTCCCAGAGGCTGACTCGGCCAAGATCGACGGGGTGGGCGGCGGGAAGTGTCGGTGGGGTTGGGCAGGATGGGGGCGTGAGTCGGGATCCTGTGGACGACCTGCGGCGGATCGCGTTCCTGATGGAGCGGCGGCACGAGGAGACCTACCGGGTGCGCGCCTTCCGCCGCGCCGCGGACGTGCTGTCCGAGATCCCGGTCGACTCGCTGGCCCGCCGGGCCCAGCTGGGCACGCTGCGCCAGCTGCCCGGCATCGGGGAGAAGACCGCCCAGGTGGTGACCCAGTCGCTGGCCGGCGAGGTGCCCGACTACCTGGCCGGCCTGGAGGCCACCGCGGACGCGCCGGTGCCGGCCTTCGCCGGCGAGGGCGGCGCGGCGGTGGACGCCCCCACCCCGGCCGGGGTGGCGCTGCGGCACGCGCTGCGCGGTGACTGCCACACCCACTCCACCTGGTCCGACGGCGGCTCGCCGATCCGGGAGATGGCGCTGGCCGCCCGCGACCTCGGGCACGAGTGGATGGTGCTCACCGACCACTCGCCCCGGCTGACCGTCGCCAACGGGCTGTCCCCGGAGCGGCTGCGGGCCCAGCTGGTCGAGGTCGCCCTGCTCAACGAGCAGCTGGCCCCGTTCCGCATCCTCACCGGCATCGAGGTGGACATCCTCGACGACGGCGCGCTCGACCAGGAGGACGAGCTGCTCGCCCAGCTGGACCTGGTGGTGGCGAGCGTGCACTCGGTGCTGCGGATGCCGCGCGGGCCGATGACCGAGCGGATGGTGGCCGCGGTGCGCAACCCGCACACCGACGTGCTCGGCCACTGCACCGGCCGGATGGTGACCGGGTCGCGCAAGCGGCCGGAGTCCGAGTTCGACCCCGAGGTGGTCTTCGCCGCCTGCGCCGAGGCCGGCGTCGCGGTCGAGGTCAACTCCCGGCCCGAGCGGCTCGACCCGCCCAAGCGGCTGCTCCGGATGGCGGTCGAGGCCGGCTGCCGGATCTCCATCGACAGCGACGCGCACGCGCCCGGACAGCTCGACTGGCTGCCGTACGGGTGCGAGCGGGCGGTCGCCTGCGGCGTGACCGCGAGCCGGGTGGTGAACACGCGGTCCGCGGAGGACCTGCTGGCCTGGACCGGGCGGTGATCGAGGTCCGGCGGGCCGCGGACCGGGCGGTCACCCGGACCGGCTGGCTGGACTCCCGGCACTCGTTCTCGTACGGGGCGCACTACGACCCGGCGAACACCCACTTCGGGCTGCTGCTGGCCTGCAACGAGGACCGGCTGGCGGCCGGCGCCGGCTTCGACCCCCATCCGCACCGGGACGTGGAGGTGGTGACCTGGGTGCTGGCCGGCGCCCTGCGGCACGTGGACGACGCCGGCCACCGTGGCGAGGCCCGGCCGGGGGTGGTGCAGCGGATGAGCGCCGGCGCCGGGGTGCGGCACGCCGAGCACGCCGGGCCGGACGGGGCGCACTACGTGCAGATGTGGGTGCGGCCGGCCGCGCCGGGCGGGGAGCCGGCGTACGACACGGTGGAGGTCGGGCCGGGGCTGGCCGCGCTGAGCCCGCTGCGGCAGCCGGCGGCGACGCTGCACGCCGGCGCGGTGCCGGCCGGCGGGTCGGCCACCCTGCCACCGGCGCCGTACCGGCACGTCCTCGTCGGGGCCGGCACGCTCGAGGTCGCCCTGCCGCCACTGGACACGGGGGCGGTCTGGCTGGGTCCGGGGGACGCGGCGCGGCTGACCGGCGGCGGCCCGGTCGAGCTGCGCAGCCCGGCCGGCGCCGAGGTGATCGCCTGGGAGATGCGCGCCGGCCTGTCCGTCGGGTAGGGAGGGACCATGCAGCCCGCCCGCGACCTGCTCGCCGCCGCCACCGCCATCCAGCCCGACACCGTCGCGCTCCGCCGCCGGCTGCACCGCCGGCCCGAGGTCGGACTGACCCTCCCGGAGACCCAGCGCACCGTCCTCGACGCGCTGGCCGGCCTGCCCCTGCGGATCACCGAGGGCCGGAGCGTCAGCTCGGTCACCGGCGTGCTCGACGGCGGCCGGCCGGGCCCGACCGTGCTGCTGCGCGGCGACATGGACGCGCTGCCGATGCCGGAGGACACCGGCCTGGACTTCGCCTCGGAGGTCCCCGGCGCCATGCACGCCTGCGGGCACGACACCCACGTGGCCATGCTGGTCAGCGCGGCCCGGCTGCTCTGCGAGCGGCGGGACGAGCTGCCCGGCACGGTGATCTTCATGTTCCAGCCGGGGGAGGAGGGCTGGGGCGGCGCCCGGGTGATGCTCGACGAGGGGCTGCTGGAGGCGGCCGGCACGCCGGTCGACTCGGCGTACGCGCTGCACATCTCCACCCTCTGGGAGTCCGGCGTGGTGGCGGTCCGCCGCGGCCCGGCGATGGCGGCCGCGGACACCCTGCACATCCGGGTCACCGGCCGCGGCGGGCACGCGTCCAACCCGGCGGCGGCGCTCGACCCGATCCCGGTGGCGTGCGCGATCGTGCAGGCCATCCAGACGATGGTGACCCGCGAGGTCAGCGTCTTCGAGCCGGCCGTGGTCACCATCGCCAAGATCGTCGCCGGCACCACCGACAACGTGATCCCGGAGACCGCCGAGATGGCCGGCACCATGCGGACGCTGTCCGAGGCCAACCGGGCGGCGGTCAAGGCGAGCCTGCACCGGCTGGTGCCGGCGATCGCCGCCGCGCACGGGGCGGAGGCGGAGCTGACGATCTCCGACGGCTACCCGGTGGTGGTCAACGCCGACAGCGCGGCCGACCTGGTGCACTCGACCGCCATCGGCCTGCTCGGCCCGGACCGGGCGGTGCTGGAGCGGGACCCGATGATGGGCGCCGAGGACTGGTCGTACGTGCTGCAGCAGGTGCCCGGCGCGATGAGCTTCCTCGGCGCCTGCCCGCCCGGGGTGGAGCCGCAGAAGGCCGCGGCCAACCACTCCAACCGGGTGATCTTCGACGAGGACGCGATGGCCGTCGGCGTCGCCACCCACGTCGCCACCGCGCTCGCCGCCCTCGCCACCTAGCCCCGCCGCTCAGGCCCGCCGCTCGGACCCGCCGCCCGGGTCCGCCGGGCGGGGTGGCGGCGGGTGGGGCAGGATGCTGCGGTCATGGCTGAGCTGCCCGAGGTCGAGTCGGCCCGCGCCGTCATCGCCCGGTACGCGCTGGGCCGCCCGATCGCGGACGTGGACGACTCCGACACGTTCGTCTGCCGGCCGCACGCGCCCGGCGAGATCCGTGCCGCACTGCTGGGGCGGCGGCTGACCGAGGTGCACCGGCGCGGCAAGAGCATGTGGTGCGACACCTCCGGCGGCGGCCCGGTGCTCGGCCTCCACCTCGGCATGTCCGGCAAGATCGTGGCGATCGCGCCGGACGGGGCCGAGACCGACGGCGGCGACTACTGGGACCGCGGCCGGGCGGCGGGCGACCACCGGTACACCCGCTTCGCGCTGGGCTTCGCCGACGGCGGCGGCCTGCTGCTGGTCGACCCGCGGCGGCTGGGCCGGGTGCGGCTCGACCCGCCGGTGGAGGCGCTCGGCCCGGACGCCGCGGACGTGACCCCGGCCCGGTTCCGCGCCGCGCTCGGCACCGGCACCGCCCCGGTCAAGGCCCGCCTGCTCAACCAGGACGCGATCGCCGGCGTGGGCAACCTGCTCGCCGACCAGATCCTGTGGCAGGCGAGGATCGACCCGCGCCGCCGCGTCCGCGACCTGGCCCCGGCCGAGGTCGGCCGCCTGCAGCGCGCCGTGCGCAGCGCCGTCCGCGCCGCCTCGGCCGGCGGCGGCGTGCACACCCTCCGGCTCGTCCCGCACCGCCGCCCCGGCGGCACCTGCCCCCGCGACGGCGTCCCGCTGGTCACCGCCACCGTCGGCGGCCGCACCACCTGGTGGTGCCCGCACGACCAGGTCTGATCAACCCGCCGCCGGGTCCGGCCGCGGCCGGACCGCGGTCATCCGCCGAGGGTCGACGACGGCCCCGGCGCGCCGCGGGCGTGCTGGTCTCCCAGGGCGGGGTCGACGGCGGCTTCAGCTTCTTCGTCACCGGGGACCGGCCCGGCCGCGCCTCTCGGCGCGGCCGGGCCGCCCGGGTCAGCTGTCGCCGCCGGTGTTGCCGGCGCCGGCCGCCGTCACGTCGGTCAGCCGGTAGGTGTCGACCGCCTGCTGCAGCGTCTCCGGCTTGACCTCGCCGCGGCGGGCCAGCTCGGTGAGGACCGCGACCACGGTGGACTCGGCGTCGACGTGGAAGTAGCGGCGCAGCGCGCCCCGGGTGTCCGAGCGGCCGAAGCCGTCGGTGCCCAGCGAGCTGTAGTCGCCCGGCACCCAGCGGGCGAGCTGGTCCGGCACCGCCCGCATCCAGTCCGACACCGCGACCACCGGTCCGGGCGCGTCCGCCAGCGCGGCGGTCACGTACGGCGTGCGAGCCTGCTCCGACGGGTGCAGCAGCGCGTGCTCGTCGGCCGCGACGGCGTCGCGGCGCAGCTCGTTCCAGGACGTCACCGACCAGACGTCGGCCCCGACCCCCCACTGCGAGGCGAGCATCTCCTGCGCCCTGAGCGCGGCCTGCACGGCCACCCCGGAGGCGAGGATCTGCGCCCGCGGGCCCTCCACCTCCGGCGCCGCCGCGTACCGGTAGATGCCGCGCCGGATGCCCTCGACGTCGATGCCCTCGGGCATGGCCGGCTGCCGGTACGGCTCGTTGTAGACGGTCAGGTAGTAGAAGATGTCCTCGCCGGCCGGGTGCTCGTCGGTGGAGCCGTACATCCGGCGGAGCGCGTCCTCGACGATGACCGCCAGCTCGAACGCGAACGCCGGGTCGTACGCCACGCACGCCGGGTTGGTCGAGGCGAGCAGCAGCGAGTGTCCGTCCTGGTGCTGCAGGCCCTCGCCGTTCAGCGTGGTGCGGCCGGCGGTGGCGCCGAGCAGGAAGCCCTTGCCGAGCTGGTCGGCGAACGCCCAGATCGCGTCCCCGGTCCGCTGGAACCCGAACATCGAGTAGAAGATGTAGATCGGGATCATCGGCTCGCCGTGGGTGGCGTACGCCGTGCCGGCGGCGATCGCCGACCCCATGGCGCCGGCCTCGCTGATCCCCTCGTGCAGGATCTGGCCCTTGGTCGCCTCCCGGTAGGACAGCAGCAGCTCCCGGTCCACCGGGTCGTACTTCTGGCCGAACGGGCTGTAGATCTTGGCCGTCGGGAAGAGCGAGTCCATCCCGAAGGTGCGTGCCTCGTCCGGGATGATCGGCACGAACCGGTGGCCGATCTCCTTGTCCTTCATCAGGTCCTTGAGCAGCCGGACGAAGGCCATCGTGGTGGCCACCGCCTGCTTGCCGGAGCCCTTCTTCAGGTCCCCGTACGCCTCCGTGGCCGGCAGCTTCAGCGGCTTGGCCCGGGTCATCCGGCGCGGCACCGAGCCGCCGAGCGCGGCCCGCCGCTCCTTCATGTACCTGATCTCGTCCGAGTCGGGACCCGGGTGGTAATACGGCGGGAGGCCGTCCTCCAGCGCCGAGTCCGGGATCTCCAGGTAGAGCCGGTCGCGCATCTCCTTGAGCTCGGGCTTGGTCAGCTTCTTCATCTGGTGGGTCGCGTTGCGGCCCTCGAAGTCCTTGCCCAGCGTCCAGCCCTTGATGGTGTGCGCGAGGATCACCGTCGGCTGGCCGGTGTGCTCGGTGGCCGCCTTGAACGCCGCGTAGACCTTGCGGTAGTCGTGCCCGCCGCGCGGCAGCTGCCGGAGCTGGTCGTCGGACAGGTGCTCGACCATCTTGCGCAGCCGCGGGTCGGAGCCGAAGAAGTCCTCCCGGATGAACGCGCCGGGTGAGGTCGAGTAGGTCTGGAACTGGCCGTCCGGCGTGGTGTTCATCTTGTTGACCAGCACGCCGTCGACGTCGCGGGCGAGCAGCTCGTCCCACTCCCGGCCCCAGACGACCTTGATCACGTTCCAGCCGGCGCCGCGGAAGTACGACTCCAGCTCCTGGATGATCTTGCCGTTGCCGCGGACCGGGCCGTCGAGGCGCTGCAGGTTGCAGTTGACCACGAAGATCAGGTTGTCCAGCTCCTCGCGGGCGGCCACCCCGATCGCGCCCAGCGACTCCGGCTCGTCCATCTCGCCGTCGCCGAGGAACGCCCACACCCGCGAGTTGCTGGTGTCCTCGATCTCCCGATTGATCAGATAGCGGTTGAACCGGGCCTGGTAGATCGCGTGGATCGGCCCGAGCCCCATGCTGACCGTGGGGAACTCCCAGAAGTCCGGCATCAGCCTGGGGTGCGGGTACGACGGGAGGCCGCCGCCGGAGTGCGACAGCTCCTGCCGGAAGCCGTCCAGCTGCCGCTCGGACAGCCGCCCCTCCAGGAACGCCCGCGCGTAGATGCCCGGCGACCCGTGCCCCTGGAAGAACACCTGGTCACCGGCCTGACCGTGGTCCTTGCCGCGGAAGAAGTGGTTGAAGCCGACCTCGTAGAGCGAGGCCATCGACGCGTACGTCGCGATGTGGCCGCCGACGCCGAGCTCCGGCCGGTTGGCCCGGGAGACCATGATCGCCGCGTTCCACCGGATGTACGCCCGGATGCGGCGCTCCACGTACTCGTCGCCGGGGAACCAGGGCTCCCGCTCCGGCGGGATGGTGTTGATGTAGTCCGTGCTGCGCAGCGCCGGCACGCCGACCTGCCGCTCCCGCGCCCGCTCCAGGAGCTTGAGCATCAGGTAGCGGGCCCGGCTGCGGCCGGCCACGTTGATGACGGTGTCCAACGACTCGAGCCACTCGCGGGTCTCGTCGGGGTCGAGGTCGGGCAGCTGGCTGGGCAGGCCATCGGTGATGACGCTGAAGCGGTCCGGGGTCACGGCTCGATTGTCCTCCTCTACCGCTCGGTAGCCGAGTCGGTGGTCGTCCGGGCTCCGCGGCCCGCCGGGCAGGACGGTAGTTTGTCCGTATGCGGGTGTCTGCACTGCCGGTCCTCCTGGCCGTCGCGCTGCTGGCCGCGGGCGCCGGCTGCGCGACCACGGTGGAGGGCACCGGGACGCTCGCGGAGGGCGTCGTCACGGCCCCGCCCAGCGGCTCCGGCACGACCGGCACGCCCGCGCCGACCGGGTCGTCCGACCCGACCGGTCGTCCGACCCGACCGAGACCACGACCACCCCGGCGCCGACGCCGACCACCGACGCGGTGCTGGTCAAGCAGCGGCTGCTGTGCGTGCTCGAGCGCGCGTCCATCACCAGCATCAACAGCCAGTTCAACAAGACGAAGAGCCGGGACGCCCAGATCCGGGTGCTGCGCACCGGCGTGACCACCATCAAGGGCCACCTCAGCCGCTCCGGGCTGCCGGCCGGCGACAAGATCCGCAAGCCCGGCCAGGCCGTGCTCGACCAGCTCGACAAACTGGTCCAGGACGCGGGCGGCGGCGGCAGCCCCAGCACGACGCCGTACAACCAGGCCACCCAGCGTTTCCAGCAGGCCTGCAACGCGCTCTGACGGCATGCTGGTGCAGTGCTGCACCGACACGCTCCGGTTTACGGCTGGCGTACTTGCGCGTGGACCTGGGAATGTGTGGACTACCGGCACGACACAACAGGCGGCCGAGCGTGGTCGCCGGCCCGAGGGCAGGAGGCACGAGCGTGAGCACGACCGTGGACCAGGCAGGCGGGCGGGGCCTGGCCGAGCGCCTCGGCATCACGCCGGGCATGGTCGTGCAGGAGCTCGGCTATGACGACGACGTCGACCACGAGCTGCGGGACGCGATCGTCGAGCGCTGCGGCAGCGAGCTGCTCGACGAGGACGCCGACGACGTGGTCGACGTCGTGCTGCTGTGGTGGCGCGACGACGACGGCGACCTGGTCGACACCCTGGTGGACGCGCTGCACCCGCTGGCCGACAGCGGGGTGATCTGGCTGCTCACCCCGAAGTCGGGCCGGGAGGGCCACGTCGAGCCGAGCGACATCAGCGAGGCCGCGCCGACCGCCGGGCTGTCCCAGACCTCGAGCATCAGCGCCGCCGGCGACTGGTCCGGCGCCCGGCTGGTCACCCCGAAGGCGCGCTCCAAGCGCTGAAGCGCCCGCCCCGCGAGATCGGTCGGATCGGGTCGTGACATGCTGCGATCGCCCGTTCCCCGTCACCCCCGCGAGGAGATCCCATGGCGGTCGAGGTCGGCCAGGAGGCCCCCGACTTCACCCTGCGCGACCAGAACCGGGAGGACGTGACGCTCTCGTCGTACCGCGGGCGGCAGAGCGTGCTGCTGATCTTCTACCCGTTCGCGTTCAGCGGGCTGTGCTCGACCGAGCTGTGCCAGGTCCGGGACGAGCTGCCCAGCTTCGAGGACGACGACGTCCAGGTCATCGCGATCAGCGTCGACCACCCGTACGCGCTGAAGACCTGGTCGATCCAGGAGGGCTACCTCTTCCCGATGCTGTCGGACTTCTGGCCGCACGGCGAGGTCGCCCGCCGGTACGGGGTGTTCAACGAGACCGCCGGGATGGCCAACCGGGGCACGTTCCTGGTCGACCGGCAGGGCATCGTGCGCTTCGCCGAGGTCAACGAGCCCGGCCAGCAGCGCGACCAGTCGGCCTGGCACCGGGCCATGGCGGACCTGCCGGTCTGAGGCCGCCCCTCCCTCAGCCCGCGGCGGCCGGCTCCTTCGGCCGCTGCGGGACCTCCCGGCGCCGGGACCGCCGGTCCAGCAGGAGCAGCAGCACCGGCCCGGCCAGCGCGAACGCGGCGAAGAGGAACCACTGCACCACGTACGCGAGGTGCTGGCCGGTGAACGCGCCGCCGGCCGGGTTGTCGAGGTCCGGCGGCGGCAGCGCGGTCAGCCCGGTCTGCGCCGGGTCGGAGCTGATCAGCTCGGCGAAGCCGCCGTACGTCGGGGTGTCCAGCCGCTGCGCCAGCGCGGCCACGTCGATCCGGGCGACCTGCCGGTCCGGCAGCCCGGCCCCGAGCCCGCCGTCCTCGCTGGGCAGCGCCCGCGCGGTCACCCGGACCTCGCCGGCCGGCGGCGCCGGGATCGGGGGCGTGTCGGTCGCCGCCCCGGTCACCGGCACGAACCCGCGGCTGACCAGCAGCGTGGGGCCGCCGGTGGTGCGCAGCGGGGTGAGCACCAGGAAGCCGGGCCGGTTGTCCACCTGGCGCTGGCGGACCAGCACCTGGCCGGCGGCGTCGTACCGGCCGGTGGCGGTCACCGTCCGGTAGCGGTGCTCGAGGTCGACCGGCCGCCCCGGCGCGAGCACCTCGTCCACCGGCGCCGCCGGCGCGGCCGCCGCCGCCCGCAGCTCGTCGTTGTCGAAGCGCTTCTCGGTGAAGCGGTGCCACTGCCACACCCCGGCCGCCCCGCAGACCCCGCCGAGCACCAACCCCAGCGTGAGCAGCGCGAGCACCCGGCCCAGGCGCGGCGGAGCGGACACGCAGCGACCCTACGTCGCTGCGCCGGCCCCGCGCCGCCCGGTACCCTCGGCGCCGGCCCGGGCCCCCGCCGCCACACCCGGGCGCGTAGCTCAGCGGAAGAGCACCCGCCTTACAAGCGGGGGGTCGCCGGTTCGAACCCGGCCGCGCCCACCCCACCCGACCTGACCACCAGCGCCGCCGGAGGCTCGCCGATCCAGTGTCAAGGCGGCCTTGACGGCAGCCGGTGACAGCAACGGAGGTCATGCCCACCGCTCCCCGAGGCCGCGCAGCGCCTTCCGCTGCTCCTCCTGGGCCGCGTGCGCGTAGATCGTCATGGTGACCTGGATGCCGCTGTGACCGGCGATCGCCTGGACGATGTGCGGCGGCACTCCGGCGTCGAGGAGCAGGGTCACGCAGGTGTGCCGCAGGTCGTGCAGCCGTACGCCCGGGAGCCCCGCCCGGTCCCGCAGCGAGTACCAGTGCCGGTTGAGGTTGCGCGGCTCGATCGGTGTGCCGTGCGCCGTGGTGAACACGAGCCCGGAGTCCTGCCAGTCCGGGCCCGCTGCGAGTCGTTCGGCCGCCTGCCGGGCCCGGTGCTCCCGCAGCGCGTCTAGCGCCAGCGCCGGCAATGGAACCGTCCGGCGAGAGTGCCGCGTCTTCGGCGCGGTGAAGCGCAGCTCACCGGCGACCCGCTGCATGGCCTGGCGGACGTGCAGCTCGGCGCCGTCCACGTCCACATCCGCCCACCGCAAGCCCAGCAGCTCGCCGCGCCGGAGACCGGTCGAGAGCGCCAGGACGTACACCGCCCGCAGCCGGTCACCCTCCACCGCCGCCAGGAGCCGGCGAGCCTGCGCGAGACTCAGCCCCGTGCCGACCTCGTAATGCGGCGCCGGCACCCGGACCAGCTTGACCACGTTCCGCGGCACCAGCTCCTCCCGGACGCCGTGCTCGACCGCGTTGCGGAGGACCGCGTGCACCATCTGGACCGTGCGCGGCGACACCGGCCGTGGGTCGGCGCTGCCGAGCTGCACCGTGGCCTCCCGGCACGAGTTCAACAGCCGCCGCACATCCTGGACCCAGCGCGTCGAGCCGGAGCCGGCCGATCCGGGGGACGATGTAGCGGTCCACGATCGTCCGGTAGGCGCCCACCGTGGCCGGCCGCCGCTCCTGCTCCACCACCTCCGACAGCCAGTAGGCCAGGTACCGGGCCACGGTCCAGCCCTTCTCCGCGACCGGCACCCCACGCCGGGCCTGCGCCAGCAGGTCGGCCAGTTTGCCGGCCACCTCTTCCCGAGTGCGGCCGTAGACGGTGCGGCGCTTGCGGCCGGCCCGAGTCGGGACGTAGGCGGAGGCGGCGTACCGGCCGTCAGCGCGCTGGTAGACGGTCCCCTCACCGTTGGCTCGGCGGCTCACGCGGCGACCTCAGGCGGGAGCGAGGCGATGAGGTCATCAGCGCCGGGACAAGCTACGACGGCCAAGAACGCTCACCGATGCGGAACGCGGAAGCGCGCGTGACGCTGGGCGTGGTTGCCGCTCGATATGGCGAACTCGAGGAAGCCGCGGATTACGGCGAGAAAGCGTTAGATGGCGAACGCCATTCCCTGCCCTCATTGCTTATGTGCTCCCGTGAGCTAGGGATCACTCTCAGAAGATTGGGAGAGCAGGCCCCCGGCGTGCGCAATTACCTCGAACGCAACGGACAGCGGGGTCAGGGGGTCACGGTTGTCTGTGCGGATTGTTGTCCCGCACGACGGCTCCGATTGTCAGTCCGCGCAGCAGGCGAACCACCAGTCCTGCTCGCCCTCGACGGGCGCGAGCGTCACGCCCGCAGGCCCCGGCGAGCGCGTGCCCTGGGGGTCGTACTCCAGCGACCACGACGTCGCGAAGGGCGCGCCGTGGGTGGACATGAAAAAGGCCCACCTGACGCGGCCACTCAAGAACGTGCCACCGACCCGCTCGATGGGGGTCCCGGACGCCGCCAGGGCGGCCTTGATCAGCTGGTGGTCGGCGCGCGCAACGTCGTCGAACTGGACCGCGCGGTCAGTGAAGCCACCGCAGTCCTCGGGGTCTCCCTCGAAGCCGCCGCGAGTCTGAGCCCGGCGCGACGGCACTTCTCCACGAAGGCCACCGACGTCGGGAACACCTGGAACTCCCCGCGGTCGATCGCCTGCCGGAAGTACCGGTTCTTCCGGTCGCCGGCTGCGGCGACCCGTTCCGGCGGGGCATTCACCATGACGGCGCGGGCGCCGTCTAACCTCGTCCGTCCGTCCACCTTCTGGTGGTAGACGTCCTCGTCGAAGGCGTAACCCTCCTCCTGGAACATCCGCCGCCATGCCGAGTAGTGCGCCGGCACCGTATCAACGAGGACGCCGTCGAGGTCGAAGATGACTCCCTTGAGGACCATCAGCGGCCTGCCCGGACGAGATCGACAACGACCTCCTCGTTGGCGGGAACCGCTATCTCCCTGCCGTTGACGACGATCTCCTCGCGGGAACCTTCGTCAGCGGTCAGCAGAAACGTCGCCGACTCGTGTCGGACCTCCACCGACAGGACGTTCCCGTGCCACTTGAGCTTGAAGGCGACGGCATTCCAGCCGGGCGGGAGCCAGGGCTTGAAGGTCATCCGGCCGCCGTGGACCCGGAATCCGCCGAACCCGCACACCGCTATCTGCCAGGTCCCACCAGCCGAGGCGATATGGATCCCTTCCTGGGTGTTTCCCTGGTTGTCGACGAGGTCCACGAACGCTGCGCGGCGAAGGTACTGCACGGCGCGTCGTCGGTCGCCGACCTCGATCCCCATGATCGCGTGGACAGCTGGGCTCAACGACGACTTGTGCAGCGTCAGCGGCTCGTAGTACTCGTAGTTGGCCAGCTTGACGGCGTCCGCGAACTCGTCGGACAGCACGTACGTCAGCATCACCACGTCGGGCTGCTTGAGCAGCTTCGACCCGGCCAGGTTGTAGTGATGGTAGCCGGGCGGGTACTGCGGCATGTTGTTCTCGTCCAGGGTCACCGGGAGGGTCTCCAGGCCGAAGTACCCGTCGAACTGCTCGATCACCCCGTCCTCGGTATGGCCGGGCACATGGATCCGGTCGGCCGTGTCGAGCCATTCCTGGACTTCCTCGGAGGTCAGGACGATGCGGTCCGCCAGGTCGGCCAGCTCCTGTGGATGCGTCACGGAGAGCTCGGCGTAGACGTGCGCGGCCTGCCGTAGGTGCCACCGCACCAGGTAGTTGGTGTACGCGTTGTTGTCGACGTGCTCGTGAAACTCGTCGGGACCGACCACCCTGGTCAGGACGTACCTCCCGTCCGGCCTCGGCTCCAGCCGATCGATCCAGAATCGGCTGGTCTCGAAGAGGATCTCCGCCCCATGGTCGATCATCAGTGCCTGGTCACCGGTCGCGGCGACGTACTCGAGGAGGCCACGCACGACCGCTGAGGTGATGTGGATCTCCTCCTCGCCCATCCATATCCGGTGAGCACCGTCCACTGTCCACTTCGGTGTCGTCTCGACGCCCGTGTCGGCGGACTCCCAGGCATAGCGGGCGCCCCGGAACCCGCCGTCCTGGGCGTTCGCCCGGGCGCCGTCGAGGGTGTGATAGCGGTACAACACGAGCGCCCGTGCTGTCTCCGGCTGCGTGTAGATGAAGAACGGGAGGAGGAACACCTCGGTGTCCCAGAAGGTGTGGCCGCGGTATCGCTCGCCCGACAGGCTGTTCGCGCCGATGTTCACGCGGGGATCCGACCCGTTGGCGGCGATCATGAGGTGATAGATGTTGAACCGCACGGCTCGGGTGGCCTCGGTGTCCCCGTCGATCGTCACGTCGGAGTCGGCCCACTTCGCCAGCCACGCCTCGCGGTTCCGGTCTCGGCACGCCGCGAATCCGGCTGCGGTGTGCCGCCCGAGCTCGTCCAGGCACGCTTGGCGCACCGAGTCCGCCGGGACGTCACGGGACGTGTAGACGGTGACCAGCTTGTCCACGGTGAGCGTTCCACCGGCGGCCACCTGGGCACGCGAGGTCTGCTCGATGTACTTGTGCCGCTGGTAGACGTCGGACTCGGTCGACGCCGAGACGGTGGTGCTCGCGGCGTAGCCGATCGTGATCCCTGTGTCGATGGTGCGGGTCTCGAGATAGATCCCGTCGGGGCACTCTGCGCGGGCGACCTCCTCCAGATGCTTTGACTTCGCCCACTTCTGCCACTTCATCTCTGGGTCGGACGGCGGGGGCTCGAGGTAGATCGGCGGTCGGTCCAAGTTGTGCCCGGTGCCGTCGATGCCGCTGTGGACGGTTACGGACGCGGTGTGGTTCTCCGGAGTGACCCGGACCCGCAGGCAGCCCAGGTGCTGGTCGGCGGCGCTCGCGAACCGGACGCTCTCTACCCGGGTTCGGCGGCCCTCGCCGTCCTCGAAGACCGTCTCCCGGGACAGCGTTCCCTCGCGCATGTCGAGGACTCGGCGATGGTGCCGGACTGCCGCCGACGTCACGTCCAGTCTGGTGCCGTTCACGACGACCGCCAGGCTCAGCCAGTCGGGTGCTTTGACCAGGTCGATGACCGCGGAGTCATGGTGGTCGAAGACACCGCGCAGGAAGGTCCCCGGCTGCGCACCCTCATGGCCCTCCTCCAGCGAGCCCCGCGTGCCGAGATATCCGTTCCCGGTGGTGAAGAGCGTCTCGAAGGTGTTCACCCGGGACGGATCGAAGCCCTCCTCCAGGACGAGCCACTGCGAATCGTCATTTCCGAAGTCGGTGGTCACGGCTGACATCTCCCTACCTGCGCGGGCCATAGCTTGCGAGGATCTGCCGCTCTGTGGCCTCCCGCGACAGATAGACGTTCAGCTCCGCCCCGGCGACCCGTTGCGCTCCCATCGCGTTCCCGTACTCGGCCGCCATCACGTAGTCCCGGTAGCCGAGATAGCCGAAGGCGAGCCCGGCGGCGAACGAGTCACCTGCGCCGGTCGTGTCCACGACGTTCTCCACCTCGATCCGGCCGACGAACTCTCCCGTGACGGCGCCCGAGCCACTCCGGTAGAACATGGCGCACCCGCGCTCGTCAAGGGTCACGCAGACGGCGCCGACGCCGTGGTCCAGGCAGTGCGCCGCCAGGTCCCGCAGCTCCTCGTCGCTCAGCCTGGCGGGTCGCCGGTGACCTCGGCGGACTCGCCGAGCCAGGTCGAGCCGGCTTCCTCGAGGTTCATCTTCAGGATGTCGATGTAGGGAAGCCAGACGTCCCGGTCGGCCCAGATCCTGGGGTGCCGCTCGCCGCTGCGGGTCAGGGTGGTCGTCGGGCCGTGCGCGTCCATGACCACTGTCCCGCCGCCGTTCTCCTTGATGTGCCGCAGGGTCGGCTGGCCCACCTCGTAGTCGGTTATCGGAACGCACACGAACGCGTCGGCATCGAGCACGCGCTCGACGTCCGCCGGCAGGATCGGGTTCATGAAGCTCGTCTGCCGCTCCACCCGGATGTTGTGCTGGATGTAGCGCAGCTCGACCACGTCGCCCTGGTCCGCGTGCGCCGTGATGCCCGACGTGTCGATGTTCGGGTAGCCCTGCAAGATCTGCTTGATCGGGCCCTCGTCCCGGCGACGGACGTGGCAGATGGGCACGATCGTGTCCGCCGGATCGAGCAACGCGGACAGGGCGACGGCCGTGTACAGCGCGCACCCGTACTTCTCGAACTTCTCACCGGCGTGCGTGATGATCTGATCCCGGGGGATGGGGCCGAGCACCGCGACCTTGCGCCGCCCGCCGGCCTCCACGTCAGTCGTCATGACACCTCCACGCTTGCCTTGCCAGCATCAAGGCAGACGATACGAGGGCATCCTTCCTTTGACGTGTGCGTAGCCAAGATGGCCAGGCTGAACGGATCGTGGGCGTCCCGACGATCTAGGGCTCCCTACGGGTAACTCCGCGGGCGGTCTGCGAGACAGCTGACGCGACGCTCGGCGGGCATGAGCGCATCCTCAACGGCGCGGGAGCGGGGCCTTGCCGCAGCGGTAGGGGTGACGGTCCCGCGCCGGTGCTCATCCGCTGCGGATGACGTCAGGCGGACCGGCGCCAGGGACCCTTCAGGGGTGATCGAGGTCTTCGGCGGGGCGCCGGCGACGGTTGGCGAGTTCGACCGCGCTGCTGCTCGAACTCCGGCGCGCCGCTGAGACCGAGCGGGATACCGACCTGAAACGAGGAGACGACGGTGACCGACACCCCTACAAGTCGCAGCGCGGACCGTTCCCGGGCCCCGGCCCCCACCGGCTGGGTCGGCTGGCTGGTCTTCGCCGGGGCCATGATGATCCTGGTCGGCGCGTTCCAGGCCATCGACGGCCTGATCGCGCTGTTCAACGACGAGCTCTACGTCGTTCGCCCCAGCGGCCTGGTCGTCAACATCGACTACACCGCCTGGGGCTGGACCCACCTGCTGCTGGGCATCCTGCTCATCGCCGCCGGGTACGCCGTCTTCTCCGGCAAGGTCTGGGGCCGCACGCTCGGCGTCATCGCCGCGATGATCAGCGCGATCGTCAACTTCGCGTTCATCCCGGCCTACCCGGTCTGGTCGCTGCTGATCATCACCGTGGACGTCCTGGTGATCTACGCGCTGATCGCGCACGGCGGCGAGCTGCGCGAGGACCGGTACTGAGAGGCCGCCGGAGCCGGCCTGATCGCTGCTGACGGCGGGACAGTGTCCTGCGCGACCGGATGACGGGGTGGTGAGGACGGTCGGCCGCGGACCCGCGGCCGACCGTCTCTAGCCGCCCGGCGCCACCAGCCCGGACTCGTACGCGAGCACGACCGCCTGCACCCGGTCGTGCAACCCGAGCTTGGTGAGCAGCTGCCGGACCTGGATCTTGGCCATGGTCTGGCTCACCTGCAGCTCCTCGGCCAGGTCCGCGTCGGTGCGGCCGGCGGACAGCCGCCGGAGCATCGCCCGCTCGGCGTCGGTGAGGGCGTCGAGCCGCGCGGTGACCCGCGGCGCCGGCGCCGGCCGGGCGAAGTGCTCGATGAGCCGGCGGGTCACCGACGGCGACAGCAGCGCGTCGCCGCGGGCGATGACGCGCACGGCGGCGACCAGGCCGTCGGCCGGGGTGTTCTTGAGCAGGAAGCCGCTGGCGCCGGCCCGCAGGGCCTCGAAGACGTACTCGTCGCGCTCGAAGGTGGTCAGGATCAGCACCCGGGTCGCGCCGCCGGCGCCGAGCACGCGCCGGGTCGCCTCCAGGCCGTCGACCGCCGGCATCTGGATGTCCATCAGCACGACGTCCGGGCGCAGGTCCGCGGCCGCGGCGGCCGCCTGCCCGCCGTCCGCGGCCTCGCCGACGACCTCGATGTCCTCTTCGGACTCCAGGATCATCCGCAGCCCGGACCGCATCAGCGTCTCGTCGTCGGCGAGCAGGACCCGGATCGTCACGGCGTCCCGTCCAGGGGGAAGGTGGCCCGCACCGCGTAGCCGCCGTCCGGCCGCGGTCCGGCGGTCAGCGTGCCGCCGTGCAGGGCGACCCGCTCGCGCATGCCGAGCAGCCCGTGGCCGCCCGGCCCGGTGGGCGCCGCGGCCTGGCCGCGGCCGTCGTCGACGATCTCCACCTCGACCTCCTCCGGCCGGTAGCGGACCCGGACCTCGGCCCGGGTCGCGCCGGCGTGCTTGACGGTGTTGGTCAGTGCCTCCTGCACGACCCGGTACGCGGCCAGCTCCACGCTGGTCGGCAGGTCCCGCGCGGTGCCGTCGACCCGCACGTCCACCGGCAGCCCGGCGGCCAGCTGGGCGGTCAGGTCGTCGAGCCGGCGAAGGGCCGGCGGCGGCGCCAGCTCGGCCGCGTCGCCGTCCTGCCGGAGCAGGCCGAGCAGGCTGTGCATCTCGGCGACGGCCCGGCGGCTGGACTCCTCGATCGAGGCCAGCGCCGCGCCGGCCTTGGCCGGATCCCGGGCCAGCTGCCGGTTGGCCGCGGCGGCGAGCACGCCGATGACGCTGACGTGGTGGGCGACGACGTCGTGCAGCTCGCGGGCCATCCGGTTGCGCTCCTCGGCGACCACCTGACGCCTGATCGCCTGCCGGGCCCGGTCCTGGTCCTCCCGGCGGCGGGCGGTGCTGTAGCCGACGGCCCAGGTGGCCAGCCAGGCGAGGAGCGTCACGCCCGGTTGGAACGCCTCGGTCCGCAGCGTGTCGGCGAAGTAGACCAGGACGCCGGCCAGGATCACCGGCGGCCCCCAGCGGGCCCGGGTGCGGGTGGCGTAGAGGCCGAGGGAGTAGACGAGGACCTGGTGCGCGTACGGGGAGATGAGGCTGCGGACGTCGAGCAGCGACTCGGCCAGCAGGGCCACCGTCCCGATGAGGAACGCGGCCAGCGGCCGCCGCCGCCGCATCGCCAGGCAGCCGGTCAGCACCAGCGTCAGGGCCGTCGCCGCGGCCGCGGCGGCCGAGCCCCGGTCCAGCGGCTCGACCAGCCGCTCGATCCCGACCGCGACCAGGAAGAGCCCGGCCAGGCCCGCGTCCACCGCCGTGGGCGGCAGCCGGCGCAGCCGCGCGGCGGGGCGGGCCAGGTCGATGCGCACGGCCACCCCCTCCCGGGACGGGACAAGGACAGCACGCCGGCGGCCCGGGCGGGAGTGGCTTCAGCTCATCCGGACCACCTGGGCGGTGACGTGCCGGGCCTGGTGGGAGGCGAGGAAGGTGACGACGTCGGCGACGTCCTCCGGCCGGGCGATCGGCCGGCCGGCCGCGACGACGGCGGCCTCGACCTCCGGGGTCACCCAGCCGGTGTCGGTGGGTGGCGGGTACACCAGGTTGGCGGTGATCCCGTAGCGGCCGAGCTCGTGCGCGGCCGACTTCGTGTAGCTCTCCTGGGCCGCCTTGGCCGCGCCGTACGAGACCTCCTCGGGGAAGCCGTCCCGCCCGGCCGAGGTGAGCCCGATGATCCGCCCCCAGCCGGCGCCGCGGGCGACGTGCCGGCGGGCCAGCTCGGCGATGAGCAGCGCCGGCGCCCGCACGTCGACCGCGAACTGCCGCTCGTGACCGGCCGCGTCGACGGTCCGCAGCCGCCGGTCGAAGCGGTCCCGCCCGGCCGGCAGGAAGGTGTCGGCGAGCCAGCCGCTGGCGTTGTTGACCAGGATCTCGACCGGGCCGAGGACCCGCTCGGCGTGGTCGAGGAGCCGGGCCGGGGCGGCCGGGTCGGTCAGGTCGGCCTCCACCGCGGCCGCCTCGCCGCCGGCGGCGACGATCCGCTCCACCACCGCGTCCGCGGTCCGCGCCCGCAGCTCCGCGTACGCCGGCGGGTAGCCGCCGCCCGCGAGCGCCGGGTCGTCGACCGGCAGCCGCCAGTAGGTCAGCAGCACCCGGGCGCCCTGCGCGGCCAGCGCGACGGCGACCGCGGCGCCGATGCCCTGGTTGGCCCCGGTGACGAGGGCGACCCGCCCGTCCAGCATCGGATCGATCACGCCGGCATGGTGCCAGGGTCCGGAACCCGCTGCGGGCGGTGCCGGGGCGGGTCTACGCTGGCGGGTCGACGGCGCCGGGTCACGCCGAGCCACCCTCTTCCCCGTCCGGACCGCCCGGTCCCTGGCAGGGCAGTGCAGCGTGACCCGGCGCCACTCACCACCCGTCCTGGCGGGCCCGCGCCTCGTACAGCAGGACCGACGCGGAGACCGAGACGTTCAGCGAGTCGGCCGAGCCGAGCATCGGCACCGCCACCCGCTCGAAGCCGTGCGCGTACCAGGGCTTGGAGATGCCGTAGCGCTCGCTGCCGACGACCAGCGCGACCCGCCCGCGGTAGTCGGCGGCCCGGTAGTGGGTGGCCTCGTCGGTGTCGGCCAGCAGCACCCGGAAGCCGGCCGACCGCAGCCAGCGGACCGCGTCGTCCGGCTCGGCCAGCTCGACCGTCGGCACGGTCAGCACGGTGCCCTGGCTGCCCCGGAAGACCTTCGGGTGGGTGAGCCGGGTCCGCCGGTTGGTCAGCACCAGGCAGTCCGCCCGGACCGCGTCCAGGGTGCGGACCAGCGTGCCCAGGTTGCCGGGGATCTCCACCGCGTCCGCGACCAGCACCAGCGCGGACGGTCCGAAGTGCACGGTGTCCGGGTCGTACGCGGGCAGCCGGGCGACCGAGAGCAGCCCGTCCGGCTGGCCGCGCTCGGAGATCCGCTCCAGCGTCTTCGGCGACACCCGGTAGGCCTGGTCGGCCCGGGCCACCAGCTGCTCGGCCCGCTGCGCCGCCTCGCCCGAGTACGCCAGCTCCGGGCACCACAGGAAGGTCCGCACCGGCGTGCCGGCGGCCAGCACCAGCCGCTGCGCCCACAGTCCCTCGGCGACCAGCAGCCGCTCCCGGTTGGAGGCGGTGTTGTGCTGGATGTCGAGGACCTGCTTCACCCGCGGGTGGGACAGGCCGATCTGCTGCAGCTCCACGGGGGAAGTGTGGCGGACCGACCCGGTGATGACACGTGACATCACTGTGGCTACGCTTCGATCCATGGTCGACGACGGTGAGGACCGGATCTACCTGCAGTCGTTCGGGCGGCGGCTGTCCGCGCTGCGGGTGCAGCGCGGGCTCAGCCAGGAGCAGCTGGCCGAAGCCGCCGGGCTGCTGCCGGCGGAGGTGCGCGGGGCCGAGCGCGGCCAGCGCGACCTGTCCGTCGCCGCGCTCGCGGACCTGGCCCAGGCGCTTCGCGTGCAGCCGGCCGACCTGATGCCCTGAGGCGTCAGGCCGGGAGGGTGAGGCGGGCGCGGATCTCCTCGTGCACCTCGGCCGGGGTCCGGGTCGCGTCCACCGAGACGACGTACTCCTTGCGGCGGAAGAGGTCGAGCACCGGCCGGGTCTTCTCGTGGTAGTCGCGCAGCCGGACGGCGAGCGCCTGCTCGGTGTCGTCCTCCCGGGAGACCAGCCGCGCCGCCGCAGACGTCGCAGACGTCCTCGACCGCCGGCCGGGACGCGATCAGGTTGTAGTCCAGCCCGCAGCGCGAGCACAGCCGCCGGGCCAGCACCCGCCGGCGCACCTCGGTGTCGGGCATGTCGAGGTGGATCACCCCGTCGATGTCGTACGACTCGAGGAAGAACTCGGCCTGCGGCCCGTTGCGCGGGAAGCCGTCGACGACGAAGCCGTAGTTCCAGTCGTGCCGGTCCAGCCGCTCCCGGACCACGGCCTCGACCAGGTCGTCGTCGACCAGCCGGCCGGCGGCGACGGTGCGGCGGACCTGGGCGGCCAGCTTGGTGTGGGCCTTGACGTTCCACCGGAAGATGTCGCCCACGCTGACGTGGACCAGGTCGTACCGTTCCGCGAGCAACCGCGCCTGGGTGCCCTTCCCGCTGCCCTGCACGCCCATGATCACGTACTTGCGCATGGCTGCACCCTGGCACAGCCGACGGCGATCACGCATGGTGACTGCGGACCGGGGCGGACCGGCGGCCGGGCACCGCGGGGCCACGGTGCGTAGATGGCTCCTTCGGGCCATGGTCCCGGGTGGCGCGAGTGTCCAGAGTGGTCGCGTGGCCCTCCTCGCCGTGGCGTCGGGCGCGGCGATGCTCGTCGCCGCGGTCGTCGTGCTGGTCTTGGCGCGGCAGTTCGCCGAGCGCGGGTACGAGCGGCAGGAGCGCTACCGGCGGCAGCTGTTCGACGCGGAGCTGGACGCGCTGGCCCGGCTGCGGGAGGCCGGCCAGATCCGGGAGGACCTGATCGCCTCGGTCTCGCACGAGTTCCGCACGCCGCTGACCGCGATCCGGGGCAGCGCGGCCACGCTGGCCGCCCGGGGCGACCGGATCCCGCCCGAGACCCGGGAGGGGCTGCTGGTCGGGATCATCGAGCATGCCGACCGGCTCGGCCGGCTGCTGGAGGACATGCTGCTGGCCGCCTCGGCCCGGTCCGGCACCGACTCCGGCGCGGTCGCGGACGTCACCGCGGCGCTGGCCGGCTTCCGGCTCGGCCAGGCCCGGCCGCCGGTGGTGTCCGAAGTGGACCCGGACCTGGCCGCGTACGTGGACGGGGTGTCGCTGGACCAGGTGGTCCGGGCGCTGGCCGACCACGTCCGCACCGACGCCCGCAAGGACCGCACGGTGACGCTGCGGGCCCAGCGGGAGGCCGGCGAGGTGCTCGTCGACGTGCTCTACGGCTCGTCCCGCAGCGAGTCGGAGCTGCGCGCGCTGTTCGAGCCGTTCGGGTCGCGGGAGGCGGCGGAGACCGGGGCGCCGGCCACCCTCGCGCTGTACGTGGTGCGCCGGCTGGTGGAGGCGCACGGCGGCCGGACCGTGGCCGGCCGGGACGGCGACCGGCTGCGGGTGCGGCTGGCGCTGCGGGCGCTGCGCCCCGCCGGCGGCGGCCTCGCGCCGGCCGGCGCCGCCTCCGCCTCCGCGCGCGACTGACCGGTCCCGCCGGCAGTCGATCACCTTCGGGCGTGTCCTCGTTCCGACACGCCGTCTCAGCGGGCGGCCCGGGCGAGCCGGCGCGCAAAGGTGATCATCGGGACCTGGCCGGAAGCCCGCCGAAGGGCACCGCCTAAGGTGACCGGAGTTGGCGGCGCTCGGCGGGAGGAGCAACGGGTGCGGGTCGAGGGTGCGGTCGCGCTGATCACCGGCGGGGCGTCCGGGCTCGGGCGGGCCACCGCCGAGCGGCTGGCCGGGCTCGGGGCGCGGGTGGTGGTGCTCGACCTGCCCGGCTCGGACGGCAAGGCGGTCGCCACCGGGCTGGGCGGGGAGTTCGCGCCGGCCGACGTGACCGACCCGGAGTCGGTCGAGGCGGCCGTGCGGACCGCCACCGGCCTCGGCCCGCTGCGGATCCTGGTCAACTGCGCCGGCATCGGCCCGCCGGCCCGGGTGGTCGGCAAGGACGGCAGCCCGGCGCCGCTGGACGGCTTCGCCAAGGTCATCCAGGTCAACCTGATCGGGACCTTCAACGTGACCCGGCTGGCGGCGGCCGCGATGGCCGCGCTGGAGCCGGTCGACGGCGAGCGCGGGGTGCTGGTCAGCACCGCCTCGGTGGCGGCGTACGAGGGCCAGATCGGCCAGGCGGCCTACTCGGCGTCCAAGGGCGGCATCGTCGGCATGACGCTGCCGATCGCCCGCGAGCTGGCCGGCCGGCAGATCCGGGTGGTCACCATCGCGCCGGGCCTGTTCGACACGCCGCTGATGGCGGCGCTGCCGGACGAGGCGAAGGAGTCCCTCGGCCGGCAGGTGCCGCACCCGTCCCGGCTGGGCCGCCCGGCGGAGTACGCGGCGCTGGTCCAGCACATCGTGGAGAATCCGATGCTCAACGGCGAGACGATCCGGCTGGACGGGGCGATCCGGATGGCCCCGCGGTGAAGGCGGAGGCCGCCGTCCAGCTGCGGCTGCTGGAGCTGCAGGGACTGGACACCGCCCTCACCCGGCTGGAGCACCGGCGGCACGCGCTGCCCGAGCTGACCGTGATCGCGGCGGCCGACACCCGGCTGGCCTCGCTGCGCGACGCCGTGGTGCGGGCCGAGACCGAGGTCAGCGACCTGGACCGGGAGCAGCGCCGGCTGGACGGCGACGTCGAGCAGGTCCGGCAGCGGTCCAGCCGGGACCAGCAGCGGATGCAGGCCGGCGGCATCCCGGCCAAGGAGCTGGAGAGCCTCCAGCACGAGGTGGAGTCGCTGGCCCGCCGGCAGTCCGACCTGGAGGACGCCGAGCTGGAGGTGATGGAGCGCCGCGAGGAGGCCGAGTCGCGGGCGGCGGCGCTGCGGGCCGAGCTGGACGCGCTGACCGCCGAGCGGGAGGCCGCGGTGCACGCGCGGGACGCCGCCTGGGTGGAGATCGACGCCGAGGCGGCGGAGGACACCGGGGCCCGGGCCGGGATGGCGCAGGGGCTGCCGGAGGACCTGCTCGCGCTGTACGAGAAGGTGCGCGCCGCGGCCGGCGGCATCGGCGCGGCCGAGCTGCGGCAGCGCCGGTGCGAGGGCTGCCGGCTGGAGCTGGCCGGCTCCGAGCTGCGGGCCGCCCGGGCGGCGGCGCCGGACGAGGTGCTGCGCTGCGAGAACTGCCGGCGCATCCTCGTCCGCACTCCGGAGTCGGGCCTGTGAGCCTGTCCGCGGTGTGCGGGTCCGGCCGGGTCGCGCGGCCGGGTCGCACGCCCGGGTCCGGGCTGTGAGCGCGGTGCCCCGGTGACGCGGCGGCTCGTCGTCGAGGCGGACGGCGGGTCGCGGGGCAACCCGGGTCCGGCCGGGTACGGCGCGGTGGTGCGGGACGCGGACACCGGCGAGGTGCTGGCCGAGCGGGCCGCCGGGATCGGGCGGGCCACCAACAACGTCGCCGAGTATCAGGGGTTGCTGGCCGGGCTGCGGGCCGCGGTCGAGCTGGCGCCGGCGTCGGTCGAGGTCCGGATGGACTCCAAGCTCGTGGTCGAGCAGATGTCCGGCCGGTGGAAGGTGCGGCACCCGGACCTGGCCCCGCTGCACGCCGAGGGGGCGGCGCTGGTCCGGCGGCTGCCGCGGGTGCGGTTCGGCTGGATCCCACGGGAGCGCAACGCGTACGCCGACCGGCTGGCGAACGAGGCGATGGACGCGGCGGCGGCCGGTCGCGAGTGGACACCCCGCGCCCCGGCCGCGGAGCCCGGCGGGTCCGGGGGTCCGGCGGGTCCGGCGGGTCCGGGGAGTCCGGCGGGTCCGGGGGTCCGGCGGGTCCGGGGAGTCCGGCGGGTCCGGGGAGTCCGGGGAGTCCGGGGGTCCGGGGGTCCGGCGGGTCCGGCGAGTCCGGCGGGTCCGGCGGGTCCGGGGCCGGCGGGTCGGCGGACCCGACCGCCGCGGACTCCGGTGCGGCCGCCCGCTCGCTGGCCTGGCGCCCGTCGGCGTCCCCGCCGACCACCCTGCTGCTGGTCCGGCACGGCAACACACCGCTGTCCGGCCGGCGCTTCAGCGGCCGCGGCGACCCGGCGCTGACCGCGGACGGGCAGGCGCAGGCCCGGGCGGTGGCGGCCCGGCTGGCCCGTGCCGGCGGGCTGGCCGCCGTGGTCAGCTCACCGCTGCGGCGCGCCCACGCGACCGCGTCCGCCATCGCCGCCGCGGCCGGCGTCGACGTGGTGGTCGACGACGCGCTGGTGGAGACCGACTTCGGCCGCTGGGACGGGCTCACCTTCACCGAGGTGCGGGAGACCTGGCCGGCCGAGCACGCCGCCTGGCTGGCCGACAGCGCGCTCGCCCCGCCCGGCGGGGAGAGCGTCAACCAGGTGGCCCGCCGGGTGCGGAAGGTCCGCGACCGGCTGCTGGCCGCGTACCCGGGGCGCACCGTCGCCGTGGTCTCCCACGTCACCCCGATCAAGCTGCTGCTCTGCTCCGCGCTCGGCGCGCCGGCGTCCGCGCTCTTCCGCATCCACCTCGACACCGCCAGCCTGTCCACTGTGGACTGGTATCCGGACGGGCCGGCGGTGGTGCGGCTGCTCAACGACACCGGCCACCTCGCCGGCTAGTCAGCGCGGCGGGCCCGGTGGGGGCGGGACCGGCGGGGGCGGGGGGTGCCGCGGCGGGGGCGGCGGCCCGCCGGACGGCGCGGGACCCGGCCAGACCAGCAGCACCGGGCAGGGCGCGTGGTCGACCACGAAGCGGGCCTGCGGCCCGAGGCTGCGCGGGCCGAGCTGCCGGTCGTCGCCGTCGCGGGCCAGCACCAGCAAGTCCATGCCGGCCGCCGCGGCCACCACCTCGCGCTCCGGCCGGCCGCGCCGGCGCAGCGGGCGGACCGGCCGGTTGCCGGCCCGCTCGGCCGCCGCGGCCAGCAGCTCGTCGCCGGACTGCTCGGCCAGCCGGCGCACCGCCGCGCTCGGATCGGACTCCCGGCTCCGGCCCAGCAGGCCGGCGAAGGCACCGCTCGGCACCTGCTCGAGGTCACCCGGCACGACGTGCAGCAGCACCAGCTCGGCCGCGGAGTCGGAGTGGCGCAGCGCGCCCTCCACCGCCGCGATCCAGCCCACCTCGGTGACCCACACCACGACCGCCACGTGATCAGGTTCCCACGACCCGCAACGACAACCAGAGCGCCGCGGTCGAGGCGAGCAGCACCAGCGGCACGCTGATCGCGCCGAGACGCAGATAGTCGACAAAGGACGGTTCGGCCCCGCTGTGGCGGAGGAGCCGCCGCCACAGCAGAGTGGCCAGCGAGCCGGTGTAGGTGAGTTGGGGCCCGACGTCACGCCGATCAGCGCGGCGAGCACCGCCGCGAGCAGCAGCAGCGCCAGCAGCTCCCCGGCCGCTCCGGTCACCTGACCCGGAGGTAGAGCAGCACGGCGACCACGACGCCGAAGATCACCACCGCCCAGCGCAGCACCTGGTCGTTGAGCCGGCGGGCCACCTTGGCGCCGAGGAAGCCGCCGGCCAGCGACGCCGGCGCGATGAGCGCCACCGCGGCCCAGTCCACCGGCCCGAAGAGGCCGAAGACGACGACCGTGACGGTGGCGACGACCAGGGACAGCACCGCCTTGAGCCCGTTGAGCCGGCGCAGGCTGTCGTGCACGGTCAGGGCCAGCACGCCGAGCAGGATCACCCCGAGCGCGCCGCCGAAGTAGCCGCCGTACACCGCGGCCAGGCCGACCGCCGGGTAGAGCACCTTGGCGTTCGCCCGGTGGTCCGCGCTCGGTGGGCCGACCAGCTTGGCGACCCGCGGCTGGACCGCCAGCAGCAGGCTGGCCGCCAGCACCAGGAACGGGACGACCGCGTCGAAGGCGCTCGCCGGCGTGGCCAGCAGCAGCACGCACCCGCCGACGGCGCCGACCAGCGCGGTGCCGGACAGCGCGACCACCCGCCCCCGCTGGCCGGCCAGCTCGGCCCGAAAGCCGAGCACGCCGCCGAGGAAGCCGGGCCACAGTGCGACCGAGTTGGTCACGTTCGCGGCCAGCGTGCCGTAGCCGCTGGCCACCAGCGCCGGGAAGAGCAGCAGCGAGCCGCCGCCGGCCACCGCGTTCACCGCGCCGGCGACCAGTCCGGCGCCGGCGAGGAGGACTGCGTCGGTGACCTGCACGGGAGGTATTCTGGTCACACGGCGGACGAGCCGGCCGGGCGGCCGCGTCGGGGTGCGTGCATCCCGCCGAGGAACGTCCGGGCTCCACAGGGCAGGGTGGTTGGCAACACCAACCCGGGGTGACCCGCGGGACAGTGCCACAGAGAGAAGACCGCCAGTGCCGCTCCGGCGGCGCCGGCAAGGGTGAAACGGTGGTGTAAGAGACCACCAGCGCCCGGGGTGACCCGGGCGGCTCGGTAAACCCCACCCGGAGCAAGGTCAAGAGGGGCGGCTCGCCGCCCTGCGCAGGCGTTCGAGGACGGCCCGTCCGAGCCTGCGGGTGGACCGCACGAGCCTGCCGGCGACGGCAGGCCTAGATGGATGGCCGCCCCCCGAGGTCCGCCTCGGGGACAGAACCCGGCGTACAGGCCGACTCGTCCGCCCCACCCGCTCTGACATCGATTTCGGTGTGGGTGCGCCGGCAGGTCAGGTCCCGCCCGTGCGGGCAGACCTCCGCCGTGCGGCGGGGTCGGCAGGGGCGGGCGCCGGACGTGGAGAGGCGGCGGCGCTCGGATTGCACCAGCCCGAACGACGGCGCAGTGAGGGTGGCGAAGACGGCCGGGTGACCGGCCACCGTGTCCGGGATGCCGCCACCGCGGCCCACGCCGGCATCCGATCGGTCAGCCACACCCAGACCACCCGCACAGCGAGCACCGGCCGCCCCGCATGGGTCAGCGGGAGAACTGCCAAACCAGGTCGTCGCTGTCGGGCAGCACGATGACCGTGCCGTTCCCGGGGCGCCAGCCGTCGTGCACCAGGATGACCTTGCCGCCGGAGCGGGCAAGCAGCCGCAGGCCGGTCGTCCGGTAGCGGACCTCGGGCGTGCCCGGCGCACCCAGCCGCTGCTCGTGCACGCCGGGCGCGTCGATGCCGAGCGGGCGGGCGCTCAGCACCACCGTGCGGGGGAGGCGGTCGGCGGTGGCGCTGAGGCGTTGCGCGTACCCGCGGCCGACCGCCGACGCGTACTCCTCGAGCAGCCAGAACCCGCCCAGCAGCAGGGTGCCGGCGACCAGCGCCGCGGGCAGCACCGCCTGCCACAGCGGCCGGGCCGCGGGCGGCCGCGTCGGCCGCAACTGCCGGTGGATCCAGCCGACGTACGCGGCCGCCGCGGTCGCGAGGACCAGGGTCAGCGGCACCACCCACTCGGCGTCCGCGAGACCGTGGGCGAGCCAGCCGACGACCGGCAGCGGGGGCCGGATGCCCGCGACCGCCGCGAAGAGCACGCAGCCGGCCGCGAGCGCGGCCAGGGCGACCGCGGTCCGGCCCGTCCACCGGGCCAGCCGCGCGCGCCGGTCACCGGCGGCCAGCCGGTCCGAGCGCACCAGCTCGGTCAGCCAGGCATGCAGCCAGAGCCAGCCGAGCGCCAGGCCGAGGACGGCGAGCAGCGGGAGGTAGAGCGAGCTGATGCTGCGCAGCACGTAGTCCTGGGAGGAGAAGCCGAACAGGCTCACGTCGATGCCCATGGCGGCGGCCTGCACGTCGCTGCGCCGCCAGCCGAAGTAGAACAGCACGGCGGTGACCAGCGTGAGCACCGCTCCGAGCGCACCGAGCGCGGAGAAGAAGTCCTGCCGGGTCAGCCCGCGCGGCGGCACCGGTCCGGGGGTGGCCGCGGGCGCCGGCGCGGCCTCCGGCTGGGCCATCGCGGCTCAGTCGTCCGTGGTGGCCGTGGTGGCCGGGGGCTCGGTCGTGGCCGACGGCTCGGTCGTGGGCGGCGGCTCGGTGGTGGCCGGCGGCTCGGTGGTGACCGGCGGCTCCGTGGTGGGCGCCTCGACCGCGGGCAGGGTCACCGTCTCGACGATCGGGCCACGGCCGTTGTCGACGGTCAGCGTCACCTCGCGCTCCTCAGCCGCCGGGGCAAAGAAGACCGCGAGCCGCGCGAACCCGGTCTCGCTGAAGTCCACGAGCGCCTCGGTCTGCGTCCCGGCGACGGTCGCCGTCGCCGTCGGCTCGCGGTCGTCCGGACCTGTGGCGACCCCGAAGCGCACCGCGACCTGCCCGGCCGGCCCGAGGTCCGAAAGCGCCTCTTCGGCCGCGTCGACGGAGAGCGCCTCCACCCCGTAGAGCCGCCGCTGACAGGGCGAGCTGGAGCGCGCCGGGTAGTCGATCTCCGGGTGCCGCCCGGGATTGCTCCGGTGCCAGGTCAGCGCGCGGTCGAGCATGGCCGCGAGCTCGCCGTTCAGGCAGGCCTGGTAGTCGTTGTCGCCAGCCGGCGGACCGGGCACCGCCGTCGCCTCCGGCCACCGACCGCCGCCCCGCAGCACCTCGCACACCCCGATGGCGACGTCCCAGAAGTCGCCGCCGGGCTCGCCGCTGGCCGCCGGCCGCTGGTCCCGCACGCCGGCGCAGTCCAGGTCGTCGTCCGACCGGCCGGTGAAGCCGGCGTACTGGCCGGGGATCGGCGGGTCGTCCGGCCCCCAGGGCGTGTAGCCGAAGCCGTCCTCCCCGCCGGGTTTCCCCGTCGGCGCCGCGGTCGCTGTCCCGCTCGCCGAACCGGTGGGGGACGAGGTCGTCGTTCCGCTGGGACCCCCAGCCGCCGCCCCCGCCGCCCCCGTCGTCGCCACCGCTGCACGAGGCGAGACAGAACACCGCCGCCATCGTCGCCGCCGCGGACACCACCCGTCGAGCCATCGCAACCCCCTGACCGAGCGATGGACCTGAGCCGACCGTACGCGCCTCCGCTGCTTCTTCGAGGCCGATCCGGTGCGGGTGATACTCGTCAGCTTCCTGCATCTCGTGAAGGGGGCGGGTTCAGTGCACGACCGCTCGCTCGGTGCTCCACTGGACGCGCGGCGATCGCGCAGCCCCCATACGAGATCGCTGAAAGGCGGTCCCGCCACCCCCAACAGGCCGACTCGCTCTTCCCAGTAGGCGGCCCGCTCCGACACGGGGCACCAGAGCGGGTCGCTGGCGCGGGGAGACCCACGCCGCAGTGACGTGGATGCAAGAGCGGCGGCGCGGGCCTTGGCGGGCGCCGCTCGGCGGCCTGCTACTGCTTGAACAGTGCCCGCACCTCGGCCGAAGGGTAGAGCACCCGGTCGCCGACGCTGACACCAAGCGGGCCGGTGAATACGTTCTTGAACCGCCAAAGTTGGACAGTCCGAGGGGAGACCTTGAAGTAGGCGGCAACCTGCTCGGTGGTCCACAGCTCATCGGTCATGACTCGGCCCGTCCAAACCGGCTTGCGTCCGGCCGCTCCCGCACGAGGGGCGGCTCCGGCCCCCGCGGGTCCTCCGCCTCAGGGACGATGTGGACGAACGCCTCCCGTCGTTTGGCCGCCCGAGCGTCGACCATCCGCGCATGGTAGAAGCAAACCGGGTACATCTTCAGTCCTTCTCGGTTGGGTAGCACACGGAAAGCCTCGATGGGGGAAACCGCAGGGACCGTCCGCGTTCCTCCACGCGCACTGCCCGAGGATCATGATCAGCCTCCAGCAGACTGAACCAGCCCGCCGGCCCCGGGACCCGAACCGGATCCCCGGTCGGTCGCGCTGTTCGCGGTGTCCACGATGCTGAAGACGCCTCATGGTCCCGCTCAGGAGACGGCTCCCGCAACCTCCTCGATCGAGTACAGCACGAAGGAGGCAGCCCTCGTGTCGTACCGAATCCTGAACTCCGCGCCGATGCTGTGTGCTGCTTCCATTACTTTTGTTCTCCTTGTTGGGTGTCCCGTGGAAGAATTGAGGCCGGGACCACGCCCCTCACCACCCGCGTCCGGGTGTCCATAGTGCCCCGCTTGTATTTCATGAGGCCTAGGGCTCCGCCTCTCACCACCCGCGCTGTACCGAGTGTTCCATAAGCCGATCCCTACCCCCACAAGGGATCGACCGTCCCATTGAACCTCTGTGCGTTCGCTCAGATCGCGATCACCGTGCCCGTCGTCCCCGTGGGCAGGACAGTGAGCGCGGTCAGAGCCTTGCTGACGCCGTTGAAAGTGGCGTACAGCACAGACGTGCCGGTGCCAGTGACAGCACCGAACTGAGTACCACCGAACGTCGGCAGCTCCTCATCGGTGTTGCCGGGGATGACGTCACCCTCGTGGATCGTGCCGGGGGTGATGTCGCCGAAGGTCACGTCGCCATCGTTGATCGCACCGAGTGTGGTGTGCAGCTCGACGTTGATGACGTTGTTCTTGCCGATCTCGCAGACACCGTTCGGGTCCTCGGTCGGGGTGTCGGACTGGTAGTTCTCCGTCACCCACTCAGTGCTGTTCCAGTTGTACTCGCCGAGCGAGTAGTCACCGAAGCCACCGAAGCTCACCGAACGACCACTCGTTGCCGTCGAACGACCAGTTGCCGAAGCCCCACTCACCGAACGAAGGAGCATTGAACTCCTCCGGGCCGGACGCCACGAACACCGGGCTGCCGTTGTAGCCGTTGAGGAACCAGCCGGTCCACTGCCCGGTCTTCCGGTTCGTCACGTCCACTGCGGACTTGATCGATCCACTGAGCGTGCCGTCGCGACTGCCAGTACGGCTGCCGTCCCGAGCACCGCCACGAGTGGCCTCGCGCTCCGCAGTCCGCGTAGCAGACCGCTCACCGATCGCTTCGCCGTCGCGGGTGCCCGTACGGAACCGCTGCTCGACGTTGCCAGTGGTCTTGGTGCACGAGAGCGTCTCGGTCACGGCCTGCGTGCCGGCCTGCGAGACGACCTGCGAACCGTCCTGCGTGGCCGACTGCGAGCCGGCCTGCGTGGCGGTCTGATGCGCCGTCGAGCTGAGCACCTGCGTCGCGTCCTGCTTCGTGCTGAACGTGATGCTGGTGTGGTTGGCCTGCATGGTCGAGTTGTTCCAGCCGAACACCGACTGCACCTCGCCCTTGCCGACCCAGCCCTTCCCCATGGAGTCCATGGTGTAGGCATTCGCCGAAGCTGCCGCCCCGCCGATGAGACCTGCGGCGGTACCTGCCACCGTCAACCCTCGGATGATGTTGTTCTTACGCACTTGCAACGCTCCTTCGCGCTCTACTGCATCGATCGATGGACTCATCGGCGTGGCCTCGTTAGCCACGGACGGCGGAAATGAGCGCCGTTTCGTCCTAGTCGTTGTGCCGCGCCGATCAGCGGCTCGGCTTGGTACGAGGAGCGTCGGTGAACCCACGGCGACTCAGCGCCTCGCACAGCTCCGCCAGGGAGGGCGCAGGGCCGTCCCGCTGCTGGGAGTCCGGCTCGGCGAGTTGGTCCAGAACTCGGGACCGCGTTGAGCGCGGCTCAGCCGTCGAGCGTTGGATCGTGCCGACCACACCGATGCTGATGGCACCGGTGATGATGATCTTGCGTATTGCGCGGTGGCTTCTTTCCCCTCAATTACGCGGTCCCGGTTGGGACCGCGCGGTCTTCCCTGACTGCTGGCCCCGGGCATCCACCCTGGGCTCGCTAGGGCCGCCCTGGGCCGGACGACTTGGTTCACCGCTTGCTCTCTGGCGCGCGTTGCGCGTCCATCCGCCGCGTGATCGAATACGCGGTGAAATCGCAACCACGTCGTTGATCACAGCGCGCAAACAAGGGGACGTGAGTAGTAGGGACTCCGTTCCTGTGGAAACGCTATGCATTTCCTGTGAGTTTGCTATGTATCCGGCAAAGGTCGTCCCGGGCCTAGAGGCATCGTCCCGACGTCGGGGAGCGGCACCCGGTAGGCGGGACGGCCGAGGGCCCCGACGTCGAGGTGCGGCACTCGCCGACCTCGGCGGCGACCAGATCCGGGGGCGACCAGCGCGGTGGCGTCCTGGGAGAGGGTCCTGTCGAGCCTCGTACTCCCCGACAGGCTGGTCGTGCCCAGCGGTCAGGTGCCGGGCAGAGCGCACAGCCCGTCCTGAGGAGTGCTCACCCGAACCCGGGGCCCGGGATGCCGCTGTCCGCACGTTGTCCGCGGGACCACCGACACCGCGTCAGGGGCGGCAGGCCGACAGCGCTCTTGATCCGGCGCCGGCGTCCGAACTACCGGCAGGGCGGGGGCAGACCCTCATCCTGAGCGCCGCCCTCCGCTGTCGGCAGCACTGACGGCAACCGACCGGCCGGCCGCCGGTCCGGTTTGCAGCCGGCGGGCGCGAGACCGACCGGGGTCGCCACGAGCGCGGCGCGCGTCCAGATGTGCGGCACCGGGCCGGCGAAGGTCTATGTTTCGGCCCGGGATTCTCGCAAGATCGATCCTGCGTAGGGACGATCGCACACAGGAGGTGCATTCAGGTGGTACTCGCCGCGGACTATCCGTTACTGGACGTGTTCTGGACGACGATGATCTTCTTTCTCTGGGTGATCTGGTTCTGGCTGCTGATCACGGTCTTCGCCGACATCTTCCGTCGGCACGACCTCTCCGGCTGGGCCAAGGCTGCCTGGTGCGTCTTCGTGATCGTGCTGCCGTACCTCGGTGTGTTCATCTACTTGATCACTCAGGGCAGGCACATGACTGAGCGCAACGTCAAGGATGCCCAGGCGGCGCAGGCGCAACTCGATGACCGCATCAAGTCGGTGGCCGGCAGTGGCGGAGCCGCCGCCGAGATCGAGAAGGCGAAGCAGTTGCTCGACAGCGGTGCGATCACCCAGGCCGAGTACGACGCCATCAAGCAGAAGGCGCTGGCCTGAGTAGCTCGGCGTCGGGATAGTCGGGAGCGGCCCGGCTGGCTGTCCGCAGATTGTCGGCAGCGCCGCCATGAGTCCCTGCGGGCGGCGGTTTCTGTCGGGGGTGGCGTGTAGGAAGTGCGGCATGACTTCGACCCTGTCGTACGACGAGATGCTGGCGGCGATCGCCGAGCGGAGCGCGGTGCTGCGCTCGGCGATCGCCGGCGCCCTGGACGCCCGGGTTCCCGGCTGTCCGGAGTGGACCGGCCGTGACCTGGTGGTGCACCTCGGGGAGGTGCAGCGGGCCTGGGCGGCCAACGTGGACGCCGGTCCGGCCGACGGTCCGGTCCGGGACGTCAAGGAGGCCGAGCCGACCGGCGACCTGCTCGACTGGTCCGAGCGGAGCACCGAGACGCTGCTCGGCTCGCTGCGTTCGGCCGGGCCGGAGCGCGGGGTGTGGACCTGGTGGGGCGAGCCGGCGCGCTCCGGCGCGGTGGCGCGGCACCAGGTGCAGGAGGCGATGGTGCACGCCTGGGACGCCGAGGACGCGGCCGGCCGGGCCGGGGCCTTGCCGGCGGCGGCCGCGCTGGACGGGGTGGACGAGTTCCTGTCCACCGGGCTGCCCGCCACGGACGCGTGGGCGAGCGCACCCGGGACGGTCGGCGTGGTCGCCACCGACGGGCCGGGCGGCGGCTGGCGGGTGGTGCTGTCGCCGGACGGGAGCCGGCAGGAGCCGGGGGACGGGACGGGTGACGCGGTGCTGCGGGGCACCGCGAGCGACCTGGTGCTCGCCTTCTACCGCCGGCGCGGGCTCGACTCCCTCGACGTGACCGGGTCGCAGGAGCTGGCCGGGCAGTTCCTCGGCTGGTTCCCCACCGACTGACCGCCCGGCCGGGTCGGCGGCGACGCGACAGGGGTACGGAGGGGGCGTGGTGATGACCCGGCGGCTGACGGTGCGGGCTCCGCTGAGCTTCGACGCGGTGCGTGCGGAGCTCGAGGTGCCGGTGGACTTCCCGGCCGAGGTGCTGGCCGAGGCGGCGGACGCGGCCGCCGCGCCGACGCTGCCGGCCGAGGACGCCACCGACGTCCCGCTGGTCACGGTCGACCCGCCCGGCAGCCGCGACCTGGACCAGGCACTGCACCTGGCCGCCCGCGGCGACGGCTTCCGGGTCAGCTACGCGATCGCCGACGTGGCCGCGTTCGTCCGCCCGGGCGGCGCGGTCGATGCCGAGGCCCGGCGGCGGGCCGAGACGCTCTACAGCCCGGACCTGCGCACCCCGCTGCACCCGCCGGTGCTCGGCGAGGGCGCGGCCAGCCTGCTGCCGGACGGGGTCCGCCCGGCCGTGCTGTGGCGGATCGACCTGGACGGCGCGGGCGAGGTCACCGCGGTCGACGTGCGCCGGGCGCTGGTCCGCAGCCGGGCCCAGCTGAGCTACCCGGAGCTGCAGGCGGCGGTGGACACCGGCACCGCGCCGGAGCCGGTCGCGCTGCTGCCCCGGGTCGGCGAGCTGCGGCTGGCCCGGGCCCGGGCCCGGCACGCCACCGAGCTGGACGTGCCCGAGCAGGAGGTCGTGCAGGGGGCCGGCGGCGGGTGGACGGTCGAGTTCCGCCGGCAGCTCCCGGTGGAGCGGTGGAACGCGCAGGTCTCCCTGCTCACCGGCGCCTGCGCGGCGCGGCTGATGCTGGACGGCGGGTTGGGGGTGCTGCGCACCCTCCCGCCGCCGCGGCCGGACGACGTGGCCGCGCTGCGCCGGCTGGCGCCGGCGCTCGGCGTGAGCTGGCCCGCCGGCGCCCACCACGGCGACGTGATCTCGGCGCTGGACGGGGCGACGCCGGGTCAGGCCGCCTTCCTGGAGCACGCCGCGGTGCTGCTGCGCGGCGCGGCGTACACGCCGTTCGACGGCGAGCCGCCGGCCGACCCGCTGCACAACGCCGTGGCCTTGCCCTACGCGCACGTCACCGCGCCGATCCGCCGGCTGGTGGACCGCTTCGGCAGCGAGGTCTGCCTGGCCCTGGCGGCCGGCCGGGAGGTGCCGGAGTGGGCCCGGTCCGCGCTGCCGGAGCTGCCCGACCTGATGGCCGCCGGCGGCCGGCGGGGCGGCGCGCTGGAGCGGGCCGTGGTGGACGCGACCGAGGCGTGGTTGCTGGCCGGTCACGAAGGCCGCGACTTCGCCGCGGTGGTGCTGGAGGCGGGCCGCGACAAGGGCACCGTGGTGCTGCGCGAGCCGGCGGTCCGGGCGACCTGCGCCGGTGCCGGGCTGCCGGTCGGCGAGGAGATCAGCGCCCGGCTGGAGGTGGCCGACCCCGAGCAGCGGCTCGTCCGTTTCGTCGCCGCCCCGGTCGGCGCCGCCGGCCGGGTGTGAGGTTCGCCGCTGGTCGGGATGGGCGCGGGGGCGTCGCGTAGGTTCCGGGGATCGGGGCGGTCGGTCGGCCGCCGGGGAGGGGTGCTGCTGTGCCGGTCGACGTCCGCGAGCTGACCATCGGGGTGCTGGGCGGCACCGGGCCGCTCGGCGGGGGGCTGGCCCGGCGGTTCGCGGCGGCCGGGGTCACCGTGCTGGTCGGCTCCCGCGACCGGGCCAAGGGGGAGCGGGTGGCCGAGGAGATCCGCGCCGACGTGCCCGGCGGCTCGGTCACCGGCGGCGACAACGCGGAGACCGCGCGGCAGTCCGACATCCTGGTGGTCGCGGTGCCGTACGAGGGTCACGCGGACCTGCTCAAGAGCCTCGCCGAGGTGCTGGCCGGCAAGATCGTGGTGGACGCGGTCAACCCGCTCGGCTTCGACAAGCAGGGGGCGTACGCGCTGGACGTGCCGGAGGGCAGCGCCGCCCAGCAGGCCGCCGTGCTGCTGCCGGACAGCCGGGTGACCGCCGCGTTCCACCACGTCAGCGCGCCGCTGCTGCTCGACCTGCAGGTGCCGCGGGTCGAGCTGGACGTGCTGGTGCTCGGCGAGGACCGGGAGGCCACCGACACCGTGCAGGCGCTGGCCGAGCTGGTCCCCGGCGCCCGCGGCGTGTATGGCGGCCGGCTGCGCAACGCCCGCCAGGTCGAGGCGCTGACCGCCAACATCATCTCCATCAACCGCCGATACAAGGCGCACGCCGGTGTCCGCATCACCGACGTCTGAGGCCGCCGGGCCGGAGGCGCCCGCCGGCGGGGAGGCGCCTGCCGGCCCCGAGCGGTCCGCCGGTCGGGAGCGGTCCGCCGGCGCCGAGCGGTCCGCCGGTCGGGAGCGGTCCGCCGGCGCCGAGCGGTCCGCCGGTCGGGAGCGGTCCGCCGGCGCCGAGCAGCCCGCCGCGCCGGGACTCGATGACCTCGGCGAGCTGGTGGCGATCGAGGGACCGCCGGGCCGGGTGGTCTCGCTGGTCCCGTCGCTGACCGAGTCGGTCGCGCTCAGCGCGCCGGGCCTGCTGGTCGGCGCGACCGACTACTGCACCCACCCCGCGGAGCTGGCCGTCGCCCGGGTCGGCGGCTCCAAGTACCCGGACCTGGACCGGGTCCGCGCCCTCGCCCCCGACCTGGTCCTGGCCAACGCGGAGGAAAACCGGCTGGAGGACGTGGCCGCCCTGCGCGCGGCCGGCATCCCGGTCTGGGTGACCGCGCCGACCACGCTCGCCGCCGCGTTCACCAGCCTGCGCCGGATGCTGGCCGCCTGCGGCGTCGACCCGGCGCCGCCGTGGCTGGACGAGGCCCGCCGCGCCTGGGCCTCCGCGTACGACGGCTCGGCCCCGACGCGGACCGCGGTGGTGCCGATCTGGCGGCGGCCGTGGATGGTGCTCGGCGCCGGCACCTTCGCCGGTGACGTGCTGCGCCGGCTCGGCGTCGCCAACGCGTACGGCACGTCGACCGAGCGCTACCCGCGGACCACGGTCGAGCAGATGCGGGCCACCGGCGCCGACCTGGTCGTGCTGCCCGACGAGCCGTACGCGTTCTCGGCCGACGACGGCCCGGAGGAGTTCGCCGGGCTGGACGTCGCGCTGGTCAGCGGCCGGCACCTGACCTGGTACGGCCCGTCGCTGCGGGAGGCCCGGGACGTCCTGGAGCGGCAGCTGGCCGGTAGCGTGCCGGGCTGACGAGGAGGCGAGCGGACCCGATGCACGCGCACCCCCGCCCGGCCGGCCGGCGCCGGCTGGCGGTCGCGGCGGTCGCCGTGCTGGTCCTGCTCGGCGCCGGGACCGTGGCGGTCGTCCGGTCCCAGGCGTCTCGGCCGACGACCGCGCAGCCCGCGCCGACCGCCGCCCGGACCACCCCGCCCCCGGACGGCGCCGCCGCCACGGACCGCCCGCCCGCCACGGACCGCCCGGCCGCCACCGCCCACCCGGGCGGCGCCGGCCCGGCGGCCGCCTGCGCGCCCTGGGGCTGCACCGTCCGGCGCCGGCTCGACGCCGCCGCCGCGAAGGCCCGCACCGGCCCCGGGCAGCTCGGCATCACCGTCCTGGACCGGCGCACCGGCGCGGTGTGGACCGCCGGCACCGCCGACCACCGGATGTGGGCCAGCTCGACCCCGAAGCTGGCGCTGGCGACCAGCCTGCTGGAGCGGGCCCGGGCCGGCGAGCTGACCCTGGACCGCACCGCCCGGGACCAGATCGACGCCATGCTGCACGTGTCCGACGACGGTGCCGCGGACGCGCTGTGGGACCGCTTCGGCGGCGCCGCGCAGCTGGCCCGCTTCCGCGACCGCTACGGCATGACCGGGCTGGACTTCGTGCCCGGCTTCCCGCGCCGGTGGGGCTTCCTCAAGTGCTCCACCGCCGACCTGCGCCGCCTGATGACGTACGTGCTCACGACGCTCGACCCGGCCGACCGCGCCCACGTGGTGGCGGAGATGCGCGGGGTCGGCGCCATCCAGCGCTGGGGCGTCTGGGCGGCCGGCCCGGCCCAGCGGCCCGGCACCAAGGACGGCTGGTCGGTCGAGTCGGACGCCGGCCGGCAGCACTGGTGCACCAGCACGGTCGGCTTCGCCGGGCCGGGGGAGCGCTACGTGGTCGCGGCGATGGACGACCTGCCGCCCGGCGCGGACATCGGCACCGGCGTGCACGCGGTCAGCGATCTGGTCGCCACCGTCTTCGGCGCCCCGGTGCCGGCCGCGGTCACCGTCCCGCCGGCGAGCACCGGGCGCTGATCAGCGCAGGTACGACGCCCCGTTGAGGTCGAGCACCGCCCCGGACGCCCACTCCGCCTCGGCCGAGGCCAGGTAGAGCACCGCGGCGGCCACCTCGGCCGGCTGCGCGACCCGGTTGAAGGGGCTCTGCGCGCGGATCTCCGCCCCGCGCGGCGCCTTGAGGTCGGCGTTGCTCATGTCGGTCTCCACGAAGCCGGGCGCGACGGTCGAGACCGCGATCCCGTCGCCGGCCAGCGCGAGCGCCAGCGACTGGCCGAGCGAGTTGAGCGCCGCCTTGCTGGCCCCGTACGCCGGGACCTGGGGCTCACCCCGGTACGCGCCCCGGGACGAGACGTTCACGACCCGCCCGGCGCCGCTCGCCCGCAGGTGCGGCAGCGCGCAGAAGGTGACGTTGGCGGTGCCGAGCAGGTTGACCCCGACGATGTGGGTCCACGCCTGCTGCCACTCCTCGTACGACACCTCGGCCGGCGGGTGCCGCGGCGCGAACACGGCCGCGTTGTTGACCAGCACGTCCAGGCCGCCGAGCGTGGCCGCGGCCGCCTCGACGAAGGAGCGGACGGCGGCCGGATCGGCCAGGTCGCCTTGCACCACGGTGTGCCCGTCCCCGGCCAGCGCGGCCAGCGTCCCGGCGGCCAGCGCGGGGGAGTCGCGGTGGTGCACGGCCACCCGGTCCCCGGCGGCCGCGAACGCGACCGCGACCGCCCGCCCGACCCCCCGGGACGCCCCGGTCACCAGCACCCTGCGGCCCGCCACGGGCCCGAGCCTAGGTGGTCCCGGCTGGGGACACCGGCCGCGACTGAGCAGATCGCCCACTCGCCGACCCCTCGCGGCGCTGCGCTCGGCCGGCGACGGCGTGTCCTGCGCGAAATCGCCCCTCGTCCGAGGAAGGATTTCGCGCAGGAGGTGGGCGGTGACCCAGGCACTGCAGCTGGAGCTGGATCCCGGCGCGGACCGGCTCGCGGAGCTCGGCCTCGACGTGGAGACGCTGCACCGGGCGGTCCGCGCCGGGCTGGCCGCCCGGGCCCGCCGGACCGAGTTCGCGCCACGCAACGCGCAGGGCTCCGACCTGGTCTCCCACACGGTGGAGGAGTTCCGGCTGCTGGTCGGGGGGCGGGGCTGGACCGCCGACTTCGCCGGCGGTCAGGAGCGCACGGTCTCCCCGGACGGTCTCACCGCGGTCATCGTGTCCACCGGCGCCGGCGCGGTCGGCGACCTGGGCGGCGAGGCCCGCACCGCCCACCCCAAGGGCCCGCTGATGCGGGACGCGGTCACCACCAACCAGGGCTTCGTGCAGGAGGAGTTCGCGCTCGGGCTGGCCGTGCCGGCGCCGGCGGACGGCCGGCGGTGCTGGGTGCTGCTGGTCAAGGTCGAGCCGGGCGTGGCGCACCTGGAGCTGTCCGCGCCGGACGGGATGCGGGACGGGGTCGTGGTGTCCTGGGCCGAGCGCATCCCGCTGCCCGCGCTGCCGCTCGGCGAGCCGGACGACCCCGGCGATCTCGAGCCGATCGACGTGCCGGTGGTGCCGCTGCCGTGACCCCGTCCCGGCTGCGGCTGGCGCGGCACCGGCGGGCGATGACGCTCACCGCCCTCTCCCGGGCGTCCGGGGTCCCGCTGCGGACCCTGTCCGCGTACGAGAACGCGCACCACACCCCGTCCCGGCCGACCGTGCGGAAGCTGGCCGCCGCGCTGGGCGTGCGGCCGGACTTCCTGACCGGCGACGACGTCGACCTGCTCGACCCGGACGTGGTCAGCTTCCGCAAGCTCAGCCGCACCACCGCCGGCCGCCGGGACGCCGCCCTCGCCGCCGGCCGGATCGCGATCGAGATCGCGGACTGGATGGAGGCCCGGTTCCGGCTGCCCGCGCCGGACCTGCCCACGCTGGAGAAGCACGAGCCGGAGACCGCGGCCGAGATCGTCCGGCACCGGTGGGGCCTGGGCGAGCGGCCGGTCGCCAACGTGGTGCACCTGCTGGAGGCGCGCGGCGTGCGGGTCTTCTCGCTCGCCGACGACTGCCGCGAGGTGGACGCCTTCTCGCTGATCCGGGACGACCGGCCGTTCGTCTTCCTCAACACCGACCGGTCGGCCGAGCGGCAGCGCTTCGACGCCGCGCACGAGCTGGGTCACCTGCTGCTGCACGCCGGCGCCCCGCGGGTGCACGGGCGGGACCGGGAGGCGGAGGCCAACCGGTTCGCCGCCGCCTTCCTGATGCCGCGCCGGGCGGTGCTCGCCCAGGGGCTGCGGGAGGCGACGCTGGACCAGGTGTTCGCGGCCAAGCGGCACTGGACGGTGTCCGCGATGGCGATGACCCACCGGCTGCACGAGCTGCGGCTGCTGTCCGACTGGAACTACCGGACCACCTGCGTCGCGCTGGCCCGGGACGGCTACCGCGGCAGCGAGCCGGGCGGTGCCCGGCCCGAGGTCTCGCAGGTGGCGGCCAAGGTGCTGGCCAGCCTGCGCGAGCGCGGCGGGATCGGCGAGCTGGCCGACCACCTCGGCCTGGGCGCCGACGAGCTGAGCCGGCACCTGTTCCGGCTGGTGCCGACCGCGGTCGACGGCGGCGGGGCGGACCCCACGCCGCCGCGCGGCCGGCTCCAGCTCGTGCCTATGAGCTCGTGCCCTAGGTGAAGGAGTGCTCCGGGCCCGGGAAGGCGCCGGTCCGGACCTCCTCGGCGAAGTCGGCCACCGCCCCGCGCAGCACCCCGCGCAGGTCGGCGTACTGCTTCACGAAGCGGGGCAGCGGCCCCTCCCGCAGCCCGGCCATGTCCTGCCAGACCAGCACCTGGGCGTCGCAGTCCGGCCCGGCGCCGATCCCGATGGTCGGGATGGCCAGCTCGCCGGTGATCCGCTTGGCCGCCTCGGCCGGCACCATCTCCAGCACCGTGGCGAACGCGCCGGCCCGCTGCAGCGCCACCGCGTCGGCCAGCAGCTCGTCGGCCGCGTCGCCGCGGCCCTGCACCCGGTAGCCGCCGAGCACGTGCTCGCTCTGCGGGGTGAAGCCGAGGTGTGCCATCACCGGGATGCCGGCCGTGGTCAGCGCGGCGACCTGCGGCGCCACCGCCTTGCCGCCCTCCAGCTTGACCGCGTGCGCGCCGGCCTCCTTCATGAACCGGACCGCGGTCGCCACCGCCTGCTCCGGCCCCGTCTCGTACGACCCGAACGGCAGGTCCGCGACCACCAGGGCCCGCCGGGTGGCCCGGACCACCGCCCGGACCAGCGGCAGCAGCTCCTCGACCGAGACCCGCAGGGTCGACTCGTAGCCGTAGACGTTGTTGGCGGCGGAGTCGCCGACCAGCAGCACCGGCACGCCGGCCGCGTCGAAGATCTCCGCCGAATACTGCTCGTACGCGGTCAGCATGGGCCACCGCTCGCCGCGCTGCTTGGCCTCGCGCAGGTGCTGGGTCCGCACCCGCTTGCCGGCCGGCCCGCCGTACAGGCTCACCTCGGTCACCGTGCACCGTCCTCTCCTCGAGGCCCGCCTCCGCGGGTCCCCGGGCTGATGCCGTCCAGCCTGGCACGGCCGGCCTAGGCTCGTCGCGTGGTGTTGGTCACCGTGGAGCGGCTGGAGACCCCGCGCGGCGAGCTGGTGCTGCGCCGGGACGGGGCGCACCACGAGATCGTCAGCAACGGCGTCTTCCTGATGGACACCCGGGACGGGCGGTCGGAGCGGGAGCTGGTCCGGGCGGCCGTGGGCGGGCCGGGCGCCCGGGTGCTGATCGGCGGCCTCGGGGTCGGCTTCTCGCTGGCCGAGGCGCTGGCGCTCGACGCGGCCGCGGTCACCGTGGTGGAGATCGAGCCGGCCGTGGTCCGGTGGAATCTCGAGCACCTCGGTCCGGCGGCGCTGGCCGACCGCCGGGTCACCGTCGCGGTGGCCGACCTGCTGGGGTGGCTGCGGGCCGGGGACGACGTCTTCGACGCCATCTGCCTGGACGTGGACAACGGTCCGGAGTGGACGGTGACCGAGGCGAACGCCGCGCTGTACGGCGACGCCGGGCTGGACGCGGTCGACCGGCGGCTCGCCCCCGGCGGCACCCTCGCGGTCTGGAGCGCGAACGCCGCGCCCGCCTTCGAGGCCCGCCTCCGCAGCCGCTACCGCACCGTGCGGGTGATCGCCGTCCCCGTCCCCCGCGGCGAACCCGACCTCGTCTACCTGGCCCACCACCCCACCCACCCCGCCTGACACCCGCCCCCGCGAGTGACGCCGGCTCCCCGCGAGTGACGGGGCCGCCCCGCGAGTGACGGCGGCGCCCCGCGAGTGACGGCGGCGCCCCGCGAGTGACGGCCCGTACGCCGTCACTGGGGCGGAGCCGTCACTCGCGGGCCGGAGCCGTCACTCGGGGGCGGGAGCCGTCACTCGGGGGCGGGAGCCGTCACTCGGGGGTGGGTGCCGTCAGTCGGGGGTGGGAGGCGTCACTCGGCGGAGCCGCTGTCAGTCGGGGGTGGGGATGGGGTCCTGGTGGCGGCGGGGGGAGATGTGGGGGGAGACGCCGGGGCCGGGCTGGGTGGGATGCGCGTGGGCGGGGACCGAAGGCGGGGCGGTCTCGGCCCAGCGGGAGCTGATCGGCAGGCGGCGGTCCCGGCCGAAGGCCTTGAGCGAGATCTTCGGCCCCGGCGGGTACTGCCGGCGCTTGTACTCGGCCCGGTCCACCAGCCGGATCACCCGCTCGACCAGCTCCGGCGGATGCCCGGCCGCGACCAGCTCGGCCCAGCCCAGGTCGCGGTCGACGTAGTCGGCCAGCACCGCGTCCAGCTCCTCGTACGGCGGCAGCGAGTCGGTGTCCAGCTGCCCGGGCCGCAGCTCCGCGGACGGCGGCTTGCTGATCGTCGACTCCGGGATCGGCGGGGTCTCGGCCCGCTTCTCCGCGACCTCGTTGCGCCACCGGGCCAGCTTCCAGACCAGCGTCTTCGGCACGTCCTTGATCGGCGCGTAGCCGCCGACGCTGTCCCCGTACAGCGTCGAGTAGCCCACCGACAGCTCGGTCTTGTTGCCGGTGGCCAGCACCAGGTGACCCTCCTCGTTGGACAGTCCCATCAGGAGGGTGCCGCGGACCCGGGCCTGCAGGTTTTCCTCCGCCAGCCCGGTCAGCGTGGTCGCGCCCAGGAAGGCGTCCACCATCGGCGCGATCGGCACCGTGCGGTAGTCGCAGCCCAGCCGGTGGGCCAGCTCGGCGGCGTCGTCCTTGGAGTGCTCGGAGGAGTACGACGACGGCATGGACACCCCGTAGACGTGCTCCGCGCCGATCGCGTCGGCGGCGATGACCGCGGTGACCGCGGAGTCGATGCCGCCGGACAGGCCGAGCACCACCGAGCGGAAGCCATTCTTGCGGACGTAGTCCCGGGTGCCGGCGACCAGCGCCTGCCAGACCTCCTCCTCGTCGACCAGCGGATCGCTCGGGGCGGGATCGGGCGCCGCCGCCTTCGGCGGGGCCGGCTGGTCGGACGCCACGTGCCGCTCCACGGTCATGCCGAGCACCGGGCCGGTGACCGTGCCCCGCCGGTCGGGCAGCTCGACGTCCCGGACCACCAGCACCTCGTCGTACTGCGCGGCCCGGGCCAGCACGGTCCCGTCCGGGGCCACGATCATCGAGTCGCCGTCGTACACCAGCTCGTCCTGGGCGCCGACCATGTTCACGTACGCGATCGTGGCGCCGGCCTCGGCGGCCCGCCGGCGGCACAGCGGCAGCCGGACGTCGTCCTTGTTGCGCTCGTACGGGGAGCCGTTGACGCAGGCGACCAGGCCGACCTCGGCGCGGGCGGCCACCGCGTACGGCCCGCCGTCCTGCCACAGGTCCTCGCAGATCGTCAGCGCGACGTCGACGCCGCGCACCCGCACCACCACGAAGCGGTCGCCGGGCACGAAGTAGCGCGCCTCGTCGAAGACGCCGTAGTTGGGCAGGTGGTGCTTGAAGTACGTGGCCAGCACCCGGCCGCCGTGCAGCAGCGCGGCCGCGTTGCGCGGGCCGCCGGCGGCGTCCAGGTAGCCGACCACCACGGCCAGCTCGCCCAGCCCGGCCGCGGCCAGCCGCTCGGCCAGCTCGTCCCGGGCCCGCAGGCTGGCCGCCCGGAACGACTCCCGGAAGACCAGGTCCTCCGGCGGGTAGCCGGTCAGCGCCATCTCCGGGAAGAGCACCAGGTCGGCACCGTCGGCCGCGGCCCGCCGGGACCAGTCGAGGACGACCTCGGCGTTGCCGGCGAGGTCGCCGACGGTCGTGTCCACCTGGGCCAGGGCGATCCGCAGCTGCGCCATGTCCTCATTGTCCCCGCCGCGGCCGTCGGAATTCCGCCGAGGCGGGCGTTACTCTGCGGGCATGCGGCGGCGGGTCGGCTGGGGGGTCGCGGTCGCCGTGCTGGCGGCCGGGTGCTCGACCGCGACCGGGGCGCCGCCGGCACCGGTCCCGGCCCCGACGCCGCCGGCCACCGCCACCACGCCGCACTCCACCCACGCCGCCGTCCCGGCGCCGGGCCCGCTGCGGGCCGGCGAGCGGCTGACCACGCTGACCGTCACCCGGCCGTACGCGCCTGCGCCGCCGGCCGGCGCCACCGACGAGTACCGGTGCTTCCTGGTCGACCCCGGCCTGCGGCAGCGCGCCTTCCTGACCGGCAGCCAGTTCGTCCCGGCGAACGCCGGGATCGTGCACCACGCGATCTTCTACCGGGTGGCCCCGGCGGACGTGGCGTCGGCCCGGGACCTGGACCGGGCCGACCCGGGCGACGGCTGGACCTGCTTCGGCGGCACCGGCGTCGGCGGCTCCGGGCCGGGCCGGCAGCTGGCCGGCGGGTCGGACTGGGTGGCCGCCTGGGCGCCCGGCGGCGGCGAGCGCCGGGCCCCGGCCGGCACCGGCTACCTGCTCGAGCCGGGCGCGCAGCTGGTCATGCAGGTGCACTACAACCTGCTCCGGGCCGGCCCCGGGGCCGCCGACCGGCCCGGCATCCGGCTGCGGCTCACCGACGGCGACGCCCGGCTGAAGCCGCTGCGCACCACGCTGCTGCCGGCGCCGGTGGAGCTGCCGTGCGCGCCCGGCGAGTCCGGCCCGCTCTGCGACCGGACCGCGTCCGTGCTCGACGTCATCCGCCGCTTCGGGCCGCGCGCCGGGGCCACCGTGGCCGGGCTGGGGCTGCTCTGCATGCCGCGCGGCCAGCCGGTCGCCGGCGCCGTCCAGCGGTGTGACCACCCGGTCCGGGAGGCCGGCCGGATCTACGCGGTGGCCGGGCACATGCACCTGCTCGGCACCGCGATCCGGGTCGAGCTCAACCCGGGCACGCCGCGGGCCCGGACGCTGCTCGACGTCAAGTCGTACAGCTTCCACGACCAGCCGACGGTCGCGCTGGCGCGGCCGGTCCCGGTCCGCCCGGGCGATACGTACCGGGTGACCTGCCGGCACGACGCGAAGCAGCGCCAGTATCTGGAGGAGCTGCGCGGGGTGGCCCCGCGGTACGTCGTCTGGGGCGACGGCACCACCGACGAGATGTGCCTGGGCATCGTCGTCCGGGACTGAGGCCGATCGACGGGACAGTCGGGGGGAACGGATGCGGGGATTCCTGTCGGGCACGGTGGCGTGCCTGAACTGCTCTCAGGCGCCCGCCGTTCCGGTCACGCTCCAGCTGCCGATCGGCGTGTGCAACAACTGCTTCCGGCTGGCGTGCTCGACCCACGGGACGTTCAACCAGCACACGTGGCTGTTCTGGTGCGTGACCTGCCTGCCGCTGTACGTCGGGAGCCGGGGCGGCGGGGGGAGCGGTCGCCCGCCCGGCGACGACGACGGCGGCACCCAGGCGGTGAGCGGCCGGCGGCGGCGCTGGCTGTTGCAGCGCCAGTTTCCCGGCTGGTTCCGCGAGTCCGCCCCGCACGCCGAGCCGTTCGGCCCGGTGGCCGTCCCCCTCGGGCAGATCGCGACGCTCTGGCATCGCGAGCGCACCGGCGAGCGGTGGCAGGTGACCGGGCCCGAGGTGCCGGCGCTGCTCGGACTCACCCTGTGGGGCGCCGACCTCGAGCCCGGGCACCTTCCGGACGTGGACCTCGCCGAGATGGGCCCCGTGCTCGGTCCCAACCCGCTGGTGGCCGGCGCCCTGGTCGCCCGGCGGCTGGGGGTCCTCGTCACCGACCCCCGCGGCCGGTGGCGCCAGGTGCGCCCGGTCGACGACCAGGTGCGCCGCGAGATCCGGGCGCTGGCCGCGACCGTCTTCCCCGACGAGACCGGCGGGTCGAGCGGCACCCCGCAGAGCAGCGTCCCGCAGAGCGGCCCGCAAGGCGGCTCCGACCGGGCCAGGCATCGTCTGGAGGAGTTCTTCAGCCGGGACGACCACCCCTGGCGCGTCGAGCAGCCCGGTGACGGGCCGGCGACGGAGCCTCCGCCGGTGGCGACGACGTGAGCGGGCCCGAGCTGCCCGCCCCGAAGCCGTTCCACGACCAGGGGGAGTGGCGTCGGCTGTGCGTCGGGACCCACAAGTGGGCGCCGGCCGGCAGCGTCGAGCTGCCGGCCGCGGCCCGGTTCCCCGGCCACCCGACCCATGTCGTGGTCGTCGCCGCTCCGCTGCAGGACGACGTCCCGACCGTCATCCGCGGCGGTCAGCTGGTTCTCACGCCGGTCTACCGGTCGGCCCCGCAACCGGTCACGGCCGTGCTGAGCAAGGGAGACGCGGCCGAGCTGGGCGTCGGCATCGGCGACTGGGTGCTGGTCCGGGCGGCCAGGCCGGCCGAGCAGCTCCGGGACCCGGGACGGCGTCGGACCGACGTGCTCATCAAGCTCACCGCGGCCGGCGTGCTCGCGGGCACCGGGCTCTCCCTCGCCCAGTTCCTCCCCGAGGACAACGGCTGGCGCACCCTCCTGGCCGTCGTCCTCGGGGTCGCGGCGGTGCTGGTCGTCGTCTGGACCCTGGTCGTCCAGCGGCGCGCCGCACCCTGACGGCTATGGCACCGGCACGCCGGTGAGGACGACGGGCGGCTGGGTCGGGTCGAGCTCGGCCGGCGCGGTCAGGGTGTCCATCGCCTTGGGCACGGTGGCCGGGTCGACCGCGCAGATCGGGCTGGTCCCGCCGGGCGCGCACACGCCGAACTGGAAGTCCTGCGGGGTCGGCTGGAAGCCGCGCGCCCGCCCGGGGGCGAAGCCGTCCTGCCCGTGCAGCACCACGGTGAAGCGCCAGCCCGGCCCGACCGTCCCGAGCGCCGCGGTCGGCACCAGGATGGTGATGTAGCCGGAGGCCTGGCTGGCCAGCACCGACGCGGTGCCCAGCGACGCCCCGGAGGCGTCCACGAAGACCGGGTCGGCGAAGCCCTCCACCTCGACCCGGCGGCTCCACGCGGAGTCCGCGGCGATCGAGTAGTTGCGGTCGGGGAACGCGGCCGCGGTCGAGGTGGCCGTCGCCGCCGGGTCGTGCACGTAGACGTCCAGCAGCTGCGCGCCCAGCGGCGAGCCGAAGGTCGGCGCCAGGTTGCGGATCTTCGCCCGCAGCAGCGTGGTGTCGCCGTCCACGATCACCTGGAAGCGCTGCAGGTCGAAGGCCCCGGGCTGGAAGTTCGACGAGGTCGGGTACGCGTACGTGCCCGGGCCGTTGTCGTCGCCGTCCGGGTCGGTCACGTCGAGCACGACGGTGCCGGTGACGTTCTCCCCGATCACGGTCCGCCGCGCGTAGCCGGTCGCGCCGGCCGCGGTGGTCGCCGCGACGGTCACCGCGGACGCGCCGAACGGCGCCGGCACGGTCGCGGTGAAGGAGCCGTCCGCCCCGGCGGTCACGGTCACCCGCGCGGTCGCCCCGGGGATGTCCAGCGGGGTGGACACCACGTCGACCGTGGCGCCCGGCACGGTGGTGCCGGTGACCTCCACGGTCGGCGTGGTCACCGTCGTGTTGTCCGCCGGCGCGGTCACGGTCAGCGGCGCGACGCCGGGCGGCCCGGACCGGACGTACCGGTCGGCCACGATCGCCGGCTGCTCCACCGGCCGGCCGGCCCCGATGCTCAGGACCAGCCGGGACAGCTGGGCCTGGGCCCAGGTCAGCGGCGAGGTCGAGCCGACCGACTCGCCGTTGACGAAGCCGATCGACGCGGTCTCCGGCGGCGAGCCGAACGGCGACGCCGGCAGGTCCGGGTTTTCCCAGGCCTGCTCAGGGATCAGGCCGACGCCGGAGGCGTACCGGTCCATGGAGGCGAGCAGCGCCGTCGCGCCGGCGCGGTCGCCGGTCTGCAGCAGGTGCTCGGCCCGCTCGCCGGACAGCACCGGCCAGACGTGCCCGGAGCCGGTGCCGGGCGGCCACGGCTTGCCGCTGGGGGAGCAGTTCGTCGGGTCCGGCTCCCAGCAGTCGCCGTAGCCGTCCTCGGTGCCCGGCGTCGACGTGCCGTACCGGTACCAGCCCGGGCCGGACGCCGTCTCCCGCTTGATCACCGCGTCCACGACCGGGAGCGAGGCGAGCACGTCCGGGTCGTCCGCGGGCAGGATGCCGAGCCGGGTCAGCTCCAGGAAGCCGGCGTCCACCACCGCGCGCTGGTCGGCGTCCGGGCCGCCGTTGCCGAGGTTGTAGCTGACCGCCTCGTTCGGGTCGCCGTTGCGGGACAGCCGGATGAAGTAGCGCGGCGCGTACGGGCCGGAGGTGGTCACCGTCCAGCCCTTGATCGAGCGCTGGAAGTGGTCCGCGGTGGCCCGGTAGACCCGGGCCGCGGCCGGGTCGCCGTGCTGGTCGGCGATCCGGCCGGCGGCGACCAGCCCGGCGATCTCGGCCGCGATCGTGGACGGCGAGAAGCCGCCCTGCTCCTCCCACCGCTCCGAGCCGAACGACGGCCCGCGGGCGACGACGAAGTCCGCGGCGCGGCGGATCCGCGGCCACAGCGCGGCGTCACCGGCCAGGCCGGTCTGCCAGGCCATCAGGATCGGGTACGCGGTCTCGTCCAGCTGGTCGCCGCCGCTCTCCGGCCCCTTCAGGCCGTTGACGAGCGAGTTGCGCGGCATCCGCCCGTCGGCGAGCTGCTGCCGTTCGAAGAGGAACCGGGTCGCGGCCCGCGCGGTCGCCACGTCGCCCGCGGTGGCCAGCCCGGTGACCGACTCGTACAGGTCGCGGCCGAAGATCGTGCGGTAGGAGCCGTTGTAGGGAGCCTTGCCGTCGATCGGGTCACCGGCGCTGACCGCCTGTCCCCACGGGGCGCCGAGCCCGGCGATGATCGCGCCGGGGAAGGTCTTGTCCTCGCTCGCCTTGATCACGTTCACCGACAGGTAGTAGGCCCGGCGCAGCCGGAGCGCCTGGGCCGGGCTGAGCCCGGGCAGCGCGCCCAGCGGCGGCTTGAGCCCGGCGTCGTACGCGACCCAGCCGGCCGCGTACCTGGCGTACGTGAGCGCGAAGGAGGTCCGCGCGGCCGTCCCGGCGACGCCGATCGCGCGGGCGGCGGTGGTGCCGTAGCCGAGCGCGAGCGTGAACGGGTGCGACCCGTGGCGGTCGATCTCCGCGGTCTGCACCACGTTGCCGTCCGGGGCGTCGGTCGGGCCGGACAGCGCGCGCGCCGAGTCGAGCTGGGCGAGCCCGTCCGACGCGGTCCCGGCGTAGCCGCTGGACGCCGACCGGAACGGCCGGTCGGCGCGCAGCGCGCCGTGCAGCGGGACGGCGTAGTCGCGGTTGACCGCGTTGGTGACCGTGTTGGTGTCCGAGCTGACCAGCGCGGTGGTCGCCGGGTCGACGGTGGCGTCGTCGGCGCCGGCGTTGTTCGCCCCGCCACCGCCGTTGCCGTTGACCGTGGCGTCGTAGCGGACGAAGACCTTGAGGCTGGCCGGCCCTTCGAGCCGGGTGCGCATGACGACGGCGTCCCGGGCCGGGTCGGTGAGGTAGTCGGTGACCAGCCGGTAGCCGCCGCGGCGCGGGGTGCTGGTGACCCGGCAGGCCAGCCCGCCCGGGTCGATCGCCTGCACCGTGTACGTCATGTCGCGGGTCTGCAGGTCGGTGAAGCTGCGCCCGTCGGTGACGACGTACTGCAGCGTCTCGACGTTGGTGTTGTCGATCGTCGGGGCGTAGACGTCGGACAGCACCCCGTCGGCGACCGTGTACCAGACCTTCGACGTCGTGTTGCGGGCCGTGCCGACGCAGTCCTTCCGCGCCAGGTCGAAGTGCGACACCACCCCCGGCGCCCCCTCAGGCACCGCCGCCGCCTGCGCGCGCCTTCCCCGACCGGCGCCGCCTGCGCCGGCAACCCCCCGATCGCCACCAGACCCGCCGCCACCACCACGACCGCCCGCATCCGCGTCACGCCGGCATCACACACCGTCATCCCGACCCCCACAACCCCCTCCCCCCGCCGATCTTGGTTGAGTCAACGCCGCGCGGGCGCTGTCGACGTTGACTCGGCCAAGATCGGCGAGGGGGTAGTGGCCGAGGCACGCCGGACCTGCGCCACGATCGCGTCCGCCCGGCCGACGACGTCGCCCGCGCCGTACCGGAGCACGACGTAGCCCGCGTCGATGAGCAGGTTCTGCCGGCGGAGATCGCGGCCGAAGACCCCCGCCTCACGGTGGACGGCGCCGTCGTACTCGATCACCACGTGCCCGATGCGGAGGTCCGGTCGCCCCAGGAAGGCACCGTCCGCGTCGTACAGCGGCATGTTGACCACCGGCCGCGGCAGCCCGCCCTCGACGAGGACCATCCGCAATCGCGACTCCATCGGCGACTCTGCGGCGCCGTCGACGTGGCTCAACACCTCGGCGCACCGGCGAACCCCGCGCCAGCCGCGGCAGCCGGCCGCGTACGCCTCGATCTCTGCCGCGGTCACGATGCCGGTGTGCACGAGCGCGTCGACACAGGCGACTGCCTCGGTCCCCGGCTCGGTCCGGGCCAGGTCGAATGCCGTGCGCGCCGGCGCGGTGACCGGCAGGCCGCGCCGGCGGACGACGTCGGCCCGCGACACCGGTGCGTGCCGGACGACCAGCCCGTCGCGCGCCGCGAAGACGACGCCCGTCGGCACGGTGACGATCGGCACCGGTCCGGGGCTGATCATGTCGATCCCGAGCAGCCAGGCGGCGGTCCGGTGGGAGAACGCGGCGCCGGCGGGCAGCACCAGCGCCGCCGCCGCGGTCCGGAGGCCCAGGTCGTCGGGCAACCCGGACCAGGCGTAGACGTCGTGCAGCAGGCGGCGCCAGCAGTCGGACTGCAGCTGCCGCCGGGTCAGTCCCGCGTCGAGCGCCTGCCCACTGCGGAACGGCCCGGCGCGCAGGGCGTCCGGGACGTGCGGGGATCCGGCCATCCGCGAAGCCTGGCCGGACGCCCGGCAGTGCGCCGTCGGCCGTCCACAGGCTCGTCGATCTTGGCCGAGTCAACGTCGACGAGGCGCTTGATGCGTTGACTCAACCAAGATCGGCGGGGGGAGGGGGGTTGTCGCGGAGCCAGAGGGAGATGAGGCCGCGGAAGTGGTCGGTGAAGTGGTCCTGCTCGTTGGTGGGGTAGGTGTTGCGGACGGTGTCGACCAGCAGGGCGTCGAAGTCGGGGGAGGCGACCCAGTCGCGGACGATCTCGTCCAGCGAGGCCAGTGAGGTGGCGCAGAAGTCGCGGTAGCGCTCGGTCTCGAAGTGCTCGTCGGCCAGCCGGCCGTACTCCGCCAGCTTGTCCCCGTACGGCGCGTCGGAGTCGGCGACGTCGAAGTAGCGCCGGGTGTCGGTGTCCAGCCGCGGCTTCCGGCCGGTGACCGCGCAGAACGCCGACCACTTCAGCAGCGCCGAGATCGCCCACGGGAAGTAGTAGTGCAGCGAGGTGATCGCGATGTCCGGGCAGGCGTTGGCGTAGTCGATCGGGTGCACCTCGGAGCCGCGCACCAGCGACTCGCAGGAGTTGAACTCCCACCGGAAGAACGCGTTGATCAGCTTGGAGATGGCCAGGATCTCCAGCCCGGCCTCGGGGGCGAGGAAGTCGTGCTGCACCGCGTACCGGTCGTGCATGGGCAGCTCGGGCCGGAAGCGCATCACCATCGTCTCGGCGCCGATGGTCAGCGACCGGGCGAACGCGTCGTAGCCCTCGATCGACTCCTGCAGGTGCATCAGCCGCTCGCCGGACTCGTCGTACGCCTGGTGCAGCGCGTCGGCGTCGGTCACCCGGGACACCCCGACCCAGGCGCCGCCGTCGAACGGCTTCATGAACAGCGGGTAGCCGATCTGCTCGGCGATCGCGTCCAGGTCGAAGGACCGGTTGTACCTCGCCGACGTGTACGCCCAGCGGGCGTTGTCCAGCGGCTTCTTCGGCGGCACCAGCCAGGTCTGCGGCACCTTGAGCCCGAGCCGGAGCATCGCGCAGTAGGCCGCGTGCTTCTCCATCGACTGGAACGTGAACGGGCTGTTCAGCAAGTACACGTCGTCCATCAGCGCGATCTTCTTCAGCCACTCGCGGGGGTGGTAGTACCAGTACGCCAGGCGGTCGATGACCAGGTCGTACCGCGGGCTGGCGCGCAGGTCGAAGGGCTCGATGGTGATCCGCTCCGTGCGCAGCGTGTGCGGTGTGCCGTCGGTGGCGCGCACGGCGCCGAGCCGCCGGACCAGCTCCTCGAACGCGCGCGGCCAGTCCTCCTCGGTGCCGAGCAGCAGCCCGATCAGGTGCTCGGTGCGGTCACCACGGGGCACGGGAGCCTCCTAACGACTAGCAGAAGCGGGGGAGGTGGTGGGCGAGCTGCCGCTGCCAGGACGGCCAGTCGTGCGGGACGTCGTGCCCCCAGAGGTCCAGCTCGCAGCGGATGCCCTTCTCCTTGAGCAGCCAGGCCATGTGCTGGGTGGACGGGAGCGAGCCGGTGGTGTCCTCCCACATGCCCTGGCCGACCACGAGCAGCACCGACAGCCGGGACCGCAGCCACTCCAGGTGGTCGCCGCCGAGGCCGGGGACGAAGTGGGTGGGATTGGTGAAGTACGCCGCCTCGCCCTGCTCGCCCCAGCCGTGCCAGGCCGACGGGTCGTAGTTGCCGGAGAAGCTCATCGACAGCGGGAACAGGTCGGCCCGGCGCAGCGCGAAGGTGAGCGCGTGGTAGGCCCCCATCGAGCAGCCGATGGTGCCGATCTCCTGGGGGACGCCGCCGCAGTCGGCGTAGATGTAGGGCACCACCGCGTCGACCACCCACCGCTCGTACTCGTCGTGCCCGCGGGCCCGGTCCTCCACCGAGAGCGACCGGTTGGACCAGGACACCGCGTCGTGCGAGGTGATGCAGTAGAGCTTCGCCCGGCCGGCGTCCAGCAGCGGGCGGACCGCCTCGATCATCCCGTTGCTCTCGAAGTCCCAGGCCCGGCCCTGCTCGGACGGGAAGACCAGGAACGGGCGGCCGTAATGCCCGTAGGCGATCACGGCGCCGGCGCCGCCGAGGGCCGGCGCGGGCACGTCGACATGGTGGCGGCGGGTCATGGGGGAAACCTACCCGGGCCCGCGGGCCCGGACCTAGAGTGGATCAGCCGTCCCAGACCCCGGCCAGCAGGCCGGTCAGGTGCGGGTCGAAGGCGTCCCGCCAGGCCACGTAGTTGTGCACGTCGGGCAGCTCGACGAAGCCGACCCGGTAGCCCTGGGCGTGCAGCGCGTCGGCCATCGCCTGGTTGTTGCCGAGGTTTTCCTCCAGCGCGCCGCAGGTCAGCGTCGTCGGGACCGGCTCGGCGGCGAGCGTGCGCCGCTTGGTGTCGCCGACGAAGCGGGTGATCCGGCCGAACCGGGCGAAGCCCTTCTCCTGCGGGTCCAGCCGCCGGTTGAAGAACGAGCCGGACTGCAGGAACAGGCCGCCGAACAGGCCCGCGTGCCGGCGCTGGGCGTGCAGCGCGGCGAGCGCGCCCAGGCTGGCGCCCATGGCGACCACGTCGCCCGCCACCGCGACCTCGCGGCGGACCGCCGGCAGCACCGCCAGGGCGAGCGCGCGGGCGTAGCTGACGCTCGCCGAATACCACTCGTCGCGCTCGCCGGGGGCGAGCAGGGCGACCCGGTGCCGGGGCAGCCGGCCGGCGGCCACCATCGCGGCCGAGTAGCGGGTCAGCCCGGACAGCGCGTCGTACTCCGGGCCGTCGTGCGCGACCAGCAGCGGCAGCGGCTCGGCCGGCTCCGCGTCGGCCGGCGCCCAGATCCGGACCGGCACGTCGGCGCGCAGGTAGCGGGACGGGACGGTCAGCTCGGTGCTCCGGCCGTCCACCACCGGGGCGGCCAGCCAGACCGGCGGCCGGTAGTCCGGGAACTCGAGCACCGACTTGTCCCCGAACGCGCCCGGCGCCACCCGCGGGTTGCCCGGGTCGCAGACCTGCTCGCACCGGCCGTCCGGGTGGTGCAGCTCCAGCCGGTATTCCATCCGCCACACCCGCGGGCGGGGCAGCGTCAGCTCCCAGCCGCCGGCGACGCGGGCGAAGTGCAGCCGGTCACCGGGCACCCGGACGTCTTGCACCAGTCGGACCCCGGTGAGCCGGGAGTCCGGATCGGGGAACCGGAAGGTGACCTCGGCGACGCCGGCGCTGGGGCCGGTCGGCGCCGTCGTGGCGTCGACGGGCATCCGACCACTCTAGAATCAGCGCTGACGGCGCCCGACCCGGGGACACGTCGAGGACCGGCATGATGTCCGTTTCTGGACCGTTACCGGAAATTGTCGGACCCGCGCGCAACAATAAGGGACCGTTGCCCGTCCACCACGGGTGACGGCCGTCGGGGGTCGGGATGACGGCGGATCCGCGCCGGGGAGAGCTGGAGGCTGGGGTCATGGGTCGGGGTGGAGCTCGGGGGAGCACCGGACGCGGGAGGAGAGCCCGGGTCCGTGCGGCGACCGGGGCCGTCCTGCTGCTCGCGCTGGTCGCGGGGTGCACGGGCGGCGGGTCGGGATCCGGGTCCGGGTCCGGCGGGCTGTTGGGCCAGGGCGACAGCTCGTCCTCGGCCGCGCCGACCACGCCACCGCCGGCGCCGGCGGCCCGGCTGGCGGTCTCCCCGCGCAACGGCACCGCGGACTACTCGGTGGTCAAACCGGTCGTGGTGACCGCGGAGGCCGGGACGCTGTCCTCGGTCTCGGTGCGCAACGCCGACGGCAAGGCGCTGCGCGGCGCGCTGTCCGCGGACAAGACCTCGTGGACCTCGACGGAGCCGCTCGGCTACGACCGGACCTACTCGGTCAACGCGGTGGCGGCCAACGAGGACGGCAAGGCGACCAAGGCGACCACCAAGTTCAGCACCGTGGAGCCGCGGACCTTCACGCTGCCCTACGTCTCGCCGTCGCCCGGCTCGGTGGTCGGCGTCGGCCAGCCGATCGCGGTCCGCTTCGACGAGCCGGTCGGCGACAAGGCGGCCGCCGAGCGGGCGCTGACCGTGACCACCAAGCCGGCCGTGCAGGGCTCCTGGCACTGGTTCTCCGACCAGGTCGTGCACTGGCGCCCCCCGACGTACTGGAAGGCCGGCACCAAGGTGACGGTCAAGGCCGCGGTGTACGGCGTGCACGTCGGCGGTGACATCTACGGCCAGCAGGACGTCACCGCGTCCTTCACCATCGGCCGGTCCAAGATCGCGACGATCGACGACCGGACCAAGCGGATGGTGGTCCGCGTCGACGGCAAGGTGGCCCGGACGATCCCGGTGGCGATGGGCAAGGACCAGCGGATCGTCAGCAACGGCAAGGTGATCGACTACCTCACCCAGAGCGGGCCGCACGTCGTCGCCGAGAAGTACCCGGTGAAGAAGATGAGCTCGGCGTCGTACGGGGTGACGGACAAGAAAAACCCCAACTACTACGAGGAGGAGATCCCGCTCGCGGTGCGGATCTCCCCGGACGGCGAGTTCGTGCACGCGGCGTCGTGGTCGGTGGCCGACCAGGGCGTGCGCAACGTGTCGCACGGCTGCGTGAACATCTCCCCGGCGAACGCGCGCTGGTTCTACGACAACTTCTCCTTCGGCGACGTCGTCGACATCCGCAACACCGGCCGGGCGCTGCCGCAGGCCCCGGGCTACAACGAGTGGGGCATCCCCTGGGCCCAGTGGAAGGCGGGCTCCGCGCTGAGCTGATCCTCAGCGCGCGGCGCGCCTGGGGGTAACGTCGGCGAAACGGTGCTGGTCGAGACTGCCCGGAGCGGCTCGCCCGGACTGGCCGGCGGACGCGAGGGGAGCGACGTGGACAGGCAGCAGGAGTTCGTGCTCCGGACCCTGGAGGAGCGGGAGATCCGCTTCGTCCGGCTGTGGTTCACCGACGTGCTCGGCTTCCTCAAGTCGGTCGCGGTCGCCCCGGCCGAGCTGGAGGGCGCGTTCGCGGAAGGCATCGGCTTCGACGGCTCCGCCATCGAGGGCTTCGCCCGGGCGTCCGAGAGCGACATGATCGCCAAGCCCGACCCCGGCACGTTCCAGGTGCTGCCCTGGCGGGAGGGCGCGCCCGGCGACTCGGCCCGGATGTTCTGCGACATCCTGATGCCGGACGGCTCCCCGTCCTGGGCCGACCCGCGGTTCGTGCTGCGCCGCGCGCTGAGCAAGGCCAAGGACATGGGCTTCACCTTCTACACCCACCCCGAGATCGAGTTCTTCCTGCTCAAGGGGCTGCCGGACGGCGGCGCGGAGCCGCGGCCGGTGGACACCGGCGGCTACTTCGACCTGACCAGCCACGACGTCGCGCACGACTTCCGCCGGCTGGCCGTGGACGCGCTGGAGGAGCTCGGCATCTCGGTCGAGTTCAGCCACCACGAGGTGGCGCCCGGCCAGCAGGAGATCGACCTGCGGTACGCGGACGCGCTGACCACCGCGGACAACGTGATGACCTTCCGGCACGTGGTGAAGGAGGTCGCGATGGCGCAGGGCGTCTACGCGACCTTCATGCCCAAGCCGTTCACGGGCCAGCCGGGCTCCGGCATGCACACCCACCTGTCCCTCTTCGAGGGCGACCGCAACGCGTTCCACGACCCGTCCGACGAGCTCAACCTGTCCAAGACGGCGCGGTCCTTCATCGCCGGGCTGCTCCGGCACGCCCGCGAGATCACCGCGGTCACCAACCAGTGGGTCAACTCGTACAAGCGGCTGTTCGGCGAGTCGCTGCCGAACACGGTGACCGAGGCCCCGGCGTACGTGTGCTGGGGGCACGCCAACCGGTCGGCGCTGGTCCGGGTGCCGATGTACAAGCCGGGCAAGGCCAACTCGACCCGGGTCGAGGTGCGCTCGCCGGACCCGGCCTGCAACCCGTACCTGGCCTTCGCGCTCATGCTCGCCGCCGGCCTGCGCGGCATCGAGGCGGAGTACGAGCTGCCGCCGGGCGCCGAGGACGACGTGTGGGCGCTGACCGACGACGAGCGCCGGGCGATGGGGTATGTGGACCTGCCGCACAACCTGGCCGACGCGGTGCGCGCGATGGAGGGCTCGGAGCTGGTGGCCGAGACGCTCGGCGAAGGAGTCTTCGACTACTTCCTGCGCAACAAGCGGGCCGAGTGGGCGGAGTACCGCGCCAAGGTCACCCCCTTCGAGCTGGCCCGCTACCTGCCCTCGCTCTGACATCCCGGGAGCGGCCCGGCCGGTGGGTCAGCCGAGGTGGGTCAGCTCGGGCCAGACCTGGGACCAGGGCTTGGCCGGGAAGCCGCACAACCAGACGGGCGCGCCCTGCTCCTCGGTGTCCAGGCCCAGCCCGTTGTCCAGGGTGGCCCGCTGCTGGCAGGAGCCGAAGAACTGGTCCAGCCGGTCGGGCCCGTAGCCGACCACCACCACCGGCCCGGCCGAGCCGGTCGGCTGCCGCCAGTCGGCGAAGCCGTTGTGCCCGCTGTACGGCAGCGGGAGCCCGTGGGCCGGGCCGTACCGCTCGATCGCGCCGGCCTCGCCGTAGTTGGCGGTCACGATCACGGCGGTGGCCCGGTCGGAGGGGCTCAGCTCGGACCACACCCCGGCCACCGTCTCGACATACCCCGGCCAGGCCAGCTGCTCGCCCGGCTCCGGGTTGACCGCGAGCACCGGGCCGAGCGCCCGGGCCGGCAGCACCGCCAGCCCGATCACGGCGCCGACCACCGCGGACAGCGCGATCGCGGCGACCAGCAGCCCGGACCGCAGCCGGCCGGCCGCGGCGGCCAGCCAGCCGTCGGTGGCCACCGCGCCGGCGGCCAGCAGGGCCGGGTAGAAGCTGGCCAGGTAATACGCCTTGCCTCCGGTGACGAGGTAGAACGCGGCCAGCAGCAGGTAGCCCACGGCGAGGAAGCGGAACGGCCGGGCCGCCGGGGCGCGCAGCAGCCGGACCAGGCCGGCCACCCACACCGGCACCAGCACCGGGCTGACCAGCAGCAGCTGGAACGGCAGGAAGCCGAGCCGGCCGCCCTGGTCGCCCTCGCCCGCGATCAGCCGGGACATCTCCAGCTGGGGCCACCCGTTGAGGGCCTGCCACACCACGTAGGGCGCGCCGAGCAGCACCACGAACGCGATCCCGCCGCCCAGCCACGAGCTGCGCAGCACCTCCCGCGGCCCGCTGATCAGCAGGCCGGCGACGAGCGCGGCGGCGAGGAAGCCGATCAGCGTCTTGTTGAGCAGGCCGAGGCCGAGCACGATCCCGGCCGGCACCAGCAGCCAGCCGGCCCGGGTGCGCACCAGCCGGACCAGCAGCCAGCACAGCAGCGTGGAGAAGAGCACGTCGTACGTCGTCGTGCTCACGAAGTGGCCGGTGACCAGCGTGATCGCGGACACCGCGGCGCAGGCCGCGGCGATCAGCTGGGCCCGCCGGCCGCCGCCCAGCTCCCGGGCGATCAGGCCGGCCAGCAGCACCACGGCGCCGGCGGCCAGCGCGCTGGGCAGCCGCAGCACCACCAGCGAGCCGGACACGTCGGCCAGCCGGGCCAGCAGCGGGGTCAGCGGCGGCTGGTCCGGGTAGCCCCAGTCGAGGTGCCGACCGGCGACGAGGAAGTAGAGCTCGTCGCGGTGGTAGCCGTAACGACCGCTGGTGGCGACCAGCACCGCGGCGACCGCGGCGGCCACCGCGAGCAGCGGTCGCCACGCCGCCGGCGGCGCTCCCGCCGCGGAACCCGCGGCGGGCGCCACCCGGCTGCTCTCCCCGGTCGTCGCCACGCCGGCACCGTACCGACGCCGGGTGACATTCCGGTCTCGGCCCCGCCACGGTCTACTGGGCTCGCCCTGCTCCCGTTCGGCCTCGGGGCCGCCGGCGCGGTCTGGGGGATGTCGGCGGCCGGCGGGGACTCCGCGATCGGCACCGGGCTGCTCGGCCTCGCGGCCGGCGGGCTGGTGGCGGTGGGCTGGGACGCCGCGGCCCGGCGGCGACGGCGGTGACCGGTCCCGACCCGACCTGTGGACAGGGGATGCGTGGATCGGCCGGGCGGGGCAGGATGTCCTCCGCCGACCGCGCCGCTCCGCGGCCGATCGGCGGAGCAGGACCCCCGCCCTCGCCTGCCCGGAGGTCGCCATGCGGCTGCACAAGGTTCGATCGGTCGTCCTGCTCGGGGTGACCGCCCTGGTCGCGGTGGGCCTCGTCGCCCCGGCGTCGGCCGCCCCCGACGGTCGCGGCTCCGGCGGCAACCCGGCCGAGGCCGTCCGCCCGGTGCTGCGCGGCATCGACCTGGAGTCCGCGACCATCCCGGACCTGCAGCGGGCGATGACCGCCCGCCGGCTGTCCTCGGCCCAGCTGACCGGGTTCTACCTGCGCCGCATCCGGGCGCTCAACCCGGAGCTGCACGCGGTGATCGCGACCAACCCGGACGCGCTGCGGATCGCCGCGGCCAGCGACCGGCTGCGCCGCAAGGGCGTCGTCCGGTCCCCGCTCGAGGGCATCCCGGTGCTGCTCAAGGACAACATCGACACCCGGGACCGGCAGCCCACCACGGCCGGCTCGCTGGCCCTGCTGCGGTCGAAGCCGGCCCGGGACGCCTTCCTGGTCGCCCGGCTGCGCGCCGCCGGCGCCGTGGTCATCGGCAAGGCCAACCTGTCCGAGTGGGCCAACTTCCGGTCCACCAACTCGACCAGCGGCTGGTCCGCGGTCGGCGGCCAGAACAACAACCCGTACGTGCTGGACCGCAACCCGTGCGGCTCGTCGTCCGGCTCGGCGACCGGCGTCGCCGCCCACCTGGCCACGGTGGCCATCGGCACCGAGACCGACGGCTCGATCGTGTGCCCGGCCGGGCAGCAGGGCGTGGTCGGCATCAAGCCGACGCTGGGCCTGGTCAGCCGGTCCGGCGTGGTGCCGATCTCGGCCGAGCAGGACACCGCGGGCCCGATGGCCAAGCACGTGGTCGACGCGGCGCTCACGCTGTCCGTGCTGCGCGGCGTCGACCCGCGCGACGACGCCACCGACTCCTCGGCGCCGTACCTGGGGGTGGACTACCTCAAGGCGCTGAAGCCGGGCGCGCTGCGCGGCAAGCGGCTCGGGCTGCGGATCGCCGGCACCGGCGCGGAGGGCTCGCCGGAGACGCTGCGGGTGGTCGGCGAGGCGCGGGCCGCGCTGACCCGGCTCGGCGCCACGGTGGTCGACATCGAGCTGCCGTACCAGGGGGAGATCGGCGAGGCCGAGTTCCCGGCGCTGCTGGTCGAGTTCAAGCACGACCTCAACGCCTACCTGGCCGCGCGGCCGGGGCCGCACCCGCGGACGCTGGCCGGGCTGATCGAGTTCAACCGGCGGTTCGCGGACATCGAGCTGCGCTACTTCGGGCAGGAGATCTTCGAGCAGGCCCAGGCGACGTCCGGCGACCTGTCCGACCCGGCCTACCGGCAGCTCCGGGACACCGCCCGGACGCTGGCCCGGCGCAGCATCGACGAGACGCTGGCCCGGCACGACCTGGACGCGATCATCGCGCCGACCAACGGCCCGGCCTGGCTGACCACGCTCGGCGAGGGCGACGCCTTCGAGGTCGGCTCGTCGATGGCGCCGGCCGTGGCCGGCTACCCCAACATCACCGTGCCGGCGGGCTTCAGCGGCCCGCTGCCGGTCGGGCTGTCCTTCATCGGCCCGCGGTACGGCGAGAAGGGGCTGCTCGCGCTGGCGTACGCGTTCGAGCGGGGGACGCAGGAGCGGCGGCCGCCGCGGTTCCTGCCGACGCTGCCCGGCTGAGCCGGCCGGCGCATCCGCCGGATAGCCTCGGCGGATGCGCCTGCCGACCGTCCTCGTCGTCGAGCCCAGCCCGACCGACCCGGCCGGGCCGCTCGGCGACTGGCTCGCCGCCGCCGGTCTGCTGCTGGACGTGCGCCGGCCGTACGCGGGGGACGTGCTGCCCGGGCTCGGCGGCTACTCGGCGCTGTTGGTGCTGGGCGGGCCGATGGGCGCGTACGACGACGAGGTCGAGCCATGGCTGCCGGCGACCCGCGACCTGCTCCGGGACGCGACCCGGGACGGGCTGCCGGTGCTCGGGGTCTGCCTCGGCGCGCAGCTGCTCGCGGTCGCGCTCGGCGGCCGGGTCGCGCCGGGTCCGGACGGGCCGGAGATCGGGCCCGGGCTGGTGGCCAAGCGGGACGTGGCCGCCGAGGACCGCATCTTCCGGCGGGTGCCGTTCACCCCGGACGTGCTGCAGTGGCACTACGACGTGATCACCGAGCTGCCGCCCGGCGCGGTCGGCCTGGCCACCTCGACCCGCTACCCCAACCAGGCCTTCCGGGTCGGCGAGCGGGCCTGGGGGGTGCAGTTCCACATCGAGACCACCCCGGAGCTGGTGCGGAGCTGGGCGGCCGAGGACACGGTCCGGCTGGCCGAGGTCGACGCCGACCTCTCCGCGGCGGCGGCCCGCTGGGACCTGGACGCGCTGCACGCGGACCTGGCCGACACGTGGCAGCCGTTCGCCGGCCGGTTCGCCGAGGTGGTGCGCGAGCGGGAGGCCGCCACCCGCTGATCCGGCCGGTCGGGCGGCCGGGCCGGGGCCGTCGGGCTCACGGCGGCGGGCCGGGCGCGGGGCGTCGGGCCGAATGGCGGCGGGGATGCGGCGGCGCTGTCGTCCGGCCGCAGCCGGCACGCCGGGCGGGCGCGGGCCGTGGTTGGGTGGCGGCATGGAGGCGGTCGACCGGCGGGCGCTGCGGCTGGCCCGGCTCGGGTTCGCCGACGCGGCCCGGGCGGACGGCCTGCTCGGCCCGGACGCCGGCGGGCTCGGCCTGTGGTCCGACGGCGGGCCGGCCGACGACCGGGCCGCCGCGGTGGTGTCCGCGCTCGGCCGGGCCGCCGACCCGGACCGGGCGCTGCTCGCGCTGGCCCGGCTGGCCGAGGCCGACCCGGCCGCCGCACCGGAGCTGCTCGACCGGCTGCGGACCGCCGCGCTGCTGCGCACCCGGCTGATCGGCGTGCTCGGCGCCAGCTCCGCGTTCGGTGACCACCTGGTCGCGCACCCGGCCGACTGGCGGCTGCTGGAGGACGGCGCCGCCGCCCCGGCGGACCTGCTCACCGCGGTCGGCGCCGACCCGGCCGACCCGCCCACCGGCACCGCCGGCAGCGCCGCCCGGGGGGCCGGCGACGAGGTGGTGACCGCGCTGCGCACCGCGTACCGGCGGCACCTGCTCGTGCTGGCCGCCCGGGACCTGGCCGGCGAGGTCACGCTGGACGAGGTGGTGGCGCGGCTGGCCGACCTGGCCGGAGAGACCCTGTCGGCCGGCCTGGCGATCGCGCTGGCCGCGCTGCGGGCGAGCCGCCCGGACGCGGCGCCGGCCCGGCTCGCCGTCATCGGCATGGGCAAGTGCGGCGGCCGGGAGCTCAACTACGTCTCCGACGTGGACGTCGTGTTCGTCGCCGAGCCGGCCGGCGCCCCCGACGGCCGCCGACGGCCCCGACGGCCCCGACGGCCCCGACGGCCCCGACGGCCCCGACGGCCCCGACGGCGCCGGCGCCCCCGGCGCCCCGGGCGGCCGCGCCGGCGGCGACGGCGGCGGCAACGGCGGCGGTGCCGGCGAGGAGGCCGCCCTGCGCACGGCCACCACCCTGGCCAGCGAGCTGATGCGGGTGTGCGGCCGGGTGGCCTGGCCGGTGGACGCGGCGCTGCGGCCCGAGGGCAAGATGGGCCCGCTGGTCCGCACCCTGGCCAGCCACGAGGCGTACTACCGGCGCTGGGCCCGGACCTGGGAGTTCCAGGCGCTGCTCAAGGCCCGGCCGGTGGCCGGCGACCTCGCCCTCGGGACCGCGTACGCCGACCGGCTGGCCCCGCTGATCTGGACCGCGGCCGAGCGGGACGACTTCGTCTCCGACGTGCAGGCGATGCGCCGCCGGGTCGAGAACACCCTGCCCGCCGCGGTGGCGGCGCGGGAGATCAAGCTCGGTCCGGGCGGGCTGCGGGACGTCGAGTTCGCCGTGCAGCTGCTGCAGCTGGTGCACGGCCGGGCCGACGAGTCGCTGCACACCGGCTCCACCCTGGAGGCGCTGGCCCGGCTGTCCGGCGGCGGCTACGTCGGCCGGGACGACGCGGAGACGCTGTCGGCGTCGTACCGGCTGCTGCGCACCGTCGAGCATCGGCTGCAGCTGCAGCACCTGCGCCGCACCCACCTGGTGCCGGACGACCCGGCCGGGCGGCGCTGGCTTGCCCGGGCCCTGGGCTACCGGCCGGACACGCGCGGGGACGCGGTCGCGGTCTTCGACGCGGAGTGGGCGCTGCACGCGCGGGAGGTCCGCCGGCTGCACGAGAAGCTCTTCTACCGGCCGCTGCTGCACGCGGTGGCCCGGGTGCCCAGCGACCAGCTCCGGCTGACCACCGAGCAGGCCGCCCGGCGGCTGGAGGCGCTCGGCTTCACCGACCCGGCCAGCGCGCTGCGGCACCTGACCGCGCTGACCACCGGGGTGTCCCGGCGGGCGGCGATCCAGCGGGCACTGCTGCCGGTGGTGCTGCAGGAGCTGGCCGACGCGCCGGACCCGGACGGCGGGCTGCTGGCGTACCGGACGGTGTCCGACGAGCTCGGCCGCACCCCGTGGTTCCTCCGTTTCCTGCGCGACGAGGGGCAGGTGGTGCAGCGGCTGGCCCAGCTGCTCGGCACCAGCCGGTACGTGGCCGAGCTGCTGGAGCGGGCGCCGGAGGCGCTGCGGCTGCTGGGCGACGACACCGAGCTGCGGCCGCGGCCGCCGGAGGCGCTGCGGGCGTCGTTCCGGGGGGCGGCGGCCCGGCACGAGGACGCCGCCGAGGCGGTCGGCGCGGCCCGCGCGCTGCGCCGGCACGAGCTGCTCCGGGTCGCCTCCGCGGACGTGCTCGGGCTGCTGGACTCGGGCGACGTGGGGGAGGCGCTGACCGCCGTGGCCGCGGCCACCCTGGAGGCGGCGCTGGACGCGGCCACCCGCATGGTCACGGCGGCCCGCGGCGAGCTGCCCACCCGGCTGGCGGTGATCGCGATGGGCCGGCTCGGCGGCGGGGAGACCGGCTACGGCTCGGACGCGGACGTGCTCTTCGTGCACGAGCCGCGGCCCGGCGCGGACGAGGGGGAGGCGACCCGGGCCGCGCTGGCCGTGGTCGAGGAGCTGCGCCGGCTGCTCGCCTCGCCCGCGCCGGACCCGCCGCTGCAGGTGGACGCGGCGCTGCGGCCGGAGGGTCGCAGCGGGCCGCTGGTGCGCACCCTCGGCTCGTACGCGGCGTACTACGCCCGCTGGTCCTCCCCGTGGGAGGCGCAGGCGCTGCTGCGGGCCGGTCCGGTGGCCGGCGACCCGGACCTCGGGGCCGCGTTCGTGTCCACTGTGGACCCGGTCCGGTACCCGGCCGAGCTGCCGGCGGCGGCGGAGACCGAGATCCGCCGGCTGAAGGCGCGGGTGGACGCCGAGCGGCTGCCGCGCGGGGCGGACCCCGCCACCCATACCAAGCTCGGCCGCGGCGGGCTGGCCGACGTGGAGTGGACGGTGCAGCTGCTGCAGCTGCGGCACGGCGCCCGGGTGCCGGCGCTGCGCACCACCCGGACGCTGCAGGCGCTGGCCGCGGCCCGGGACGCCGGCCTGCTCACCCCGGACGACATGGCCGCGCTGGAGGCGGCCTGGCGGGCGGCCACCCGGGCCCGCAACGCGGTGGTGCTGGTCCGCGGCCGGCCGTCCGACCAGCTGCCCCGGCACGGGCGGGACCTGGTCGGGGTCATGCAGGTGGTCGGCTACCCGCCCGGCCGGGACCCGGGCGAGTTCCTCGACGACTACCGGCGGGCCACCCGCCGGGCCCGCCGCGTCGTCGAGCGCCTCTTCTACGGCTGACCCCGATCACCTTTGCGCGTGTCCTCGTCCCGACACGCCGTACGAGCGGGCGGGCCGGGACGAGCCGGCGCGCGAACGTGATCACCCGGGCTGTGGCAGGCTGTGCGGCCATGCGGAGCCGAGCCGTGGCCGCGGCGCTGGTGGCCACCGCGCTCGCCGCGTGCACGACGACCGGCAGCGGCACCCCGGAGCTGTCCGCGGCCGCCACCACGCCGGCCGCGGCACCGGCGACCCCGACCGGCGCGGCCCCGACCAGCGCCGCGCCGACCACGCCGCCGCCGGTCACCCTCGCCTTCTCCGGCGACATGCTGGTCAGCGACGAGCTGCGGGCCCGGGCGGCCGGCAACGCCGGCGGCCGCGGCTTCGACTTCGACCCGATGCTGGCCGAGATCGCCCCGGTGCTGCGGTCCGCGGACTGGGCCGTCTGCCACCAGGAGACGCCGATCTCCGCGGACAACAGCGTGCTGGCCGGCTGGCCGTCGTTCAGCGCGCCGTACCAGCTGGCCGAGGCGGCCAAGGCGGCCGGCTACGACGCCTGCACGACCGCCTCCAACCACACCGTGGACAAGGGCGCGGCCGGCGTGCGGTCCACACTGGACACCCTCGACCGGGTCGGCCTCCGGCACACCGGCAGCGCCCGATCCGCGGCGGAGGCGGCGAAGCTGACCGTCTACACCGTCAAGGGTGTCCGGATAGGACACTCGTCCTACACGTACGGGACCAACGGGATCGCGCCGCCGACCCGGTGGGCGGTCAACCTCATCGACCCGGCCCGGATCCGCGCCGACGCGGCCCGGCTGCGCGCCGCCGGCGCCGACTTCGTGGTGGTCAGCCTGCACTTCGGCACCGAGAAGGTGGCCGAGCCGTCGGCGTACCAGCGGGACGTGGTGGACCAGGTGCTGCGGTCCCGGGACGTGGACCTGGTGATCGGCCACCACGCCCACGTGGTGCAGCCGATCCAGCGCCGCCGGGACGGCCGCTGGGTGGTCTTCGGGCTGGGCAACCTGCTGGCCCAGCAGGCGCTGATGCCGGGGGAGGGGACCGCCCCGCCGCACCGGGACGGCGTGGTCGCGCTGGTCGACATCGCCCCAGGCCCGTCCGGCCGGTACGCGGTGCGCCGGATGGGCTACGTGCCGACTTTCGTCGATGCGCCGAGCGACGTGGTGCGGCTGGCCCCGCCGGCGTCCCGGAAGCGCACCGTCCGGACGCTCACGGCGCTGGGCGCCCCACTCACCGATCTCACGCCGGGATGACTACGCTCCCGCGCATGCGCGCCCCCCTCCTCGCCGCCGCCCTGTTCGCCGCCGTGACCGTGACCGCCTGCGACACCGCCGAGGACGTGCGCTCCGGCGTCGAGGAGGCGGCCAGCTCGGCCGCGTCGATCGGGGCCGGCGCCCGGCAGGCCTGCCGGGCCAGCGAGGACGAGCTGGCCAAGCTCGGCGACCTGTCCGACCGGCTCGCGGCCGAGCCGGACCTCAGCCCGGAGCTGGCCCCGCAGGTCCGCGAGACGGTGGACAAGCTGGCCACCGAGGTCGGATCCCGGCCGGAGCTGCAGCCGGTGGTGGTCGCCACCCGCGAGCTCGCGTCCGCGGTGGCCGAGGCCAACCGGGACACCGTCGAGGTCGCCGCCGGGCAGGCGGCGGCGGCGATCCGCAGCACCCAGGCCGGATGTCGCCTGGCTGGGTGACCTTCTGAATCGAGTCGGTCCGGCAAAGCGCCGTAATCTACTCGAAACACGCGAACCCGGCGTGACTATCGCCACTTTCCCGGGGCCAGAGTTTGGAGCCACGGCGAAAAGCTGCTTACGGTCGCGCCGTTCTCGTCAGAGGACACCCGGACCGGCACGCCGAATCCTGCCGCCGCCGCCGGGAACACGAACTCCAGGCAGGAGCGGGGGACCCAAGTTCCTCGGCGCCGAGCGCGCCTCGGGGTGAAGCCGCACGTCTGCGGCCGGAGTCCAGGACGGACAGACCGAACCCGACAGCTGACTCCGCAGGCGTGGAGGAAACCCCCATGAGTACTCGCACCACCGGGCGCCACCGTGTGCCCAGCACCGCGAGCAAGATCCGCCGCCGGGCCACCACCGTGGCCGCGGTGGCGGGTGTCGCCGCGGTGACCCCGCTGCTCTTCGCCGGGCCGGCTCAGGCCGACTCGGTCAACTGGGACGCGATCGCCCAGTGCGAGTCGGGCGGCAACTGGAAGATCAACACCGGCAACGGCTACTACGGCGGCCTGCAGTTCAGCCGCGGCACCTGGCTGGCGTACGGCGGCGGGCAGTACGCGCCGACCGCGAGCCAGGCCAGCCGCTCCCAGCAGATCGCGGTGGCCGAGCGCACCCTCAGCGGCCAGGGCATCGGCGCCTGGCCGACCTGCGGCAAGCGGGGCGGCTCGTCCACGAGCTACAAGCCGCAGGGCCAGACCGGCAACACCGCCGGCTCCTCGGAGCGGGCGACCCGCAGCGAGCGGCGGTCCACCCCGGCCCGCCAGGAGCGGACCACCACCCGGGTGGAGCGCAGCTCGGCTCCGGCCGGCGGCAAGACCTACGTCGTCCGCTCGGGCGACACGCTCGGCAAGATCGCCGCGGCGCAGGGCGTCGACGGCGGGTGGAAGGCGCTCTACGCGGCCAACCGCTCCGTCGTGGAGAACCCGAACCTGATCTTCCCGGGCGAGCGCCTGACGGTCGGCTGATCAGAGCGCCGCACGACCCGCGACCCCGGGCCCCTCATCGGGTCCCGGGGTCGCGGCCTGTGCCGACCCGGTACCCCGGGCCCAGCCCCTCATCGGGGCCCGGGTCGCGGCCTGTGCCGACCCGGTCCCGGGTGAGGTGCACGATCAGCTCGCCGTCCTGCATCTTGGCCCGGCCGGACCGGACGAAGCCGCGGCTCGCGTACAGCCGCAGCGCCCGCTCGTTGTCGGTCTGGGTCCACAGCTGGGCGGCGCGGTAGCCGCGGGCGGCCGCCTCGGCCAGCACGGCGTCCACCAGCCGCCCCCCGATCCCGCCGCCCCACCACTCCGGCCGGACGAAGACCGCCGAGACGTGGCAGTGCTCCGGGATCGGCGGCCCGGTGCCGTCGGCCTCCCGGGTCTGGGTGCCGAGCGCCATCCCGACCACCTCGTCGCCGGGCGGCGCGGTCGCGACCACTTCGTCGCCGGGCGGCGCGGTCGCGACTACTTCGCCGTCGGGCGGCGTGGTCGCGACCACCAGGAAACTGTCCGGGTTGGCCAGCGACCGGCCGGTCCGCTCCCGCCGCTCCGGCGCGACCGGCCTTCCGCCGCGCGCCTCGATCGCCGCCGCCCAGGCGACGAGCGCCCCGGCCACGTCCTCGGGACCACCGGCGCGGACCTCGATGGGACGATCCATGCCGGGACACTATGCGCGGGAGGGTCGACGGTGGCACTGAGATTCGGACTGCTGGGCACCGGCCGGTGGGCCGCCGACACGCACGCGCCGGCGCTGGCCGCCGCGCCGGAGGCCGACCTGGTCGCGGTCTGGGGCCGCGACCCGGCCAAGGCGGCCGCGCTGGCCGACCGCCACGGCGCCCGCGCGTACGACGACGTGGACGAGCTGCTCGCCGAGGTGGACGCGGTCGCGGTGGCGCTGCCGCCGGACGTGCAGGCCCCGCTGGCGGCCCGGGCCGCCCGGGCCGGCCGGCACCTGCTGCTGGACAAGCCGCTGGCGCTGGACGTCGCCGCCGCCGACGAGGTCGTCGCGGCCGTGACCGGGGCCGGCGTCGCCTCCGTCGTCTTCTTCACCAGCCGCTTCCGCCCCGCGATCCGGGACTTCCTGCGGGACGCGACCGCCGCCGGCGGCTGGCACGGCGGCCGGGCCACGATCCTGGCCCGGGTGCCCGGCCTGCGGGACGGCGTGTCGCCGTGGCGCGCCGAGCACGGCGGCCTGTGGGACGTCGGCCCGCACGCGCTGTCCCTGCTGCTGCCGGTGCTCGGGCCGGTCCGCGACGTCGTCGCCGCGGTGCCGGGGCCGCACGCGACCACGCACGTCCTGCTCCGGCACGAGTCCGGCGCGGTGAGCACGATGGCGCTCAGCCTGGACACGCCGGAGCGCGCGCAGGCCTTCGACATCGTCTTCGTCGGCGAGAGCGGGTGGACGACGGTGCCGTCCGGGTCGGGCGCGGTCGACGAGCTCGGCCTGGCCGTCGCCGAGCTGGCCGCGGTCGCGGCCGACGGCCGCACCGACCATCCGTGCGACGTCCGCTTCGCCCGCGAGGTGGTCGCGATCCTCTCCGCCGCCGAGGCTCAGTCCGAGGCGCAGTCGCGCGGCGCCGGCGCCGAGCGCCGGTAGCCGAGCGCCAAGCGGCCGTCACTGGTCATCCGGTCCTCCGTCACCGTAGGACGCTGTATGTCGCGATCACCGCGCCGGTGGTCGTCGGCAGGCTCTCCACCAGCCGCAGCTCCTGCTCCGCGCCCTCGCCGAACAGCCGCAGCCCGCGGCCGAGCACGACCGGGCAGAGGACGAGGACGTACTCGTCGACCAGCCCCTGCTCGCGCAGCGCGGCCACCACCTGGCCGCTGCCCAGGACGGTCAGGTGCGGCCCGGTGCCGTCCTTGAGCGCGGCCAGGTCGCCGGGCCGGACGGCGGTCGAGTTGCGCCAGGGCAGCGGCTCGGCCGGGCGGGTCGTCACCACGAACTTCTCCATGGCCTCCAGCGCCTCGCTGTACGGGTTGCCGTGCTGGTGCGGCCAGTAGCCGTAGAACTGCTCGTACGTCCGGCGGCCGAGCAGCATCGCGCCCGGGCCGGCGGACATGCGCGCGGTCATCTTCCGTCCCAGCACCTCGTCGTTGTACGCGTGGCCCCAGCCGCCGCGGTCGAAGCCCCCGCGGGGGTCCTCGTCCGCGCCGCCCGGCGCCTGGAACACGCCGTCCAGGCTCACGTGCTCGACCACGGTGATCCGTCGCATGCCGTCCTCCTCGTCGGTGGGCTTCCACCCCCCATACGAACGGCCGCGGGCCGGATCGACAGCCGGTCAGGCTTTCGTCAGCACGCCGGATCCCCGGTTGTCCTGGCTGACCGGGCCGGACGCACCATCATCCCGTGGCCGCCGGCCGGTGTCAGCGGCGGCGGGCCCGGCCGAGCGCGTGCGGGGACGTCGGTGCGGGCAGGCCGCCGGCCGGGAAGCGGAAGCGGTCGACCTCCTCGACGGCGAAGCCGGCCGCGGCGATGGCCGCGACCGTGTCCCGGCCGGTGTGGCAGCCGGCCAGCAGCAGCGGCCACAGCGTCCGGTCCGCGACCGCCTGGGCCCGGCGCAGGCCCGGGGTCTCCGCGGCCACGTGCTCGAAGAAGCGCAGCTCGCCGCCGGGCCGGAGCACCCGGCGCAGCTCGGCCAGCGCGGCCGCCTGGTCCGGCACCGAGCAGAGCACCAGCGACGCCACCGCCGCGTCCATCGTCCCGTCCGCGGCCGGGAGCCGCTGCGCCAGCCCGTCGACCACCTCGACCGGCACCGGCGCCACCGCGGCGCGGTGGGTCGCCTGCTCCCGCAGGTACGGCTCCGGCTCCACCGCGAGCACGCCGGTCACCTCGGGCGGGTAGCAGGCGAAGTTGCCGCCGTCGCCGGCGCCGACCTCGATCACCCGCCCGGTCAGCCCGGCCAGCAGCCGCCGCCGGTGCGCCAGCGCACCCTGCCGGTCCAGCGCCGGCCGCAGCCGGGTGTAGACCCGCGCGAACACCGGATGCCGTACCACACCTGCCACCCTAGGCCCTGACCATCCTGGCCGCCCTGGCCGCCCCGGCCGGCCCCGGCGCCGCCCCGGCGGCCCCGGCCACCGCGCTCAGGCTTCGGCCCAGATGCCGAGCTCGTTGCCGCTCGGGTCGGCGAAGTGGAACCGGCGCCCGCCCGGGAAGCCGTACGGCTCGACCACCACGGTCCCGCCGGCCGCGCGCACCGCCTCGACCGACCGGTCCAGGTCGGCCGAGTAGAGCAGCACCAGCGGTCCGCCGCCGGTCCGCGCCTGCGGGTCGTGCCGCAGCCCGCCCACCTCCTCGGCCGCGCCGCCGCCGGGGCGCCGGATGCCGGCGTACTCCGGGCCGTAGTCGTTGAACTGCCACCCGAACGCGTCGCCGTAGAACCGCTTGGCCGCGTCCAGGTCCGTGACCGCGAGCTCGATGTAGTCGATGGCGTGGTGCTGGTGCGATGCATCCTCGGACATGGCGCCCATTGTGCGCGCGCCCGTGCGCGGCGTCGCCCGCGCGCCCGTGCGGCGTCGGCCCGGCTACCGTGCCCGGGTGGCCGCGACGCTGACCCCGCACTTCCGCGACTTCCTGCCCGGCTGGCTGACCCGGCAGCCCTGGTACGCCGGCCCGGCGCCGGTCCGGCTGACGCTGGTCGGCGCGCTCCGGCTGGAGGACCGGGACGGCGAGGTCGGCCTGGAGACCCACCTGCTCGGCGACGGCTCGTCCGTCTACCAGGTGCCGATGTCGTACCGGGGCGCGCCGCTTCCCGGAGCCGGGGCGGCGGACCTGATCGCCACCGCGACGCACAGCGTGCTCGGCCGGCGGTGGATCTACGACGCGACCTCCGACCCGGTGTGGGTACGGGAGATGCTGGCCCTGGTGGCCACCGGCGGCACGACCGGAGCCGCCGGCCGGAGCGGCGTGGACGCCGCCACCGCCCGCGGCCACCAGCTCCGGGCCTGGCCCGCGTCCACCGAGCCGCGGATCGAGCTCACCCGCCTGCTCCGGCCGGGTCCGCCGCCGCACGACCCCGGCGTCCTCGGCGTCGTCCTCGCCACCTGGCATCCCGCAGGCCCCGACCGGCCGCCGGTCGAGGGCTGCCTCGCCGTCGTCCGCTGAGGCGCGGTGCTTCTCGCCGCTCCCGCGCCCCGACTCCCATTCCGGACGCGGTCCGTCCGGAAATCGTCCTACGCTCCCCGGCCATGGGCGAGGCAGGGCTGGCGGTGGGTGCGTACACGGTCAAGGCGCTCGGTCCCGACACGTGGGCCGACTTCGAGGCGCTCGCCGGGCGGCACAACGGGGTGTGGGGCGGCTGCTGGTGCATGTGGTTCCACGCCGAGAAGGCCGAGAAGGGCTCCGGGGCCGAGGGCAACCGGGTGCTGAAGAAGCAGCTGGTCGAGTCCGACCGGGCGCACGCCGCGCTGGTCTTCGACGGCGCCGAGGCGGTGGCGTGGTGCCAGTACGGGCCGCCGGCCGAGCTGCCGAGCATCTACCACCGCAAGGAGTACGAGGCGACCGTCGACCGGCTGCCCGACTACCGGCTCACCTGCCTCTTCGTCGACCGGCGATACCGGCGCAAGGGCGTCGCCTCGGTCGCCGTCCGCGGCGCGCTGGAGCTGATCGCGCGGGCCGGCGGCGGCGTGGTCGAGGCCTATCCCCGGGACACCCCCGGCAAGAAGATGTCGGCGTCGTTCCTCTACAACGGCACCCGCAGCATGTACGAGGACGCCGGCTGGCGTTACGACCGGCCCAAGGGCCAGTTCAACTGCGTGATGGTCACGACGGTCCCGCCCGCCTGACCCCCGACCGGACCGGCCGGGGGTGGCGAGCCGGCCGTCCCGGGGACCGAAGACGGCGAGCCGGCCGTCCCGGGGCCGAAGACGGCGAGCCGGCCGTCCCGGGGACCGAAGACGGCGAGCCGGGCGGCCCCGGACAGGCAGAAGCCCAGGTCAGCAGCAGTGCCGGGACTGCCGACCTGGGCTTCGCCGGTCTCGCGGGAGGCGAGGGCCTAGATGTCGTAGTAGAGCTCGAACTCGTGCGGGTGCGGGCGGAGGCGGATCGGGTCGATCTCGTTCTCCCGCTTGTAGTCGATCCAGGTCTCGATCAGGTCCGGGGTGAAGACGCCGCCCTCGAGCAGGTAGCTGTGGTCGGCCTCGAGCGCGTCGAGCACCGCGGGCAGCGAGCCGGGCACGGTCGGGATGTCGGCGTGCTCGTCCGGGGGCAGCTCGTAGAGGTCCTTGTCGATCGGCGTCGGCGGCTCGGTCTTGGTCCGGATGCCGTCCAGGCCGGCCATCATCTGTGCGGAGAAGGCCAGGTACGGGTTGCAGGACGGGTCCGGCACCCGGAACTCCAGCCGCTTCGCCTTCGGCGAGGTCCCGGTGACCGGGATCCGCACCGCGGCGGAGCGGTTGCGCTGGGAGTAGACCAGGTTGACCGGGGCCTCGAAGCCGGGGACCAGCCGGTGGTAGCTGTTCACCGTCGGGTTGGTGAAGGCGAGCAGCGACGGCGCGTGCTTGAGCAGGCCGCCGATGTACCAGCGGGCGGTGTCGGACAGGCCGCCGTAGCCGAGCTCGTCGTAGAAGAGCGGCGAGCCGTCCTTCCACAGCGACTGGTGGCAGTGCATGCCGGAGCCGTTGTCGCCGAAGATCGGCTTGGGCATGAAGGTCGCGGTCTTGCCGGCCGCCCAGGCGATGTTCTTGATCACGTACTTGAAGAGCATGAGCGAGTCGCCGGCGTGCAGCAGCGAGTCGAACTTGTAGTTGATCTCGGCCTGGCCGGCGGTGCCGACCTCGTGGTGGGCCCGCTCGACCTCGATGCCGACGCCGCCGAGCGCGGTGACCATCGAGTCGCGCAGGTCGGCGTAGTGGTCGACCGGCGGGACCGGGAAGTAGCCGCCCTTGTAGCGGGTCTTGTAGCCGCGGTTGCCGCCGTCCTCGACCCGCCCGGTGTTCCAGGCGCCCTCGATGGAGTCGATGTAGTAGTAGCCGGCGTTCTGCTTCGTCTCGAAGCGCACGTCGTCGAAGACGTAGAACTCCGCCTCGGGTCCGAAGTAGACGGTGTCGGCGATCCCCGACTCCTTGAGGTACGCCTCGGCCTTCGCGGCGATGTTGCGCGGGTCGCGGCTGTACTTCTCCTTGGTGAACGGGTCGACGATCGAGAAGTTCATCGCCAGCGTCTTGGCCGCCCGGAACGGGTCGACGAACGCGGTCGCCGGGTCGGGGATGAGCTGCATGTCCGACTCGTGGATCGCCTGGAAGCCCCGGATCGAGGACCCGTCGAACATCTGGCCGTCGGTGAAGAAGTCCTCGTCCACGGACCTCGCCGGGACGGTGAAGTGCTGCATGACGCCAGGCAGGTCGCAGAAGCGGACGTCGACGAACTGCACGCCCTCGTCCCGGATGTAGCTCAAGACCTCGTCTGCGGTGGTGAACATCCAGCCTCCGGTTCGGGTGTCGTTGCCGGCGACGGTATGGCCGTCGAATTGCCGAGGCGTGTCTCGACCGTTTCAACGACGTTACGGGCTCGGCGGGCGCGGCGGGAGACCGTGACCCGCCCGGTCGGCCGCCGGCCCGGCGGCGGCCCTAAGCTCGGCCGGGTGACGCGCGCCGCGGGCCAGCAGGGAGCACCGGAGCACGGCGGGCCCGGCGCGGTCGCCGCGGCGGCCCCGCGGCTGGGGGCCTTCCTGGTCGACATCGTGCTGTCCGCGCTGGTCGCGGGCATCTTCACCGCGCCGGAGCTGCCGCGCAACCGCAGCCTGCTGGTCTTCGCGGTGCTCTACTTCGGCTTCACCGTGCTGGCCCAGCAGACGCCGGGGATGCGGCTGCTCAAGCTGCGGGTCATCCGGGTGGACCGGCCGGTGCCGATCGGCCTGTGGCGGTCGGTGGTCCGCACGGTCGGGGTGATCCTGCTGCTGCCCGCGGTGCTCCGGGACGCGCAGGGGCGCTCGCTGCACGACCGCCTGACCCAGACCTCCGTCGTCCGCAGCTGATCACCCGCTCGCCGTCGATCATGCTCGAGTCAACCTCGTGGGAGCGGTCGATGCGTTGACTCAACCAAGATCGGCGGGCGGAGGGGGTTAGCGGCGGCGGAGGGTGCGCTCTAGGCCGGACATGCGGGCGCGGGTGGGCATGGGGCCCTTGGGCAGCGGGGCGGACTTGGTGCCGCCGAGCGCGGCCAGCCGCTTCTCCATCGCGTTGACCTGGGCCTGGTTGAGGTTGCGGGGCAGCTTGACCAGGTGGGTGTTGAGCTTGCGGATCGACACCTCGCCGTCGCCGTCGCCGATCATCGCGGTGTAGATCGGGGTGTCGCCGGCGATCCGGGCCACCCGCTTCTTCTCCTGCGCCACCAGCCCGCGCACCCGGTGCGGCTGGCCCTCGCCGACCAGCACCACGCCGGGCCGGCCGAGCACCCGGTGCACCGCGTCGAGCTGCGCGTTGACCTGGACGCCCTGGGTGATCCGCCAGTCGCCGCGCATGTTCTGCAGCACCCAGTACGCCGCGCCGGGCTGGCCCTCGACCTGGCCGAACGCGGCCTTCTGGGCCCGCCGGCCGAAGATGATCATCATGGCGAGCACGCCGAAGAGCACCGCGGTCGGGATGGACAGGTAGATCGGCAGCCCGACCAGGGTGAGCAGCAGCAGGATGACGGCGAAGCTGCCGAAGAAGGCCAGCGCCATCCACAGCGGCAGCACGCGGTCCCGCTGCCGGGTGATCTTGTACGCCGCGACGACCTGCTTCCACTTCTCGAAGCGCTGCCCCTTGGCCCGCTTCGGCTTCGCGGCCTTGCCGCCCTTGCCCTTGGGGTCGGCCTTCGAGTCCTTCGCCATGCGACGAGGATACGGCGGGCCGGTCAGGCCGTCGGCGTCAGCCGGCGCGAGTCCAGCGCCTGCCGGTAGAGCCGGCCGGCCCGGTACGACGAGCGCACCAGCGGCCCGGACAGCACCCCGGCGAATCCGATCCGCTCGGCCTCCGCGGCCAGCTCGACGAACTCCTCCGGGTGCACCCACCGCTCCACCGGGTGGTGCCGCGGCGAGGGCCGCAGGTATTGGGTGACGGTGAGCAGCTCGCAGCCCGCGGCGTGCAGGTCGCGCATCGCCTGGCCGACCTCGGCGCGCTCCTCGCCGAGGCCGAGGATGAGGTTGGACTTGGTGACCAGCCCGGCCGCCCGGGCCTGCCGGATCACGTCCAGCGACCGCTCGTACCGGAAGGCCGGGCGGATCCGCTTGAAGATCCGCGGCACCGTCTCCACGTTGTGCGCGAGCACCTGCGGCGCGGCGTCGAAGACCGTGCGCAGCAGCGCCGGGTCGGCGGAGAAGTCGGGGATCAGCAGCTCCACCCCGGTGCCCGGGTTGAGCGCGTGGATCTGCCGGACCGTCTCCGCGTACAGCCAGGCGCCCTCGTCCGGCAGGTCGTCGCGGGCCACCCCGGTGACCGTCGCGTACCGCAGGCCCATCGCCTGCACCGACTCGGCGACCCGGCGCGGCTCGTCGGTGTCCAGCTCGGCCGGCCTGCCGGTGTCGATCTGGCAGAAGTCGCACCGCCGGGTGCACTGGTCGCCGCCGATGAGGAAGGTGGCCTCCCGGTCCTCCCAGCACTCGTAGATGTTGGGGCAGCCGGCCTCCTCGCAGACCGTGTGCAGCCCCTCGCGCCGGACCAGGCCCTTGAGCTCGGTGTACTCCGGGCCCATCCGGGCCCGGGTCTTGATCCACGGCGGCTTGCGCTCGATCGGGGTCTCCGCGTTGCGGACCTCCAGCCGGAGCATCCGGCGTCCGTCGGGCTGCACCGTCGTCACGCCGCCGAGCCTACGCCGGGCCGTCGGGGTAGCTTGCCTGCCGTGGATCTGCGCATCTTCACCGAGCCCCAGCTGGGCGCCTCCTACGACCAGCTGCTGCGGCTGGCCCGCGCCGCCGAGGACGCCGGCTACGACGCCTTCTTCCGCAGCGACCACTACCTGACGATGGGCGACCGGGACGGGCTGCCGGGTCCGACCGACGCCTGGGTGACGCTGGCCGGGCTGGCCCGGGAGACCACCCGGATCCGGCTGGGCACGATGGTGACCGCGGCCACCTTCCGGCTGCCCGGCGTGCTGGCCATCCAGGTCGCCCAGGTGGACGCGATGAGCGGCGGGCGGGTCGAGCTCGGCATCGGCGCCGGCTGGTACGCCGAGGAGCACTCCGCGTACGGGATCCCGTTCCCGCCGCTGGGGGAGCGCTTCGGGCGGCTGGAGGAGCAGCTCGCGATCATCACCGGGCTGTGGGAGACGCCGCTCGGCGAGCGCTTCTCGTACGCGGGGGAGCACTACCGGCTCACCGACTCGCCGGCGCTGCCCAAGCCGGTGCAGCAGCCGCGGCCGCCGGTCATCGTCGGCGGCGGCGGGGCGAAGCGGACGCCCGCGCTGGCCGCCCGGTACGCGGCCGAGTTCAACATGCCGTTCGCGTCGGTGGAGGCGACGGGGGAGCAGTTCGAGCGGGTCCGGGCGGCCGTCCGGGACGCCGGTCGGGACGGCATCGTGCTGTCCGCCGCGCAGGTGCTGTGCTGCGGCAAGGACGAGGCCGAGCTGCGCCGCCGGGCCGAGGCGATCGGGCGGGACGTGGCCGACCTGCGGGCCACCGCGATCGCCGGCACGCCGGCCGAGTGCGTGGACCGGATCGGCCGCTTCGCCGAGCTCGGCGCGACCCGGCTCTACCTGCAGACCCTGGACGTGGACGACCTCGACCACGTCGAGCTGGTGGCGAGCGAGGTCAGCCCGCAGCTCCGCTGAGGTCGGCCTTGCGCAGGGCCGCCTCCACCGGGTCGAGGACCTCGTCCACGGCGACCTCGCGGCCCAGCTCCCGGCTCAGCGAGGTGACCCCGGCGTCGGCGATCCCGCAGGCCACGATCCCCGCGTACGCGGCCATGTCGGGGTCGCAGTTGAGCGAGAAGCCGTGCATGGTCACGCCTTGGGAGACCCGGACGCCGATCGCCGCGATCTTGCGGTCCGGCCCGGTCACCCACACCCCGGAGCGGTCCTCCACCCGGGTGGCCGCCAGGCCGAGGCCGGCGCAGACCTCGAGCAGCACCGCCTCCAGCCGCCGCACGTAGGCGACCACGTCGACCGGCTCGGCGAGCGCGACGATCGGGTAGCCGACCAGCTGGCCCGGTCCGTGCCAGGTGATCCGGCCGCCGCGGTCGACGTCGACCACCGGCGTGCCGTCGGCCGGCCGCTCCCACGGCTCGGTGCGCTTGCCCGCGGTGTAGACCGGCGGGTGCTCCAGCAGCAGCACGGTGTCCGGCCGGGCGCCGGCCACCCGCTCCGCGTGCAGGCGGCGCTGCCAGGCCCAGGCCTCCTCGTACGGCACCAGGCCGGCGCGGACCACCTCCACGGCGCCGAGGCTACGCCCCGTCCGCGCCGGGCAGCAGCCGCGGCTCGATGACCTCCTCGACGGCCCGGCCGTCCCGGCCCCGCTCCACCCGGTACGCCTTCGGGCCGGGCCGGTCGGCGACCGCCTCGACCAGCTCGGTGCCGCGGTAGTGCAGGCCGACCCCGTCGTCGGTGGCGTACCCGGCCGGCAGCACCTCGTCCGCGACCAGCCGGTGGTAGAGCGGCCGGCGCTGCTCCTCGGAGTCGTAGTGCACGCCGTTGGAGTGCGGCAGCAGGGCCAGCCCGTTGGTGATCGGGCGCAGCTCGGGGCCGAACGAGTCGGTGGTGCCGCCGACGTGCCAGCACAGCGAGCCGGCCGACACCCCGCCGAGCACCACGCCGGCCTCCCAGACCTCGCGGAAGACCTCGTCCCAGCCGTGCAGCCGCCACATCGCCAGCAGGCCGGCGACGCTGCCGCCGCCGACCCAGACCACGTCCTGGGCCAGCAGGTGGGCCCGGACGTCCGCGATCGACGGCATCGGGAACGCGGCCAGCGCGGACACCCGCACGTCCCTGCCGGGGAAGGCCTGGAACACCGCGGAGGTGTAGAGCGGGTTGTCGCCGCCGGCGGTGCCGAGGTAGCAGAGCTTCGGCCGGGCCGGCGCGCCGGCCAGCTCGAAGGCGAAGTCGATGATCGGGCCGGCCCGCAGCCAGGTCCGCCGGTCCGGCCGGAAACCGCCCGAGGTGGCCAGGATGTTCACGCCGCCACCCGGCCCCGGGCCCGCAGGACGGCGTCCGCGGCGCGCCGGCCGGACACCATGGCGCCCTGGATCGAGGGGGTGTCCCGGTGGTCGCCGGCGACGTACCGGCCGTCGCCGAGGTCGACCGGCCGGCGCAGGTCGCCCAGCGGCGGGGGCGCCGCCGGCAGCGCGTGCGGCACCCGGACGGTGGCCAGCTGCTCCCAGCCGGCGGTGGACACCCCGTACAGCCGCTCCAGCTCCCGGCGCAGCGCCGCGTCGTCCGGCGGGTCGGCGCCGAGCACCGAGGTGGAGACCAGGGCGCGGGTGTCCGGCGAGTACGTCGGGGCGGCGTTGGTGAGCACCACCGAGTTGACCACCGGGCCGGCCCGCTCGCCGTCCAGCACCAGGGTCGGCCCGCCGACCGGCGGCTGCGGGGCGGCGTGGTAGACGGTCGTCACGGCCAGCATCCGCGGCGCCGGCAGGCCGGGCAGCAGGGCGGCCGCGGTGATCGGGTCGGTGGCCACGATCGTCGCCGGCGCGCGGACCGGGCCGTGGTCGGTGTCCACCGCGCCGTCCCGCAGGCCGGTGACCCGGACGCCGGTGTGCACCACCCCGGCCGGCAGCGCGGCGGCCAGCTGGCCCGGGATCCGGCGCATGCCACCGGCCGGCACGCACACGGTGCCGCGGGCGAAGGTCCGCCAGACCAGGTCGAAGAAGCGGCTGGACGTGGTCAGCTCCCGCTCCAGGAAGACCCCGGCCAGGAACGGCCGCAGGAAGCGGTCGATCACCGTGTCGGACAGGCCGCGGTCCTTCAACGCCTCGTACGTCGTCGTCTCCGCTCCGGCGGTGAGCCGGCCGGCCGGGGCGAGCGCGTCCCGGGCCGCCAGCAGCGCCACCCGGACCTTGTCCGCGGGGGAGCCGATCGGGGCGAGCAGGGTGTCGGGGGCGGCCAGCGGCCGGCGCCGCGGGTCGGCCACCCGGTGCAGCCGGTCGCCGACCCGGACCAGCGCGCCCGGGGTGAAGGCGCGCAGGTCGAGCGAGTCGTGGTCGAGCACCCGCGCGGCCTCCGGGTAGGCGGTGTTGTAGACCTGGAAGCCGCGGTCGAGCAGGAAGCCGTCGACCACGTCGGTGGCCACCCGGCCGCCGACCGCGCCGCCCGCCTCCAGCACCACCACGTCGACGCCGGCCGCGGCCAGCCGGCGGGCCGCGCACAGGCCGGCCAGCCCGGCGCCCACCACGACCACCTCGGCGCTGTCCGGGAGAGCCATGCCGGCCACGCTAGCCGGCCCGGCCGGTGACCCAGCGCAGCGCCCGCTCGGCCGTCGGGTGGTCGAACCGGTAGCCGGTGCGCTGCAGCAGCCGCGGCAGCACCTTCTGCCCGGCGGTGATCCCCTCCGGGGCGAACTCGCCCACCGCGACCCGCAGCGCGAAGGCCGGCACCGTGCACCCGGCCGGCCGGTGCAGCACGGTGCCGAGGACCCGGGTGAAGTCGCGGTTGGTCAGCGGCGCCGGGCCGGTCAGGTTGACCGGGCCGCTGACGTCGTCCCGGGCCAGCAGGTGCCGGATCGCGCCGACCTCGTCGGCCAGCGAGATCCACGACCACCACTGCCGGCCGGAGCCGAGCGGGCCGACCAGCCCGACCCGGGCCAGCGGCAGCAGCGGGCCGAGCAGGCCGCCCTTCGGGCCGCAGACCAGCCCGGAGCGCAGATGCACGACGCGGACGCCGGCGGCCTCGGCGGCCGCCGTACCGGCCTCCCAGCGCCGGCACACCGCGGCCAGGAAGCCGCCGCCGGACGGGCCGGTCTCGTCCACCTCCCGGTCGCCGGTGTCGCCGTACCAGCCGATGGCCGAGGCGGACAGCAGCGCGCGGGGGCGGGGCGGCGCCTTGGCCAGCGCCTCGGCGACGGTCTCGGTGCCGTCCACCCGGCTGCGGACGATCGCGTCCCGGCGCGGCTGGGTCCACCGCCGGCTGCCGACGTTGACCCCGGCCAGGTGCACGACCGCGTCCACGTCCGCCAGCGCCGCCGGGTCCAGCTCCCGGCGGGCCGGGTCCCAGCGCACCTCGTCCGCGCCCCGCGGTGGCCGGCGGACCACCCGGAGCACCTCGTGCCCGTCCCCGCGCAGGGCGGGGACGAGCGCCGAGCCGACCATGCCGGACGAGCCGGTGACCGCGATCTTCACGCCCCGGATCCTGCCGCCCCCGACTCCGCCCCGCGACTCGGGCCGGATGCGCTCAGGTGAGGCCGAGGTCGGCCTCGAACGCGCCGCCCTCCAGCCGCTCCTTCACGGTGACCAGGAAGCGGGCCGCGTCCGCGCCGTCCACGATCCGGTGGTCGTACGTCAGGGCCAGGTAGACCATCGACCGCACCGCGATGACCTCGCCGAGGTCGGGGTCGTCCACCACCACCGGGCGCTTCACCACCGCGCCGGTGCCGAGGATGCCGACCTGCGGCTGGTTGATGATCGGGGTGTCGAACAGGGCGCCCCGGCTGCCGGTGTTGGTCAGCGTGAAGGTGCCGCCGCCGAGCTCGTCCGGGCTGACCTTGTTGGCCCGGGTGCGCTCGGCCAGGTCGGCGATCTTGCGCGCCATCCCGCCCAGGTTGAGGTCGCCGGCGTCGTGGATGACCGGGACCAGCAGCCCGCGGTCGGTGTCCACCGCGACGCCGAGGTGCTCGGCCTCGTGGTACGTGATCGTGCCGGCCTCGGTGTCGATCGACGCGTTGACGCCGGGGTGCTGCTTGAGCGCCTCCACGGCCGCGACCGCGAAGAAGGGCAGGAAGGACAGCTTCACGCCCTCGCGCCGCTCGAAGTCGGCCTTGGCCAGCTGGCGCAGCCGCGCCACCCGGGTCACGTCGACCTCGACCACGGTGGTCAGCTGCGCGCTGACCTGCAGCGACTCGACCATCCGGCGGGCGATGACGCTGCGCAGGCGGGACATCTTCTCGGTCTTGCCGCGCAGCGGGGACGGCTCGACACGCGGCGCCGGCCGGGTCTCCGCCGCGGCCGGGCTGGCCGGGCCGGGCGCCGAGGACACCGGCGAGGTGGCCTGGACCGGCTTGCCGTCGCTGCTGCCGACCGGCTGCTGCTCCGGCTGCTCCGCTTTTGCCGGCTCCGGCTGCGCGGACCGGGCCGCCTCCAGCACGTCCTGCTTGCGGATCCGGCCGCCGACCCCGGTGCCCTTGATGCCGGCCAGGTCGACGCCGTGCTCGGCGGCGAGCTTGCGGACCAGCGGCGTCACGTACGCGCCCGAGTCGTCCGACGGCTGCTGGCCGCCCTGCTGGGCCGGCGGCGCCTGCGGCGCGGGCTGGCGCGCGGCCGGCTGCTGCGGGGACGCGGGCTGCTGCGGCGGCGGGGCCTGCTGCTGGGAGACCGGCTGCGGCGGCTGCTCCTGCTGGGGCTCCGGCCGGGCCGGCGCCTCCTGCTCCTGCCGGGGCTGCTCCTGCTGGGCGGCCGGCTGCTCCTGCTCCTCCTGCTGCCTCCTCCTGCTGCGGCTCCTCCTGCTGCGGCGGGGCCTGCTCGCGCTCCTCCACCTGCTGCTGGGCCGCCTCCTCCTGCTGCGGCTCCGGCTGCTCCTCCTGGGCCGGCGCCTCGCCGGACCCGCCGTCGGAGCCGCCGGCGGACGCGCCGTCCTCGATCACCGCCAGCTCGACGCCGACCTCGACGGTCTCGTCCTCACCGACCCGGATCGAGGACAGCACGCCGGAGGCCGGCGCCGGGATCTCGGTGTCCACCTTGTCGGTGGACACCTCGAGCAGCGGCTCATCGGCCTCGACCTGCTCGCCCTCCTGCTTCAGCCAGCGGGTGACCGTGCCCTCGGTGACGCTCTCGCCGAGACGCGGCATCGTGACGGAGACCGACATTGGTCAACGACTCCTTCAGGGTCGGGAGGTCAGGTGTCGGGAGGTGGACGCCACTGTGCCGGATCAGCCGTGCACGTGCAGCGGCTTGCCGGCCAGGGCGAGATGGGCCTCGCCCATGGCCTCGGACTGCGTCGGGTGGGCGTGGATCAGCTGGGCGACCTCGGCCGGCAGCGCCTCCCAGTTGTAGATCAGCTGCGCCTCGGCCAGCAGCTCGCCGACCCGGCTGCCGACCAGGTGCACGCCGACCACCGGGCCGTCCTGCTGGGCCACCAGCTTCACCGCGCCCGCGGTCTTGAGGATCTGGCTCTTGCCGTTGCCGGCCAGGTCGTACGTCAGCGTCTTGATCCCGTCCTCGCCGTACTTCTCCCGGGCCTGCGCCTCGGTCAGCCCGACCGAGGCGACCTCCGGCTCGGAGTAGGTGACCCGGGGCACCCCGGCGTAGTCGATCGGCACCACCGACAGCCCGGCCAGCCGCTCGGCGACCAGGATGCCCTCGCCGAAGCCGACGTGCGCGAGCTGCGGGGACGGGATGAGGTCGCCGACCGCGGAGATGGTCGGCACCGGGGTCTGGCAGTATTCGTCGACCTTCACGAAGCCGCGGTCCAGGGTGACGCCGGCCTCCTCGTACCCGAGGCCCTGCGAGACCGGGCCCCGCCCGACGGCGACGAGCAGCAGCTCCGCGTCGATCGTCTTGCCGCTCTCCAGCGACACCCGGACGCCGCCGTCGGTGTGCTCCACCCCGCCGAAGCGGGCGCCGAGCTCCTGCTTGATGCCGCGGCGGCGGAAGGCCCGCTCGAGCAGCTTGGAGCTGGCCTCGTCCTCCAGCGGCACCAGGTGCGGCAGCGCCTCGACCACGGTCACCTCGGCGCCGAAGGACCGCCAGACGCTGGCGAACTCGACCCCGATGACCCCGCCGCCGAGGATGACCACGGACGCCGGCACCCGGTCCAGCTGCAGCGCGTGGTCGCTGAAGATCACCCGGCTGCCGTCCACGTCCAGCCCCGGCAGCGTCCGCGGCACCGAGCCGGTGGCCAGCACCACGTGCTTGCCGGTGTACGTCGTGTCGCCGACCTGCACCGACGTGGCGGAGGCCAGCCGCCCCTCACCCTCGACGAACTGGATGCCCCGGCTCTTGACCAGCCCCTGCAGGCCCTTGTAGAGCCGGCTGACCACGCCCTCCTGGTATTTGCGGACCGCCGGCGCGTCGATGCCCTCCAGCGACGCCCGCACGCCGAACTGCTCGCTCTCCCGGGCCAGGTCGGCCACCTCGCCGGCGTGCAGCAGCGCCTTGGTCGGGATGCACCCCCGGTGCAGGCAGGTGCCGCCGAGCTTGTCCTTGTCGATCAGCGCGACGGTCATGCCGAGCTCCGCGGCCCGCAGCGCGCACGCGTAGCCACCGCTGCCGCCGCCCAGGATGACGAGGTCGACGTCGGTCTCAGCCACCGGGGATCTCCTCGCTGGTTCTCGCCGGACCGGGGGCCGGTCGCCACCCGATCACTACGTTTCCCATCTTGGCACCCGGCCAGTCCCGGCCGCCGGGTGGGGCGCGGCGGCGCCGGGGGATCAGCCCTTCTCGGCGATGTCCTCCAGAATGGCCACCAGCGTGCGCACCGGCACCCCGGTGCCCCCCTTCGGGGTGAAGCCCCACGGCTTGCCCGTGTTCATCGCCGGGCCGGCCACGTCGACGTGCGCCCAGGACACCCCGTCGGCGACGAACTCGCGCAGGAACAGCCCGGCGACCAGCATCCCGCCGGACCGGTCCCCGGTGACGTTGGCCAGGTCGGCGACCTTGGAGTCCAGCCCGGAGCGCAGCTCCTCGGGCAGCGGCATCGGCCACATGCCCTCGCCGACCCGGTCGCCGGCCGCGACCACCCGGGCCCGCAGCTCCTCGCTGCCCATCACCCCGGCGGTCCGGTCGCCCAGCGCGACCCGCTGGGCGCCGGTCAGCGTGGAGGTCTCGATCAGGTACGCGGGGGAGTCCTCGCAGGCGCGCACGATCGCGTCGGCGAGGATCAGCCGGCCCTCGGCGTCGGTGTTGAGCACCTCGACCCGCTTGCCGCCGTACATGGTCAGCACGTCCGCCGGCCGGTACGCGGCGCCGGAGGGCAGGTTTTCCGCCATCGGGACGGTGGCGACCACCTCGAGCGGCAGGTCGAGCGCGGCCACCGCGGTCATGGTGGCGACCACCGCGGCCGCCCCGGCCATGTCCGCCTTCATCTGCTCCATCCCGGCCGACGGCTTGATCGAGATGCCGCCGGAGTCGAACGTGATGCCCTTGCCGACCAGCGCCACCTTCGGGCCGGCCCCCGCGTGCCGGATGCGGACCACCCGGGGCGGGCGGGCGGAGCCGCCGCCGACGCCGAGCACGCCGCCGTAGCCGGCCGCGGCCAGCGCCTCCTCGTCCAGCACCTCGACCTCGAGGCCGGCCGCCGTGGCCGCGGCCTCGGCCCGGCGGGCGAACTCGGCCGGGGGCAGGTCGTTCGGCGGGGTGTTGACCAGGTCCCGGGCCAGCGCGACCGCATCGGCCACCGCGGCGGCCCGCTGCGCCGCCGCGGCCAGCCCGTCCGCGTCCGGATCGGGGACCAGCAGGGTCACGGTGGCCGGCGGCGTGCTGCGGGCGCCGTTGCCGGTGGTCCGGTAGCCGGTGAACGCGTACGCGCCGAGCAGCGCGCCCTCGGCGGCCGCGGCGATCGTCTCCGGGGCGGCCGGCTGGCCGCCGGCCAGCGCCAGCGTGCTGGCCACCCGGGCCCGGCCGGACAGCGCGCGGACCGCGGCGCCGGCGGCCCGGCGGATCACGGCCGGCGCGGGGGCCCCGCCGGCCGGCGCCCGGCCGAGCCCGGCCGCGACCACCAGCGGGATCCCGGTGGCCCCGACGGTGGCCACCTTGACCACGTCGTCCTCGGCGCCGGTGGCGCCGAGCGCGGTCAGCGCCTCGGTCAGCCGGCCGCCCAGGGCGTCGTCGGCGATCTCGGCGCCGGGGGCCAGGCGGACCCCGTCGGGGGTGGAGAAGGTCCCGACGACCAGCGCGTCGGCGGCCAGCCCGTCGACGGTCGGCGGGGCGAAGGTCAGCTCGGCCACGGTGCTCCGTTCGGGTCGCGGGGATCCGGCCGATGCTATGCCGTCCCGGCCGGTCCGGTGCCGTCCCGGTCGGGACACCGTCCCCGACCGGCCGGCCGGCACTGCCAGACTGCCGGCATGACCGAGCTGCTGCACTCGCCCCTGCACGACCGGCACGTCGCGCTCGGCGCGAAGCTGGCCGACTTCGGCGGCTGGCTGATGCCGATCGAGTACGGCGCGGCCGGCGGCGGCGTGCTCAAGGAGCACGCCGCGGTCCGGGACGCCGTCGGCGTCTTCGACGTCTCGCACCTCGGCAAGGCGCGCGTGCGCGGGACCGGCGCGGCCGACTTCGTGAACCGGTCGCTGACCAACGACCTCGGCCGGATCGCGCCCGGCCAGGCCCAGTACACGCTGTGCTGCGACGACGCGACCGGCGGCGTGGTCGACGACCTGATCGCGTACCTCTTCGACGCCGACCACGTCTTCCTGATCCCGAACGCGGCCAACACCGCCGAGGTGGTCCGGCGGCTGGCCGCGGCCGCGCCGGCGGGCGTCACGGTGGCCGACGAGCACCGCGACTTCGGCGTGCTGGCCGTGCAGGGCCCGCGGTCGGCGGAGCTGCTCGGCCGGCTCGGGCTGCCGGCCGACCACGACTACATGAGCTACACGGTGTCCCGCTGGCAGGGCGACGAGCTGGTGGTGTGCCGGACCGGCTACACCGGCGAGCACGGGTACGAGCTGCTGCCGCCGGCCCGGCAGGCCGGCGCGCTCTGGGACGCGCTGCTGGACGCCGGCGCCGACCTCGGCGTGCGCCCCTGCGGGCTGGGCGCCCGGGACACGCTGCGCACCGAGATGGGCTACCCGCTGCACGGGCAGGACCTGTCGATGGAGATCACCCCGGTGCAGGCCCGGTCCGGCTGGGCGGTCGGCTGGAAGAAGCCGGCGTTCTGGGGGCGGGACGCGCTGCTCCGGGAGAAGGAGGCCGGCCCGGCCCGGCTGCTGTGGGGGCTGGCCGCGCTCGACCGCGGCATCCCGCGCCCGCACCTGCCGGTGCTCGCCGGCGACGCCCGGGTGGGCGAGGTGACCAGCGGCACGTTCTCGCCGACGCTGCGCAAGGGCATCGGGCTGGCGCTGCTGGACACCGCGGCCGGGCTGGGCGAGGGCGCCGAGGTGGTGGTCGACGTACGCGGCCGGCCGGCGCCGGCCCGGGTGGTCAAGCCGCCGTTCGTCCCCGCCCACACCCGCTGACACCCCCGCCTGACGCCCTCCGCCGCCTCCCGGGTGACGGCGTCGGCTGCCGGGTGACGGCGTCGGCTGCCGGGTGACGGCGTCGGCTGCCCGAGTGACGGCGTCGGCTCCCGAGTGACGGCGTACGCGCCGTCACTCGGCGCCGGAGTCCGTCACTCGGCTGGACGGCTGCTCGGCGGGTGGCTGCTCGGCGGGTGGCTGGAGGCCGGCCGAGGTGCGGGTGGCGATCTCGGCGCAGGAGCGGACGGCGGCCCGCAGGAGGGGCAGCGCGACGAGCGCGCCGGCGCCCTCGCCGAGCCGCAGCCCGAGGTCGAGCACCGGGGTCAGCTCCAGCCGCTCCAGCGCGATCCGGTGCGCCGGCTCACCGGAGCGGTGCCCGGCCAGCCACCAGGCCGGCGCGGTCGGCGCCGCCGCCTGGGCGACCAGCGCCGCGGCCGCGGAGACCACCCCGTCCAGCAGCACCGGCGTGCGGCGGACCGCGGCCTGCACCAGGAAGCCGGTCAGCGCGGCCACGTCCGCCCCGCCGGCCACGGCCAGCAGCGCCATCGGGTCGCCGGCGAACGGCCGGGCCCGGCGCAGGGCGTCCCGGATCGCGGTGACCTTGCGCATCCAGGTCGGGTCGTCGATGCCGGAGCCGCGGCCGATCACCTTGACCGGCTCGGTCTCGGTGAGCGCGGCGACCAGCACGGCCGCCACCGTGGTGGCGCCGACGCCCAGCTGGCCCGGGACGAGCAGGTCGGCACCCCCGTCCACCTCGGCGTCGGCGATCGCCGCGCCGGCCGCGAAGGCCTGCTCCGCCTCGGCCAGGGTCATCGCGTCCGCCCGGTCGATCCGCCCGCTGCCGCGGCGCACCTTGGCGCCGGCCACCTCGGCCGGGGTGTCCGCGGCGACGGCCAGGTCGGCCACCCGGACGGTGGCGCCGGCCGCCTCCGCCAGCACGCTCACCGCCGCGCCGCCCTGCAGCACCAGCTCGACCAGCCGGGCGGTGTCCTCCGGCCGGTACGCCGAGACGCCGGCCGCCGCGACCCCGTGGTCGCCGGCGAAGACCACGACCCGGGCCCGCTGCGGGTCCCGCGGCGGGCAGCGCCCCTGCGCGCCGGCCAGCCAGCAGGCCAGGTCGGCCAGCCGGCCGAGCGCCCCCGGCGGCGTCGCCAGCTGGTCCAGCCGGGCCCGGGTCGCCGCGGCGGCCTCCTCGTCGGGCGGCTCCACCCGGCTGGACAGCTCGTCGAGGTCGAGCGGTGCGGTCACACGGTCCTCCGTCGGTCGGGCCGGGACGCTACCCGACCCGCCCGCCCCGCCCGCCCGACCGGGCGGCCGGGCCGGGCGGCGGGGGCCGGTAGCCTGCCGGGCGTGACGTGGAGCTGGCGCTACCAGGACGCGCAGGGGCAGGACGTGCCCGCCGCCCCCGAGGGGGACACCTTCCCCACCAAGGGCGACGCCGAGTCGTGGCTGGGGGAGAGCTGGCGCGACCTGCTCGCCGCCGGTGTCGAGCAGGTCGTGCTGGTCGAGGGCGACCGGGTCGAGTACGCGATGCCGCTCACCCCGGCCGGCGCCTGACCCCGCGCCCTCAGCGCCCCCCGCGGGGCCCGCGGGACCCGCCGCCCCGCCGCGGTCAGCCCGTCTTCGCCGGGTCCCGCTCGACCACGTCGCCGAGGACCTCGTCGATCCGCCGCAGCACCTCGGCGTCCAGCTCGACCCCGACGGCCTTGACGTTCTCCGTCACCTGCTCCGGCCGGGTGGCGCCGATGATCGCGGCCGCGACGTTGCCGTTCTGCAGCACCCAGGCGATGGCCAGCTGGGCCATCGACAGGCCGCAGTCGTCGGCGATCGGGCGCAGCCGCTGCACCCGCTCCAGCACCCGGTCTTCCAGCATCCGGCTGATGAACTTGCCGCCGGTCTCGTCGGTGGCCCGGGACCCGGCCGGCGGCGCCTCGCCGGGCTTGTACTTCCCGGTCAGCACGCCCTGCGCGATCGGCGACCAGACGATCTGGCTGATGCCCTCCTGCTCGCAGGCCGGCACCACCTCGGCCTCGATGACCCGCCAGAGCATCGAGTACTGCGGCTGGTTGGAGATCAGCGGCACCCGCAGCTCGCGGGCCAGCGCGGCCGCGTCGGTGATCTGCTGTGCGGTCCACTCGGACACCCCGACGTAGAGCACCTTGCCCTGCCGGACCAGGTCCGCGTACGCCAGCATGGTCTCTTCCAGCGGCGTGCTGCGGTCGAAGCGGTGGGCCTGGTAGAGGTCGAGGTGGTCGGTGCCGAGCCGGCGCAGCGAGGCCTCGCAGCTCTCCAGCAGGTGCTTGCGGCCCAGGCCGCGGTCGTTCGGCCCCGGGCCGGTCGGCCAGTACGCCTTCGTGAAGAGCTCGTAGCTCTCCCGCCGGATCCCCTGCAGCGCCCGCCCGAGCACCGACTCGGCCCTGGTCTGCGCGTACACGTCCGCGGTGTCGAAGGTGGTGATGCCGGCGTCCAGGGCGGCCCGGACGCAGGCCTGCGCCGCGTCCTCCTCGACCTGGCTGCCGTGGGTGATCCAGTTGCCGTACGCGATCTCGCTGATGGTCAGGCCGCTGCGGCCGAGGCGACGGAATTCCACCCGGCCACCCTAGGCCGGGTCAGATCCGGTTGCCGACCGGGACCTGCGGCTTCGGCTGGCGCCAGCGGCGGATCATGGTGGCCCGGCTGACCCCGTAGAAGACCAGCGCGGCCATCCGCTGGGTGGTCTCCGGGAAGTGCCGGCGGACCAGCTTGCGGATCCGGAGGCCGAGCACCAGCGAGTCGACGATCAGCAGCAGCAGCACGGTCAGCCACAGGCTGGTGGCCAGCGCCTTCACCTGGAGGTTGGAGATGAAGATGCTGGCCGCGTAGATCACCGCGATGAGCAGGAAGAGCACCCCGACGTTGCGCCGGGAGTCGACGATGTCGCGGACCAGCTTGCGCTCCGGCCCCCGGTCGCGGGCCATCAGGTAGCGCTCGTCGCCGCTGCGCATGCCCTCGCGGGTCTCGGCACGCCGGTCCGCGCCCTGCTCGCGCATCCGCTTGTACGCCTCGCGGCGGGTCCGCGGCGGCGGCGCCACCGGCCCGGTGCGGCGCCGCTGCGCCTCCCGCCGGCGCGGCGTCGGCTTGCCCTTGCCCGGCGTGCGCCGCGGGTCGAGCGAGTCGCCGGACGCGGCCGGCTGGGTCGGCGCGGCCCGCTCGACGTCGGCCGGAGGATCGCTCCGGCGGCGCAGCAGCCTCACTCTGCGAAGCCTAGTGCCTCGCCCGGCGCGGCGCGGCGGCGGTCAGGGCAGCGCGAGCATCCGGTCCAGCGCGGCCCGGGCGTGCCGGGCGGTGTCCGCCGGCACGGTGATCCGGTTGACCACCTGACCGGCGGCCAGCGACTCCAGCGACCGGACCAGGTGCGGCAGGTCGATCCGGTTCATCGTCGAGCAGTAGCAGACCGTGCGGTCCAGGAAGGTCACGGTCTTGTCCGGGTGCCGCCGGGCCAGCCGCTGCACCAGGTTGAGCTCGGTGCCGACCGCGAAGGCGGCGCCGGCCGGCGCCTCGTCGACCGTGCGGATGATGAACTCGGTCGACCCGACCAGGTCGGCCGCGGTGACCACGTCGTGCCGGCACTCCGGGTGCACCAGCACCTGCACGCCGGGGATCCGGGCCCGCACGTCGTCCACCGACTCCCGGCGGAACCGCCCGTGCACCGAGCAGTGCCCGCGCCAGAGGATCATCCGGGCCGCCCGCAGCTGGTCGGCGGTCACCCCGCCGCCGGGCTTGTGCGGGTCGAAGAGCACGCAGTCGGCCAGCTCCAGGCCCAGCTCGAGCACCGCGGTGTTGCGGCCGAGGTGCTGGTCGGGCAGGAAGAGCACCTTCTGCCCGCCGCCGGCGCCGAAGGCCCAGTCCAGCGCCCGGCGCGCGTTGGACGACGTGCACACGGTGCCGCCGTGCCGGCCGGTGAAGCCCTTGATCGCGGCCGAGGAGTTCATGTACGTCACCGGGACCGTCGCGTCCGCGACGCCGGCGTCGGCGAGCACGTCCCAGGCCTCCTCGACCTGGTCGAAGGTGGCCATGTCGGCCATCGAGCAGCCGGCGGCCAGGTCGGGCAGCACCACCTGCTGGTCGGCCGAGGTGAGGATGTCCGCGCTCTCGGCCATGAAGTGGACGCCGCAGAAGACGATGTACTCCGCCTCGGGGCGGGCCGCCGCCTGCTGGGCCAGCTTGAACGAGTCGCCGGTCACGTCCGCGAAGGCGATGACCTCGTCGCGCTGGTAGTGGTGGCCGAGCACGAAGGCGCGGTCGCCGAGCGCGGCCCGGGCCGCGGTGGCCCGCTCGACCAGGTCCGGGTCGGAGGCGGCCGGCAGCGCGCCCGGACAGTCCACGCCCCGCTCCGAGTCGGGGTCGGCGCCGCGGCCGAGCAGCAGCAGCGCCAGCGGGGTCGGCGTCACGTCCTGGACCGCGGTCATCGGCTCATCCTCCTGGTGGGGCACCCGGGGGAACGCCCCGCGAGCCGGTTTCCCGTGCCCGGGGCGGGGTGATGCTGGTCACCCTCGCTCCGGCAGACTGGCCGCCGTGCGGGTGGTGGTGGCACCGGACTCGTTCGGCGGCACGATGTCCGCCGTCGAGGCCGCGGCGGCGGTGGCGGACGGCTGGCGCCGGACCGCGCCGGGCGACGAGCTGGTCGCGCTGCCGCTCTCCGACGGCGGCCCGGGCTTCGTGGACGTGCTCGCCGCGGTGCTGCCCGGGCGGGTGGTGCCGGTGCCGACCACCGACCCGCTCGGCCGGCCCGCGGCCGGCGCGGTGCTGCTCGCCGGCGACACCGCGTACGTGGAGTCCGCGCAGGCCACCGGCCTGCACCTGGTCGCGCCGGCCGAGCGCGACCCGCTCCGGGCGAGCAGCTCCGGGCTGGGCGCGCTGCTCGCCGCCGCGGTCGAGTGCGGCGCCCGGACCGTGGTGGTCGGCCTGGGCGGGTCGGCCACCAACGACGCCGGCGCCGGCCTGCTGGCCGCCCTCGGCGTGCGGCTGCTGGACGCCGCCGGGTCGGCGCTGCCGCCGGGCGGCCTGGCCCTGGCCGCGCTGGACCGGGTGGAGGGCGCGCCGCAGCTGCGCGGCGCCGGGCTGGTCGCCGCCACCGACGTGGACAACCCGCTGTGCGGGCCGCACGGCGCGACCGCGGTCTTCGGCCCGCAGAAGGGGCTGGTCCCCGCCGACACCGCGCGGCTGGACGCGGCGCTGGCCCGGTGGGCCGAGGTGGTCGAGCGGGACCTGCCCGGCGCGCCGGCCGGGCTGGCCGGGTGGCCCGGCGCCGGCGCGGCCGGCGGCCTGGGCGCCGCCCTGTTCGCCCTCGGCGGCACCCGGCGGCCCGGGTTCGACCTGGTCAGCGACGCGGTGCGGCTGCCCGCGGCGGTGGACCGGGCCGACCTGGTGCTCACCGGGGAGGGCTCGTTCGACTTCCAGTCGCTGCGCGGCAAGGTGGTCAGCGGGGTCGCGGCGGCGGCGGCCGAGCGCGGGGTGCCGTGCCTGGTGCTGGCCGGGCAGGTGTCGGTCGGCCGGCGGGAGGCGGCCGCGGCCGGCGTCGAGGCGGCGTACGCGGTGGCCGAGGAGGCCGGCTCGGTGGCCGCCGCGCTGGACCGCCCGGCCGACCGGCTGGCCGACCTGGCCGCCCGGGTCGCGCGGCAGTGGAGCCGGTGACGCCCGGCTGCCCGGGGTGCAGCGGGTACGCGACGTACGATGGGGAAGACCGGTGCTCCGGCCGGCGTTGGCCTGCTGGAGGCGATCCGAGCGAGTGGGAGATTGACCGTGTCTGTGGAAGCGACCGACCGAGGCTCAGAAGTCCGTGATCCTCACCGACGGCGCGGCGGCCAAGGTCAAGGCGCTGCTCGACCAGGAGGGCCGGGACGACCTGCGGCTGCGCATCGCCGTGCAGCCGGGCGGCTGCTCCGGCCTGCGCTACTCGCTGTTCTTCGACGAGCGGTCCATCGACGGCGACCAGGTCACCGACTTCAGCGGGGTCGAGGTCGTGGTGGACCGGATGAGCGTGCCCTACCTGACCGGCGCGACGATCGACTTCGTCGACACCATCGAGCGCCAGGGCTTCACCATCGACAACCCCAACGCGGGCAGCTCCTGCGCCTGCGGCGACTCCTTCAGCTAGACCCCGGCCCGGCGAGGGGCCGCGCCCGGCTTCCGGGCGCGGCCCCTGCGGCTGCCCGGTGCCGGATTTCGGCCTCGCTGCCGGTACCCTGGCCGGGGTCGCGCCGGGCGCGCGGCCGGACCCTGCCTTCCCCCGGAGCGGAGACCGAGCACCGTGCCCATCGCCGTCACCGGCTCGATCGCGACCGACCACCTCATGCACTTCCCGGGTCGGTTCGCCGAGCAGCTGCTGCCCGAGCACCTGCACAAGGTGTCGCTGTCGTTCCTGGTCGACGACCTGGTCGTCCGCCGCGGCGGGATCGGCGCCAACATCGCCTTCGGGATGGGCCAGCTCGGCCTGCGGCCGGTCCTGCTCGGCGCGGCCGGGCGCGACTTCGACGACCACCGGTCCTGGCTGGAGCGGCACGGGGTGGACTGCGAGTCGGTGCACGTCAGCGAGACCGCGCACACCGCCCGCTTCGTCTGCACGACCGACGAGGACCTCTGCCAGATCGCCTCGTTCTACGCCGGCGCGATGGCCGAGGCCCGGATGATCGAGCTGGCCCCGGCGTACGAGCGGGTGGGCGGCTTCGAGCTGGTCTGCATCGCCCCGGACGACCCGGCGGCGATGCTCCGGCACACCGAGGAGTGCCGCGACCGGGGCTACGCGTTCGCCGCCGACCCCTCCCAGCAGATGGCCCGGATGTCGGGCGAGGACATCCGGCTGCTGGTCGAGGGCGCGTCCTACCTGTTCACGAACGAGTACGAGAAGAGCCTGCTGGCGCAGAAGACCGGCTGGAGCGACGCCGAGGTGCTCAAGCGGGTCCGGGTGCGGGTGACCACGCACGGCGCCGACGGCATCCGGATCGACGGCCAGGACATCGCCCCGGTGCAGGTGCCGGTCGTGCCGGCCACCCACGCGACCGACCCGACCGGGGTCGGCGACGGCTTCCGGGCCGGCTTCCTCGCCGCCACCTCCTGGGGGCTGCCGCTGGAGCGGGCCGCCCAGGTCGGCGCCGGCATCGCCACGCTGGTGCTGGAGGCGGACGGCCCGCAGGAGTATGAGGTGCGCCCGGCCGCGTTCACCGAGCGGCTGGCCGGGGTCTACGGCGCCGAGGCCGCCGACGAGGTCCGCGCCCACCTGCCCGGCTGACGCCCGCCGGCCGCCGCCGCCCGGCCGGCCGCGGCCTCGCCCAGCCCGGCCCGGGCCGCCGTGCCGGCCCGCTCCGGGCCGACCAGCCGGCCCAGCGCGCCGAGCAGCCGGGCCGCGTCCCGGTCCAGCGCGGCCGGGTCGGCGGCCGCCTTGGCGTGGCTGTAGTCGATCAGCCACGGCTGGCCGTCCTCGGCCACCACCACGCTGTGCGGGCCGAGGTCGCCGTGCGCGATCCGGGCCGCGTGCAGGGCGGCGACCTGCCGCCACAGCTCGGCCAGCAGCTCGTCGGACACCTCGGCCACCGGCACGTCGGCCAGCACCCGGCCGGGCACCCAGCGGTACGCGTACAACCCGGCCCCGTTGCCGACCGCGCGGACCAGCTCGACCTGCGGGCTGCGGACGCCGGCCGCGTGGGCCAGCAGCGCCATCGCCGCCTCCTGCGCGACCTGCTGGGCCGGCGAGCCGGGTGGGGCCCCGGACCGGCCGCCGCGCAGCCACCGCCAGGCCCGGGCCACCACGTCGCCGTCCCGCCGCTCCCGTGGCACCAGCTTGACGAACAGCTCCGGGCCGCCGTCCCGGCGGACCACGAAGTAGGCGGCCCGGCGGGCGTCCACGCCGCCGAGCTCCTGCACGTCCACCGGCTCCAGCCCGGCCCCGACCAGGGCCCGCCGCACCGCCGCGGTGGACGGCTGGCCGCCGGGCGCGCCGAGCAGCAGGTGCACGAGCACGCCGGCGGTCCAGCCGAGGACGGCGCCGGCGGCCACGTCCAGCGGCAGGTGCGCGCCGACCCACATCCGGGCGACGCACACGGACAGCGCGAGCACCCAGGCCACCCGGCGGCCCCGCCGCCCCAGGTACGGCGCCGACACGGTGGCCAGCGCGACCGCCACCGCGGAGTGCCCGGACGGGTAGCCGAGCCCGCCGGCCGCCTCGCCGTAGATGTGCACGCCGTCCAGGTACGCCGCCGGCCGGCCGCGCTCGATCGACGCCTTGACCAGCTTGGCCAGCACCCAGATCGCGCCACCGGCGACGGCCATGTCGAAGGCGAGCCGCCACCGCCGGGTCACCGCGGCCAGCACGGCCACCGCCGGCACCGCGCCGAGGTTGCCGAACTGCATCAGCAGCCACACCACCGGCCACAGCCACTCGGGCATCGGCAGGTCGTTGACCAGCCGGAAGACATTCTCCTCGGTCCGGAGCACCCGCCCGCTGCGGACCGGCAGCGTGGTCAGCCCGAGCAGGCCGAGTCCGATTCCCAGCCGGACGACATCGGCCGGGTGCCGGCGGTAGACCAGCCGGCGTCCGGACCGGGTGGGCCGCGCCGCCGTCACCGACGCGGCCTGCGCGGTCATCCCGGCGCTCCGGGGAACGCGAAGCCGAAGACCGCGACGATGACGGCGACCGACAGCACGGCGCGCACCACGCGCCACTTGTCGGGACCCCGCCGCTCGGCCATTCGCCGCCTCCGCCCGAAGCGTAGCGGGGGACGAAAGAGACCGATCCGGACAGCCGGTGGTACGCCCGCACGTGCGCCTCGAGGAGGGCGGAGTCGCCCTCGACCCGCTCCCGGACCGGCCCGAGCAGGTGCTGGGTGGGTCTCACGCCCACCCTGCCGGCCGTACGTTACCGGCCGGGGTCGGGACCGGCCCGGCACGTTACGAGCGGGGAAATCCGGGTCAGAGGCTCACCGGGTAGACGGTCGCCGGGATCTCCGGGCGGATCCGATCCTCGACGAAGATGCCGTGCCACAGCATGAAGACCAGCAGCGTCCACAGCTTGCGGCTGTAGTCGTGCGGCCCGCTCCGGTGGGCGTCGAGCATGGCGCGCACCGCGGCCCGGTCGAGCAGGTGGTCGGTGCCGCTGTCGTCGACGATCGCGCGGGCCCAGTCGTACATCTCGTCCTTGAGCCAGTGCCGGATCGGCACCGGGAAGCCGAGCTTGCGCCGCTCCAGCACGTGCGGCGGCACCACCTGGGCGAGCGCCCGGCGCAGCGCCAGCTTGGTCTGGTCCCGGGTGACCCGCTGGTCCACCGGCAGCGTCGAGGCGACCCGGAAGACCTCGGTGTCCAGGAACGGGACCCGCAGCTCCAGCGAGTTGGCCATCGTCATCTTGTCGGCCTTGACCAGGATGTCGCCGCGCAGCCAGGTGAACAGGTCGACGTACTGCATCCGGGTCACGTCGTCGGCGCCGGCGATCTCCGCATACACCGGGTCGGTGACGTCCCGGAAGGACACCCGCGGGTCGCGCACCCGGAGGAAGCCGAGCTCGTCGTCGCGGAAGATGCGGGCGTTGCCGTAGTAGCGCTCCTCCAGCGGGATCGAGCCGCGGCGGAGCAGGTCCTTGCCGCGGACGCCCTGCGGCAGCCGCCGGGACACCCCGCCGAGCGCGGACCGCACCCCGGCCGGCAGCGCGGTCAGCGCGCGCAGCGACAGCGGCTCCCGGTAGATGTTGTAGCCGCCGAACAGCTCGTCCGCGCCCTCCCCGGACAGCACCACCTTGACGTGCTTGCGGGCCTCGCGGGCGACGAAGTAGAGCGGGACCAGGGCCGGGTCGGCCACCGGGTCGTCCAGATACCAGACGATCAGCGGCAGGGTGTCCATCATCTCGGCGGCGGACACCGTCTTGACCACGTGCCGCACCCCGATGGCCTGCGCCGACTCGGCGGCCACGTCGACCTCGCTGTAGCCGGGCCGCTCGAAGCCGGTGGTGAAGGTGATCAGCTGCGGGTTGTGCCGCTTGGCCAGCGCGGCGATCGCGGTGGAGTCGATGCCGCCGGACAGGAACGCGCCGACCGTCACGTCCGCGCGCATGTGCTTGGCGACCGAGTCCTCGATCGCCTCCCGGACCTCCCCGTACAGCCGCTGCTCGTCCGCCACCGCGCGGATCGGGAAGGTCGGCCGGAAGTAGCGCCAGGTCTCCAGCGGACCGCCCGGCCGCTGCCGGAACGCGGTGCCGCTCTCGATCCGGCGCACCCGCCGGTGCATGGTCGCCGGCTCCGGCACGTACTGCAGGGTCAGGTAGTGCTGCAGCGACCGGGTGTCCAGCTCGGCCGGGTCGCCGGCCAGCCCGCCGACGTCGAGCAGCGACTTCTTCTCCGAGCCGAAGAACGTGCCCCGGGAGTCGGTGAAGGTGAACAGCGGCTTGATGCCGAACCAGTCGCGGGCCCCGAAGAGCACCCGCTCCTCGGTGTCCCAGATCAGGAACGCGAACATGCCGCGCAGCTCGCGCACGCAGTCCTCGCCGAGGTGCTTGTACGCGGCCAGGATCGCCTCGCCGTCGCCCTCGGTCTCGAAGGTGGCGCCGTGCTCGCGGGCCAGCCGCTCGCGCAGCTCGACGTAGTTGTAGATCTCGCCGTTGAACAGCAGCCAGTAGCGCCCGTTGTCGTACGGCAGCGGCTGGTGGCTGGAGTCCAGGTCGATGATCGACAGCCGGCGGAAGCCGAGGACGGTGTCCTCGTCGTGCAGGGTGCCGCCCTCGTCCGGGCCGCGGTGCCGGGCCAGGTCCAGCGCCGCCGCCAGGTCGTCCCGGACCTCCTTGGCGCTGCCGTCGTTGCTGAGGAAGCCGAGCAGGCCGCACACGAGGAGCTCTCCGATCGTCGGGGTCGACGGCTCAGTATTCCAGCCGCCAGTCGTCCCACTCCGCGACCGGCCGGAACCCGATCCGCTCGTAGACCCCGGTCGCGGTCGGATTGGCCCGGTCCGCGAAGAGCACGACCTCGCCGTGCGCGCGCAGCCGGCCGGCCACCTCGGCGGTCGCGGCGGCGGCGTAGCCGCGGCGGCGGTGCTCCGGCGGCGTCCACACCGGGCCGATCCGGGTCACCCCGGCCACCGTCCGGGTGTGCCCGACCATCGACACCGGCCGGTCGCCGTCCACCGTCCAGAAGTGCAGCCGGCCCGCGTCGATCACCCGGCGGCTGGTGGCCAGCGCGTCCGGGTCGGGGCGGACGCCGGCCTCGCCGGTGAAGTCGGTGAACCACCGGGCGCCGAGCTCGGCCTCGGCCCCGGTGGCCGGCCGCAGCCGGCCGCCCGGCGGCGGGGGAGCGGCCGGCTCAGCCGGGCTCGGCGGGCTCGGCTGGGCTCGGCCAGCCGGAACAGGCGCTGCCGGATGGTCCGGACGGCGCGGGCCCGGTGCCGGTCCGCGTACGCGGTCGCGAACGCCTCCACCTCGGCCCGCGGCCCGGCCGCGCCGGGCAGCCGGTCGCCGGCCACGCCGGCCAGCGCCGCCGCGGCCCCCGGCGGCAGCGGGGTCAGCACCACCCCGTACGGCGGCGTCCGCAGCGCCACGCCGGCGACATCGCCGGCCGCCGTCGGCGAGCCAGGCCAGCCAGGGTTCGGCGTACACCCGGTCCAGGACGCCGAGGAGGATCGTCGCCGGCACCGTCGTCAGCACCGGCTCGCGGGCCAGCCAGGGCAGCACCCGGTCCGCGTACGCCCGCGCGTCCGACTCCACGACCCACCGCACGGGTCGAGCTTGGCCCGGTCAGCTCCGCCGGCGTACCGAATAAACCGGGACGCCGTCGGGCGCGGCGGACTCGCCGAGGTAGTCGTGGCCGCGCAGCCGGCACCAGGCCGGCACGTCGTGCCGGGCGGCCGGGTCGTCGGCGGCCACCGCGAGGACGCCGCCGACCTCGACGTCGCCGATGTGCTTCGCCAGCTCGACGACCGGCAGCGGGCAGCGCCGGCCCCGGCAGTCGAGCGCGGTCACCGGCCGACCACCCCGGCGGCCCGGCGCAGGTCGGCGACCACGCCGGGCAGCACGGCCAGGAAGCGGTCGACGTCCGCGTCGGCGGTGCCGCGGGGCAGCGAGACCCGGACGTTGCCGTGGGTCAGCACGCCCATCGCGGCCAGCACGTGCGACGGGGTCAGCGTGTCCGCGGTGCAGGCCGAGCCGCTGGACACCGCGAAGCCGTGCCGGTCCAGCTCGTGCAGCAGCGCCTCGCCGTCGACGTACAGGCAGGAGAAGGTGACCAGGTGCGGCAGCCGGTCGCACCGGGTCGCCGACCACCTCGACGTCCGGGACCGTCGCCGCCACCGCGGCCCGGATCCGGTCGACCAGCCCGCGGAGCCGGGCGTGCTCGGCCGACTCCGCGGCCACCGCGCGCAGCGCCGCGGCGGCCGCCACCACCGCCGGCACGTCCGGGAAGCCGGGCACGCCGCGCTCGCCGGAGCCGGAGCCGGCGCCCGCGCCGGCCGGCAGCGGCGACACCCAGCGGGTGCCGGTGCGGACCACCAGCACGCCGACCCCGGGCGGGCCGCCCCACTTGTGCGCGCTCGCGGACAGCAGCGACCAGCCGCCGGGCAGCGGGGCGCGGCCGGCGGACATCGCCGCGTCGGTGTGCAGCGGCACACCGTGCTGTGCACAGTGGTGTCCGACCTGGTCGACCGGCTGGGTCGTGCCGACCTCGTGGTTGGCGGTCATCAGGCTGGCCAGCGCGGTGCCCGGGCCGGCGACCGCGGCGGCGAACGCGTCCGGGTCGACCCGGCCGGCCCGGTCCACCGGGACGGCGACCGCCTCGCCGCCGGCCGCGACGTGCCGCTGCGCCGCGTGCAGGACCGCGGAGTGCTCGACCGCCGAGTGCACCAGCCGGCTGCCGGCCCGGCGGCGGCCGGCCAGCCCGCCGAGCACGGCCAGCTGCGCGGCCTGGGTGCCGGACGCGCAGAAGATCACCTCGTCCGGGCGCGCGCCGAGCACGTCGGCCACGGTGGCCCGGGCCGCGTCGAGCAGCAGCCGGGCGCGGCGGCCGGCCCCGTACGGCCGGGCCGGGTCGGCCCAGCCGTCGGCCAGCGCGGCCAGCAGCGCCTCCCGGGCAGCCGGGTGCAGCGGCGCCGCCGTCGCGGCGTCCAGGTAGACCTCCCGCCCCACGCCCCGACCGTACGCCGGCCGGGGGCGACTCGCGGGCACCCGGGAGCGCCGCGACCGCCCCGGCCGGGTAGTCTCCGCATGCCCGGGGAAGTGCTCGGGTGGCAGGACGTCTGCACAGGTCGGCAGCGGAGGGCGGTCTCGTGGGTCGCGGTCGTTCCGGGCGGGTCACGCGGCTATCCGCGGGCACCGTGCTGCTCGTGCTGACGCTCGGCGCCTGCTCGCGCGCCGAGCTCGAGGACGATCTCCGCTTCGGCTGGCCGCGGGGCATCACCGAGCAGGCCGAGCGGATGCGGGTGCTGTGGACCTGGTCCACCGTCGCCGCGCTGCTCATCGGCCTCTTCGTCTGGGTGCTGATCTTCTGGGCGGCGATCGCCTACCGGCGGCGGGGCGACGAGCTGCCCCGGCAGACGAAGTACAACCTGCCGATCGAGGCGCTCTACACGGTCGTGCCGTTCCTGATCGTCGCGGTGCTCTTCTACTACACCGCGATCACCCAAACCTACGTGACCGACCTGCGCCCCCGGCCGGACACGACGGTGTCGGTCACCGCCTTCAAGTGGAACTGGCAGTTCAACTACAACGACCGCCGCGACCCGCGCACCGACGAGTTCATCTACACGATCGGCAGCACCGACGAGATCCCGGTGGTGGTCGTCCCGGAAAACAAGAACGTGCGGTTCATCGTCAACTCCAACGACGTCATCCACTCGTTCTGGGTGCCGGACACGCTGTTCAAGCGGGACGTCTTCCCGGCCGCGACGAAAAACCAGAACAACGAGTTCCAGCTCCGGCCGACGGTCCGCGGCTCGTACGTCGGGCGCTGCGCCGAGCTGTGCGGCACCTACCACTCGCAGATGAACTTCGAGATGCGGGTGGTGACCGACGGCGAATACCAGCGCTACCTCAACGCGCTGGCCACCTTCGGCAACGCCGACTCCAACCGCCAGGCCAAGGCGCTGAGCGCGATCGGCCAGGCGGCGCAGGCGACGACGACCTATCCCTTCGAGACCGACCGGGACCTGCGCAGGCAGTCCGACCCCGAGCGGCTCAACCCGGACAACTGAGGAGGCAGCCGGATGCGCGTCGAGGCACGGCTCTTCGGGCTGCTGTGCGGGCTGCTGTTCGCGTTCGCCGTCGTCTACGGCTTCTGGACCTGGGGCGAGAGCGGTCAGGTCGAGGTCGTGGGCACCACCGCGCTGATCCTGTCCGGCGGCCTGATGCTGCTGATCGGCAGCTACTTCGCCTTCGTCGCCCGCCGCATCGACCCGCGGCCGGAGGACCGGTCCGACGCGGACATCGAAGAGGGCGCCGGTGAGCTGGGCTTCTTCAGCCCGGGCAGCTACTGGCCGGTGACGCTGGCGGCGTCGGCGAGCATCACCGGGTTCGGCCTGGTGTTCGTGGAGTGGTGGATGGTCGCGCTCGGCGTCATCCTCGTGCTCTTCTCCGTCGGCGGTCTCCTCTTCGAGTACTACACGCGCGGTCACACCTCGCCGACCTTCTAGTGCCGCCGCGCCGGCCGGCCGAGCCGGGGATCCCGGCCCGCTGGGACCAGGTGCTGGCCTGGCGGCTGGACCGGCACCACCTCACCGAGCCGGCTCCGCCCGCTCCCGGCGGGGGAGACCGGCTGGTCGAGCTGGTCCGCCGGCTGTCCGGCCTGCACGCCCAGCTCGCCTCGGCCGCCGAGGCGGCGGCCTGGCTGCGCACCGCCGGCGCGGTCGGGCCGGCCGACGTCCGGGCCGCGCTGGCCGAGCACCGCACGCTGGTGAAGACCTGGACCGTCCGCGGCACCCTGCACCTGCTGCCGGCGGCCGACCTGCCGCGGTGGGCGGCCGCACTCGGCACCCGCAGCTTCCCCCGCCCCGAGTCCTGGTACCGCTACCACGGCGTCACCCCCGAGGACATGGCCGCGATCGAGCAGACCGTGCCGGCGGTGCTCGGCGGCACCCCGGTGACTCGGGAGGAGCTGGCCGGGCAGGTCGCGAAGCGGTCCCGCCGGCCCCAGCTGGCCGAGCTGCTGCTCTCCGGCTGGGGCGCGGTGCTCAAGCCGCTGGCCGCCCGCGGGGAGCTCGCCTTCGGGCCGGTCGAGGGCCGCAACGTCACCTTCGTGGACCCGCGGAAGTGGCTCGGGTCCTGGCCGCCGCCGCCGGACCCGGAGCAGGCCGTCGCCTCGGTCGTCCGCGACTTCCTGGCCACCTACGGGCCGGCCGGCCTGGACGAGCTCACCCGGTGGTCGGCGCTGGACAAGCCGGTGCTGCGCCGGGCCGTCGGCGCGCTCGGCGACGAGCTGGTCGAGCTCGACACCGAGGGGCACCGTGGCTGGGTCACCCGGGCCGCGGCGAAGCAGATCGCGGCCACCGGGCCGAGCCGGGTGGTGCGGCTGCTGGCCGGCTTCGACCCGTACGTGGTGGGCACGCTGGCCCAGCTGAAGCACCTGCTGCCGTCGGGGGAGCGGGCCGCGGTGTCGCGGGCCAGCGGGTGGATCTCGCCGGTGCTGGTGGACGGCGGCCGCATCGTCGGCACCTGGACCCAGGAGGTCCGCTCCGGCCGGCTGCAGGTCGCGGTCACCCCGTTCGGCCGGCTGCGCGCCGGCGTCCGGAAGGCGACCGCGGTCGAGGCCGAGCGGTGGGCCGCCTACGCCGCCGCCCCGCTCGCCCTCAGCTGGAGCACGCCCTGAGCCGGCTCACGGCCTGACCGGCGGCCGCCGGAGCGTCGTGTCCGCAGGGGGTCGCCCCGCCGGCGGAATGACGAGTGGCCCCTGGCCCGCGCTGTCCGCGGGCAGGGGCCACTCGCGTCACGCGTCCCTAGAGCTCGGGGTCCTTGGGGCGACCCGCCAGCTGCTCCCGGCGCTCGTCCGTGTCCAGCCCCGACTCGATCGCCCGCTCGGTGTCGGACCGGTCCTGGACCTCGTCCGGCTCCTGCACCGGCCACAGGAAGCCCTTCGCCTTCCGCCCGGCGGAGGTGATCCGGTTCATCCGCTTGGGCACCGCGAAGCCGGCGTACTGCAGCTCGCCGTGACCGTGCTCGTCGACCGGGCCGAGCGGCTGGTGCACCTCGATGAACTCACCGGACGGCAGCCGCTTGATGATGCCGGTCTCCACGCCGTGCTCGAGCACCTCGCGGTCGTGCCGCTGCAGGCCGAGGCACAGCACGTACGTCGCCATGTAGGCCAGCGGCGGCAGCACGACCAGCGAGACCCGGCCCCACCAGGTCATCGCGTTGAGGCTGATGTCGAACTTGTTGGCGATGACGTCGTTGCCGCCGGAGATCAGCAGCACGAGGTAGAAGGCGAGCGCCATCGCACCGAGCGAGGTGCGCACCGGGACGTCCCGCGGCCGCTGCAGCAGGTGGTGGTGGGCCCGGTCGTTGGTCATCCTCGCTTCGAGGAACGGATACACCGCCAGCAGCGTGAACATGATCCCGGGCAGCACCACGGTCGGCCAGAAGATCGGCGAGATCGTGTAGTCGAAGGCCCTGATCTCCCAGGCCGGGAAGAGCCGGATCGAGCCGTCCAGGAAGCCCATGTACCAGTCGGGCTGGGTGCCGGCGCTGACCTGGGCCGGGTTGTACGGCCCGTACAGCCAGACCGGGTTGATCTGGAACAGCCCGCCGAGCGCCGCGACCACCGCGAAGACGAGGAAGAAGAAGCCGCCGCCCTTCGCCCCGTACGACGGGTAGAGCCGCTCGCCGACGACGTTGTCCTCCTGCCGGCCCGGGCCGGGGAACTGGGTGTGCTTGAGCTTCACGACCAGCGCGACGTGCACGGCGATGATGATCAGGATGAGCCCGGGGATCAGCAGCACGTGCGCGATGTAGAGCCGCGGGATGATCTCGGTGCCCGGGAACTCGGCGCCGAACACCGCGAACGCTATCCAGGTGCCGACCACCGGGATGGAGAGCATGATCGCGTGCGCGATCCGGAGCCCGGTGCCGGACAGCAGGTCGTCCGGCAGCGAGTAGCCGGCGAAGCCCTCGACGATGCCCAGGGTCAGCAGCGTGACGCCGAGCAGCCAGGTGACCTCGCGGGGCTTGCGGAACGAGCCGCTGAAGAAGTTGCGCAGCATGTGCGCGACCATCGCGGCGACGAACAGCAGCGCGGCCCAGTGGTGGATCTGCCGCATGAGCAGGCCGCCACGGACGTCGAACGAGAGGTCCAGCGTCGAGTCGTACGCCCGGGACATCTCCACGCCGCGCAGCAGCGAGTAGCTCCCGTCGTAGTGCACCTCGGTCATCGACGGGTCGTAGAAGAACGAAATGTAGGTGCCGGTGAGCAGCAGGATGATGAACGAGTAGAGCGCGATCTCGCCCATCATGAAGGACCAGTTGTCCGGGAAGACCTTGTTCAGTCCCCGGCGGGTGAGCATCGAGCCGGTGAAGCGGTCGTCCGCCCAGTCCGCGGCCTTGCCCAGCCGGGTCGTGGGCAGCTTGCGCTCGCTACCGCGCTCGGTGGTCGTGTGGCTCATGGCCGCTCCCAGAAGCTGGGCCCGATGGGCTCAAGGAAGTCATGCTTCGCCACGAAGTATCCTTCGTCATCCACTGTGATCGCCAGTTTGGGCAGCGGACGGGCGGCGGGTCCGAAAACGGGCTCTGCGTCCTGTAACAGGTCGAACTGGGACTGGTGGCAGGGGCAGAGCAGCCGGCCGGTCTGCTGCTCGTAGAGCGAGGCCGGGCAGCCCGCGTGGGTGCAGATCTTGGAGTAGGCCAGGTAGTCCTCCCAGCCGAAGTCCTCCTGGCCCGGCCGCGGCACCGACACCTGACCCGGCCGCAGCCGGATCAGCAGCACCACCGAGTCCGCCACCACCTGCGTGCTCAGCCCGTCGCTGGTGCCCGGGAAGACGGTCGCGATGCCGCCGGCCTGCAGGTCGCCGGGCCGGACCAGCCGCCGGTCGGCGGTCATCAGCCGGCACGCCTTCCCGCCAGGCGGTCCGGAAGAGCTGGTCGCCCGGCTTCTTGATCAGACCGCCCAGCGGGATGATCGCCAGCCCGCCGAGCGCGAGCACCGACAGCCCGAGCGTGCGCTGCAGCAGCGACCGGCGGCCGATGCCGGTCATCTCCCAGCCGTCGCTGAGCAGCGCCGCCGCGGTGCGCCGGTCGACCTCGTCGGACCGGCCGCCGTGCCGCTGCTGGACCGACTCCTCCTCGGTGATGAGCAGCTTGGCCCAGAGGATCGCCCCGAGGCCGAAGCCGAGCAGGGACAGGGCCATCGTCGCGCCCAGCAGCGGCGTATACCACACGTAGCCGGAGGCGCCCGGACCGTACCGCCAGGGGACCGCGACGTAGACGACGGCGAAGGCGACCGCGCCGACGGCACAGAGCACGAAGCAGAGCGCGACGGCCCGCTCGGCCCGCCGCTCCGCGCGGGTGCCCGCGACGGGGAAGCGCTCCCGGCGGTGCAGCACCGTGACGCCGTCCAGGTGGGCACCGACGTCGGACTGCTCGAGCATGCTGAGCCGGTCGAGCTCCTCGACGGTCACGTCGGGCTGGTCGCCGGGCGGCCGGTCCGCGCTGGTCACGACTTCGCTCCGATCCACACGATCATCAACATGATCACTCCGATGCCGACGACCCAGATCACCAGGCCCTCCGGCAGCGGGCCGAGCCGGCCGAGGCTGACGCCACCCGGGTCCCGCTCCTCGTTGAGTGTCTGGACGTAGTTGGTGATCGCCTGCTTCTGCTCGGGGCTGAGCTGGTTGTCGCTGAAGGCCGGCATGTTCTGCGGGCCGGTCAGCATCGCGGTCCAGAAGTCCAGATCGCTGGCCTGGTCGAGGTTGGGCGCGTACTTCCCCGCGGACAGCGCGCCGCCGCGGCCGGCGAGGCTGTGGCAGGACGCGCAGTTGAGCCGGAACAGCTCGCCGCCCTCGGCCAGGTTGGCGTCGTCGCCGCGCAGGTCGCCCTCGGGGATCCTCGGGCCGCCGCCGACGGACTGCACGTACGCGCCCATCTGCCGGGCCTCGACGTCCGTGTACTTCGGAGGCTTGCGCTCGACCTGGGCCTCCTGCCGGACCACCGGCATCCGGCCGGTGGAGACCTGGAAGTAGACCGCCGCCTCACCGGCACCGAGCAGCGTGGGACCGCGGTCCTCGACGCCCTGCAGGTTGCGGCCGTGGCAGGAGATGCAGCCCTGCTCGTACAGCTGGCGCCCCTTGCGGATCTCCACCGACTCAGCGGCCGGCGCCGACGAGGCCGCCTGGGCCTTCGGCGCTGCCGCGGCGGCCACCGTCGAGTAGGCCACGCCGACCGTCCCGAGCGCGAGCGCCAGCGCGACCGCGCCGGTCAACCGGCGGCGGATCCGCCGCCGTTGGCGGCTGGTGCCCTTCTGCGTAGAGGGGCGGTCCGTCATCGAGTCACACCTTCGCTGTCGGCGGCGGGCGGGGCAGGTGGCGCCGTCACTGGATCAGGTAGATGGTCGCGAACAGGCCGATCCAGACCACGTCGACGAAGTGCCAGTAGTACGACACCACGATCGCGCTGGTGGCCTGGGCGGAGGTGAACCGGCCCATGGTCGAGCGGGCCAGCACGAAGATGAAGGCGATCAGCCCGCCGATCACGTGCAGCCCGTGGAAGCCGGTCGTCAGGTAGAACACCGAGCCGTAGCCGGTGGCGGAGATCGTGGTGCCCTCGTGGACCAGCTGGCGGTACTCGTTCGCCTGGCCGATCACGAAGGCCAGCCCGAGCACGAACGTGAACATGAACCAGCGGCGCAGCCCGTACGCGTCGCCGCGCTCGGCCGCGAACACCCCGTACTGACAGGTCACCGACGAGGAGACCAGGATCAGGGTGACGACCAGCGCGTACGGCACGTTGAGCTCGGTCGGCTCCATCGGCCAGTCGGCCGGGTGCGCCGCGCGCACGGTGAAATACATGGCGAACAGCGCGGCGAAGAACATCAGCTCGCTGGACAGCCACACGATGGTCCCGACGCTGACCATGTTGGGCCGGGTGAGCGAGTGGGCCCTGCCGCCGGAGAACGTCACCGTCGTCACGGCAGCATCATTCCACGCTCCCGGCCGGCGCACCCGGCGGGGTGGGGGCGTGTTCGCGCAGGTCGGCACGGTCCGGCAGGGGCACGCCGGACCGTGCGCGGCGCCGTCCGGGCGGGCCCGCGCCGGGGCCTGTGCCGGCCCGCCCGGCGCCGCCCGGTTCCCGGGCCGGGGCCGCCGGAGGCGGACCGATCCTGCGGGAGCTCGACGGGAGGCCGCCGCCGGGCCGACCGGCGGGTCGGTGGTGGTGGTGCGGCCGTCGGGCCGGGGAGCCGCCGGGCGGCAGGTGGGTGGTGGTGCGGCCGTCGGGCCGGGGGCCGCCGGGCGGGCGGCGGGTGGGTGGTGGTGCGGCCGTCGGGCGGGCGGGGGAGCAGCCGGGCCGGGCCGGCGGCACGTGGTGGCCGTCGGGCGGGCGGGCCGGGAGCCGCCCGGCCCGGTGGGCGGCGGCCGGTTGGCGGTCGGCGGCCGGCGGTGGCGGGCCGGCCCACGGGCCGCCGCCCGGTCGGGTGGGGAGGCGTGGCCCTCGGGCGGGCGTGCCGGTTGCCGGGCGGCACTGGCCGACCGGCCGGGACGCCGCTACGCCGGCGGCCGGCATCCGGCCGTGCCGAACGGCGCACTCGGCGGCGTTGACCACCCCGGGCAGCGGCCCTACAGTTCCCCGGGTCCGATTCCGGCCGCTCCTGGCGGGGCGGCTCATGGAGAGGCGGAAGAGACGTGGTCTCTGGATCCCGTCCCGGCAGTGCCACCCAACGCGCGGTGCGCAAGGTCTCCACGGCCCGGCGTGAGTGTGCGGTCTGCGGCGAGCGGCTGTCGGCGTACAACCCGGGTCCTAACTGCTTCGTCCACTCGACCAGCGCCTCGCGGCGCCCGGAGGCCTGGCAACGCCGCTGAGTCGTCCCGGGTACGGCCCCCGGACCCTCGGGGTGACCGGCGTGCGCCGGTCGCGCTCCGCCGCGCGGCCGGCTCCGACCGCCGGTTCCTCCTTGCGAGCCCGGAGGTCGCCGGCCGGCGTGGTTCCGGTCGGCCGGTGAGGACGACCGGGACGGGTCCTAGGATCGCGGCCATGACCGCTCCGGCCGCGCCCGCCACCGTGATCGTCTTCAGCCAGGACCCCGCCGTGCGGGACCAGGTCCGCACGGCCGTGGGTCGGCGCCCGGCCGCCGACCTGGGGCGCATCGACTGGGTCGAGTGCGCCACCGGGTCGGAGGTGGTGGCCCGGATCGACGCCGGCGGGGTGGACGTGGCGATCCTGGACGGCGAGGCGCAGCCGACCGGTGGCATGGGCATCAGCCGGCAGCTGAAGCACGAGATCGCCGACTGCCCGGCGATCTGCGTGCTGCTCGGCCGCCGGGACGACCGCTGGCTGGCCACCTGGGCGCTGGCCGACGCCAGCATCGCCCGCCCGCTGGACCCGGTGGTCGCCGCGGAGACGGTCGCGCAGCTGCTGCGCGACCGGGCCCGCGGGCTGCCGGTCGTCCGGTAGTGGGGCCGCGGCCGTGACCGGGGCGCCGTCCGATCCGCGGCACACCTGGCCGTCGGTGCTGGCCCGGCTGCTGCGCGGGGAGTCGCTGGGCGCCGAGGACACCGCCTGGGCGATGGGCGAGGTGATGTCCGGGCAGGCCACCCCGGCGCAGCTGGCCGGCTTCGTGCTGCTGCTGCGGGCCAAGGGGGAGACCCCGGCCGAGCTGGCCGGCCTGGTGCGCACCATGCTCGCGGTCGCCGCGCCGGTGACCGTGCCCGGCCCGGCCCTCGACGTGGTGGGCACCGGCGGCGACCGTGCTCACACGGTCAACATCTCGACCATGTCCGCGCTGGTGGCCGCCGGCGCCGGGGCCCGGGTGGTCAAGCACGGCAACCGGGCCGCCACCTCCGCCTGCGGCGCGGCCGACCTGCTCGAGGCGCTCGGGGTGGCGCTGGACGTGGCCGGGCCGGGGGTGAGCCGGTGCGTCGAGGAGGCCGGGATCGGCTTCTGCTTCGCGCCGGTCTTCCACCCCGGCTTCCGGCACGCCGGCGCGCCGCGGCGGGAGATCGGGGTGCCGACCGCGTTCAACTTCCTCGGCCCGCTGACCAACCCGGCCCGCCCGGGCGCGGCCGCGGTCGGCTGCGCGGACGAGCGGATGGCGCCGGTGATGGCGGCGGTGCTGGCCGAGCGCGGGGACACCGCGCTGGTCTTCCGGGGCGACGACGGGCTGGACGAGCTGACCACGACGACCACGTCGCGGGTCTGGGTGGTGCGCGGCGGCGAGGTGCGGGCGGACCGGCTCGACCCGGCCGCGCTCGGGCTGCCGCCGGCCGACCGGGCCGCCCTGCGCGGCGCGGACGCCGCGTACAACGCCGGCGTGGCCCGGGCGCTGCTGGCCGGGGAGCGCGGCCCGGTGCGGGACGCGGTGCTGCTCAACACGGGGGCCGCCCTGGCCGCGTACGACGGGTTGGCCGGACCGCTGCCGGAGGCGGTGGCGGCCGGGATGGCCCGGGCGGCGGCGGCGATCGACAGCGGCGCGGCCGCCGACGTGCTGGACCGCTGGGTCACCGTCAGCCGCGACGCCGCCAAAACCCCCTAACCCCCACCCCCGATCACCTTTGCGCGGCGGCTCGCCCGGGATCGGCGCTGGCACGGCGTGTCCGGACGAGGACGCGCGCGAAGGTGATCGTCAGGCGGGGAGCTCGACCAGCTCGTCGACCGAGTACGCGCACGGGGAGAGCGAGCCGGCGCACCGGCTGGTCCCGCACACCCCGAGCGGATGCCGGCCGAGCCGCACGCCCATCCGGCGGTCGCCGGCCCGGACCGCCTGCATCCCGGTGGCCGGGTCCTCGCCGAGCGGCTCGACCTCGTCCAGCCCGTGCAGCCCGGTCACCCGGCGGACGGCGATCTCGGCGACCTGGGCCCGCATGCCCACCGAGGTGCGCCCGCGCAGCAGGTCCGGCAGCACCCGGCCGGCGGCGGCGGCCGCCGCGACCTGCGGGGCGGTGGCCACCGACACGTGCCCGTAGAGGAAGCCGTCCGGCAGCACCAGCACGTTGCCGGCGAAGCGGTCGCCGCCGAGGTGGGTGGTCTCCCACACCTGGCCGGGCGCGGCCTCGGCCAGCGCGCGGGCGACGGGGCGGCCCAGCGTGGCGCAGCACATGTCCTTGGCCCCGTGCGTGCAGACGCCGAAGACCGAGCCGGTCACCGGCTCGCCCAGGCCGCCGGTGCCGGTGGCCACCGCGGCCAGGTCGACGTCGGCCAGCTCGCGCAGGTCGGTGAGCTCCAGCCGCTCCAGCCAGCGCCGGCCGGGGTGGGCGCTGCCGACCAGCACCGTGCGGGGCTGCCGGGGGCCGGCGCGGAAGCCGGGCCGGCGGGCCAGCAGGGGCCGCAGGCCGTGCCGCCGGCGCAGCTCGCCGAGCGCGCGCAGCCGCTCCGGCGGCAGCGCGGTGCGCAGCACCCGGTCGGCCACGTCGTGCGACCACGCCTCGGGGTGCTCGATCAGCAGCCAGGACCGCATCGGGGTGGCGGTGCCTTCCGGGACCTCGCCGAGCTCGCGGGCCACGGTCGCGCACCCGGGTGTCGGGGCGGTCGACGCCGGAGCGGCGGCGACGGGGGCGGCGGTCACAAGGAGAAGGTTAGCCTGTCCTAACTCGAAGGACCAGACAGGTCACCCGATCGTACCAAAATCGGACTCCAAGGCTTACTCGACCTCATTGAAGCCGATAGCGAACGCGGCTTCGAGATCGTGCCGGGAGTAGGCGCGGAAGGCGATGTGCGTCTCGGTGTCCAGCACGCCGGGCACCTTGTCCAGCCGCCCGGCGATGACGTCGGCCACCTGGTCGAACTCGCGCACCCGGACGATCGCGACCAGGTCGACGTCGCCGGCCACCGAGTAGACCTCGCTGACCCCGTCGAGGTCGGCGATCGCCTGCGCGACCTCGGGGATGCTGTCGGTGGCGGCGGTAACCATCACGATCGCGGTGATCACGCGGTCACCCTAGCGTCCCGGCCGGTGGGACAGGGACGTGACCGAGTCGTTATGTGAGCGCTCCCATGAGAGTCTTGACACCGACTCGTGTTGCCGAGATCGTGCTGGGAGCGCTCCCAGGATGTGGCACCGGTCACATCCCTCACCCCTTCCTCCCGCAGTTCCCAGACAGGGGGTATCCCGCATGATCCGTGCACTGCGCCGTCGCGGCACGGTGGCGCTCGGCCTCGGACTGACGGCGGTCCTGGTCGCGGCCACCGGTTGTGGCGACGACGACGACGCCGCGGCCGGCGGCGGTGAGGGTGACCAGGTCACCCTCACCGTCAACGTGTTCGGCAACTTCGGCTACGCGGACCTCTACAAGGAGTTCCAGGCCAGCCACCCGAACGTCAAGATCGTCGAGCGCGGCACCGGCTCGGACCTGTCCAACTACACGCCCGCGCTCACCCGCAACCTGGCCGCCGGCAGCGGAGCCGGCGACGTGGTCGCCCTCGAAGAGGGCATCATGATCCAGTTCAAGGAGCAGGCGCAGAACTTCGTCGACCTCGGCGAGTACGGCGGCAACGACGACAAGGCCAACTTCCTGCCCTGGAAGTTCGAGGGCGGCCAGGCCTCCGACGGCAAGAAGCTGATCGGCCTCGGCACCGACGTCGGCAGCATGGGCATGTGCTACCGCCGCGACCTGTTCCAGAAGGCCGGCCTGCCGGTCGAGCGGGACGCGGTGGCCAAGCTGTGGCCGGACTGGACCTCGTACGTCAACGTCGGCAACCAGTTCAAGGCCAAGAACACCGGCGCGAAGTGGTTCGACGCGGCGTCGAACACGTACAACACGATCCTGGTGCAGACCGCCGGCAAGTCGCCCGGCTACACCTACTTCGACCGGGACAACAACCTGGTCGTCGAGTCCAACCCGGCGATCAAGCAGGCGTACGACCAGATGCTGGCGATGATCGGGCAGGGCCTGTCGGCCGGCTACAAGTCCTTCTCCGACCAGTGGAACGCCGGCTTCAAGCAGGGCACCTTCGCCACCATCGCGTGCCCGGCCTGGATGCTCGGCTACATCCAGGGCCAGGCCGGTGAGGCCAACAAGGGCAAGTGGGACGTGACCAGCGCGCCCGGCGACGGCGGCAACTGGGGCGGCTCCTGGCTCGCCGTGCCGAAGCAGAGCAAGCACCCGAAGGAGGCGGCCGAGCTGGTCCGCTTCCTGACCAGCCCGAAGAGCCAGATCGCGGCGTTCAAGAAGGTGAACAACCTGCCGTCGTCCCCGGTGGCGCTCGACGACCCGGCCACCATGGCGTTCAAGAACCCGTACTTCAACGACGCCCCGGTCGGCGAGATCTTCGGCACTGGCGCCAAGGAGCTGCAGCCGGTCTACTTCGGACCGCGCAACCAGGCGGTCCGGGACGCGGTGGAGAACACCCTGCTCGCCGTGCAGCAGGGCAAGCTCAAGCCGGAGGAGGCCTGGGCCCGCGCGGTCCGGGACGCCCAGCAGGCAGCGCAGTAGCGCGGCGGGGGCCGGGTCGCGCGCCGACCCGGCCCCCGGCCCCGCCCGCGCTCGTCCGAGCCCGGTGGTGTCGGTGGCGGCACCGTGCACCGCCACCGGCACCACCGCCACTGGAAGCACCGCTCCCGGGTCCGTCCGGGTGCCGACCCTGCCGGAGGACCCGTGAGCACCGACGTGACCACGTCCGGGCCGGCCCGGACCACGCAGCCGGCCCCGCCACCGGTGGGGGAGACCCGGCGGCAGCGCCGCCGGCACCTGTTCAGCCGGGCCGACACCAAGGTCTCGCCGTACCTCTACATCGCCCCGTTCTTCGTCCTCTTCGGAGTCTTCGGTCTCTACCCGCTGGTCTACACCGGCTGGGTGTCCCTGCACGACTGGGAGCTGGCCAGCGCCGAGCACCCGTGGAGCGGCCTGGACAACTACAGCCGGCTGGTCTCCGACCCGGTGTTCTGGAACGCGCTGTGGAACACCGTCGGCATCTTCCTGCTCTCCACGGTGCCGCAGCTGGCCCTGGCCCTGCTCATCGCCAGCCTGCTCAACCGCAGGCTGCGCGGCCGGACCTTCTTCCGGCTCAGCGTGATCCTGCCGATGGCGACCTCGGTGGCCGCGGTGTCGATCGTGTTCAGCCAGCTCTTCAGCCGGGACTTCGGGCTGATCAACTGGCTGCTCGGCGGCGTCGGGGTCGGGCCGATCGAGTGGCAGGCGTCGAAGTGGTCGTCCTGGTCGGCGATCGCGGCGATGGTCAACTGGCGGTGGACCGGCTACAACGCGCTGATCTACCTGGCCGCCATGCAGGCCATCCCGCGCGACCTGTACGAGGCCGCGGCCATCGACGGCGCCGGGGCGTGGAAGCAGTTCACCAAGGTGACCGTGCCGCTGCTGCGGCCGACGATCGTCTTCACCGTGATCATCTCCACCATCGGCGGCTTCCAGCTGTTCACCGAGCCGCTGCTGTTCAACTCGGGCTCGTCCAACTACCAGGGCGGCTCGCTGCGGCAGTCCCAGACGGTCGCCATGTACGTCTGGGAGAACGCGTTCGTGAAGTTCGACTTCGGCTACGCCTCGGCGGTCGCCTGGGTGCTCTTCCTGATCATCCTGGTCGCCGCGGCGCTCAACTTCGTCGCCGTACGCCGGCTCGGCGGGAGGGACTGACCATGGTCCTGGTGGAGCAGACCCGCCGGCGCCGGCGCAGCCGGGAGAGCGGCGCCGAGGTGGCCAAGGCCGGCCCACTGGTCTACGTGATGCTGGTGCTCGGCGCGGCGCTGTCGGTCTTCCCGCTGTACTTCATGTTCGTCGTGGCCACCCGGACCAACGACACCATCGGCGGGCTGCCGCCGGTGCTCACCCCGGGCGGCAACCTGGGCGAGAACGTCGACCGGCTGCTGGCCAACGAGGACGCGCACTTCCTGCGCGGGCTGGTCAACTCGGTGCTGGTCTCGGCCAGCGTCACGATCGCGGTGGTGCTCTTCTCCACGCTGGCCGGCTTCGCCTTCGCCAAGCTGCGCTTCCGCGGCCGCAACGCGCTGCTGCTGATGATCGTGGCCACGATGGCGATCCCGCTGCAGCTCGGGCTGATCCCGCTCTACATCCTCATGGTCAAGCTCGGCTGGGTGGGCGAGCTCAAGGCCGTGATCGTGCCGTTCCTGGTCTCCGGCTTCGGCGTGTTCCTGATGCGGCAATACTCCGCGCAGGCCGTCTCCGACGAGCTGATCGAGGCGGCCCGGGTGGACGGCTGCAACACGCTGCGGATCTACTGGAACGTGGTGCTGCCGGCGGTCCGGCCGGCGGCCGCGGTGCTCGCGCTGTTCACGTTCATGCAGACCTGGAACGACTTCCTCTGGCCGTACTCGGTGCTCAACCAGGACCAGCCGACCGTGCAGCTGTCGCTGGCCACGCTGTCCAGCGGCTACTACTCCGACTACGCCCAGATCTTCGCCGGCACCGCGCTGGCCACGCTGCCGCTGCTCGCGGTGTTCGTCCTCTTCGGACGGCAGATCATCGGAGGCATCATGGAAGGTGCGCTGAAGGCATGACGGAGGACCTGCTGGCCGTGCCGGCCGCGGAGAGCGCGGGGGCGATGCCCACCGGCTTCCGCTGGGGAGCCGCCACGGCGGCGTACCAGGTGGAGGGCGCCGCGACCGCGGACGGCCGCGGACCGTCCATCTGGGACACCTTCAGCCGGACGCCGGGGACGGTGCGCGGCGACCAGACCGGGGACGTGGCCACCGACCACTACCACCGCTACCGCGGGGACGTCGCGCTGATGGCCGAGCTCGGCCTGGGGGCGTACCGGTTCTCGGTGTCCTGGCCGCGGATCCAGCCGACCGGCCGCGGCCCGGCCGACGGGCGCGGGCTGGACTTCTACCGCCGGCTGGTGGACGAGCTGCTCGGGCACGGCATCGAGCCGTGGCTGACGCTCTACCACTGGGACCTGCCGCAGGCGCTGGAGGACGAGGGCGGCTGGCCGGCCCGGGACACCGCGGAGCGGTTCGCCGACTACGCCGCGCTGGTGCACGGCGCGCTCGGCGACCGGGTGCGCAACTGGACGACGATGAACGAGCCGTGGTGCGCGGCCTTCCTCGGCTACGCCTCCGGCGAGCACGCGCCCGGCCGGCAGCAGCCGGCGGCCAGCCTGCACGCGGCCCACCACCTGCTGCTCGGGCACGGGCTGGCCGCGCAGGCCATCCGGGCCGGCGCCGGCGACCCGCGGGTGGCGCTCTGCCTCAACGTCTACCCGGTCGGCCGGGCGTCGGACTCGGAGGCGGACCGGGACGCCCAGCGCCGCATCGACGGCCTGCAGAACCGGCTCTTCCTGGACGCGGTGCTGCTGGGCCGCTACCCGGCCGACGTGCTCGCCGACGTGGCCGGCCTGACCGACCTGGCCCACGTCCGGGACGGCGACCCGGCGACCATCGCCCAGCCGCTGGACGCGCTCGGGCTCAACTACTACAACCGGCTGGTCGCGGCGGCCGGTGCCGGCGACCCGGCCGGGCGGCCCGGCCCGGCCGGCGGGGCGCGCCGGCTGCCGCCGCCGTTCCCCGGCAGCGAGCACGTCGGCTTCGTCCCGCAGGGCCGGCCGCGGACCGCGATGGACTGGGAGATCGACGCCGCCGGGCTGACCGAGGTGCTGGTCCGGGTCGGCCGGGACTACCCGGCCCCGCCGCTGTACGTGATGGAGAACGGGGCCGCGTTCGCCGACACCGTGTCCGCCGACGGGCGGGTGCACGACCCGGAGCGCACCGCGTACCTGGCCGCGCACGTGGGCGCCTGCCGGGACGCGATCGCGGCCGGGGCGGACCTGCGCGGCTACTTCGTCTGGTCGTTCCTGGACAACTTCGAGTGGGCGTGGGGCTACGAGATGCGCTTCGGCATCGTGCACGTCGACTTCGCCACCCAGCACCGGGTGCTCAAGGACAGCGCGCTGTGGTACGCCGACAGTGCCCGGCGCAACGCCCCCGCCCCGCTGTCGAGGGCACCGGACGTACCGGGATCGCCCTCGTAGGAGGATGCCGAGCACCATGATGGTGCGGCGGGGGCGAGCGGCGACGGGAGGTGGGCGGTGACGGTCCGGGACAGCGGGGCGCCGGCGCAGCCGGGCGTCCGGCCGACGCTGGAGGCCGTGGCCGCGCTGGCCGGCGTGTCCCGCGGCACCGTCTCCCGGGTCATCAACGACTCGCCGCAGGTCAGCCCGCGGGCGCGGGAGGCGGTGCGGGCCGCGATCGAGCAGCTCGGCTTCGTGCCCAACCGGGCCGCCCGGTCGCTGGTCACCCAGCGGACCGACTCGGTCGCGCTGGTGGTGTCCGAGTCGGAGGAGCGGTTCTTCGCGGAGCCGTACTTCGCCGCGATCGTGCGCGGCATCTCCGCCGGGCTGACCGGCAGCGGCATGCAGCTGCTGCTCGCGGTGGCCCAGTCGCCGGCCGAGCGGGAGCAGCTGGAGAATTACCTGACCGGCCAGCACGTGGACGGCGTGCTGCTGGTCTCGCTGCACGGCATCGACACGCTGCCGGCCCGGCTGGAGTCCCGCGGGGTGCCGACCGTGCTCGGCGGCCGGCCGCTGGGCGCGCAGCCGGCCGCCTGCGTGGACGCGGACAACCGGGGCGGGGCCCGGCAGGCGGTCGCCCACCTGGCCGGCGCCGGCCGGCGCCGGATCGCCGCGGTGACCGGCCCGCAGGACATGACGGTCGGGCTGGAGCGCCACTCCGGCTACCTGGACGGGCTGGCCGAGGCCGGGCTGGCCGCGGACCCGGCGCTGGTCGAGGCCGGCGACTTCAGCCTGGACAGCGGCGTCCGGGCGGCGACCGCGCTGCTGGACCGGCGGCCGGACCTGGACGCGGTCTTCGCCGCCTCGGACGCGATGGCGATCGGGGCGATGCGGACGCTGCGCGAGCGGGGCCGCCGGGTGCCGGAGGACGTGGCGGTGGTCGGCTTCGAGGACTCGCCGTCGGCCGCGCACACCGACCCGCCGCTGACCACCGTGCACCAGCCGGTGGAGGCGATGGGCCGGGAGATGGTCCGGCTGCTGCTGGCCCGCATCGGCGGGTCGGCGCCGGAGGAGCCGCTGGTGGTGCTGCCCACCCACCTGGTGGTGCGCGGCTCCGGCTAGCTCCTCCGGTCGCCCGGGCGGACCCCGGCCAGCGCGGCGACCCGGTCCGCGACCGGCGCCCACAGCGGGCGGGGGAGCTCGTGGCCGAGGCCCGGGACCAGCCAGAGCTCGGCACCCGGGACGGCGGCCGCGGTGGCCCGGTCGTCCACAGGTGGCTCAGCGGGCGGGGCGGGGGGTGGGGCGGATGCGGCGGCGGTCCGCGGTCGGGTCGGTGGGGGCGGGGCGGTGCTCGAGCAGGTCGCCCAGCCCGCCGGCGCCGCGGGCCGGGCAGGTCCAGGTGCCGCCGGCCAGCTCGACCAGCCGGGTGCCCGGCTCCTCCAGCCAGCGCAGGATCCGCTCGGTCTCGGCGGCGGTCGCGCAGGGCAGCGGCCCGACCCCGGGCAGCACCGACTCGGCCGTCGCCACCAGTGCCGCGATGTACGGATGGACGGCCGCGCCGCGCACCGCGACCCCGGCGGCGACCAGCCGCCCGCGCCGGACCACGGCCAGCTCCCACCCGCCCGACCCGTCCGGCCGGGCCGCCACCAGGTGCTCGATCGCGGTCAGCGCGGAGATCCGCTGCACCCGGGCGCAGGCCCGGGCGAAGGTGGCCAGCCGGTCCCGTACCGTCGCCGCCTGCTCGAACCGCCCCGCCGCGGCCAGCCGCTCCACCCTCCGCAGCAGCGGCTCGGTCACCGGCCGCGGGTCGCCGCGCACCGCCTCCCGCACGACCTCCGCATGCACTCCGTAGTCCGCCAGGCTGATCTTGCCCTCGCACGGCGCGCCGCACCGGTCCATCTCGGCCAGCGCGCAGGCGGAGCCCCTTCGGCTCGGCGGGCAGCCGGTCGGTGCACTGCCGCAGCGGCAGCGCGTCGTGCACCGCGGCCATCGCCCGCTCGACCGACCGCCGCGAGCCGAACGGCCCGAGGTAGGTCCCGCCGTCGTCCCGCACCGTCCGGACCAGCGACAGCCGGGGGAACGGCTCGGCGGTGAGCTTCAGCCAGGCGCCCCGCTCCGGGAACCGGGACCGCCGGTTGTACGGCGGCTTGTACTCGGCGATCATCCGCAGCTCGCGGACCTCGGCCTCCAGCGCGTGCGCGCAGACGATCGGGTCGACCCGGTCGGCCAGCGCGACCATCTCGGCCATCCGGGACCGCTGCTCGCTGGCCACGAAGTAGTGCCGGACGCGGGTCCGGATGTCCTTGCTGGTCCCGACGTAGAGCGGGCGGCCGGTGGCGTCGCGGAAGACATACACCCCCGGGGCGCTGGGCAGCTGCTCGGCCAGGTGCCGCTTGCGCCGCTGCGCCTCGCTGACCTGCGCGGTGAACGAGCGCAGCTCGTCCAGCGAGTGCACGCCGAGCGGGCCGAGCCGCTCGATCAGCCCGTGCAGCACCTCCACCGTCGCGCGGGCGTCGGCGAGCGCCCGGTGCACCGGCTTGGTCGCGGTCTTGAAGTGCACGGACAGGGTGGCGAGCTTGCAGTCGGGCACCTCGTCGCTGGTCAGCACCCGGCGGGCCAGCAGCGCGGTGTCCACCACCCGCGGCGAGGGCCAGTCCCGGCCGGCCCGCTCGCAGGCCGCCTTGAGGAAGCCGACGTCGAAGGGCGCGTTGTGCGCGACCAGCACGGCGTCGCCCAGGAACTCCAGGAACGCGGCCAGCACCCCCTCCACCGGCGGCGCGGCGGCGACCATGAGGTCGGTGATCCCGGTCAGCACGGAGATCAGCGGCGGGATGCCGCGGCCCGGGTCGACCAGCGTGCTGAACTCGCCGAGCAGCTCGCCGCCGCGCACCTTGACCGCGCCGATCTCGGTGATCGCCTCGGTGTCGGCGCCGCCGCCGGTGGTCTCCAGGTCGACCACGACGAACGTCACCGCGTGCAGCGGCTCGTCCAGCTCGTCGAACGCCGCCTGCACGTACACCGGGGCCGTCGCACTCCGCACGGGAAGCACGCTAGGCCGGGGTACCGACGAAATCGCGCATCCTGATCTGTAAGTGTTGCATTACATAAGCTGATTGGTACGCTCGAACGGTGCCGGTCTTCGCCGCCCTCGCCGACCCGACCCGCCGCCGCCTGCTCGAGCTGCTGGCGGCGGGGGAGCGGTCGGCGGGGGAGCTGGCGGCGGAGTTCGGGATCAGCCGGCCGGGCGTGTCGCGGCACCTGCGGGTGCTGCGCGAGGCCGGCCTGGTGCGGGCCCGGGGGGACGGCCAGCGCCGGCTCTACTCGGTGGATCCCGCCCCGCTGGCCGAGGTGGCGGAGTGGCTCGCGCCGTGGCGCGCCTTCTGGGCGCAGCGGCTGGACGCGTTGGACACGGAGGTGCGGCGGGGCCGCCGCGCCCGGGACCGCACAGAGGGAGAGCGATGACGGACTTCGGGACGGTACGGCGGGACGGGGACTTCGGGGCGGTGCACTTCAGCCGGCACTACCCGGTGCCGCCGGAGGAGCTGTGGTCCGCCTGGACCGAGCCGGACCGGATCGCCCGCTGGCTCGGCGCCGCGGTGGAGGGCGGTCCGGTCGTGCCGGGCGGGTCGTTCGCGCTGGTCTGGGCGGAGGGCGCGGACAACCGGGTCGACCTGGTGGTCCGCGCGCTGGAGCCGCCCAGCCGGCTGGAGTGGGAGTGGACCATCGCCGGCGAGCCGCCGACCGTGCTGGCGGTCTCGCTGGTGGCGGCCGGGGACGGGACCGACCTCGTGCTGGACCACCGGGGGCTGCCGCTGGCGCAGTACGCGGGGCTGGGCGCCGGGTGGGACGCGTACCTGGCCGGGCTGGCCGCGCACGTCGGCGGCGACCCCGCGCCGGACTGGGACGAGCGCTTCATGGCGCTGCTGCCGGCGTACCGGGAGCGGGTGGCGGCCCTGGGCTGAGCCGGGGCGGGACTTCGGCGTGGGCCGAGCCGGGGGCGGGACTACCCTCGCCGCATGGCTGTTCCCGCCCCGACGCCGGACGCCCGCTGGCGGTGCACGCTGTGCGGCAACCTGACCCGCTTCGACGTGCAGCGCTCCACCCGGGCGCGGGAGTACGTGCACGTGTCGCTGGCCGGCGACGCGGTCGTCGAGGAGCGCGAGGTGCTCGCCGAGACGGTGGAGCACGTGACCTGCCGGTGGTGCGGGCGGGTGGACTCGGTGGAGCTGGTGCCGCGGCCGGCGGCGGTGCCGGCGGGCGGTGCTCGGCCGGCGGTGCCGGCGCGGCGGTGCCGCGCGGGCCGGCGGGATGACCGGACCGCCCGGTACGGCGGCCGGCGGGACTGCGGCTGCGCTCGACCGGGCGGAGACAGGCCCGGACGGTACGGCGGACGCGCCCGCCTGGTCCGGCCGGCAGGAACCCGACGGCGAGCCGTCAGGTCCTGGGCGCGCCACCGTCGACGGGGCGGCCCGACCCTCCGCCGATCCCGCCGTACCGCTCCCGGAGCCCGGCGGACCGGGCGAGCCGCCCGCGGTCGACCCGGGCGAGAGCGCCGCGCCGGCCGAACCAGGGCCGGCCGGGCTGGCGTCGGGCGCGGCCGCCGAGTCCGGCGAACCGCTGGCGGCGCCCGGCGGCCCGGATGACGGGCCGGCGGAGAAGGACGAGGCGGCCGGCGGGGAGCCGGTGCTGCCCGAGCCGGTCCGGCAGCGGGTGATCACGCTGGCCGCCGCCGTGCTCGGCCGGCTGCCGGCCGACGAGGTCCCGGCGCCGCTGCGGGCAGCGGCCCGGTTCACGCCGGCCAAGCGGGCCCGGCTCGCCGGGACGGTGCTGGCCGCGGCGCTGGCGTCGGACCCGGTGTTCCGGCTGCGCGCCGCCGAGCAGGTCGAGCAGGAGTCGCCGGCGGCCGCCGAGGCCGCCCGCGCCGGCGCCGTACCGGCCGCCGCGGACCCGGTGGAGCTCGGCGCCGCCGCGTACCTGCTCCGCCCGGCCGGCTGGACCGACCTGCTCGCCCGCGCCCGGACCGCGCTCGACGAGGCGGCCGCGCGCGCCCGCGACCGGGCCCGCGACGAGGATCTGGAGCGCCTGCGGGAGGAGCTCACCACCCTGCGGGCCGGCGAGCGCGAGCAGGCGCAGCGGATCCGGGCCGCCGCCGACGCCGCCCGCGCCGAGACGGAGGCCCTCCGCCGCCAGCTGCGCGAGCAGACCGGCCAGCGCCGGGCCGCCGAGCGGGCCCGCGCCGCCGCCGAGGAGGCGCTGGCCGAGGAACGTCGCCGGGCGGCGACGGAGGACTCCCGCGTGCAGGCCGAGGTCCGCCGGCTCCGGCAGCGGCTGGCCGAGGCCGAGGACGCGGTCGAGGCCGGCCGGCGCGCGGCCCGGGACGCCCGGCAGGCCGACGAGGCGCGGCTGTGGCTGCTGCTGGACACCGCGGCCGGCGCCGTCCAAGGGCTGCGCCGTGAGCTGGCGCTCAGCCCCAGCGAGGAGCGGCCGGCCGACGCGGTGGCCGCCGCGACCCCGCGGCCGGACGAGCTCGCCGCGCGCGGCGACGACCCGGAGCTGCTGGACCGGCTGCTCGGGCTGCCGCGGGTGCACCTCGTGGTGGACGGCTACAACGTGACCAAGACCGGGTACGGCGAGATCCCGCTGGCCGCGCAGCGGTCCCGGCTCATCACCGGTCTGGGGGCGCTGGCCGCGCGGACCGGCGCGGAGATCACCTGCGTCTTCGACGGCGCGGCCCGGCCACCGGCGATGCCGCCCGCGCCGCGCGGGGTGCGCGTCCTCTTCTCCGCGCCGGGGGAGATCGCGGACGACGTGATCCGGCGCCTGGTCGCGGCCGAGCCGGCCGGCCGGCCCGTCGTCGTGGTCAGCTCGGACCGGGAGGTCGCCGCCGACGTCGCCCGCACCGGCGCGTACGCCGTGCCGGCCGGGCTGCTCCTGCGCCGCCTCGACCGCGGCTGAGCCTGTCCCCTCGGGCCGGCTCCCGGCGGCGGGCCGAAATTGTCGTACCCCCCGCATAGCGTCCGTGGCACCAACCGAGAGCGGGAGGAGGAGCCGTGGTCATCGACTGCGACGGGTGCACGGCCAAGGGGCCGGCGTGTGGCGACTGCGTGGTGACGGTGCTGCTCGGCGCGCCGCCGGACGGCGTCCAGCTGGACGAGACCGAGCGGGCCGCGCTGGCCGCGCTGGCCGACGGTGGGTTGATCCCACCGCTGCGGCTGGTGCCGGGATCGACGCGTCGGAAGGGCCGTCCACACGTGGCGTGATCAGTAATCAACTACTGGTAAGAGATCATTACGCCAGAAGGGTGGTCTTCTCCGTGTCGTGGTTGCGGGAAGTGGCTTCCCCCCGCCGCCGACCGTAGTCTTCCGCGCGGATCAGACGGCCGTCGTTCCCGGGCCGCGCGGGACACCGTCGGATCACCGCCGAGAGTCGGGCCTTTGCCGGACGTCTCTGGCCGGCGGTCGAGCGACAGGGAGAGCCGCGTCTGTGGCGAGTCCGAGACGCACTTCGCAGGTTTTCCGCACGCTGACCGTCGTCGCGCTCACCAGCGCGGCCGTCGGCCTGCCGGCGTCGCGAGGTGAGGCGGTGCCCAACCCGGGCACGCCGACCACCTGCGAGGAGAGCCGCCGGCAGTTCGTCGCGAACGGCAACGCGGCCGAGAAGGTCGCGGAGCAGCTCAACGACGCGCGGGTCGCCCGGGTGAAGATGCAGAAGGCCTTCGCCACCGCGGACAAGCGCGCCCGCACGATCAAGGCGCAGTACGGCGCGCTCGCCAGCGACTTCAAGAAGATCGTCAGCGGCGAGCTGAAGGCCGCCCCGGCCGGGCAGTTCGCGGTGTTCTTCTCCAGCCGGTCGCCGAAGGACTTCGCCGACCAGATGGCGCTGATGGACTACGTCGCCGGCCGCAAGGGCGAGAAGATCGACAAGCTCGGCACGGTCCGGGCCGCGGCGGTGAAGGCGCAGGGCGAGGCGCAGGCGAAGCTGGCCGCGCGGGTCAAGGTGGAGAAGGACATCACCGCCAAGTCCGCCGACCTCCGCAAGCGTGGCACCCAGCTGACCGGCCAGCTGTCCCGGCTGTGCGCCGGTGACGACCCGACCCAGGCGATGGGCCGGGGCAGCCGCGACGTGGTCCGGCTGCCGATGGGGCCGGCGAGCGGCTCCGCGCAGAAGGCGGTCCAGACCGCCCTCGCCCAGATCGGCGACCCGTACGTGTGGGGTGCGGCCGGGCCCAACTCGTTCGACTGCTCCGGCCTGACGTCGTACGCGTGGGCGGCGGCCGGGGTGAGCCTGCCGCACTCCAGCGCCGCGCAGTACGGCGTGGGGCAGAGGATCTCCCGGTCCCAGGTGCGGGCCGGTGACCTGGTCTTCTTCTACAGCCCGATCCACCACGTGGGCCTGGCCATCAACAACACGCAGATGGTGCACGCGTCCACGTTCGGTGTGCCGGTGAAGATCGAGAACATCGACAACTCGCCGTACGTCGGCGCCACCCGGCTCGGCTGACGCCCCGATCCCCGTCCGCCCCTACGATGCGAGACGTGGTGGGGGGTAGGTCCGAGCGCGCGCTCGACGCGGACGCGGTCGACGCCCCACCGGAGAGCGCCGCCGGGCCGGCCGCCCACACCGACCCGCCGCCCGCCGAGGTCGCCCCGACGCCAGCCGAACCCGCGGCGCCGGCCCCGGCAGCCGAGGCGACGACCCCGGCCGGCCCGGAGCGGGGGACGGGTGGGATCCGGTTGCCGGCGCCGCCGGGAGTGCGGGCGGGCGAGCGGCGCCGGTGGGCGGTCGCCCCGCTGGTCGCGCTGGCCGTCGTCACCGGCGTGTGCACCGCCGCCGCGCCGACCTCCGGGCATCCCGGCCGGTCGGACGGCTTCGTCGCCACCCCCACCGGCGTGGCCCGCGCCACCCCGGCCGAGGTGCAGCGGCTCAAGGACGTCCGCACGCTGCTGGACGCCCGCGCCTCGGCCATGCTGCGCCGCAACCGTGCCGGCTGGCTGGCCGGGGTCGACCCGGCCGCGGCGAGCCTGCGCACCCGCCAGGCCGCCGCCTTCGCCAACATCGCGGCCGTGCCGCTGGCCGGCTGGCGGTACGAGATCGCGCCGGAGCACGAGCGCGGCCGCCCCGAGCCGACCGCGGACCGGTGGACGGTGCAGGTCACGCTGCGCTACGCGCTGCGCGGTGTGGACCCGGCGCCGACCGCCCGCCCGCTGCTGCTCACCTTCGCCCGCCGGGGCGGCCGCTGGCTGCTCGCGGCGGACACCGCGACCGGCGCGGACGGCACCCGCAGCTGGCGCGGCCCCTGGGAGCACGGCCCGCTGGTGGTCCGGCGCGGCCGGCACAGCCTGGTCCTCTCCCACCCGAAGTACGCCGGCCGGCTGGCCGCGTTCGCCGCCGGGGTGGACGCCGCCGTCCCGCGGGTCCGGCAGGTGATCGGCGGGCGGTGGCCGGCCGCGGTCGCCGTGCTCATCCCGGACGACCAGCGGGAGATGTCCGAGCTGGTCGGCGAGCGGCTCGCGCTGGGCAAGATCGCCGCGGTGGCGGTGGCCGACTCGGTCGACCCGGGCAGCGGGCAGGCCCGCGGCCAGCGGGTGGTGGTCAACCCGGCGAACCTGGACCGGCTCGGCACGCTCGGCCGCCGGGTGGTGCTGCAGCACGAGGTCACCCACGTCGCCACCCGCGGCGTCACCGGGCCGGGCACCCCGATCTGGCTGGTGGAGGGGCTGGCCGACTGGGTCGGCTACCGGGACAGCGGGCTGCCGCCGCGGATGGTCGGCGACGAGCTGCGCAGCCAGCTGCGGGCCGGGCGGTGGCCGGGCCGGCTGCCCACCATGGCGGACTTCCGCGGCGACTCGGCCCGGCTGTCGGTCGCGTACGAGGAGGCGTGGACGGCCTGCCGGCTGATCGCGGAGCGGGCCGGGCCGGCCGGGCTGGTCCGGCTCTACCGCGCGGTCGGCACCGCCGGCGATCCGGCCGCCGCCGTGGACGCCCAGCTGCGCGCGACCGTCGGGCTGAGCTACCCGCAATTCGTCGCCGAGTGGCGCCGTACGGTCCGCGCGGACTTCGGGTGAGCCGCCGCACGCTGGTGGTCACCAACGACTTCCCGCCCCGCGCCGGCGGCATCCAGGCGTACGTGCACACGCTGGTGTCCCGGCAGCCGCCCGGCTCGATGGTCGTCTTCGCCTCCACCTCGCCCGGCGCCGCCGCCTTCGACGCCGAGCAGCCGTTCCCGGTGGTGCGGCACCCGACCCGGATGCTGCTGCCCACCCCGGACGTGCTGCGCCGCGCCCGCGAGGTGGCCCGGGCCGAGGGCTGCACCGCGGTGTGGTTCGGCGCGGCGGCGCCGCTCGCGCTGCTCGCGCCGGGCCTGCGCCGCGCCGGCGTGGAGCGGCTGGTCGCCAGCCACCCACGGGCACGAGGTGGGCTGGGCCGCGGTGCCCGGCGGCCGGCAGGCGCTGCGCCGGATCGGCGACAGCGTGGACGTGGTCACCTACCTCGGCGAGTACACCCGGGCCCGGCTCGCCCCGGCGCTCGGCCCCGGCGCCGTGCTGCGGCGGCTGCCGCCGGGCGTGGACACCGCGACCTTCACCCCGGGCGTCGACGGCGAGCCGGTGCGCCGGCGGCACCGGCTGGCCGACCGGCCGACCGTGGTCTGCGTGTCCCGGCTGGTGCCGCGCAAGGGCCAGGACACGCTGATCCGCGCCTGGCCGGTGGTGCGGCGGCGGGTGGCCGGGGCGGCGCTGCTCGTGGTCGGCCGCGGCCGGGACCTGTCCCGGCTGCGCCGGCTCGCGGCCGCCGAGGGCGTGGAGCGGGACGTCGTCTTCACCGGCGGGGTGCCGTGGGCGGAGCTGCCGGCGCACTACGCCGCCGGGCACGTCTTCGCGATGCCGTGCCGGACCCGGCGCGGCGGGCTGGACGTGGAGGGCCTCGGCATCGTCTACCTGGAGGCCTCCGCGACCGGGTTGCCGGTGGTGGCCGGCGACTCCGGTGGCGCGCCGGACGCGGTGCGGCCCGGCGAGACGGGTTACGTGGTGCGCGGCCGGGACGTGGCGGCGGTCGCGGACCGGGTGGCCACCCTGCTGACCGACCGCGACGCCGGCCGGGCGATGGGGGAGAAGGGCCGGTCCTGGGTGGAGCAGGAGTGGCGGTGGGACACGCTCGCCGCCCGATTGGGCGGCCTGTTGCGGGACTGAGAGGCTCGCCGGTGTGCCGACCCTCGAGCATGACCGGCTGACCTGGCTGATCTTCACCCAGCTCGGGGTGTACGGCTACTTCCTGTACGCCTTCGGGCCGTCGGTGCCGCTGCTGCGGGACGAGCTCGGCGTGTCCAACGCGGTCTCGGGGCTGCACGGCACCGCGCTGGCGGTCGGCGCTGTGCTGGCCGGGGTGGGCTGGCCGGTGCTGGCCCGCCGGCTGGGGCGGCCGCGGACACTGCGGCTGGGCCTGCTCGGCCTGACCGCCGGCATCCTCGCGTACTGCCTGGCCTCGGTCCTGCCGGTCACCCTGGCCGGCGGGCTGGCCGCCGGCTTCTTCGGCTCCCTGGTCGTCACCGGCAGCACCGTGGTGCTCGCCGCCCGGCACGGGTCGGCCGCCCCGGCCGCGATCAGCGAGGCGAACGCGGTCGCCGCCGGCACCGGCCTGGTCGGCCCGCTGCTGGTCGGCGCCGGGGTGTCGGTCGGCCTCGGCTGGCGCCCCGGCGTGCTGGTCGCCGCGGCCGCGGCGGTCGTCGTCTGGGTGGTCTCGGTCCGCGCCGGGCGGGCCGGCGTGGGCGCCGCCCCCGGCACCGCCCCGGCCCCGGTAGCGGCGCCGGCCCCGGCAACGGCCGCCGCGCCCCGGCAACGGCGCCGCCTCCGGCAACAGCCCCGCCCCCGGTAGCGGCGCCGCCTCCGGCACCGGCGCCGGCCCCGGTAGCGGCGCCGGCCGCAGCACGGGCGCCGCCTCCGGCGGGCCCGCCACCGGGGTCGCCGCCGAGGTCGAGGTGGCGCAGGACGCCCCGGGCCGGCTGCCCGGCCGCTACTGGCTGGCCTGGACCGTGCTGGCGCTGTGCATCGCGGTCGAGTTCGCCATGACCTTCTGGGCCGGGGACGGGCTGCGCGAGCACACCGGGGCCAGCCCGGCCGCCGCCACCGCCGGGGTCACCGCGATCGTGGCCGGCATGTTCGCCGGGCGGCTCGCCGGGGGCCGGCTGGCGCTGCGGATCCGGGCCGGCTGGCTGCTGCTCGGCGCGGTCGGGCTGGCCGCGGCCGGCTTCGCGGTCTTCTGGCTCAGCACCGCCCCGCTGCCCGCCGTGGCCGGCCTGGCCGTCTGCGGGCTGGGCATCTCCCTGCAGTTCCCGCTCGGCGCCGCGCTCGCGGTGGAGGCCAGCGGCGGCCGGCCGGACCGCGGCGCCGGCCGGGTGTCGTTCGCCGCCGGGGTGGCCTCCGGGATGGCGCCGTTCGCCCTCGGCGCGCTCGCCGACCGGGTCGGCACGCACGCCGCCTTCCTGCTCGTGCCGGCGCTGCTGGTGGCGGCCGCCGGGTGCGTCCTGGCGACGCTCCGGGCGGCCGCCCCCGCTCAGGCGTAGATCGCGGCGACCTCGCCCGCGTACTCCTTCATCACGACCGACCGCTTCAGCTTCAGCGACGGGGTGAGCTCGCCGCCGGCCTCGGTGAAGTCCTCCGGCAGGATCCGGAAGGTCCGGATCGACTCGGCCCGGGACACCGCCTTGTTGGCCTCGTCCACCGCGGCCTGGATCTCCGCGCGCAGGTCGGTGTCGTCGCGCAGGTCGGCGACGGTGGCCTCGGCCGGCTTGCCCTTCAGCGCCTTCCACGGCCCGAGCGCGTCCTGGTCGATGGTGACCAGGCAGCCGATGTACGGCTGCTGGTCGCCGACCACCATGCAGTGGCTGACCAGGAAGTGGGCCCGCAGCCGGTCCTCCAGCACGGCCGGCGCCACGTTCTTGCCGCCGGAGGTGACGATCAGCTCCTTCTTCCGGCCGGTGATGGTCAGGTAGCCCTCGTCGTCGAGGGCGCCGATGTCCCCGGTGTGGAACCAGCCGTCGGCGTCGATCGCCTCGTCGGTGGCCGCCTCGTTGCGCCAGTAGGCCCGCATCACGAAGTCGCCGCGGAGCAGGACCTCGCCGTCGTCGGCGATGCGGACCGCCACGCCCGGCACCGGCCGGCCGACCGTGCCGATCTTGACCGCGTCCTCGAGGTTGAGCGTGCCGCCCGCGGTGGTCTCGGTCAGCCCGTACCCCTCGTACAGGTAGAGGCCGATCCCGCGGAAGAAGTGGCCCAGCCGGGCCCCGAGCGGCGCGCCGCCGGAGATGCCGCTGCGGCACTGGCCGCCGAGCGCGGCCCGCAGCTTGGAGTAGACCAGCCGGTCCATCAGCCCGTGCTTGAGCTTCAGCCCGAGCGGCACCCGGCCGCGGTCCAGGGCCTCGCTGTACGCCACCGCGGTCCGGTCGGCGAGGTCGAAGATCTTGCCCTTGCCCTCGCCGTGCGCCTTCTGCTTGGAGGCGTTGTAGACCTTCTCGAAGACCCGCGGCACCGACACCACGAAGGTGGGCCGGAAGCTGGCGAAGTCCTCCAGCAGCCGCTTGACGTCCGCGGTGTGGCCGAGGCGGACCCGGTTCATCACGCCGCCGACCTCGACCATCCGGCCGAAGATGTGCGCCAGCGGCAGGAAGAGCAGCGTCGACCCGCCGTCGCGGAACATCCTGCGCAGCCCGTCCGCGGTCGACATCGCCTCGAACAGCACGTTGCGGTGGGTCAGCTCGCAGCCCTTGGGCCGGCCGGTGGTGCCGCTGGTGTAGATCAGCGTGGCCAGGTCGTCCGGGCCCACCGCGGTCCGCCGGCGCTCCACCTCCTCCTCGGTCACGTCCGTGCCGAGCCCGACGATGGCCTCGACCGCGCCGGCCTCGATGGTCCACACGTGCCGCAGGTCGGGCAGGTCGGCGCGGACGCCGTCGAGCACGGCCAGGTGGGCGGCGGTCTCCACCACCACGGCCACCGTGCCGGAGTCGCTGACGATCCACTGCACCTGCTCGGCGCTGGAGGTCTCGTAGATGGGCACCACGACGGCGCCGGCGGTCCAGATCGCGTAGTCGAGCAGCGTCCACTCGTACCGGTTGGCGGACATGATCGCGACCCGGTCGCCGGCGCCGACCCCGGCCCCGATCAGGCCGCGGGCGACCGCCGTCACCTCCGCGGCGAAGGCGGCGGCGGTGACGTCCTGCCAGCCGGTCGCGGAGCGCCGGCTGAAGCTGACCAGCTCGGGTGCCTCCCGCGCATTCTCGATGACCATGTCGGTCACGCGGGCGTCGTCGGGCACCGTGACCGTCGCGGGGACAGTGAACTCGCGCACGGTTCTCCTCTCCTCGGGCGGATTGCAGTTGTTACGCGTGGGTAGCGTCAACGTAGCGCGCCCGGGGTCGGTCGGGGGAGAGTTGTCCCGTGCCGCAGGTGGATCTTGTCGACGAGACCTTCGTGGTGGCCGCGCCGGCCCGGGTGGCGGCCGCCGTCCGGGACCCCGCCCGGTGGGCCGACTGGTGGCCTGACCTGCGGCTGGGCATCTTCCAGGACCGCGGCGAGGCCGGCGTCCGGTGGAACGTGCGGGGCGCGCTGACCGGCAGCATGGAGGTCTGGCTGGAGCCGCACGGGGACGGGGTGATCGTGCACCACTACGTGCGCTGCGACGTGCCCGGCGACCGGCCGCTGTCGGCGGCCGCGGCGACCCGGCTGCGGCGGCGCCGGCAGCGGCACGCGAAGCGGGTCTTCTGGGCGCTGAAGGACGAGCTGGAAGCCGGCCGGGCCGCCGGGGAGGGGCGCGCTTAGTCTGCAGGGTGTGCGCGTCCACGTGGTGTCCGATGTGCACGGCCGGGCGGACGCGCTGGCCCGGGCCAAGGACGGCGCGGACGCCCTGGTCTGCCTGGGCGACCTGCTGCTGTTCGTCGACTACGCCGACCACGGGGCCGGCGTGCTGGGCGAGCTGTTCGGGCCGGACGCGGTCGGCCGGTTCGTCGAGCTGCGGACCGCGCGGCGGTTCGAGGAGGCGCGGGACTTCAGCCGGTCGCTGTGGGCCGAGGTGGCCGACCGGGAGGCCGCGATCGGGGCGGCGATCCGCCGGCAGTACGCGGAGCTGTTCGCCGCCTTCCCGACCCCGACGTACCTGACGTACGGCAACGTGGACGTGCCCACGGTGTGGCCGGACTACGCCCGGGACGGGGTGCACGTGCACGACGGCAGCACCGCCGAGCTGGACGGCTGGCGGTTCGGCTTCGTCGGCGGCGGGCTGCGCACGCCGATGCGGACCCCGTTCGAGATCTCCGACGAGGACTTCGCCGCCAAGGTGGCCGCGGTCGGCGCGGTGGACGTGCTCTGCTCGCACATCCCGCCGGCGGTGCCGGAGCTGACCTACGACGTGGTGGCCCGGCGGTTCGAGCGGGGCAGCGAGGCGCTGCTGGCCGCGATCCGGGAGACCCAGCCGCGGTACGCGCTGTTCGGGCACGTGCACCAGCCGCTGCAGCAGCGGCTGCGGATCGGCCGGACCGAGTGCGTCAACGTCGGCCACTTCCGCGGCACCGGCCGGCCGTGGGCGCTGACCTGGGAGCGCTGAGTAGTCTCTGCCGCATGGCCGACCAGTCCACCCAGTCGATCGTCATCGCCGCGCCCCCGGCGGCGATCATGGCGGTCATCGCGGACTTCGCCGCCTACCCGCAGTGGGCGGCGTCGGTGAAGTCGGCGGACGTGGTGTCCACCCGGCCCGACGGCCGGGCCGAGCAGGTCCGCTTCGTCCTCGACGCCGGCGTGGTCAAGGACGACTACGTGCTGGCGTACGAGTGGTCCGGCGACGACAAGGTGGAGTGGCGGCTGGTCCGCGGCCAGATGCAGAAGAGCCAGCAGGGGTCGTACGTGCTGACCCCGCGCGGCGGCGACACCGAGGTGACGTACCACCTGGCGGTCGACCTGGCCATCCCGATGCTCGGCATGTTCAAGCGCAAGGCCGAGAAAGTGATCATGGACACCGCGCTGAAGGAGCTCAAGAAGCGCGTCGAGGGCTGAGCGGGGTGCGGATAGTCCTCTTCACCGGCAAGGGCGGGGTCGGCAAGACCACCGCCGCGGCCGCGACCGGCGCGCTGCTCGCCGCCCGCGGCCGGAAGGCGCTGGTGGTGTCCACCGACCCGGCGCACTCGCTGGCCGACGCGTTCGGGGTGCCGCTGGGGGCCGCCCCGACCGAGGTCGAGCCCGGGCTGGCCGGGATGCAGGTGGACGCGCAGCGCCGGTTCGAGGCCGGCTGGGGCGGCGTGCGGGACTGGCTGGGCGGCCTGCTGCAGGGCGCCGGGCTGGACGCGGTGGCCGCCGAGGAGCTGCCGGTGCCGCCCGGCGCGGCCGAGGTGTGCGCGCTGCTGGAGGTCCGCGACCAGGCCGCGCACGGGCCGTGGGACGCGGTGCTGGTCGACTGCGCGCCGACCGCGGAGACGCTGCGGCTGCTGGCGCTGCCGGAGGCGCTGGCCGGCTACCTGGAGCGGGTGTGGCCGGCGCACCGGCGGGTGCTGCGCTCGCTGCGCCCGGCGCTCGGCCGGCTGGCCGGGGAGCCGGTGCTGCCGCCGCCGCCCGTGCTGGAGGCGGTCGGCCGGCTGCAGGGCGACCTCGCCGAGGTGCGCGCGCTGCTCACCGCGCCCGGACAGGCCTCGGTCCGGCTGGTGCTCACCCCGGAGGCCGTGGTGGTGGCCGAGGCGCGGCGGACGCTGACCGCGCTGGCCCTGCACGGGTACGCGGTGGACTCGGTGGTCGCCAACCGGGTGTTCCCGCCGGAGGCGGCGGACTCGCCGTGGGGCGCGGCCTGGCGGTCCGCCCAGGCCGCGGCGCTGGCCGGGATCGTCGAGTCGGTGCCGGGGCTGCCGGTGCGGCAGGCGGCGTACCGGATCGCGGAGCCGGTCGGGGTGCCGGCGCTGCGGTCGGTGGCCGAGGAGCTGTACGGGACCGACGACCCGCTGGCGCCGGCGCCGCCGGTGGAGGCGCTGGCGGTGACCCGGGACGGGGCCGACTTCGTGCTGCGGGTGGCGCTGCCGTTCGTCCGGCGGTCGGACGTGCGGGTGGTGCGCTCCGGCGACGAGCTGGTGCTCACCGTGGGCGAGCAGCGGCGGCGGGTGGCGCTGCCCAGCGTGCTGCGCCGCTGCGTGCCGGTGGGCGCGGCGGCCGGGGACGGCGCGGTGCGGGTGCGGTTCCGGCCGGACCCGGAGCTGTGGCCGCGGGGGCTGGCGCGGTGACCGCGCCGGGGCCGCTGGGGGACGAGGCGCGGCGGCTGGTGGAGGCCGCCCGGGAGTGGGCGGTGCGCGCCGTGCCCGACGCGCACGTGGCCACGGGGTCGCCGGAGTGCTGCTGGTGCCCGCTGTGCCGCACGGTGGCCGTGCTGCGGGGTGACCGCCCCGAGGTGACCGAGAAGCTGGCCGAGGTGGTGACCGCCGCGGCCGGCGCGCTCGCCGCCGTGCTGGACGCCACCGCCGCGCCGCCCGCCGCGCCGCCCGCCGCCTCGCCGCACCGCCGACTCGCCCACCGACCCGCCCGCCGACCCGGCCGGCGCCGCGGACGCCCCGACCGCCGGCGCCGCGCCGCCCGCCCGGCGGGTCGAGCCGATCCCGCTGGACGAGGACTGACCGCGGTGCGGCTCGCGATCGGGGTCGACATCGGCGGCACCAAGGTGGCCGCCGGGGTGGTGGACGAGGACGGCCAGGTGCAGGCGATGGTGCGCCGGCCGACGCCGGGCGACGTCGCCGGCACCGAGGACGCGATCGCCGAGTCGGTGGCCGAGCTGGCCGACCGGTACGACGTGGTCGCCGTCGGGGTCGGCGCGGCCGGCTGGATCGCCACCGACCGGGCCACCGTGCTGTTCTCCCCGCACCTGGCCTGGCGGGACGAGCCGCTGCGGGACGCGCTGGTCGAGCGCATCGGCATGCCGGTCACGGTGGAGAACGACGCGAACGCGGCCGCCTGGGCGGAGTACCGGTTCGGCGCCGCCCGCGGCGAGCGGGTGGTCGCCTGCGTGACGCTGGGCACCGGGATCGGCGGCGGGCTGGTGGTGTCCGGGGTGCTCTACCGCGGCGCCTTCGGGGTGGCCTGCGAGTGGGGGCACATGGCGGTGGTGCCGGACGGGCGGCGGTGCGCCTGCGGCAACCGCGGCTGCTGGGAGATGTACGCCAGCGGCACCGCGCTGGCCCGCGACGCCCGGGAGCTGGCCGAGGTGTCGCCGGTGTCGGCGCACCGGCTGCTGCAGCTGGCCGGCGGCGACCCGGCCCGGCTGACCGGGACGCACGTGACCGCGGCGGCCCGGGAGGGCGACCCGGCCGCGGTGGAGATCTTCACCGCGATGGGTCGCTGGCTGGGCCGCGGCATCGCCAACCTGGCCGCGGTGATCGACCCGTCGGTGGTGGTGATCGGCGGCGGGGTGTCCGAGGCCGGCGACCTGCTGCTCACCCCGGCCCGGGAGGCGTTCGCGGCGACGCTGACCGGGCGCGGCTTCCGGCCGGTGGCGCCGGTGCGGCTGGCCGCGCTCGGCCCGGACGCCGGCCTGGTCGGCGCCGCCGACCTCGCCCGCCGCCGCATCTAGCACGACGACCACGACCGTCGGGGGTTCGGGGGCGCGGCCCCCGGAGACCTACCGACCCACCACCGTCATCTCGATGGAGTAGGTCTCCGCCTGGTAGGCGTGCACGCCCAGCTCGACCGCGCGGCCGGACCCGTCGTACGTGGTGCGCTCCATGGTCAGCAGCGGCGCCCCGCGGCGGACCCCGAGCAGCTTCGCCTCGGCCGCGGACGCGCCCCGGGCGCCGATCCGCTGCGATGCCACCCGCAGGTGCACGCCGGCCACCCGCATCAGCTCGTACAGCCCGCGGGCCCGCAGCTGCTCGGGGCTGAACGAGCCGGCCAGCTCCACCGGCAGCCAGTTGCGCATCACGGCCAGCGGCTCCCCGCCGGAGGAGCGCAGCCGCTCCAGGTGCACCACCTCGGCGCCGACCGGCAGCCCGAGCCGCTCGGCCACGTGCCCGTCGGCCGGCACCGTCTCGTGCACCAGCACCTCGGTGGCCGGCTGCTGCCCGGACCGGGCGAGGTCGTCGAAGAGGCTGGTCAGCTCGACCTTCCGCTTGACCCGGCCGTGCACGACCTGGGTGCCGATGCCGCGGCGGCGGACCAGCAGGCCCTTGTCCACCAGCTCCTCGATGGCGCGCCGCATCGTCGGCCGGGACAGCCCCCAGCGGTCGGCCAGGCCGATCTCGTTTTCCAGGCGGTCGCCCGGCTCGAGGTCGCCGCGCTCGATGGCCGCCTCGAGCTGCCGCGAGACCTGGAAGTAGAGCGGGACGGGGCTGGACCGGTCGAGGTCGAGACTGAGCTCCGCCATGAAGCCCCCAAGGTGCGGCGTCGGACGGCAAGACTGTACCGCAACGGAAAGGCAACCGGTCGTCAGTATGTCAGGACATCCTGACTAACTATTGACAGCGGCCGTCACGTGCGCGACGCTCCGGGCAACGCAAGCGTCACATCCGCTCCGCGTGCAGAGAAGGGTCCTGGCCGTGCGACCTTCCCGCCTCGCTGCGCCGTCCGGCCGCCGATGACGGCCGCCGCTCCGCTCGCTCCCGACACCGCCGACCGGCCGTACGACGTGATCACGGTCGGCCGGGCCGGGGTGGACGTCTACCCGCTGCAGATCGGCGTGGGGCTGGAGGACGTGCGGACGTTCGGCAAGTTCCTCGGCGGCACGGCGGCCAACGTCGCGGTCGCCGCCGCCCGGCACGGCCTGCGCACCGCGCTGGTCACCCGCACCGGGGACGACCCGTTCGGCCGCTTCGTGCACAAGGCGCTGCGGGAGCTGGGCGTGGACGACCGCTTCGTCACCCCGGTCGCCGACCTGCCGACGCCGGTCACCTTCTGCGAGATCTTCCCGCCGGACGACTTCCCGCTCTACTTCTACCGCCGGCCGGCCGCGCCGGACATGCAGCTGACCGCCGACCTGCTGCCGGCCGCGGAGATCCGGGCCGCGCGGGTGTTCTGGACCACCGGCTCGGCGCTGTCCGAGGAGCCGAGCCGGTCCGCGCACCACGCCGCCTGGGCCGTCCGGGGCCGGCGGCCGCTGACCGTGCTCGACCTGGACTACCGGCCGATGTTCTGGCCGGACCGGGCCGCCGCCACCGCGGCCCTGGCGCCGGCGCTGGAGCAGGTCACCGTCGCGGTCGGCAACGCCGACGAGTGCCTCACCGCGGTCGGCGAGCGCGACCCGCACCGGGCCGCCGCCGCGCTGCTCGACCGGGGCCTGGAGCTGGCCGTGGTCAAGCAGGGCCCGAAGGGCGTGCTCGCCCGGACCCGGGACGAGCTGGTCGAGGTGCCGCCGATCCCGGTCGACGTGGTCAACGGGCTGGGTGCCGGCGACGCCTTCGGCGGCGCGCTCTGCAAGGGCCTGCTCGCCGGCTGGCCGCTGGAGCGGGTGATCCGGTTCGCGAACGCGGCCGGCGCGATCGTGGCCGGCCGGCTGGAGTGCTCCACCGCCATGCCGACCACCGCCGAGGTGCAGGCCCGCAGCGGGGAGGCGGTCCGTGCCTGAGCGCCTGGTCGACCTGGACCGGCTGCGGGAGCTGCGCGCGCTGCGGCCGCGGGCCGTCGCGGAGGCCGCCGCGGCCCGCCGCCGCCGCCCGCTGCTCGCCGCCGGCGGCCGGCTCATGCTGCTGGCCGCCGACCACCCGGCCCGCAACGCCTTCGCCGTCCGCGGCGAGCGGATGGCGATGGCCGACCGGGGCGAGCTGCTGGAGCGGCTGGCGGTCGCGCTGTCCCGGCCCGGCGTGGACGGCGTGCTCGGCACCGCCGACGTCCTGGAGGACCTGCTGCTGTGCGGGGCGCTGGAGGGCAAGGTGGTCATCGCCTCGATGAACCGGGGCGGCCTGGCCGGGGCGGCCTTCGAGCTGGACGACCGGTTCACCGGCTACGACGCGGACGCCGTCGCCGCCGCCGGCTTCGAGGGCGGCAAGATGCTCACCCGCATCGACCTGGCCGACCCGGCCACGGTGGACACGCTGGAGGCGACGGCGCGGGCGGTCAGCGCGCTGGCCGGGCACGGGCTGATGGCGATGGTCGAGCCGTTCCTGTCCCGGCGGGTGGACGGCCGGGTCGTCAACGACCTGTCCACCGAGGCGGTGGTCCGGTCGGTCGGGATCGCCTCCGCGCTCGGCACCACCAGCGCCCACACCTGGCTCAAGCTGCCGGTGGTGGACGGCATGGACGCCGTGATGGCGGCGACCACGCTGCCCACCCTGCTGCTCGGCGGCGACCCGGACGAGTCCCCGGAGGAGACGTACGCGGTCTGGGAGAAGGCGCTGGCGCTGCCCGGCGTCCGCGGGCTGGTGGTCGGCCGGACCCTGCTCTACCCGCCGGACGGCGACGTCGCCGCCGCGGTGGACACCGCGGCCCGGCTCGTGCACGGCTCGGGGACGCCGTGAGCGCGGGGCTGCACCGGCGCGCGGCCGAGCTCGCCCGCGACGGCTGGGCGTGCGCGGTGGCGCCGGAGGACGCCGGCTGGGCGTACAGCGGGCTGCGGGTGCTCGAGCTGCCGGCCGGCGGCGCCCGGTCGTTCCACACCGGACCGGACGAGGTGCTGGTGCTGCCGCTCAGCGGCGCCGGCACCGTGCGCTGCGGGGCCGAGGAGGCCGAGCTGACCGGCCGGCCGGACGTGTGGAGCGGGCCGACCGACTTCGCCTACCTGCCGCCCGGCTCCGCCGCCGAGGTGTCCTCGGTGGACGGTGGCCGGTTCGCGCTGCCGTCGGCCCGGGCCGCCGGCGGGGCGCCGTTCCGGGTGGTGCCGGCGGCCGACGTGCCGGTGGAGCTGCGCGGCGCGGGCAGCTGCTCCCGGCAGGTGCACAACTTCGGCACCCCGGAGACGCTGGCGGCCGACCGGCTGATCGCCTGCGAGGTGCTCACCCCGGCCGGCAACTGGTCGTCCTACCCGCCGCACAAGCACGACGAGGACCGGCCGGGGGAGTCGGTGCTGGAGGAGATCTACTACTTCGAGGTGGCCGGCGGCGGTCCCGCGTACCAGCGGGTGTACGGCGCGGTCGACGTGCTGGCCGAGGTCCGCAGCGGGGACGTGGTGCTGATCCCGCGCGGCTGGCACGGGCCCTCGATGGCACCGCCCGGCTACGACCTCTACTACCTCAACGTGATGGCCGGGCCGGGCGAGCGGGTCTGGCGCATCTGCGACGACCCGGCGCACGCCTGGGTCCGGGACACCTGGCGCGAGCAGGAGATCGACCCCCGGCTGCCGTGGAGGACCCGATGAGACTCACCGTGGCGCAGGCGACCGTGCGTTTCCTGGCCGCCCAGCGGACCGAGCGGGACGGGGTCACCCACCGGCTCTTCGCCGGCTGCTTCGGCATCTTCGGCCACGGCAACGTCGCCGGCGTCGGCCAGGCGCTGCTGCAGGCCGAGCTGCTGGAGCCCGGGGCGCTGCCGTACGTGACCGCCCGCAACGAGCAGGGCATGGTGCACGCCGCGGCCGGCTACGCGCGGATGCGCAACCGGCTGTCCACCTGGGCCTGCACCGCCTCGATCGGTCCCGGCTCGTCGAACATGCTCACCGGCGCGGCGCTGGCGACGATCAACCGGCTGCCGGTGCTGCTGCTGCCGTCGGACATCTTCGCCACCCGGGTGTCCAGCCCGGTGCTGCAGGAGCTGGAGTCGCCGGCCGGCTACGACGTGTCGGTCAACGACGCGTTCCGCCCGCTGTCCCGGTTCTTCGACCGGGTGTGGCGGCCCGAGCAGCTGCCGGCCGCGCTGCTCGGCGCGATGCGGGTGCTGACCGACCCGGCCGAGACCGGCGCGGTCACCGTCGCGCTGCCGCAGGACGTGCAGGCCGAGGCGTACGACTGGCCGGAGGAGCTGTTCCGGGAGCGGGTCTGGCACGTGCCCCGGCCGGTGCCGGAGCCGGCCGCGCTGGCCCGCGCGGTCGAGGTGCTGCGGTCCGCGCGGCGGCCGCTGCTCGTCGCCGGCGGCGGGGTCGTCTACAGCGAGGCGACCGGGGCGCTGCGCGCGTTCGCCGAGGCGACCGGGATCCCGGTGGCCGAGACCCAGGCCGGCAAGGGCTCGCTGCCCTACGACCACCCGCTGGCGCTCGGCGCGGTCGGCAGCACCGGCACCACCGCGGCCAACGCGATCGCCCGCGAGGCGGACGTCGTGCTCGGCATCGGCACCCGCTACAGCGACTTCACCACCGCGTCCCGGACCGCGTTCGCCGACCCGGAGGTGCGCTTCGTCAACGTCAACGTCGCCGCCCCGGACACCGCGAAGCACGCCGGCACGCCGGTGGTCGCCGATGCCCGGGCGGCGCTGGAGGCGCTGACCCCGGCGCTGGCCGGCTGGTCGGTCGATCGGTCCTACCGGGACACCGCCGGCCGGCTGGCCGCCGAGTGGGACGCGGACCGTCGAGCGCGCGTACACCCTCGGCCACGGCCCGCGGCCGGCCCAGTCCGAGGTCATCGGGGTGGTCAACGAGGTGTCCGCGCCGCGGGACGTGGTGGTCTGCGCGGCCGGCTCGATGCCCGGCGACCTGCACAAGCTGTGGCGGACCCGGGACCCCAAGGGCTACCACGTCGAGTACGGCTACTCGTGCATGGGCTACGAGATCGCCGGCGGGCTCGGGGTGGCGATGGCCGCCCCGGACCGGGACGTCTTCGTCCTGGTCGGCGACGGGTCGTACCTGATGATGGCCCAGGAGCTGGTCACCGCGGTGCAGGAGGGCGTCAAGCTCGTCGTGGTGCTGGTGCAGAACCACGGCTTCGCCTCCATCGGCGAGCTGTCCGAGTCGCTCGGCTCGCAGCGCTTCGGCACCCGCTACCGCTACCGGGACGGCGGCACCGGCCGGCTGGACGGCGACGTGCTGCCGGTCGACCTGGCCGCGAACGCGGAGAGCCTCGGCGTCCGGGTGCTGCGGGCCGACGGGATCGCGGACTTCCGGGCCAAGCTGGCCGAGGCCAAGGCGCACACCGGCGGCCCGGTGCTGGTGCACGTGGAGACCGACCCGCTGGTGCCGGCGCCGGGCAGCGAGTCCTGGTGGGACGTGCCGGTGGCCGAGGTTTCCGCGGTGGACTCGACCAGGCAGGCTCGCAAGTCGTACGAGGCCAGCAAGGCCGGCCAGCGGCCGTACCTGTGAGACAGAAGGTGAGTGGATGAGGACCGTCGAGCACTGGATCGACGGCAGCGGCACGCCCGGGGCGGCGACCCGGCACAGCCCGGTGTGGAACCCGGCCACCGGCGAGCAGCAGGCCCAGGTGGTGCTGGCCGAGCCGTCCGATGTGGACGCCGCCGTCGCGGCGGCCACCGAGGCGTTCGCCGAGTGGTCGCAGTCGTCGCTGAGCAAGCGGACGAAGATCCTCTTCGCCTTCCGCGAGCTGGTCAACGCGCGCACCGACGAGCTCGCCGCGATCGTCTCCGACGAGCACGGCAAGGTGCTCTCCGACGCCCGCGGCGAGGTGCAGCGCGGGCTGGAGGTCGTCGAGTTCGCCTGCGGGGTGCCGACGCTGCTCAAGGGCGACTACTCCGACCAGGTCTCCACCGGGATCGACGTCTTCTCCTTCCGCGAGCCGCTCGGCGTGGTCGCCGGCATCACCCCGTTCAACTTCCCGGCCATGGTGCCGATGTGGATGCACCCGGTCGCGATCGCCTGCGGCAACACCTTCGTGCTCAAGCCGAGCGAGCGGGACCCGTCGGTGTCCACCCTGGTCGCCCGGCTGTGGCAGGAGGCCGGCCTGCCGGACGGCGTCTTCAACGTGGTGCACGGCGACAAGGCCGCCGTCGACGCGATCCTCGACCACCCGGGGATCGCCGCCGTCTCCTTCGTCGGGTCCACCCCGATCGCGAAGTACATCCACCAGCGGGCCAGCGCGACCGGCAAGCGGGTGCAGGCGCTCGGCGGCGCGAAGAACCACGCGATCGTGCTGCCCGACGCCGACCTGGACTTCGCCTCCGACCACCTGGTCGCGGCCGCCTTCGGCTCGGCCGGCGAGCGGTGCATGGCCATCTCGGCCACGGTGGCCGTCGGGGCCGCCGCGGACGCGCTGGTCGACGTGGTCAGCGACAAGGCGCTCAAGGTCAAGGTCGGCTCCGGCCGGGACGCCGACAGCGAGATGGGCCCGGTGGTCACCGCGGCCGCCCGGGACCGGATCGTCGGGCTCATCGACTCCGGCGAGCGGCAGGGCGCCCACCTCGCGGTGGACGGCCGCGGCCTGGTCGTGCCCGGCCACGAGAACGGCTTCTTCGTCGGCCCGACCGTCATCGACCGGGTCACCCGGGACATGGACGTCTACCGGGAGGAGATCTTCGGCCCGGTGCTGTCGGTGCTGCGGGCCGACACGGTGGACGAGGCGATCGCGCTGATCAACGCGAACCAGTACGGCAACGGCACCGCGATCTTCACCTCCAGCGGGGAGGCGGCCCGCCGCTTCATGCGCGGCGTCCACGTCGGCATGATCGGCGTCAACGTGCCGATCCCGGTGCCGATGGCCTACTACTCCTTCGGCGGCTGGAAGGACTCCCTCTTCGGGGACAAGCACGTGCACGGTCCCGAGGGCGTGTCCTTCTACACCCGGGCGAAGGTGATCACCTCCCGCTGGCCGCACGTCGAGCACGCCAGCGGGGCCAGCTACCACTTCCCGACCGCCCAGTGAGCGGCGCCGGCTCTTCAGACAGGAGGACCAGGCATGGCCAGGACAACGAGGCTGCCGCTGGGCGGCCCTGGCCGCCGGCGTCGCGGTCGTCGTCGCCGGCTGCAGCAGCAGCGGCGGCAAGGAGGCCGAGGAGAGCGCGAACGCGATCTCCGGCGACCAGGCCAACACCCCCCGGATCAAGGTCGCCATGGTCACCCACGACGCGCCCGGCGACACCTTCTGGGACATCATCCGCAAGGGCGCGGAGGCCGCCGCGGCCAAGGACAACGTCGACTTCCAGTACTCGTCCGACCCGGACTCCGGCAAGCAGGCGACGCTGATCCAGAGCGCCATCGACAGCAAGGTCGACGGCATCGCGGTCACCCTGCCCGACCCGCCGGCGCTGCTGCCGGCGGTGAAGAAGGCGATCGACGCCGGCATCCCGGTGGTGGCGTTCAACGCCGGCATCACCAGCTACGCCGAGTCCGGCGCGCTCGCCTACTTCGGCTCGGACGAGACCGTGGCCGGCCAGACCGGCGGCAAGCGCGCCGCCGAAGACGGCTACAAGCACGTGCTCTGCGTGGTGCAGGAGCAGGGCCAGGTGCAGCTGGAGGCCCGCTGCGGCGGCGTCCAGTCCGCCTTCACCGGCGGGCAGTACGACAAGCTCTACGTCAACGGCGCGCGACCTGCCCTCGGTGCGCAGCACCATCGCGGCGAAGCTCAAGCAGGACCCCAGCATCGACTTCGTCGTCACCCTGGGCGCGCCCGATCGCGCTGAACGCCATGGATGCCATCAAGGGCGAGAACAGCAAGGCCAAGGTCGGCACGTTCGACTTCAACCCGCAGATCCCGCCGAAGATCAAGTCCGGGGAGCTGGACTGGGCGATCGACCAGCAGCCGTTCCTGCAGGGCTACTCGGCCGTCGACGCGATCTGGCTCTACAAGAACAACGGCAACGTCCTCGGCGGGGGCAAGGCCACCCTCACCGGCCCGTACCTCGTCGACAAGAACAACGTCGACTTCGTCGAGCAAGTTCGCCGCCGGCGGCACGCGGTAGCCGCCCGGCCGGGGAGCCGCCCCCCGCGGCTCCCCGGCCGGCCCCCGCAGGACTGGAGGTCCTCATGAGTCAGACGCTCGAAGCCGGCGTCGCCCCGCAGCCGGCACAGCCTCCCGACGAGCGGTTCGCCCGGCGGTCCCCGCTGGCCAGGCTGCTCACCCGTCCCGAGGTCGGCGCGCTGCTCGGCGCCATCGTCATCTACATCGTCTTCTTCGCGGTGGCCCCGCCGCTTCCGGGACGCCAGCTCGCTCGCGACCGTGCTCTACGTCAGCTCGACCTACGGCATCCCCGCGGTCGCGCGTCGCGCTGCTGATGATCGGCGGCGAGTTCGACCTGTCCGCCGGCGTCGCGGTCACCGCCTCGGCGCTGATGGCGTCGATGTTCGCCTACCAGCTCACCACCAACCTGTGGGTCGGCGTCGCTCGTCTCGCTGCTGCTGGCGCTGGTGATCGGCTTCATCAACGGCTACCTGGTGGTGAAGACCGGCATCCCCAGCTTCCTGGTCACGCTCGGCACGTTCTTCATGCTGCGCGGGCTCAACCTGGCCATCACCAAGCAGGTCACCGGCAACGTCGGCACCGACGACGTGCAGAACATGGACGGCTTCGCCTCGGCGCAGAAGGTCTTCGCCTCGTCGTTCACGGTCGGCGGACGTCGACGATCCGGATCACCCTGCTCTGGTGGATCCTGTTCGTCGTCCTCGGCGACCTGGGTCCTGCTGCGCACCCACCTCGGCAACTGGATCTTCGCCATCGGTGGCTCGGCACACCAGCGCCGCGCGCGGTCGGCGTCCCGGTCGAACAAGGTGAAGATCGGGCTGTTCATGGCGGTCGGCGTCATGGCCTGGTTCACCGGCATGCACATCCTGTTCGAGTTCAACACGGTGCAGTCCGGCATCGGCCTCGGCAACGAGTTCATCTACATCGTCGCCGCCGTGGTCGGCGGCTGCCTGCTCACCGGCGGGTACGGCTCGGTCATCGGCGCGGCGATCGGCGCCTTCATCTTCGGCATGACCAACCAGGGCATCGTCTACGCCGGCTGGAACCCGGACTGGTTCTTCTTCTTCCTCGGCGCGCTGCTGCTCGGCGCCATCCTGCTCAACAGCTGGGTCCGGCGGACGGGCGGAGGCAATGGCGATGACCACCACACCGACTGCCGGCACCGAGCCGGCACGGCCGCGCCGCTGGTCCGGCTCACCGACGCCGGCAAGCACTACGGCAACATCATCGCGCTGCAGGGCGTCACCCTCGAGGTCGGCGCGGCGAGGTCACCTGCGTCCTCGGGCGACAACGGCGCCGGCAAGTCCACCCTCATCAAGATCATCGCGGGCCTGCACCAGCACACCGAGGGCACGTACGAGGTGGAGGGCGAGACGGTGCAGTTCAGCTCGCCCCGGGAGGCGCTCGACCACGGCATCGCCACGGTCTACCAGGACCTCGCGGTGGTCCCGCTGATGCCGGTGTGGCGCAACTTCTTCCTCGGCAACGAGGTCCACAAGGGCTCGGTCCGGTGCGGCGATGGACATCGCGTTCATGCGGAAGACCACCAAGAAGGAGCTGCGCGACATGGGCATCGACCTGCGCGACGTCGACCAGCCCATCGGCACGCTGTCCGGCGGCGAGCGGCAGTGCGTGGCCATCGCCCGCGCCGTCTACTTCGGAGCGAAGGTGCTGATCCTCGACGAGCCGACCGCCGCGCTCGGCGTCAAGCAGTCCGGCGTGGTGCTGCAAGTACATCCTGCAGGCCAGGGAGCGCGGGCTCGGCGTCATCTTCATCACCCACAACCCGCACCACGCCTACCCGGTCGGCGACCGCTTCCTGCTGCTCAAGCGCGGCCGGAGCCTCGGCTACTACCGCAAGGACGAGATCACCCGCGACGGAGCTGACCGCGCTGATGGCCGGCGGCGCCGAGCTGGAGGAGCTCAGCCACGAGCTGGAGCAGGGCGGCGGCGCGGCCGCGGCGGCCGCGCACGAGCTCGAGGAGGAGGTGCACGAGCTGGGCATCGACCGGGGCGCCACGGGGCACGGACGTGACGGTCGCGCCGGCTGCCGCTCGGCAGCTGCCCGGACTCCTGGGGGGTCTGGTTCGCCGACGACCCGCGGCAGACCCCCTGGCAGCGCTTCCTCGACGAGCTCGCCGGCGTCGGCTACGAGTGGCTGGAGCTGGGCCCGTACGGCTACCTGCCGACCGACCCGGCCCGGCTCTCCGACGAGCTGGAGCGGCGCGGGCTGCAGGTCGCCGGCGGCACCATGCACGGCGAGAGCGGCCTGCACCGGGCCGGCGACTGGCCGGCGATCCTGGCGAAGACCCGCAAGGTGGCCGCGCTGACCGCCGCGCGTCGGCGGGCCGGCACGTGGTCTTCGTGCCGGTGCCCGGCTACCGGGACGACGTCACCGGCGCCTACCTGGAGCCGGCCGAGCTGGACGACGACGAGTGGCGCACGATGGTGCGGGCGACCGACGAGCTGGGCCGGATCGTGCGCCGAGGAGCACGGCGTGCGGCTGCAGTTCCACCCGCACGCGGACAGCCACGTCGAGACCCAGGCAGCAGACCGAGCGGTTCCTGGCCGACACCGACCCCCGGTACGTCAGCCTGTGCCTGGACACCGGGCACCTGGCGTACCGGCGCGGCGGACAGCGCCGCGCTGATCCGCCGCTACCCGGACCGGATCGGCTACGTGCACATCAAGCAGATGGACCCGGCGATCGTGGCCGGGCCGAGCGCGGAGGACCTCGCCTTCGGCCAGGCGGTCGCGCTGCGGCGCCAGCTGCGAGCCGCCGGCGGGGCTGCCGGACATGCCGTCCGTGGTCGAGGCGCTGTCGACGGAGCTGGACGCCGACGCTGTTCGTCGTGGTCGAGCAGGACATGTACCCGGTGGACTTCGACGTGCCGGCGCCGGTCGCCGCGCGCACCCGGCGACTACCTGCGCGGCGTGGGGATCGGGACCGTCGGGACCGCGGACGGAGGCCGGCATGACCGTCCGGGTGGGCGTCGTCGGGGTCGGCATGATCGGCCAGGACCACATCCGCCGGCTGACCCGGGTGCTGTCCGGGGTGCAGGTCGTCGCGGTGTCCGACGTGGACGTCGACGGGCCGGCGCGGTGGCCGACGGGCTGCGGCGGCGCGCAGGTGCACGCCACCGGCGAGGAGCTGTCGCCGCCGACGACGTCGACGCGGTGGTCGTCTGCTCCTGGGGGCAGACCCACGAGCAGTACGTCCTCGCCTGCGCTCGCCGCCGGCAAGCCGGTCTTCTGCGAGAAGCCGCTGGCCACCACGCAGGAGGCCTGCCTGCGGATCGCTCGACGCCGAGGCGGCGGCTCGGGCGGCGGCTGGTCCAGGTCGGCTACATGCGCCGCTACGACGCGGCGTACCGGGCGCTGAAGGCGGTCGCTCGACAGCGGCGACGATCGGCGTCGCCGCTGCTGATGCACTGCGCGCACCGCAACGCCGTCGTGCCGCCGCTACTACAGCAAGGAGATGGCGATCACCGACACCGCGGTGCACGAGATCGACATGGTGCGCTGGCTGTTCGGCGAGGAGATCGCGGCGACCCAGGTGCTGGTGCCGCGCGCAGCAGCCGCAACGGCGGCGAGCTGCAGGACCCGCTGGTGCTGCTGCTGGAGATGGGCGGCGGCGCGCTGGTCGACGTGGAGATCTCGGTCAACATCCGGTACGGCTACGACATCCGCGGCGAGGTCGTCGGCGAGGACGGCACCGCCGCGCTGGGCGACGCCAGCCGTGGTGGTCGTCAAGCGGGCCGGGCAGCGCGGCAGCACGGTGCCGGGCTGGCGCGAGCGCTTCGACCGCGCGTACGACGTCGAGCTGCAGGAGTGGATGGACGCGGTCGCCGCCGGCACCTGCACCGGTCCGTCCAGCTGGGACGGTTACGCGGCGACCGCGGTGGCCGACGCCGGTCTGGCCGCGCTGGACGGTGCCGGGCGCGTCGAGGTGTCCCTGGTGGACCGGCCCTGGATCTACGGCCCGTGAGCGGCCGGCCGCGGCTGCGGGTCGGGCTGGCGGGCCTGGGGCGGATGGGCCGCATCCACGCGGCCAACCTGGCCTGGCGCTGCCCGTCCGCCCGGCTGGCCGGCGTCACCGACGCGGACCCGGCCGCCGCGGCCGCGGTCGGCGCCGAGCTGGACGTGCCGGTGCTCCCGTCGTACGACGCCCTGCTGTCCGAAGTGGATGCCGTCGCGATCGCCACCCCGACCGGGACGCACGCCGAGCTGGTCACCCGGGCCGCCCGGGCCGGCCGGCCGGTCTTCTGCGAGAAGCCGATCTCCCTGGACCGGCCCGCGACCGTGTCCGTCCTGGACGCGGTCCGGGCCGCCGGGGTGCCGCTGCAGGTGGGTTTCCACCGCCGCTTCGACCCGGACTGGGCCGCGGCGGCGCGGCGGATCCACGCCGGCGAGCTCGGCGAGGTCTACCTCTTCCGGACCTCGCTGCGGGACATGCGCTCGCCGCGACCGGAGTTCCTGGCCGGCTCGGGCGGCTTCTTCGTCGACGTCACCATCCACGACCTCGACGTCGCCCGCTGGCTGGTGGGGGAGGTGGTCGAGGTGACCGCGCACGGCGCGGCGCTGTCCGACCCCGGCTTCGCCGAGCTCGGCGACATCGACACCGCGGTGGTGACGCTGCGCTTCGCGTCCGGGGCGCTCGGCGTCATCGACAACAGCCGGTCCGCCGGCTACGGCTACGAGTGCTCCACCGAGGTGGTCGGCAGCGCGGCCACGGTGCGGATCGACAACCCGCCGCGGCACCACTACCGGTGGCTGACGCCCGGGCAGGACGCCGTCGAGACGGTGCGGGACTTCGAGCAGCGCTACCCGTGGGCGTACGCGGCCGAGCTGGAGTCCTTCGCCCGCGCGGTGCTCGACGGGGTGCCGCCGGCGGTGACCGGGACGGACGCGCTGGCCGCCTTCGACCTGGCCCGGGCCGCCGAGCGGTCCTGGCGCGCCGGGGTCCCGGTCCCGGTCCGCCCGCACCGCACCGAGCACGGCGTCAGCTACCCGCCCGACGACGCCGCCTGACCGGCGCCCGGCGCCACGCCGGGCGGGTGCTCAGCTGCGGGCGCGGCGGGTGCGCAGCCAGGCGGCCAGGCCGCGGTCCGGGCGGCGGCGCGCCGGCGGCGCCGGCCGGCGCCCGGTGCAGACCGCGCACCCGGGCCGGTCGCAGGACGCCCCCGGCGCCCCGGTCAGCAGCCGGAGGGCGGCGTCCGGGTATTCCTCGACCAGCCGGGAGACGACGTCCGGGCGGCCCTCGCCGACCGCCGCGTTCACCCGCCACACGTAGTCGTCGTGCAGCTCGCGCAGGGCCTGCCGGACGTCGCCAGACATGGTCGGTGCCTCCCCGGCCGGTGAGCTGGTCGGGCCAGCCCGGACGGTACGGCCGAGTCTCCGCCGCCGCCCGGCCCGCGTCCAGCCCCGGGTAGCCTCGGCGGTTCCGACAACGGTGTCGGGATCGGCTGGAGGTGCGGCGTGCGGGTGGTGGTGGCGCTCGGCGGCAACGCGCTGAGCCCGACCGGGGGCACCGGGTCGGCCGCGGAGATGCGGGCGGCGCTGGCCGGCGCGGCCGAGGCGCTGGCCGACCTGGTCGGCGCCGGGACCGCGCTGGTGCTGACCCACGGCAACGGCCCGCAGGTCGGCCGGATCCTGCTGCAGCAGGAGGCGGCCGCGCCGGCGGTGCCGCCGATGCCGATGGACGTCTGCGGCGCGGAGTCGCAGGGCCAGATCGGCTACCTGCTGGCCCAGGCGCTCGGCAACGCGCTGCGCGCCCGCGGGCTGCCGCAGCGTGTCTTCCCGCTCATCACCCAGGTGGTGGTGGACGGCCGGGACCCGGCCTTCCGCCGGCCGACCAAGCCGGTCGGGCCGGCGTACGACGCGGCCACCGCGCAGGGGATCGCGACCGCCTCCGGGCACGTCTTCGGCGAGGTGACCCCGGGGCGCTGGCGGCGGCTGGTCGCCTCGCCACTGCCGGTGGACTTCGTCGAGGCCGAGCCGATGCGGCTGGTCGCCGGCTCCGGGCACGTGCTGGTCGCCGCCGGCGGCGGCGGGGTGCCGGTGGTGCTGGACGGCGACAGCTTCCGCGGGGTGGAGGCGGTGGTGGACAAGGACCGCACCGCGGCCCGGCTGGCGCTGCTGGTGGAGGCGGACGTGCTGGCCGTCCTCACCGAGGTGCCGCAGGTGCAGGTCGGCTGGGGCACGCCGGCGGCCCGGCCGGTGGACAAGCTGACCGTCACCGAGGCGCGGGCGCTGCTGGCCGCGGGCGAGTTCCCGGCCGGGTCGATGGGGCCGAAGGTGGAGGCGTGCTGCGACTTCGTCGCCGCGGGCGGGGAGCGGGCGGTGATCGGCGCGCTGGACGACGCGGTCGGTGTGGTCACCGGCCGGTCCGGCACCGTGGTGGTGCCCGGCTGAGGCCGGCGCCGGTCAGCGGGCGTAGTCGGGGACCAGCTCCCGGGCCAGCTGCTCGAGGAAGAGCCCGGTGTCGGTGACGATCCCGATCGCCTGGGCGCTGCCCCGGTCGGCCAGCTTGGTCACCGTGGCCGGGTTGATGTCCACGCAGACCAGCGGCACCGACGCGGGCAGGATGTTGCCGGTGGCGATGGAGTGCAGCATCGTCGCCACCATGACGCAGAAGCCCACCCCGGGCAGCTGCGCGCGCATCGCCCGCTGGCCCTCGACCACGTCGGTGTAGACGCCCGGCAGCGGGCCGTCGTCCCGGACCGAGCCGACCAGCACGTAGTCCTTGCCCGCCTCGACCAGGGCGTGCATGACCCCGCCGGTGAGCACGCCGGTGCGGACCGCGGCCTCGATCGAGCCGGCCCGCCGGATCGTGTTGATCGCCCGGATGTGGTGCTCGTGCCCGTGCGGCACGCCGGCGCCGCGGGCCAGGTCGACACCCAGCGACGTGCCGTACAGCGAGGCCTCGATGTCGTGGGTGGCCAGCGCGTTGCCGGCGAAGAGCACGTCCACGTAGCCGGCCCGGACCAGCGCCACCATCGCCGGCGCCGCCCCGGTGTGCACGATCGCCGGGCCGCCGACCCAGAGCACCCGCTGGCCGGACGCCTTGACCTCGCGCACCCGCTCGGCGATCTGCCGGACCAGCAGCGCCTGCGGCTTCTCGCTGGACACCGAGGAGGACATGAAGCCGAAGCCCTCGCCGGCCTGCAGCTCCTCGGTGGCCGGCAGCTCGACCCGCACCCCGGTCGCCCCGCACACCACCTGCTCGCCGGCCAGCACGTCGGACACCGGCACGGTGCGGACCTCGCTGCCGGCGACCACCAGCCCGCAGTCCATCTCGGGGCGGTCGGTGGGATGCCACTGGCCGGCCAGCCGGACGAAGGTGTCCAGGTTGGTGGTCGAGTAGAAGTCCTCCGGGAAGACGCCGTCCGCGGGCGCCGGCTCCAGCCGGGCGTCCGCGGCGTTGACCGCGTTGACGCCGTGGATCTGCACCCGCATCAGGATCCGCTGCAGGCAGTCCGGGTCGTCGGCGCCGACGCTGATCCGCGCGTACGACTCGTCGTCGTGCTCCTTGCCGAGATCCAGCCGGTCGACCTTGTAGTCGCCGCCATATTCCAGGACGTCGTCGAGCACCCGCGCCAGCACGCCGGTGTCCAGCAGATGGCCGCTGATCTCGACGGTCTCGGTGTGCTTCACGGTCCTCCTCGACGCGCCGGCGGGGCGCCGTTGCCCCGCGCCGGAGGGTAGTCCAGCCGGACCCGGGGGCGGCTCAGACCACCGCGCCGTCGTCCGGACCGTCGTCGGAGCGGGTCTCCCGCAGCCGCAGCACGAGCAGCGCGCCGCCGCCCAGGATCGCGGCCACCCCGAAGGTGAGCCCGCTGCGGTCGTCCAGGCCGACCACGCCGGGCGCGGCCAGCAGGAAGATGCCGAACGCGATGATCAGCACGCCGAGGAGCGCCTGCCGGGACAGCCGGGGGACCGGCGGGGGCGGCGGCGGCTCGTAGTGGCCCTCGTCCAGGGTGGGCGGGCCGTCCAGCCAGAGGTCGTCGGCGGCGTCGTCCTCGGCCCGGGCGCGGGCCTCGGCGGCGCGGTCCAGGTCGGCGCCGGTGACCTCGCCGGCCTCGCGGCGGCGGGACCAGCGGCGGCGGGACGGGGGGTCGGCGGCGTGCTTGCCGCGCCGGCGGGGGCCGGTCGGGCGGCCGGGGCCGCCCGGGCCGTCGACCCGGTCGGCGCGGCCGGCCGGGTCGTCCCGGTCGCCGTCGGTCCACCGGTCCGGGCCGCCGGGCCCGTCCGGGTCGACGGCGCCGTCCCGCCGGTCCGGATCGCCGGCGGTCCCGGGACGGTCCACGCCGCCGGGAGGGCGGGGGTCGCCGGAGCCCCGCGGATCCTCCGGACCGTCCGGCCCGCCGCCGGCCGGGTCGCCGGGGCGGCGCCCGCCGGACCCCCGCGGGTCCTGCGGGTCGTCGTCCGGGCGGACCGGCCGCGGCCCGGGAGCGGTCGGGTCGGCGCCGCGTCCGGCCGGACCGCGCGCCTCGTCGGGGGTGCCGGCCGGGGGCCGGCCGCGGGGCCGGGTCGGCTCGACCGCCGGCGCCTCCCAGGCCGACACGATCGCCCGCCAGGCCCGCTCCTCGTCCTGGTCGGTCAGCCCGCGGGACGGCTCGTCGTCCCGCGGGGTCGGCGCCGGCCGGGCGCCGTGCGGGGTCTCCGCGTCCACGATCTCCCGGGCCTCCCGGCGCTGCGCCCGGTCCACCCAGAGCCGGTCGGTCGGCGGCGAGGGCAGCGACAGCGTCCGGGTGTACGGCTCGATGTCCGCGGACGGCTCCAGGAACGCCGGCACCCCGGCCGAGGCGAGCACGTCGAGCAGGTGCTCGCCGACCCGCGGGTCGACGTCCAGCAGCGGCACGAACGCGGCCGCGTCCAGCCCGTTGTCCCGGCGTCCCCGCCGGCCCCCCTCGCTCGGCATCTCCCGACCGTCCTCAGTCGCCCGCCGGCCGGGCCGGTGCCGGGGTCGTGACCGCGTGCTGCCGGATCCAGTCCACGCTGCCGGCGAAGATCTCCGGCGCGTCGTGGTCCAGCGTGGCCACGTGGTACGACTCCTCGAGGATGCGCTCGACCACCTCGCAGGACGACGCGCCGTCCCGCAGCAGCCGCCCGGACAGCGCCTCCACCACGTGGTCGACGCGGCTGCGGTAGAGCAGCGTCGGCGCGGTGATCCGGCCCAGGTCGGCCTGCGCGACCTTCCACAGCTGGGTCAGCGAGTGCAGCGCGCGCAGCGGCACCCGGTCGTACGCCAGCTCGCGGACGCCCGGCTTGCGGATGTCCGAGCCGATGCCGGGCATCGACGGGACCACCCGGTGCAGCACCGGCACCAGGTATTTCAGGTCCTTGCGCTCGGTGCCCAGCGACGGGTTGACCAGCACCAGCCCGGCCACCTCGGCGCCGCGCTGCTCGGCCAGCCGCAACACCATCGTGCCGCCCATCGACAGCCCGCCGGCGAAGACCTGCTCGCACCGGTCGCGCAGGCCGTCGAAGGTGCGCTCGATCTCCCCGTACCAGTCCGTCCAGCGGGTCGCGTTGAGGTCCTGCCACCGGGTGCCGTGCCCGGGCAGCCGCGGCAGCCGGACGGTGAAGCCGGCCGCGGCCAGGTGCTCCGCCCACGGGCGCAGGCTCTGCGGGGAGCCGGTGAAGCCGTGGCTGAGCACCACGCCGACCGGCCCGCCGTCCGCCGCGTACGGCTCCGCGCCGGGCAGCACGCCCACGCCGCACCTCCTGTGTCCGCCGGTCCTTGCATCGTCGCACGTCCTGGGGGACTGCCGCTCGGGCCGTCCGGGTATGACCTCGTTGTCGCGCGGCGCCGCGCGCCCGTAGGCTCCGGGCGAAGCGAAGAGGAGGACGCGGTGCTCTACTGGATGCTGAAGTTCGCGCTCCTCGGGCCCTGGTTGAGGATGCTGTTCCGGCCGAGGGTGGAAGGGCTGGAGCACGTGCCGGCCGAGGGCGCCGCGATCATCGCGAGCAACCACCTGTCGTTCTCCGACTCGATCTTCATGCCGCTGGCGGTGCCGCGCCGGGTGACCTTCCTGGCCAAGCAGGAATACTTCACCGGCAAGGGGCTCAAGGGCTGGCTGAGCCGGATGTTCTTCACCGGCGTCGGGCAGATCCCGATCGACCGCAGCAGCGGCTCGGCGGCGAAGGCGGCGCTGGAGACCGGCAAGCGGATCCTCGCCGAGGGCAAGCTGCTCGGCGTCTACCCCGAGGGCACCCGGTCGCCGGACGCCCGGCTCTACCGCGGCAAGACCGGCATCGCCCGGATGGCGCTGGAGGCGCGGGTCCCGGTGATCCCGGTGGCGATGATCGACACCGAGAAGGTGCAGCCGATCGGCAAGAAGCTGCCGCGCATCCGCCGGATCGGGATCCGCTTCGGCCCGCCGCTGGACTTCTCCCGGTACGAGGGGCTGGCCGGGGACCGGTTCGTGGAGCGGTCCATGACCGACGAGATCATGTACGAGCTGATGCAGCTGTCCGGCCAGGAGTACGTCGACCTGTACGCGGCGAAGGTGAAGGCGCAGGCCGCGGCCGGCGGGAAGATCGGGCTGCCGGACGCGGCCGAGCTGACCGACGTGGCCCGGCCGGCCCGGGCGCCGACCGAGAAGGCGAGCTGAGTCACTCCGAGGCGCCCCGGGACCCCGCGGGTCAGTGGGGGCCGCGGCGGGCGGCTTCGATGGCGTGCCAGCGGGCCAGGTTGTGCCGGGCGTCGGCGAGCGCGTCGTGCCGGTCGGTGCCGGCCGGCAGCGGTGGCCGGCCGGCGTCCTCCCAGCGCTGGGCCAGCTCGTGGGTGAAGCGTGGGATCTCCCGCGGCAGGCCCGGCATCGCGCCCCACAGCTGGGCCAGCGCCACATGGTCGTACGCCGCGTACCAGGCCCAGAGCTCGATCGGCCCGCCCGGTGCGGTGAGGAAGGCGTGCAGCTCGTCCCGGATGCGGTCCCGGGACTTCCACGCCTTGTCCGCGGGCGACGGCAGCTTGTCCAGCACGTGCCGGCGCACCCACGGGATCGCCCGCGAGCCGTCGAACTCGGTGGACACCGCGTAGAACTCGCGCCCCGCCTCGTCCACCATCCCGATCGACACCAGGTCGACGGTCTGCCCGTCCTCGACGAACTCGCAGTCGTAGAAGAATCTCACCCGTGCACGGTAGGGGTCAGCGGGGTTGCAGGGTTGGGGGCGTGACGGTGGGGGCCGGCCCGGTCCGCCGCGGGCAGGTCGGCCAGCGCGGCCTGGACCCGCTCGGCGTAGGTGTCGCGCTCGGTGTCCACCGGCGTGCTCATGCCGCCTCCTCGGTCCGGCGGAGCAGGGTGTCGACCGCGCCCAGAACGACCGCCAGCCGTCGGTCGAGAGCGCGAGCTGGCGGCGGTGTCTCTTGACCGGTCCAGGGGCCACTAGGCTCCCGGGCGACGCAAGGCGGCGTACGGACTGGAGGCGGAAACCCATGCGGATCGGCGTGCTCACCGGCGGCGGGGACTGCCCCGGCCTCAACGCGGTCATCCGGGCCGTGGTCCGCAAGGGCGAGTCCGAGTACGGGCACGAGTTCCTCGGCTTCCGGGACGGCTGGCGCGGCCCGCTGCAGGGCGAGACGGTGCCGCTGGGCATCCAGCAGGTCCGCGGCATCCTGCCCCGCGGCGGCACGATCCTCGGCACCTCCCGGACCAACCCGTACAAGGTCGAGGGCGGGGTCGAGCGGATCGAGGCGTCGCTGCGCGACCTCGGCCTGGACGCGCTGATCGCGATCGGCGGCGAGGACACCCTCGGCGTGGCCAAGCGGCTGCACGACGACGGCGTGCAGGTCATCGGCGTGCCCAAGACGATCGACAACGACCTGGCCGCCACCGACTACACCTTCGGCTTCGACACCGCGGTCAACATCGCGATGGAGGCGATCGACCGGCTGCACACCACCGCCGAGTCGCACCACCGCGCGCTGGTGGTCGAGGTGATGGGCCGGCACGCCGGCTGGATCGCGCTGCACGCCGGGATGGCCGGCGGGGCCAACGTGATCCTGCTGCCGGAGCAGCCCTTCGACCTCGACGCGGTCTGCGACTGGGTGCAGCGCCGGTTCGAGACGCACTACTCGCCGATCCTGGTGGTCGCCGAGGGCGCGACGCCGAAGGAGGGCAGCATGGCGCTGGCCACCGGCGAGGTGGACGCCTTCGGGCACGTCCGGCTCGGCGGCGTCGGCCAGCAGCTGGCCGAGGAGGTGGAGAGGCGCACCGGCAAGGAGTCCCGCGCGGTGGTGCTCGGGCACGTGCAGCGCGGCGGCACGCCGACCGCGTTCGACCGGGTGCTCGCCACCCGCTTCGGGCTGGCCGCGATCGACGCCGCCCACCAGGGCGCCTGGGGCCAGATGGTCGCGCTGCGCGGCACCGACATCGTCCGGGTGCCGCTGTCGGAGGCGACCGCGGAGCTGAAGACGGTGCCGCTGGAGCGGTACGCGGAAGCCGAGGTCTTCTTCGGGTGAGGCCGCCCGGGCGCGGGTAGGGCCTCCAGAGACGACGACTTCGACCTGGAGGAGGCCCGGGTGGCCGGACCCTTGGCGGGCAGACGGATCGCGTTCCTCGTCGCCAACGAGGGGGTCGAGCAGATCGAGCTGGTCGACCCGTGGCAGGCGGTGGAGCAGGACGGCGGCCAGCCGGTGCTGGTGGCGCCGGAGCCCGGCCGGGTGCAGGCGTTCAACCACCTGGACCGGGGCGCGGTCTTCCCGGTGCACCAGACGGTGGCCGAGACCGCGGTGGAGGACTTCGCCGGGCTGGTGCTGCCCGGCGGCGTGGCCAACCCGGACCACCTGCGCACCCAGCCCGGCGCGGTCGCGCTGGTGCGCGAGTTCGTCGACGCCGGCAAGCCGGTGGCCGCGATCTGCCACGCGCCGTGGACGCTGGTCGAGGCCGGCGCGGTGAAGGGCAAGACGCTGACCTCGTGGCCGAGCCTGCGCACCGACCTGGTCAACGCCGGCGCGACCTGGGTGGACGAGACCGTGCGGGTGGACCCGGCCGGCGGCTGGACCCTGGTGACCAGCCGCAACCCGGGTGACCTGCCGGCCTTCTGCCGGGAGATGTGCCGGGCGTTCGCGGCCTGAGTGCCGCCGCCTAAGATCGGCAGCGTGACCGCAGCGGTGCCGCTGCGCCCGCCGGCGCACCGGGTGAGTCCCCACGCGCAGGTGCTCTGGGCGGCCCAGGGGGTGCTGTTCTGCGTCGTGGTCGCGGCGGCCGTCGTCGGCGTGTCGATCGCGCTGCCGGACGACGTGCCGCGCTGGCTCGAGGTCGTCCTGGCGGTGGCCCGCTGGCTGCTGCTGCCGCTGGTGCTCCTCTCGGTGGTGGTCGAGCCGGTCTGGCGCTACCGGGTGCACCGCTGGGAGATCACCGAGGACGCGGTCTACACGCTGGAAGGCTGGATCAGCCGGACCTGGCGGATCGTGCCGGTGAGCCGGATCCAGACCGTGGACACCACCCGCGGGCCGCTGCAGCAGCTGCTCGGGCTGGCCTCGATCAGCGTGCGGACGGCGTCGCACGCCGGCTCGACCGGCATCGAGCACCTGGACGCGGCGACCGCGCAGGCGGTGGCGCACGACCTCGGCCTGCGGGCCAACATGGTGCGCGACGAGGCGACGTGAGGCGACGGGCGAGTGAGCATCGCAGGGCGCCCCAGGCGCCCGAGGAGCGGAGCGAGCCCGGAGGCGAACCATGGACAGGGTGAGGCGGCTCGACCCGCGGACGGTGGTGGCCCGGGTGCTCACCCTGTCCGCGCTGCGCCGGCACTGGGGGGTGGTCGTCCCGCTGGTGGCCGTGCTCGGGCTGCAGGGCGGCTTCCGGGTGCTCGGGCTGGCCGGCGTGCTGCTGCTGATCGTGCTGCTCAGCGGCGTGGCCGCGGCGATCGAGTGGGCCCGCACCGGGTACGCGGTGGACGGCGGCCGGCTGGTGGTCGAGCGCGGCCTGCTGAGCCGGACGCTGACCGTGGTGCCGATCGACCGGATCCGCGGCGTGGACGTGCAGGCCTCCGCGCTGCAGCGGCTGCTCGGCATCGCGGCCGTGCACGTGGACGCGGCGGCCACCGGCGGCAAGCAGGACGAGGCGGTGCTGGACGCGGTCCGGGTGGAGGACGCGCGGGAGCTGCGCGACGTGCTGCTGCGCGAGGCCGGCCAGGCCCGGGCGGCGGGCGCGCCGGACCCGGCCGGCCCGGTGCCGGCCCCGGCGGTGGGGGAGCCGGCGGTGGGGCGAGCCGGCGGTGGGGGAGCCGGTGCGGGAGCCGGTGCGGGACCAGCCGGGCGAGGTGCTGGCCCGGTTCCGGCCGCGGTGGCTGCTGTACGCGCCGCTGGTCGGCGGCTACCTGCTGGCCCCGCTGGCCGCGGTCGGGGCGGCGGCCCAGCTGCTGGACGAGATCCAGCTGCCGGTGCCGGTGCGGCGCTGGGTCGACGAGGTGTCCGAGAACGGGCCCAGCCCGGCACTGGTGGTCGGCACCGTGCTGGCCGTGCTGGTGCTCGCGGTGGCCGGCGCGCTGGTCACCGCCGCGGTGGCCAACTGGGGCTTCACCCTCACCCGCCGCGGCGGCACGCTGGTGGCCGAGCGCGGGCTGCTGTCCCGCCGGCAGGTGTCGCTGGAGCACGACCGGGTCCGCGGCTACGCGCTGGACGAGCCGCTGCTGCTCCGGCTGGCCCGCGCCGCCCGGCTGACCGCGCTGGTCACCGGGCTCGGCGGCCAGGGCGGGTCGGGCGATGGAGCTGCCGGTTCCCGGCGCGGCCAGCTGCTGCCGCTCGGCCCGGCGGCCGAGGCCCGGGCGGTCGCCGCCCGGGCGGTCTTCCCGTTCGACGCCCCGCTGCGCCGCCACCCGGCGGCCGCCCGCCGCCGCCGGCTGGTCCGCGCGGTCGTCCCGTGGCTGGTGGTCGCGGCCGGGCTGGCCGCCGCCCGGCTCTGGCCCGGGGTGGCCGGCGCGCTGCTGCTGGCCGCGCTCGGCGTGCCGCTCGGCCTGGACCGGTACGCCGGGCTCGGGCACGCGCTGGACCCGCGGGCGGTGAGCGTCCGGTCCGGCTCGCTGCGCCGCCGCCAGGCGGTGCTGGCCCGCCGGGCGGTGGTGGGCTGGACGGTCCGGCAGAGCTGGTTCCAGCGGCGGGCCGGGCTGGCCACGGTGACCGTGGCGACCGGCGCCGGCAGCGGCGGCTACGACGCCGTCGACGTGGCCGCCGCCGACGGGGTCGCCCTGATGACCGAGGTGGATCCGCGCCGGGTCGGGCCGCTGACTACTCTGGGCTGGTGACCGACGGTTCGTCCGGACTGGACCAGTGGCGTGAGCTGCCCGCGGCGCAGCAGCCGGACTGGCCGGACCCGGCGGCGCTGCGCGCGGTCGCGGCCGCGCTGAGCGCGCTGCCCCCGCTGGTGGTGCCGTACGAGGTGGACACGCTGCGGTCCCGGCTGGCCGCGGTGTCCCGCGGCGAGGCCTTCCTGCTGCAGGGCGGTGACTGCGCGGAGACCTTCGCCGGGGCGACCGAGCCGGCGCTGCGGGCGACGCTGAAGACGCTGCTGCAGATGGCCGTGGTGCTGACCTACGCGGCCAGCGTGCCGGTGGTGAAGGTGGCCCGGATCGCCGGCCAGTTCGCCAAGCCGCGGTCGACGCCGACCGACGCGCTCGGCCTCCCGTCCTACCGGGGGGACATGGTCAACGACCTGGCCGCGACGCCGGAGACCCGGCTGGCCGACCCGGGCCGGCTGCTGCGGGCCTACCAGACGGCGGCCTCGACGCTCAACCTGCTGCGCGCCTTCGCCACCGGCGGCGAGGCCGACCTGCAGCGGGTGCACGACTGGAACCGCGGGTTCGTCCGCACCTCGCCGGCCGGCGCCCGGTACGAGCAGCTGGCCCGGGAGATCGACCGGGCGATGGACTTCATGCGGGCCTGCGGGGTCCGCGACGACGTGCTGCGAGGGGTGGAGCTGTTCTCCTCGCACGAGGCGCTGATCCTGGAGTACGAGCGGGCGCTGACCCGGCCCGGCCCGGACGGCCGGGCGTACGACCTGTCCGGCCACTTCGTCTGGGTCGGCGACCGGACCCGGTCGCCGGACGGGGCGCACGTCGACTTCGTGTCCCGGCTGGCCAACCCGATCGGGATGAAGGTCGGCCCGACCGCGCGGCCGGAGGAGGTCGCCGAGCTGGTCGAGCGGCTCGACCCGGCGGCCGAGCCGGGCCGGCTCACGCTGATCTGCCGGATGGGCAACCGCCGGGTGCTGGACCTGCTGCCGCCGGTGATCGAGAAGGTGGTGGCGACCGGCCGGCCGGTGGTCTGGCAGTGCGACCCGATGCACGGCAACACCGAGGAGAGCCCGAGCGGCTACAAGACCCGGCACTTCGAGCGGATCGTGGACGAGGTCCGCGGCTTCTTCGAGGTGCACCGGGCGCTGGGCACCCACCCCGGCGGCATCCACGTGGAGCTGACCGGCGAGGACGTCACCGAGTGCCTCGGCGGCGCGCAGGAGATCCGGGACGCCGACCTGGCCGGGCGGTACGAGACCGCGTGCGACCCCCGGCTGAACACCCAGCAGTCGATCGAGCTGGCCTTCGAGATCGCGGAGATGCTGCGCAGCTAGGGGCGCAGCTAGGGGTCAGCAGGGCGCGGACCTCCGCGTCGGTGGTGGCGGCGAAGTCGCGGTAGTAGCGGCCGACCGCGCCGAACGGCGACGGCCGGGCCAGCGCGACCAGCTCGTCCGCGTCGCCGGCCGCGGCCTCCCGCGGCGCGACCGGCACGGCCAGCACGAGCCAGGCCGGGCCCTGCGCGCGGACGGCGCGGACCGCGGCCCGGGCGGTGGCGCCGGTGGCGAGGCCGTCGTCCACCACCACCGCGAGCCGGCCGGCGACGTCGACCGGCGGCCGGTCCCCGCGGTAGGCCCGCTCCCGGCGGGCCAGCTCCGCCTCCTCCGCGGCGACCACGTCCGCGACCTGCTCCGGGGTCAGCCGCCGGCCGGTGATCACCGCGTCGTTGCGGACCACCACCCCGCCGCCGGCGATGGCGCCCAGGGCCAGCTCGGGCTGCCCGGGGACGCCGAGCTTGCGCACGACCAGCGCGTCCAGGGCGGCGCCCAGCCGGCGGGCCACCTCGGCGGCGACCACCACGCCGCCGCGGGGGAGCCCCAGCACGACCGCGCGGCAGCCGTCCTCGCCGAGGAGGGCCGCGAGCCGGTCGCCGAGCCGGCGGCCGGCGTCGGCCCGGTCGGCGAACGGCAGTCTGGTCCCGGCTCCCGGGCGCACGCCCGGACCGTACCCCGGCTCAGCGAGCGGTGGGGATGCGCTGCTCGGTGACCGCGCTGCGCCGGCCCAGCAGCGGCGGCACGGTGGCCACCGCGACGGTCAGCTCGTCCAGCAGCTCGCCGGACAGCGCCTGGGCCCCGTCGCACAGCGCGCGCTCCGGCTCCGGGTGGACGTCCACCATCACCCCGTCCGCGCCGACCGCCATCGCCGCCCGGGCCAGCGGCAGCACCAGGTCGCGGCGGCCGGCCGCGTGCGAGGGGTCCACGATCACCGGCAGGTGGGACATGCCGTGCACCATCGGGATGGCCGAGACGTCCAGCATGTTGCGGATCGCCGGCTCGAAGGAGCGCACCCCGCGCTCGCACAGCACGATGTCGAGGTTGCCGCGCTGGGCGATGTACTCGGCGGCCATCAGCCACTCCTCGTACGTCGCGGTCAGCCCGCGCTTGAGCATGACCGGCTTGCCGACCGTCCCGACCGCGAGCAGCAGCGGGAAGTTCTGCATGTTGCGGGTGCCGATCTGCAGCATGTCGGCGTGCTCGGCGACCACGTCGACGTCGGCCACGTCGAGCACCTCGGTCACCACCGGCAGCCCGGTCTCGGCCCGCACGTCGGCCAGGATGCGCAGCCCGGCCACACCCAGCCCCTGGAACGCGTACGGCGAGGTGCGCGGCTTGTACGCGCCGCCGCGCAGCAGGGTGGCCCCGGCCCGCCGGGCCTGCACCGCGGCGGCCAGCGTCTGCTCGGCCGACTCGACCGCGCACGGCCCGGCGATCAGCGTGAACGTGTCCGGCCCGACCGGCACCCCGCCCACCGAGATCGTGCTGGTGCGCACATGATTTTCCCGGCTGACCAGCTTGTACGGCGCGGTGATCCGGACCACCTCGGACACGCCCGGCAGCAGGCCGACGTCGACGGTCTCCAGCACGTCGTCGTCGCCGACCACGCCGACGATGGTGCGGGCGACCCCGCGGCTGACGAACGCGCTGCCCCCGGCCGCCTCGACGTGCCGGACGACCTCGGTCAGCTCGGCCTCACCGGCGGTGGCGGCCATCACGATGACCATCTCTTCGACTCTCCCCGGAAACGACGAGAGCCCCGGACCTGGCGGTCCGGGGCTCGTGGTGGGCGGGCGGCTAGCGCGCAGGCAACCGTCCCGACCCGGGGGACCCGGACCGGTAGGCATACCGAAACTCGCGCCGCACGGCGGGGACCCTACAGCCCGTAGATGGTGACCGTCGAGCCGCGCCGCCGCTCGGTGCCCGGGCCGGGCTGCTGGAGCACCACGTTGCCGATCTTCAGCGACCGCACCCGGACCCGGAAGCCGGCCTCCTCCAGCCGGCGGCGGGCCGCGTCGACCGACCGCCCGCGCACGTCCGGGACCTCGATCACGTCCGGGCCGGTGGACACCACCAGCCGGACGGTGCTGCCGCGGCGCACCGAGCCGCCGGCCGGCTGCTGGGACACCACCAGGCCGCGCTCCACCTCGTCGCTCGGCTGCTCGGCGACGTCGGCGGCCAGCCCGGCCCCGCGGACCGCGGCCTCGGCGTCCGCCCGGGGCCGGCCGGTCACCCCGGGCACCGCGACCAGCGGCGGGCCGGAGGACAGCACCACGGTGACGGTGCGGCCGCGCAGCACCCGGTCGCCGGCGGCCGGGTCGGAGCGGATCACCCGGCCGTTGGCGACCGACTCGTTCGGCTCGATCAGGAACGTCGCGCTGAGGTCGACCGCCTGCACCCGGGCGGTGGCGCCCTGCCGGGTCAGGTCGGCCAGCGACGGCACCACGACGAAGCGGCCGCTGCCGAACCACCAGGCGGCGCCGCCGACGGTGAGGGTCAGGGCGAGCACGGTGAGCAGGACGAGCCAGGCCCGGCGGCGGCGCCGGCGGCGCTCGGTCGGCCAGTCGGGCGGGCCGGGCGGCCGGCCCCGGGCGGCGGGCCGGCCGGGCGGGGCGGACACCCCGACGCCGGGCAGCGCGGCGGTGTGCCGGCCCGGGCGGGCGGCCGGGGCGACCACCCCGGTCGCGCCGGGGGTGCCCGGGGCGACCCAGCCGGGGGTCCCGGGGCCGCGGCGCACCGGGCGGGCGGGACCGGGCGGCGGCGTGGTGGGCGTGGCCGGGGCGAGGTCGGCCGGCGGGACGCGGCGCAGCCCGAGGTCGGTGCGGACCAGGGCCAGCTCGGCCAGCAGCGCGCCGGCGTCGGCCGGGCGGGCGCCGGGCTCCCGCCGGGTGGCCCGCTGCACCAGCTCGTCCAGCGCGGGCGCGATGCCGGGCACCCGGCTGGACGGCGGCGGCACGTCGTCGTGGACGTGCCGGTACGCCACCGCGATGGCCGCGTCGCCCGTGTACGGCGGGCTGCCGGTGAGCAGCTCGAAGAGCAGGATGCCGGCCGAGTAGACGTCGGTGCGCGGGTCGGCGGCGCCGCGGGTGACCTGCTCCGGCGCCACGTACGCGACCGTGCCGAGCACCACCCCGGCCTGGGTGGACGTGCTCGGCGCGGCCACCGCCCGGGCCAGCCCGAAGTCGACCACCTTGACCGTGCCGTCGGTGGCCAGCAGCACGTTTTCCGGCTTGACGTCCCGGTGCACCAGCCCGGCCCGGTGCGCGGCGGCCAGCGCGGCCAGCACCGGCTCCAGCAGCGACACCGCCTCGTCCGGGCGCAGCCGGCCGCGGTGCCGCAGCACGTCCCGCAGCGTGCTGCCCGGCACCAGCTCCATCACCAGGAAGACGACCCGGCCGGCCGCGGTGTCCTGCGCCCCCTGGTCGAAGACGGCGACCGCGTTGGCGTGCGACAGCCGGGCCGCGGTCCGGGCCTCCCGGACGAAGCGGTCGGTGAAGGCCGGGTCGTGGGCCAGCGCCGGGGCCATCACCTTGACCGCGACCCGGCGGTCCAGCCGCAGGTCGGTGCCGGCGTAGACGGTGGACATGCCGCCGCGGGCGAGCGGCCGGTCGACCTGGTAGCGCCCGTCCAGCACCGTCCCGACGAGCGGGTCGGCCACGGCGGTGCTTCCCACGCCGCGAGTCTAGGTCGGCCGACCTCAAGGAGGTGCTAAGCGGGCCTCCCCGGTTCGTGCCATCCGCTAGACGAGGTCGCCGCCGGCCGGCAGTCCCATCTCCGCGGCCAGCGCCGCCGCCCGGTCCCGCGCCGCCGCCGCCGGGCCGGCCGCGCCGGCGGCCGCGTGCACCGCGGCCAGGCCGCGCTGCGCCCGCAGCTCCTCGTACGGGTTGCCGATGGCGGTGGCCTCCGCGAGCGCGGCGGCGTACCGGTCGGCGGCCTCGGCGGGCCGGCCGGCCGCCCGCAGCGTGTCGCCGTGCCCGTTCAGGCAGCGCGCCTGCACGTGCCGCCAGCCGGTCTGGCGGGCCAGCTCCAGCGCCTGCTCGTGGTCGCCGACCGCCTCCTCGAAGCGGCCGCGCAGCCGGTGCCCGATCGCCGTGCTCTCCAGCACCCAGGCCTGCGAGTCGAGCAGGCCGAACGAGCGGAACAGGGCCAGCGCCTGCGCCAGCGGCTCGTCGGCGCGATCCGGCTCGCCCCGGTCGAGGTACACGTCGCCGAGCCCGGCCAGCGCCCAGCCCTCGCCGAAGCCGGCCCCGGCCGCCCGGAACAGCTCCAGCGACCGCCGGTGCGCCCGCTCGGCGTCGGCCAGCCGGCCGACCGACCGCAGCGCCATCCCGAGGTCGTTCGACGCCTCGGCCTGCCCGGTGCTGTTGCCGGCGTCGGTGAACACGGCCAGCGAGCGCTCGAAGTGCTCGATCGCGGCGGCGAACCGGCCGCGGTCGCTGAGCAGGCTGCCGAGGTTGGTCAGCAGCCGGGCCTCGCCGGTCAGGTCGCCCCGCCGCCGGTGCAGGGCGATCGCCGCCTCGAAGCGCTCGGCCGCCTCGTCCGGCCGCCCGACCAGCCGCAGCGCGATGCCCAGGTTGGTCAGGCCGCGCGCCTGCACCGCGGTCTCGCCGACCCGCGCGGCCAGCTCGACGGCCCGCTGGATGGTCCGCGCGCCGTCCTCGATCCGGCCCCACTGGACCTCGGTGGTGCCCACCCCCATGGTCGCCCGGGCCTCGGCGGCGAGGTCGCCCCGCGCGACCGCGGACTGCAGCGCCAGCGTGTGCAGGGCCAGCCCCTCGGCCCGGTGCCCGCCGGTCAGCAGGTAGCGGTCGAGCACGCCGGCCAGCCGGACCGCGTGGTCGGGCCGGGCGGCACCGGCCACCGCGGCGGCGGCGGTGAGCGCGGCCAGCCGGGCATCCAGCCGGTCGCGGGCCGCGGCCGGGTCCGGCAGCGGCGGCAGCGGGCCCGGCGCCGCCGGCACCTCCGGCCGCCGGTGCCGCTCGGCCGGGTGCAGGACGTCGGCGGCGGCCGCGGCGACCGCGAGGTGGTGGTCCAGCAGCCGGCCGAGCGCGGCGGCCCGCTCGCCCGGCCCGGCCTCCGGCCGGTCCGCGGCGTAGGCGCGGAGCAGGTCGTGCAGGGACCACACCCCGGGGCGGGCGGACTCGACCAGGTGGGCGTGGCCGAGCTCGGCCAGCGTCCGGCGGGTCTCGCGCAGGTCGGCGCCGGTCAGCGCGGCGACGTCGTGCAGGTCGGCGTCCGGGCCCGGGTGCTCGGCCAGCAGCCGGAACGTGCGGGCCGGGCCCGCCGGCAGCCGCTGGTACGACCAGGAGAAGACCGACTCGACCGAGGTACGCGGGTCGTCCCCGGCCGCGAGCAGGTCGCTCCGGGCGGGTCCGTCGGCCAGCTCGGCCACCACCTCGGTCAGCGTGCCGGCGGCCCGGTCCAGCACGCCCTCGGCGGCCACCCGCAGCGCCAGCGGCAGCCGCCCGCAGTGCTCCGCCAGCCGCCGCACCGCCGCCGGCTCGGCCTCGGCCCGGTCACCGACCAGCACCCGGACCAGGTCGACGGCGTCGGCCTCGGGCAGCAGGTCCAGCTCCAGCCGGTGCGCGCCGTGCCGGGCGACCAGCCCGGGCAGCGAGTCCCGGCTGGTCACCAGCACGGGGCAGGAGCCCGACCCGGGCAGCAGCGGGCGGACCTGGTCGCTGGCCAGCGCGTTGTCCAGCACCACCAGCAGCCGCCGCCCGGACAGCGCGGTCCGGTACGCCGCCGCCCGCTCGGCCAGGTCGTACGGGATCGCGTCGCCGGCCAGGCCGAGCGCCCGCAGGAAGCCGGCCAGCGCGTCCGCCGCGGCCACCGGCTGGTCCGGGTCGTAGCCGCGCAGGTCGACGTAGAGCTGGCCGTCCGGGAACCAGCCGGCGGCCTGGTGCGCCCACTGCACGGCCAGCGCGGTCTTGCCCACCCCGGGCGCGCCGGAGACGAGCACGATCCGGCCGCCGCCGGCCGGGTCGCGGGGGTCGACCAGCAGCCGGTCCAGCTGGTCGAGGTCGTCCTTGCGGCCGGTGAAGCCGGCCACCGCGGCGGGCAGCTGCGCCACCGCCGGCCGGGGCACGGGGCCCGGCTCCCGGTCGGCCCAGTAGTCCTCCTCGGCCAGCCGGCGGAACTCGGCGAGCTCGGCGCCGGCCAGGCCGAGGGCCAGGCCGATCAGCCGGACCGACTCCGGGCGGGGTCGCGCCACCCGGCCCCGCTCGATGTCCCGGATCGCCCGGGCGCTGAGCCCGGACAGCTCGGCCAGCCGCTCCTGGCTCAGCCGCGCCACCAGCCGCCGCCGTCGCAGGGTCGTGGCGAAACCGCCCGCGCTGGTCTCGGTCGTGTCCACGTGAGCTCTCCCGTCCCGTTGCGAGACCCACCGACCGTACAGACGACGCTTACCGGCCACCGAGTTGCGATCGGGACGCGCCGCCCCGCCGTACCATGGACAGCACGTACCGGGGAGCCCGCCGCCGCGGGCTGAGAGGCGAGCAGGCCGGCTCGCGACCCGCAGCACCCGATCGGGGTAATGCCCGCGAGGGGAGGAGCCGGAGATGCAGGACGACCCGTTCGTGGTGGCGGGCGAGCGGCTGGCCAGCCGGCTGCTGGTCGGCACCGGGAAGTTCGCGGCGCACGCGGTGATGCGGGACGCCGTGCTGGCCAGCGGCGCCGAGGTGGTCACGGTGGCGCTGCGCCGGGTGGACCTGGACCGGGTCGGCGAGGGCGACATCCTCGACTTCGTCCCGGCCGGGGTGCGGCTGCTGCCCAACACGTCCGGCGCGGTGGACGCGGCCGAGGCGGTCCGGCTGGCCCGGCTCGGCCGGGCCGGGACCGGCACGTCCTGGGTCAAGCTCGAGGTGACCCCGGACCCGCGCACGCTGGCGCCCGACCCGGTGGAGACGCTGCGCGCGGCCGAGCTGCTGGTCGCCGACGGGTTCACGGTGCTGCCCTACTGCTCGGCCGACCCGGTGCTGTGCAAGCGCCTGGAGGAGGCCGGCTGCGCGACGGTGATGCCGCTCGGTGCCTGGATCGGGTCCAACCGCGGGCTGCGCACCCGGGACGCGATCGAGGTGATCGTGCGACCAGGCCGGGGTGCCGGTGGTGGTGGACGCCGGGCTGGGGGTGCCGTCCGACGCGGCCGAGGCGATGGAGGTCGGGGCGGACGCGGTGCTCGTGAACACCGCGATCGCGGTGGCGCGGGACCCGGTCGCGATGGCGCGCGCGTTCGCGCTGGCCACCGAGGCGGGTCGGCTCGGGTGTCTCGCCGGCCGCGGGACGGTCGGGTCGGTGGCCGCGGCGTCGTCGCCGCTGACCGGGTTCCTGGGCGGCGTCTGATGGCGGAGGCGCCGGGGCGGTTCGCGCGGGAGCTGGGGACGCTCGACCTGGGCGGGCTGGCCGCGCGGGACTACACGGACGCCGAGGTGAGCCGGGCGCTCGGCCGCGAGGACCGGGACCTGGCCGACCTGGCCGCGCTGCTGTCGCCGGCGGCCGGGGCCCGGCTGGAGGAGCTGGCCCAGGCGGCCCGGGCGGTCACGCTGCGCCGGTTCGGCCGGGCGGTCCGGCTCTACGCCCCGCTGTACGTGTCCAACGCCTGCCTGTCCAGCTGCACGTACTGCGGCTTCGCCAAGGACCTGCCGATCGCCCGCCGGACGCTGACCGTGGCCGAGGTGGAGCGGGAGGCGGCACTGCTGACCGGGCGCGGCTTCCGGCACCTGCTGCTGGTCGCCGGCGAGCACCGGGTGGAGGTGTCCGGCGACTACCTGGTCGAGGTGGTGGAGCGGCTGCGGCCGGCCGTGCCCAGCCTGTCCATCGAGACCCAGACCTGGTCCGACGACACGTACGCGCGGCTGGTCGCGGCCGGCCTGGAGGGCGTCGTGCACTACCAGGAGACCTACGACCGGGCCCGGTACGCGCAGACCCACACCGCCGGCTGGAAGCGCGACTACGACCGCCGGCTCAACTCCACCGAGCGGGCCGCGGCGGCCGGCGTCCGCCGGCTCGGCGTCGGCGCGCTGCTCGGCCTGGCCGCCGACTGGCGGGCCGACGTGCTCGCCGTGGCCGCGCACGCCGCCTTCCTGGTGCGCGGCTTCTGGCGCACCGAGGTGACCGTCGCGCTGCCGCGGATCAAGCCGAGCGCGTCCGGCTACCAGCCGCTGGTGCCGGTCTCCGACCCCGAGTACGTGCAGGCGCTGGCCGCGCTGCGGCTGTTCGAGCCGGAGGCCGGCATCGTGCTGTCCACCCGGGAGCCGGCGCCGCTGCGGGACGGGCTGGTCCGGATCGCGGTCACCACCATGTCGGCCGGCTCGTCCACCGAGCCGGGCGGCTACTCGGCGCCCGGCCGGGCCACCGAGCAGTTCTCGGTGTCCGACGAGCGCAGCCCGGCCGAGGTGGCGGCGATGCTGGCCGCGGCCGGCTACGAGCCGGTGTGGAAGGACGCCTTCCCTCTGGTGGAGGTCAGCCGCTAGTTTCCGGGTCGTGAGCGGGGACCGGCGGTGGTACGCGCACGGCTGGAGCTTCCGGCCGACGGCCCACGCGCCGCACGGCTGGGGCCGGCTCGGCGCGTTCGTCGACGGGGTGTACGCGATCGCCGCCACCCTGCTGGTGATCGAGCTGCGCCCGCCGGACGACGCCCCCCCGGGGAGCTCGGCTCCGAGCTGCTGCACATGGCCCCGGAGTACTGGGCGTACGCGATCGGCTTCCTGCAGATGATCACCGGCTGGCTGCAGACCCGCCGGCTGGACGCCTGGATGCGCGGCGTCGACCACTACGCGACGCTGCTGGTGCTGCTGGCGGTCGGGGTCTACGCGCTGACCCCGTTCAGCACCGCGGTGCTGGCGCACGCGCTGGGCAGCAACGACGACCTCGGCACGGCGGTGCGGCTGTTCTCGGTGCTGCTGTTCGCCGCGCTGGTCGTCTTCGTGGCCCTGCTCTGGTATTCCCGCAGCACCGGCCTGCTCCGCGACGACATCGCCCCCGAGGCGCGCCAGCTCTACCTGCGCAACAGCCTGCTGGCGCCGGTGATCCCGGTGATCGCCTTCGTCCTGTCCTACGACTTCCCCTGGGTCGGGCTGGTGCTGCTGGTCGGGCTCAACGTGCTGGGGCTGCTGCCGCTGGAGCGGCATCAGCCGCCCGCCGGCGTCGACCGCGGGCCGCTGCCCACAAGCCGAAGGCGCCGGTCGGCACGATCGTGACCAGCAGCACCAGGTAGACGGTGGCCGCGGTGGAGCCCCAGCGCACCGAGTCGGAGTAGCGGGCCAGCGCGATCAGCTGCAGCAGCCCGAAGACGGTGTACGCCACCGCGGAGATCTCCAGCCGCTCCAGGTCCCGCTCCAGCAGGGCGAGCAGCGCGGCGATGCCGAAGGCGACCAGCCAGGCGGCCACCATCCGGGCGGTCAGCGGGGTCAGCGTCCAGGGCCACAGGGTCGCCGACCGGGCCGGGTCGACGAACAGGACCACGCCGACCACCAGCATGATCGCGCCCTGCACGACCAGCACGGCGGCCAGCCACCACGGCAGCGGCAGCCGGCGCTCCGGGTCCGGCCCCGGCATCCGCTGCTGCCGGACCGCGAGCAGCACCAGCGCGACCGGCACCACGATGTAGACCCCGAGCCAGAACCAGGCCGCGAACCGGGCGATCGCGCCGTCCGCGCCGAAGTGGAAGCGGTCCCGGTGCAGCAGCGTGGCGGTCAGCGTCAGCGCGCTGAAGATCAGCACGGTCACCACCGGCACCCGGGCGTGCGCCCACGCGTGCGTACGCAGCGCGAGCAGCACCATGAGGAAGCCGGCGCCGTACCCGGCGCCGAGGAAGGCCGCGGTCAGCGGCGGGCGGATCGTCCAGGCGAACCACGCGTCGGTGTGCTCGGCCAGCACGTACAGCTGGTTGGTGCCGAGCGCGGTCAACGCCACGAACACGGCGAGAATCACCTTGGTCGCCCGCGTCACCGGGCGTACGTCCCCGTGGTCAGCCACGTCCCCACCCCTCGACCGTTGCCGCCACAAGTGAAGCCCACGCAGGTCCCGCTGTCATTCCCCTTTGGCCTACGCTGCCGGTCATGCCGGGGGAGACTGCGCCGGAGATCAGCACTCCGGACCGGCGGGTGCGGGTCTTCGTCTCCTCCACCCTGCAGGAGCTGGCCGAGGAGCGGCGGGCGGTGCGCACCGCGATCAGCCGGTTGCGGCTGACCCCGGTGATGTTCGAGCTGGGCGCCCGGCCGCACCCGCCGCGCGAGCTCTACCGGGCCTACCTGGCGCAGAGCGACGTCTTCGTCGGCATCTACTGGCGCCGGTACGGGTGGGTGGCGCCGGGGGAGCCGGTGTCCGGCCTGGAGGACGAGTACCTGCTGTCCGGGGACCGGCCGAAGCTCATCTACGTCAAGGCGGCCGGGGACCGGGAGCCGCGGCTGACCGAGCTGCTGCACCGGGTGCAGGCCGACGACCGGGCGGCGTACAAGCCGTTCGACGGGCCGGAGGAGCTGACCGAGCTGCTCGCGGACGACCTCGCGGTGCTGCTCACCGAGCGCTTCACCCGCCCGGTCCGGGCCGCGCCGCAGGGCCTGCGCAGCGCCCGGCTGCCGGTGCCGCCGACCGCGATCGTCGGCCGGGAGGCGGAGGCGGCCGCGGTCGGCGAGCTGCTCGCCGACCCGGCCGTGCGGCTGGTGACGCTGGTCGGCCCGGGCGGGATCGGCAAGACCCGGCTGGCGCTGGAGGTGGCGGCCGGGGTCGCCGCGCGGGCCGGGGCGCCGGGCGGCGTCGACGGGGTGTGGTTCGTCGACCTCGCCCCGGTCACCGACCCGGAGCAGGTGCCGGTCGCGCTGGCCGCCGCGCTCGGCGTCCGGCCCGAGGGCACCGGCCCGCTGCTGGACCTGCTGGCCGACCGGCTGCAGGGCCGGCGGGTGCTGCTGGTGCTGGACAACTTCGAGCAGGTGCTCGGGGCCGCGCCCGGCCTGGCCACGCTGCTGGCCGCCTGCCCCGAGGTCACCGTGCTGGTGACCAGCCGGACCGTGCTGCGGCTGCGCGGGGAGCGGGAGGTGCCGCTGGCCTCGCTGCCGGCGGCGGCCGCGATCGAGCTGCTGGTGGCCCGGGCCCGCGAGGTGCGCCCCGACTTCGAGCTGACCGGGCCGAACGCGGCCGCGGTGGCCGAGCTGGTGCACCGGCTGGACGGCATCCCGCTGGCGCTGGAGCTGGCCGCCGCGCAGCTGCGGCTGCTCAGCCCGGCGGTGCTGCTGCGCCGGCTCGGCGACCGGCTGGACCGCTCGCTCGACCTGGCCGCCGGGCCGGTCGACCTGCCCCGCCGGCAGCGCACGCTGCGGGCCACCGTGGAGTGGAGCCACAGCCTGCTCGGCCCGGCCGAGCGGGCGCTGCTGGCCCGGCTGTCGGTCTTCGCCGGCGCCTGGACGCTGGAGGGCGCGGAGGTGGTCGGCGCCGTCGACCGCGACCTGGACGTGCTCGACACGCTGTCCTCGCTGGTCGCGCAGAGCCTGGTCAGCACGGACGAGCGGGCCGCGGACGAGCCGCGGTTCCGGATGCTGGACACCGTCCGGGCGTACGCGCGGGAGCGGCTGGCCGAGCGCGGGGAGCGGGAGGCCACGCTGCGCCGGCTGGCCGAGTACCTGTGCGACTTCGCCGACCACGCCGGGCCGCTGCTGGCCGGCCCGGACAACCGGGAGTGGGCGGCCCGGGTGGACGACGAGCTGGCCGACCTGCGCTCGATGACCCGGTGGGCGGTGGCGACGGACGACGCGCAGACCGCGATCCGGATGACCGCCCCGCTGTTCACGTACTGGTGGAGCCGTGGGCTGCTGGCCCAGCAGAGCGAGGCGGCCGAGCAGGTGGCCGCGCTGCCCTCGGCGGCCAAGCTGCCCCCGGCCGCCGCGGCGCTGCTGCTGTGGGCGCGCGGGATGTTCCGGATCGCCCGCGGCGACCTGGCCGGCGCCGAGCCGCTGCTGCGCCGGCTGGTCGCGGCGACCGCCGAGCTCGGCGACGTCCGGATGCGGGCGCACGCGCTGGCCGGGCTCGGGCTGGCCACCGCCAGCGGGGCCACCGAGGAGGTGCGGGACCTGCTGGACGACGCGGTCCGCACCTTCCGGCGGATCGGGGACAGCTGGGGGCTGGCGTTCGCGCTGTCCACCCGCGGCCAGGTCGCGCTGCAGCTGGGCGACCCGGCCGCCGCCGCCGCGCTGCACCGGGAGGCGCTGGCCGCGGCGGACCGGATCGACAACGACTTCCTCCGCGCCCAGCTGCAGGACCTGCTCGGGCTGGACGCGATGGCGGCCGGCGACCTGGCCGAGGCGCGGTCCCGGTTCGCCGCCGCGGCCGAGGTGCACGGCGAGCTGCTGGACCAGGAGGGCTCGGCGTACTGCCTGGGCGGCTTCGCCGCGGTCGCCTTCGCGCAGGGCAAGCCCGGCCCGGCGGCGACCCTGATCGGGGCGGCCAAGCACGCCCGCGAGGTGGTCGGCGCGGCGGTCTGGCCGGGGATGCGGCCGCTGGTGGAGGCGATGGACGCGGCGGTGCACGCGGCCCTCGGCGACGGCGGGTACGCGGCCGCGCTCGGCGAGGGCGGCCGGATGCGGCTGCCGGACGCGCTGCGGTACGCCCGCGAGGTCACCGCGTGAGGGTCTGGCTGCTGGTCGCGCTGGTGGCGGTGGCGGGCTGCTCGACCGCGCGGAAGGGACCGCCGCCGCCACCACCGGCGTTCGCCGGCGCCGACGTGCAGCGCACCATCGACGCCGAGCTGCCGCGCACCTTCGACGGGCTGCGGGTCGGCGCCGCCCGCTGCCCGGACCTCCTCGACCCGCAGCAGAACGAGCCGGGCCGCTGCTCGATCACCGTGGAGGGGGTGCCGGTGCGGGTGCGGGTGGACCGGGAGGGCACCGACCGGTTCAAGGTGGCCACCGACCAGGCGGTGATCCCGGTGGCCCGGCTGGAGGCGTCGCTGCAGCCGGCGGTCTCCGAGCAGGGCAAGCAGAGCTACGCGGTCGACTGCGGGGACGAGGCGGTGCGGGTCTTCGACCCGCCGGGCAAGGTGCGCTGCGTGGCCACGCCGGCCCGCGGCGCGCCGGTGGCGCTCGCCGTCACCGTGTCCGACAAGGCGGGCAACTACACCTTCGAGCCGGAGAAGGACTCCTGAACAGCATCGTGGTCGTCGGCGCGGGGCTCGCCGGGGTGCGGGCCGCCGCGGAGCTGCGCGCCGGCGGGTACGCGGGCGCGCTCACCCTGGTCGCCGCCGAGGAGGTGGCCCCGTACGACCGGCCGCCGCTGACCAAGGCGGTGCTGCTCGGGGACATCGACTCCGAGCCGCTGGACGCCGGCTGGCTGGACGGGGTGGAGGTGCGGTCGGGGGTGACCGCGACCGGGCTGGCGCCCGGGGTGCTGCAGACCGATGCCGGCGAGCTGGGCTGGGACGGGCTGGTGCTGGCGACCGGGGCGGTGCCGCGGCGGCTGGCCGGGTCGGACGGCGGTGCGCACGTGGTGCGCACGCAGGCGGACGCGCACCGGCTGCGGGCGGCCCTGGTGCCCGGCGCCCGGGTGGTCGTGGTCGGCGCCGGCTGGATCGGCGCGGAGGTGGCGACCGCGGCCGCGCGGCGCGGCTGCGCGGTCACGGTGCTGGAGGCGGCGACCGCGCCGCTGGCCGCCTCGCTCGGGCCGGTGGCCGGCGCCCGCACCGCGGGCTGGTACGCCGAGGCCGGCATCGACCTGCGCACCGGCGCCGCGGTGTCCAAGGTGGACTCCCGCGGGGTCGGGCTGGCCGGCGAGGGCCGGGTGGACGCGGACGTGGTGGTGGAGGCGGTCGGGGTGCGGCCGGACCTCGGCTGGCTGGCCGGCTCCGGGGTGGACGTCGACCCGGTCAGCGGCGGCGCGGTGGTGGACGAGGCCTGCCGGACCGCGCTGGCCGGCGTGGTCGCGGTCGGCGACTGCGCCGCCCGCTGGTCGCCGCGGGCCGGCCGCCGGGTGCGCACCGAGCACTGGGACGACGCGCTGCACGCGCCCGAGGTGGCGGCGGCCACGCTGCTCGGCCGGCCGGGCACGTACGACCCGGTGCCGTACGTGTGGTCCGAGCAGTTCGGCCGGTACGTGCAGTGGGTCGGCTGGCGCTCCGACGACGGCCCGGCGGTGTGGCGGGGCGACCCGGACGCCGGCACCGGCTGGTCGGCGGCCTGGCTGGACCCGGACGGCCGGCTGACCGGGCTGCTCGCGGTGGACCGGCCCCGGGACGTCGTCCAGGGCCGCCGGGTGATCGACGCCGGGCGGCCGGTCGATCCCGGCCGGCTGGCCGACCCCGGCGTGCAGGTCCGGGCGGCCGTCGCCGCCTGAGCCGGCCGCCCGAACCCGCCGGATGAGGCGGGGGAGCCGGCGTGGCAGGCTGGACGGGTGGTGGACGGGATCGAGTGGTTGACCGTGCCGGACGTCGCCGAGCGGCTCGGCGTGCCGGTCACCCGGGTGCACCAGCTGCTCCGCGACGGCGGGCTGGCCGGGCTGCGGACCGGTGGGGTGCTGCGGGTGCCGGCGGCGTTCGTCCGCGGTGAGGCGGTCGTCAAGGGCCTGCCCGGGGTGCTGACGCTGCTGCACGACGGCGGCTACGACGACGAGGCGGCGATCCGCTGGCTGCACACGCCGGACGAGACGCTGCCGGGCACGCCGGTCGAGGCGCTGCAGGCCGACCGCAGCCGCGAGGTCAAGCGGCGCGCGCAGGCGCTGGCGTTCTAGGGAGTGCGGGCGATGACGGTGACACTGAACGGCGGCGTCCGGGAGCTGCCGGACGGGACCGCGCTGGTCGAGCTGATCGAGCAGCTCGGGCTGCGGCCGGGCTCGGTGGTGGTGGAGCACAACGGCGAGGCGCTGCCGCGGTCCGCGATGGACGGGGTGGTGCTCGCCGACGGCGACCGGCTGGAGCTGGTGCGTGCCGTCGCCGGAGGATGACGCCGACGGAGCCTGGCGGCGGTCGCGGCTGGCGGACGCCCGGCTCTACCTCTGCACCGACTCCCGCCGGCGCACCGGCGACCTGGCCGAGTTCCTGGAGGCGGCCCTGCGCGGCGGCGTGGACGTCGTCCAGCTGCGGGAGAAGGGGCTGGAGGCGCGCGAGGAGCTGGCCCTGCTGGACGTGGTCGCGGACGCGGCCCGCCGGCACGGCGCGCTCTGGGCGGTCAACGACCGCGCCGACCTCGCCGCCACCGCGGGCGCGGACGTGCTGCACCTCGGCCAGGACGACCTGCCGGTGCCGGCCGCCCGCCGGCTGGTCGGCGGCGGCCCGCTGGTCGGCCGGTCCACCCACGACGTGGCCCAGGTCGACGCCGCGGACGCCGAGCCGGACGTGGACTACTTCTGCGTCGGCCCGACCTGGCCCACGCCGACCAAGCCGGGCCGGCCGGCGCCCGGGCTGGAGCTGACCCGGCACGCGGCGGCGACCGCGACCCGGCCCTGGTTCGCGATCGGCGGGATCGACCTGGACCGGCTGGACGAGGTGCTCGCCGCCGGGGCCCGCCGGGTCGTGGTGGTCCGGGCGATCACCGGGGCGGCGGACCCGGAGGCGGCGGCGAGGGCGTTCCGGGTGCGGCTGGGATGAGGCACCTGACCTACCTCGCCGTGCTGGCCGCCTGCCTGCTCGGCACGCTCCCGCTGGAGATCGTGCTGCGCACCCGGGTGTACGCGCGGTGGCGGCGCTGGCTGCTCGCGCTCGCCCCGACGGTGGCCGTCTTCGTGCTCTGGGACCTGTACGCGATCAGCCGCGGCCACTGGACGTACGACCTCGGCCTGATGACCGGCGTCCTGCTGCCCGGCGACCTGCCGCTGGACGAGGTGCTCTTCTTCGTGGTCACCCCGACCTGCGCCATCCTCGCCTTCGAGGCGGTCCGCGCGGTGCGCGGCTGGAAGGTCGGCGACGAGTGACCTACACCCAGCTGGCCGTGCTCGGCGTGCTGGCCGCGGTGCTGGTGGACACCGTGCTGCTGCGCACCTGGTTGCTGCGCCGCCGGACGTACTGGACCGCGTACGCGATCGTGCTGTTCTTCCAGCTGCTCACCAACGGGGTCTTCACCGGGCTGGACATCGTCCGGTACGACCCGGACACCATCCTCGGCCTGCGGATCGCGTTCGCGCCGGTCGAGGACCTGCTGTTCGGCTTCGCCATGGTCACGACGACGCTGTCGACGTGGGTCTGGCTGGGCCGGCGGGGCGTGCGCACCTGACCGGATCAGGCGCCGGCCTGGCGGGCGATCGCGTGGCCGGTCCGGGCGCGGCCGAACCGGGCCGGGCGGGTCAGGCGGCCGGCCGCCCGGGAGAGCTGGTGCTGCTCGGCGTCGTGCCGCAGCGTGGTCCGGCGCCGGTGCAGCTCGGCCTCGATGGCGGGGTCGAAGTGGTTCGACATGACGTCCTCCTTGGCGGTGGTCTGATGCGGTGCTGACGTCACTATGACGTCAATCAAGGCGGCAGTCAAGGGCAATGTGGCGCTGCTTCGACGTCGACCGGTGTCAGGCCGCATTCCGGAGGCGGATCGTCCGCAATAGCGGCTACCGTCCCGCGCCATGACCAACAGCGACTACTGGTGGGAGCCGCCGCTCGCCGGCACCGAGGTCGAGCAGCTGCTCGGGGCGCTCGACCGGCTGCGCACGACCTTCCGCTGGAAGGCCGACGGCCTCGACGCGGCCGGGCTGCAGACCCGCATCGGCGCGTCCTCGCTGACGCTCGGCGGCCTGCTCAAGCACCTGGCCTGGGCAGAGGACCAGATTTTCACCCGCAAGCTCAGCGGTGCCCCGGTCAGCCCGCCGTGGGACACCGCGCCCTTCGACACCGACCCCGACTGGGAGTTCACCTCCGCCGCCGGCGACAGCCCCGAGCAGCTCTACGCGATCTGGGACGAGACCATCGCCCGGTCCCGGGCGACGCTGGCCGCGGCGGTGGCCGACGGCGGGCTCGACCAGCCCGTCCACCTGAGCTGGCCCGGCCGGGGCCACCTCAGCCTGCGCCGCCTCGTCTGCGACCTGATCGAGGAGTACGGCCGGCACACCGGGCACGCCGACCTGCTCCGGGAGGCCGTCGACGGGGTCGTCGGCGAGGACCCGCCGGCCGGCTGGCACCCCCGGCCCTACTGACGCCCCTGGTCGGGTGCCTCAGGGCACCAGGCGGGTGAGCAGGTCGGCCAGCGCGGCCGGGCGGGACACCGGCGGGGAGTGGTCGCCGGGGAAGACCACCGGCTCGACCCCGAGCCGCTCCGGCACGGCCCGGGCGGCCCACTCGGCGTCGATCACCGCGTCGTCCGCGCACCGCACGTAGGTCGACGGCACGTCGGGCCACGCCGCCAGCGGCGTGACCTCCGCCAGCAGCGGCCAGTGCTGCCGGCGCAGCCGGGCCGCGGCCCAGGCGGCCCGGTCCGGCGGGGCGTCCGGGTAGAGCCGCTCGACCGCCGCGGCCGGCTCCCAGGAGGTCGAGCCGTCCTCGTGCCGGAGCTGGCCGCGGCCGAGCCCGCGCACGGTCTGCCGGGGGCCGCCGGCCACGCTGCGGCCGGGTTCCGGCAGCATCGCGGCCAGGTAGACCAGGTGCCGGACCGGGTGCGCGGCGGCCACCACCGGGATGACCAGGCCGGCCAGCGAGTGCCCGACGAGGACGGCGTCGGGGCCGGGCAGGGCGGCGGCGACGAGCGCGGCGCAGGGGATGGCGCCGGCGTGCGGGTCCTCGGCCGGGAGGTCGACGGCCACCGCGCGGTGACCCCGGGCGGCGAGCTCGTCGACCAGGAAGGCCCAGGACCAGGCGCCGTGCCAGCCCCCGTGCACGAGGACGAAGTCGGTCACCGGCGCGCCGCGTACGCCCTCGCCAGCCCGGGCACGGCGACCGCCAGCCGGCGCGGCCCGCTGACCGAGACCCGGCGGTCCAGCACCTGGTAGTCGGCCCGCTCCACCTCGTCCAGGATCCCGCCGTAGAGCCGCAGCGCGCTGCGGATGCAGTCCCGCGACGTCGGGTGCAGCAGCCGGATGCCGGGCTCGGCGGCCCGGTAGAGCTCCCGGGTGCGCGCGATCTCGAAGGCCAGCAGCCGCCGCACGGCCGAGTCGACCACCCCGCGGGCCAGCCGCTCCCGGTCCACCCCGAACGCGGCCAGGTCCTCGGCGGGCAGGTAGACCCGGCCGCGGCGGAGGTCCTCGCCGACGTCGCGGATGAAGTTCGACAGCTGGAAGGCCACCCCGAGGTCGGCCGCGTACGGCTCGACCAGCTCCCGCGGCACCACCGGCTCCAGCACCGGCACCATCTGCAGCCCGACCACCGCCGCCGACCCCCACATGTACGCCCGCAGGTCGTCGTACGTCGGGTAGTCGGTGACGGTGAGATCCATCCGCATCGAGGCGAGGAAGTCCTCGAACAGCCCGAGCGGGATGTCCCAGCGCCGGACGGTGTCCACCACCGCCCGGCTGACCGGGTGGGTCGAGCCGCCGGACCGGACCTCGGCCAGGAAGCGCTCCCCCCAGCCGACCAGCCAGTCCGCCTTCTCGGCCGGGCCGAGGGTGGAGGAGAGGTCGTCGACGATCTCGTCGGCGTACCGGGCGAAGCCGTAGAGCGCGTGCACGTACGGCCGCTTGGCCGGCGGCAGCAGCAGCGTGGCCAGGTAGTAGGTCTTGCCGTGGTCGGCGTTGAGCCGGCGGCACCGCTCGTACGACGCGCGCAGGGCCGGGGAGGTGATGCCGGCGGCGTCCAGCTCGCGCGCGCTCACGCGCCCGAGGCTACCGGCTCGCGGCCGGCCCCGGCCGGGTCCGGCTCGTGGCCGAGCACCGTGTAGGTGGCCACCACGGCGGCCGCCCCGGTCGCGAGCACCGGCCCCCACTCGAGGAAGAGGTTCGCCCCCTGCGGGGTGATCATCATGGACAGCCAGACGCTCGCCCCGGCCGCCACCAGCCAGGGCCGCCGGGTCAGCGGGGTGGCCGCGACCACGGTCAGCCCCCACAGCACGTACCAGGGCTGCACCACCGGGCCGAGCAGCACCAGGGCGAGCAGCCCCAGCCCGAGCGCCCGGACCGGGCCCAGCCGGCCGGCCCGCAGCCACAGCCACAGCAGCACCAGCGCGGTGACCACCTGACCACCGGCCCGGAATCCGATGATCACCGGGTTCTCCGAGGTGATGATGTCGGTGATGCCGGTCGGGATGCTGGCCAGCAGGCCCAGGCCGGTCGGCAGCGACAGCCAGGTGATGACCCGCCCGGACGCGTTGAGCTGGTTTATCCAGCCGAAGCCGAGCCCGGTCGCCGCGGTCAGCACCACCACGCTGGCCAGCGCGACCGCACCGGTGCGCAGGCTGGCCCGCAGCAGCACCGCCCGCCCGGTCAGGTGTCGCGCCCACACCCAGGCCAGGAAGGCCACCGCGATCGCCGCCGGCGCCTTGACCAGCACGCCGGCCGAGGTCAGCGCCACCCCGGCGGCCACCCAGCGCTCCTCGGTCGCCTCGACCGCCACCGTCAGCCCGGCCACCAGCAGGCCGAGCATCAGCGCGTCGTTGTGGCCGCCGGCCACGAAGTGGACCAGCACCAGCGGGTTGAGCACGCCCAGCCACAGCGCCAGCCGCGGGTCGGCCCCGCAGGCGGCGGCCAGCCGGGGCAGGTAGCGCGCCACCAGCAGCAGGCCGACCACCGCGAGCAGCCGCATGAACAGCACGGTGGTGACCACCCGGTCGCCGGTGACGGTGGCGATGGCCCGGCCCAGCCCGAGCCAGATCGGCCCGTACGGGGCCGGGGTGTCCACCCACATCCCGGAGATCTCGTCCAGGAACGGCCCGGGCAGCGACACCGGCCCCACGCTGTACGGGTCCAGGCCGGCGTGCGCGATCTGCGCCTGCGCCGCGTACGCGTACAGGTCGCGGCTGAAGAGCGGCACGCAGACCAGCAGCGGGGCGCCCCAGAGCACCGCGATGCGCAGCAGCCGCGGCTGGTCGGTGCCGGCCTCGCCGCGGCGCAGCGACCGCCCGAGGTGCAGCCAGGCCATGCCGAGCACGGCCAGCCCGACGTAGACCAGCGCCAGCGCCACCCGCTCGCCGATGCCGTCGCGCAGCACCGCGATCACCGGGGTCCGCTTGACCGGGTCGTACACCGGGGGAGCGCCGGCCCCCAGCGAGCCGAGCGCGAGCAGCACGGACCCGCCGAAGCCGGTCAGCACCACCTTGCGGACGTGCTCGCTGCCCGACTCCGCCCACCGGTCCCGGAGGGCTCGCGCGGCTCTGCGAGCGGGCACCGCCGTCGCCGTCACGTCCGGGGGCGGGTGGGCACCCGGGCCGGCACCGGCGGGGGGTCCTCGGACCGGGGCCGTGGCGGCGCGCTGACCGCCGGGGCCGGGCCCCGGCCGGGCAGCAGCTCGAACAGCGCCGCCGAGCCGGCCACCGCGGCCGCCGACAGGATCGCCTGCACGATCGCGCTCACGTCGACGGTCCCGCCCTTCGGCATCAGCACCATGGACAGGAAGGCGCTCGCGGTCACCACCGCGCTCCGGATGCGGAGCGTCGGGATGCCCGCCGCGACCAGGACGAAACCCCACAGCAGATACCACGGGTGGACCACCGGCCCGAGCGCCACCACCGCGATGAAGCCGAGCCCGAGCGAGCCGACCAGCCCGTACCGGTCCATCCGGGCCAGCAGCACCAGGCAGAGCACGATGGCGATCAGCCCGCCGGCGCCGCGGAAGACCTTGATCGCCTCGGTGGTCGTCTGCGCGTCGCCGATCCCGACCACGGTGGTGAGCAGGCCGACCGCCTCGCCGAGCAGGGTGGTGCCGGACAGCCAGTTGCGCACCGTGCCGGGCGTGTTCAGCGCGCCGACCCAGCCGTAGCCGAGGCCGGTGGCCCAGGAGACCAGGGCGACCACCGAGCCGGAGACCGCCGCCGTCAGCACCCCGGCGCGGATCAGCCGGAAGCGGCCGGTCAGCTGCTGCGCCCAGTACGGCACGACGAAGACCAGGGCCAGCGCGGCCGGCGCCTTGACCAGCAGCGCCAGCGAGATGACGACCACGCCCAGCGCCCGGCGGTGGTCCAGCACCAGCACCAGGCCGGCCACCACGAGCCCGACCAGCAGCGAGTCGTTGTGCGCGCCGCTGACGAAGTGCAGCAGGACCAGCGGGTTGAGCACGCCCAGCCACAGCGCCCGGTCGGCCGGCACGCCGCAGTGCGCGGCCAGCCGCGGCACGTACCGCACCAGCAGCACCACGCCGACCAGCGCGAGCAGCCGCATGCCGAGCACGGTCGGCACCGTCTCGTCCGAGCCGAGGTCGACCACCCAGCGGGCCAGCTGCAGGAACAGCGGCCCGTACGGCGCCGGGGTGTGCGTCCACAGGTCGGGGACGTCGATCAGGAACGGATTCTCCGGGATCGCGCCCGGCCCCCAGAAGTACGGGCTGGCGCCGACGTGCACCATCCAGCCCTGCGCGCCGTAGCTGTAGACGTCCCGGCTGAACATCGGCGGGGCCAGGCACAGCGGCGCCGACCAGATCGCCAGGGTCATCACCAGGGACCGCCGGCTCGGCCCGTCCGGGGTGCCGACCCGCCGGCCGAGGAAGAGCCAGGCGACCACGAGCAGGGCCAGCCCGGCGTAGCCGACCGCGAGCGCCAGCGGCTCGCTGCCGCGCAGCCAGCCGATCATCGGCAGCCCGGCGAACGGGTCCTCCCGGGGCAGCGCGCCCGCCGCCACGCCGCCGAGGGCGAGCGCGGTCGCCCCGGCCAGCCCGAGCGTCCGGTAGCGGTCCAGCAGGCGCGGCTCACCGACAGCCCGGAACCGGGACAGGCGAGTGGGCAGCGCGGACAGCACGGCGGTCGAGGTTACCTGCTCAGAGAGCACGCGTCTTGCCCGAATAGGACGTGTCGGACTGAGGCCTTCGTCTCGTCACCGCCAGGCGCGGGACCGGTACTGCCGGTCGCGACCGGTGACCCGTTCTGCGGCCAGCCGGCCGGACAGCAGCACCATCGGCACACCCACGCCGGGCTGGGTGCCGGATCCGGTGAACACCACGTTCTCCAGCCCGGGGGCCAGCGTCCGCGGCCGGAACGGGCCGGTCTGCCGGACGGTGTGCGCGGCCGCGAACGGCGCGCCCGCGGCCAGCCCGGACGCCGCCCAGTCGGCCGGCGTGACCAGCCGCTCCACCTCGATGCCGGCGCCGAAGCCCTGGTAGCCGCGGGCCTCCAGGGTGGCCACCAGCTCGTCCCGGTAGCGCGGGCCGGTGCTGGACCAGTCGATGCCGGCGGTGAGGTTGGGCGTCGGGGCGAGCACGTAGTAGGTGTGCCGGCCCGGCGGGGCCAGCGTCGGGTCGGACCGGCTGGGGTTGGTGACCAGCACCGACGGGTCGGACATGAGCTGCTTGTCCCGGATCAGCTCGGTGAAGGTGCGCCGCCAGGCCCGGCCGAAGTGGATGTTGTGGTGCGCCGCCCCGGGGTACGCCGCGGTCGAGCCGGCGTGCAGCACCACGCACGAGGGCGAGTAGCGCAGCCGGCCCAGCCGCCGGGGCGCCGCCGCCGCGGGCAGCAGCTGCCGGTACGCGGTCGGCAGGTCCGGGTTGAGCACCACCACGTCGGCCTCGACCCGCTCGCCGTCGGTGGTCACCACCGCCCGGGCCCGGCCGCCGGTGACCTCCACCCGGGCCACCTCGGTGCCGTACCGGAACCGCACCCCGTGCTTCTCCGCCGCCCCGGCCAGCGCCCGCGGCACCGCGTGCATCCCGCCGGCCGGGAAGTACACCCCGGCCACCGAGTCCATGTACGCGATGACCGCGTAGACGGCCAGCGCCTGGTACGGCGACAGCCCGGCGTACATCGCCTGGAAGGAGAAGAGCCGCTGCGTCCGGGGGTCCTTCAGGTGCCGCTCCACCGCGGTGGACAGCCGGCCGAAGCCGCGCAGCGCGACCAGCCGGGCCAGGTCCGGGCCGAGCAGGCCGAGCGGCGAGTCGATGTTCCGGTCGATGAAGCTGCGCATCTCCGCCCGGTACAGCGCGGACACGTACGCCACGAACCGGCGGTAGCCGGCCGCCTCCCGCGCCCCGCACACCCGCTCCACCTCGGCGGCCATCGCGTCCACGTCGGCGCGGACGTCCAGCGTCGAGCCGTCCGGGTAGTGCGCCCGGTAGAGCGGGTCCACCGGCCGCAGGTCCAGCCAGTCCTCCAGCCGCTCGCCGACCGGGTCGAGCGCGTCCGCGATCAGGTCCGGCATGGTCAGCACGGTCGGCCCGGTGTCGAAGGCGTAGCCGTCCAGCTCCAGCCGCCCGGCCCGCCCGCCCGGCACCGGCTCCCGCTCCAGCACGGTGACCTCGCGACCGGCGCCGGCCAGCCGCAGCGCCGCGGACAGCCCGCCCAGCCCCGCGCCGACCACCACCACCCGGTCGGTCGGCCCCGTCACGGTGCGCACGGTCGCCCTCCCCTCCCGCGCCCCGCCGTTCCCCGGCACCGCCCCGACCCCGCCGACCCACCGGTCCGCGCCGACCGCGCCGGGCGGCGGGTGCTCATTGCCGGCGGGCGGTGGCGGCCGCGGCCAGCTCGCGCAGCACCTGGCCCGCCGGCGGCGCCACCTCGGCGGTGTCCAGGGCGTCCAGCGCCCGCTCCGCGCCGGCGGCGATCAGCCGCTCCACCTCGGCCAGCGCGCCGGTGTCGACCAGCACCTCGCGCAGCGCCTCCACCCCGGCCAGGTCCAGCGCCGGGTCGCCCAGGTGCCGGTCCACCACCGCGGCCTGGGCGGCGCTGCCCCGCTGCACGGCCAGCGCGACCAGCACGGTCCGCTTGCCCTCGCGCAGGTCGTCGCCGGCCGGCTTGCCGGTCTCGGCCGGGTCGCCGAAGACGCCGAGCACGTCGTCACGCAGCTGGAAGGCCTCACCCAGCGGCAGCCCGTACGCGTCGTAGGCCGCCCGCAGCGCCGGGCTCGCCCCGCCCAGCGCCGCGCCCAGCTGCAGCGGCCGGAGCACGCTGTACCGCGCGCTCTTGTACTCGATCACCCGCCGGGACCGGGCCACCGAGCCGCCGCCGAGCGCCTGCTCCAGCAGGTCGAGGTACTGCCCGCCCATCAGCTCGGTGCGCATCTCGTCGAAGATCGGCCGGGCCCGGCCCAGCCGCTCGGACTCCAGCCCGCTGCCGAAGAACATCTCGTCCGACCAGCCCAGGCACAGGTCGCCGACCAGGATCGCGGCGCCCGCGCCGAACTGCCCGTGGTCGCTGCGCCAGCCCGCCAGCCGGTGCAGCTCCGCGAACCGCCGGTGCACCGCCGGCTGCCCCCGCCGGGTGTCGCTGTGGTCCATCACGTCGTCGTGGATGATCGCCGACGCCTGGAACAGCTCCAGCGCCGCCGCCGCGGTCACCATCCGGTCGTCGTCCGGCCTGCCGGCGCCCCGCCACGCCCAGTACCCGAACGCCGGCCGCAGCCGCTTGCCCCCGGACAGCAGGTCGCGCAGCGCCAGCACCAGCTCGCCGGCCTCGTCCGCGACCGCGGCGAGCCGGACGTCCTGCCGGTCCAGGAAGCCGTCGAGCGCCGCGGACACCCGCTTGCGCAAGTTCTCCCGCTCCAGCGGCGAGTCCTCCAGAGCGTCCGGAAAGGGTCCGGGAGCGGTGTCCGGGCGGTGTCGGGTCGAGGTCACAGACTCTCCAGGGTCGGTGGCAGGCCGCGTGTCGGGCAGTATCCGGCAACCGGCGCCACCCCGCCTGTCGACGGAATCAACCCCTCCCTCGCCCGCCGACCCCCCCGCCGGACCCGACGCCCCTCGCCGAACCCCGCACCCCCGCCGATCACCCCGCCGACAGCACCGCCCAGCAGGCCGCCAGACCCGGTCCGGCGACATCCCCCGCGACGTCACGACGGTGACCGCGGCCGCCCGACCCACCCGGCGCGCCGACGATCGCAGTGGCGGGCACGGCGGCGCCGCCGCCGGCCGGCGGCCTGCCAGACCCCGCGGGCGGCGCCGGCGGGCGGCGGTGACGGCGCCGGCTGGCGGACCGCCGGACCCGCCGAACGTGCCGGAGGTACCGGGCCGCCGGACCCGCCGGGGGCGCTGCCGGACGCCGCCGGACCGCCGCCCGGACGTGCCGGACCCGCCGGACCGCCGGACCCGCCGGACGTGCCGGACCCGCCGGGCCGCCGGACCCGCCGGGCCGCCGAACCTGCCGGACGTGCCGGATCGCCGGACGTGCCGGACCTGCCGGACCCGCGAGGCGCTGCCGATTGCGGTGGCTGCCGGACCCGCCGGACCCGCGGACGGCGCCGAGCGGCAGGCGCGGTGATGGGCGCGGCGGTGACGGGCCGGCCGACCGGCTCCCGGACCCGTGGCGGCACCGGTGGCGGGCGCTGCGACGGCACCGGATGGCAGGCTGCCGGACCTGCGGGCGACGATGGGAGATGCGGCGGCGACGGCGCCGGCCGGCGGGCTGCCGCTAGGCTGCCCGCATGACGGCCACCGTTCGCGACCGGCTTGCCGAGGGCCGCCCGACCTTCTCGTTCGAGTTCTTCCCGCCGAAGACCGACGAGGGCGAGCGGCAGCTCTGGCAGGCGATCCGGCAGCTGGAGCCGCTGCAACCGTCGTTCGTCTCGGTTACCTACGGCGCCGGCGGCGGCAACCGCGACCGGGTCGTGGAGATCACCGAGCGGATCGCCACCGACACCACCCTGCTGCCCATGGCGCACCTCACGGCGGTCGGCCACTCGGTCGCCGAGCTGCGGCACATGATCGGCCGGCTGGCCGGCGCCGGGGTCCGCAACGTGCTGGCGCTGCGCGGCGACCCGCCGGGCGGCGACCCGCTGGGGGATTGGCAAGCACACCCTGAGGGTCTGCACTACGCCGAGGACCTGGTCCGGCTGGTGAAGGCCCACGGCGACTACTGCGTCGGGGTGGCCGCCTTCCCGGAGAAGCACCCGCGCTCACCGGACTTCGACTCCGACGTCCGGCACTTCGTGGCCAAGTGCCGGGCCGGCGCGGACTTCGCCATCACCCAGATGTTCTTCCGGGCCGAGGACTACCTGCGGATGCGGGACCGGGTGGCGACGCTCGACTGCGACGTGCCGATCATCGCCGGCATCATGCCGATCACCAACGTCCGTGGCATCCAGCGCTCGGCCGAGTTGTCCGGCGCGGCCTTCCCGGCGGACCTCGCCGCCGAGCTCTACGCCGTGGAGGACGACCCGGTCGCGGTCCGCCGGATCGGGGTCGAGCACGCGACCGCGCTGTGCGAGCGGCTTCTCGCCGAAGGCGCGCCCGGCCTGCACTTCTACACGTTGAACAGGTCCACCGCGACCCGCGAGGTGTGGGCCCGGCTCGGTCTCGGCGCCCGCGCGGTCGACCGAGCCTCGGCCTGAGCCGCCGCTCCGGCCGTGCTGACGGCCCTGCTGCTCGCCGCCGCCACCGCGATTCTGCTGGTGCTCACCGTCGCGACCGGCCGGCCACCGCCGGAGCCGGTGCCAGGACTGGCTGAGTACCTGCGCCGCTGGGCGCCGTTGCACGGCGGCTACCAGCCCCGACCCGGCAGCCTCGCCGGCCGCTGGCTGTCGCTGGCCTACGCGGCGGCCCGGCCACTGGCGGCCCGAGGCGTGGCGCCGGACCTGCTCACCGCCTGGGGCGTCCTGGCGTCGGCGGCGGTGGCGGCGATCGCGAGCGCCGGCGGCCGATGGCCGCTCGCCGCCGTGGTCGTCGTCGTCGTTGCCGGCCTGCTCGACAACCTGGACGGCGCGGTCGCCATCCTGACCGGTCGGACCTCCCGATGGGGCTTCGTGCTCGACTCCATCGCCGACCGGCTCTCCGACGCCGCCTACCTGGTCGCGCTCTGGGTGCTCGGCGCTCCCGGCCCGCTGTGCGTCATCGGCGGCGGCCTCATGGGCCTGCAGGAGTACGCCCGAGCGCGCGCGGGGAACGCCGGGATGGGCGAGGTGGGCGTCATCACCGTCTGGGAGCGGCCGACCCGGGTGATCCTCACCGCTGGTCTGCTGCTCGGGGCTGGTCTGCTGCCCGGCTCGGCGGACCTCGTCGTCACCGGCGGCGCCGTCGCCTGGGTCGTGCTGGGTCTGGTGGGCCTGAGCCAGCTTCTCGTCGTCATCCGGCGGCGTCTCAACGACTAGGCGCGGTCGGGGATCCGGCTCGCACTGGCATGCACAGTCCGACACGCAGCGCCGCTCGCACTCCGGGCCGCAGGAGCACTCGGACTCGCTGACATACACGGGCTGACGTGCTGGGCGGGTGGGCAGCAACTCCTGCCGGCTCGGGTGGTCATCGGGAGTGCCGATCGTGGACCGCGCCAGGTTGCGCTCGGGCCGCCGCCGGACGAACGAGGCAGAGCCCGGTGGCCGCGGATACGGTCGATCGGCTCGGTACGGCAGGCCGACGCCCCAGTACGCGAACGGATCGAGGTGAGCAGGCAGCCGCCGCTTGCCGAGATCGCGCACCCCGTCCTTCCGCATCGGCTGGACCGGCGCCCCGCTGCCATCCACCACCGCCAGATGCAGACCGGCGATCGCCAGCGCGCCCTCGAGCAGGTTGAGGCTGGCCCGGCCGTGTGTCTCAGCCCGCGCGACTGCGGCCGGGCTGACACCGATGGCGCGGGCCAGCTCGCGCTGACTGAGATCGGCTCGCCGCCGCGCCCGGCGCAGCACGCCCGTGACATCGAGAAACGCGGTCATGGCGCAAGCCTCGCCGGTGGCTAATGGACCCGGTAGATCTTCGCCGCAATCTGTGGACGACCAGGCGGCCTGTGGAAAACCCGCTGCCTCCCCGCAGGTATACCCCTCTTTTTCGGCTATGCCTCTGCTCCTCTCCCCGAAGCAGTGACCAGCGCGTTCACCGCCAAGTACGCCTCTGCTCAACCTGGCGAAGCGCAGACGCATCAATTTCAGATAGGCCGCTCCGGAATTACGTACCTAAGACGAGTACGCCTTTGCTCCGTCTGGGGAAGCGGAGGCGTACTTGGTTGGAAAGCGGTGGGTAGTGTCTCTGCTTCGGGGGAGTGGGCAGTGGCGTAGTCAGAAAAGAAGGGTGTGGTCTGCGGGAGAGGTGTGGCAAAGATGTCCTGCTGTGGGAGGGGAGCGGCGGGAACGGAGGGCCAGGGCAAGAGGGGCGAGAGGGGCAGGGGAGGTGGGGCCGGCGCGGGGGTGCGGAGGGCCGGTTGGGGAGGGAGGGAGGAGAGGGTCAGGCGGGGCCGATGAGGTCGGCGACGATCTTGGCGGAGAGGGTGACCAGGGGGAGGCCGCCGCCGGGGTGGGCGGAGCCGCCGACCAGAAACAGGCCCGGGACGGGAGAGCGGTTGGTCGGGCGGAGGAAGGCCGAGCGGGAGCCGTTGGAGGAGGTGCCGTAGATGGCGCCGCCGGGGGCGCGGGTGGCGCGCTCGAGGTCGGCGGGGGTGATGACCTGGGAGAAGAGCAGGCGGTCGGTGACCTGGAGGCCGCGGCGGGCGAGGATGCCGAGCAGGCGGCCGGCGTACGAGCCGGCGAGCTCGGGGGAGTTCCAGTCGACCGCGCCCGGGCCGCGGCCGTGCCGGGGCGCGTTGACCAGCACGAACCAGGCTTCGTGGCCGTCCGGGCGGACCGCCGGGTCGTCCGGGACGCTGATGTAGACGGTCGGGTCCGCCACGGGGGCGGCCGGGTCGCCGAAGACCGCGTCGAACTCGTCGTCGTACGAGCCGGGGAACAGGACGTTGTGGTGGGCCAGGCCCGGGGTCCGGCCGCGGACGCCGAGCAGCAGCACGAAGCCGGACAGCGACGGGGTGCCGCGGCGCAGCCGGCGCAGCTGGCGCGGCTGCGGGAGGAGGTCGCGGTAGACGTGGTCCGCGTCCGCGTTCGCGACCACGACGTCGGCCGGCACCCGGCTGCCGTCCGCGAGCCGGACGCCGCTGGCCCGGCCGCCGGTGGTCTCGATCCGGATCACGTCGGTGTCGGTGCGGATGTGGCCGCCGAGCGCGGTCACCCGGCGGGCCAGCTCGTCGGCGAGGGTGCGGAGGCCGCCGCGGAGGTACCAGCCGCCGAAGGCCTGCTCCACGTACGGCACCACGGCCAGCGCGGCCGGGGCGCGGCGCGGGTCGGAGCCGGTGTAGGTGGCGTAGCGCTCGAAGAGCGTGCGCTGCCGCGGGTCGCCGAGGTAGCGCCGGCCGAGCGAGCGCAGCGTCCGGCCGGGGGCGATGGCCCGCAGGTCGCCGAGGCGCACCGCCTGCCGGGCGAGGTCCGCGGCCCCGCCGATCGCGGTCTCCAGGAACGGCTCCCGCACCGCCTGCCAGATGCGCTCCGAGCGGCCGGCCAACCGGCGCCAGGCCGGCCCGGCGCCCGGGCCGAACGCGGTGTCCATCCGCGCGGTGGTCACGTCCAGCTCGGACGCGGTGTCCAGCCGGGTGCCGTCGGGGAAGTGGTGCCGGATCAGCGGGTCGAGCGGCTCCAGTGCCAGCGTCGACTCCAGCGGGTCGCCGGTGGCCGCGAAGAGGTCGGCGAAGACGTACGGCATGGTCAGCAGCGACGGGCCGGTGTCGAAGCGGAACACGCCGGCCTCGGTGGTCCGCTCGACCAGGCCGAGCTTGCCGCCGACCACCGACGCCTGCTCGCAGACGGTCACCGCGTGCCCGCCGGCGGCGAGCCGGGCCGCCGCGGCGAGACCGCCGACGCCGGCGCCGACCACGACGACGCGGCTCACCGGCCGTCCCGACCCGGCAGCGTGCGGCCCTTCCAGGCGAGCGTGCCGGCGCGGTGGGCGCGCCAGGAGCGGGCGGTGAGGCCGGCGAAGGCGACCACGGACAGCGGGTGGGCGAACGCGTCGGGCCAGACCCGGCCGCCGGTGCGGCGGGCGGCCACCACCCGACCGGTCACGCCGGCAGCGTATCCGGCCAGTCCAGACACCGAGCCGCGCCAGCGCGGCGGCCGCCGGCAGCACGTAGGCCAAGACGAGCAGGCCGGTGACCGCGGCGGCGCCGGGGCGGGAGCCGAAGGCGGACCAGAGCGACTTCGTGTAGCCGTCCCGCAGCTCGGTCCAGCCGCCGTACATCCGGCAGGTGGCCAGCGCGGTCCCGTCGGCGACGCCGCCGCGGCCGCCGGTGCGCTTGACCGCCCGGAGCAGGGCGACGTCGTCGAGGACCTCGGCGCGGACGGCGGCGTGCCCGCCGGCCCGGTCGTACGCGGCGCGGCGGACGGCGAGCAGCTGCCCGTTCGCGGCGGCGAGGGACTCCCGGGGCGAGCGCTCGGCCAGCCGCAGCGGCAGGAAGGTCAGCCAGGACCACTGCAGCAGCGGCTGGACCAGCCGTTCCGCCGGGGTGACGGCGCGTTGCCGGGGATAGGGGGAGACCAGGTCGAGGCGGTGCCGGCGGAGCAGGTCGACGGTGGCGGCGACCGCACCGGGCGCCAGCACGACGTCGGCGTCGAGGAAGAGCAGGACGTCGCTGCGCGGGTCGGCGGTGTCGGCGAGCTGCTGGCAGGCGTGCGGCTTGCCGAGCCAGCCGGCCGGCAGCGGTCGGCCGGGGAGGACCCGCGCGCCGAGCCGGCGGGCGATGTCGCCGGTGCCGTCGGTGGAGCCGTCGTCGAGCACGAGCACCTCGGCGACCCCGTCCTGGGCCAGCGCGGCCTCCAGGCAGGCGCCGACCCGCGGCGCCTCGTCGCGTACCGGGAGCAGCACCGACACCCGCTCCGCGCCGGGCCGGGCCGCCGGGTCGGGCCGGCGCAGCAGCGCGGCGTTCACCGCGGCGTGGGCGGCGCCGGCGGCGGCGAGGACCGCCCCGGCGCGGACCAGCCCGCGGATCACGCCGGCACCGGCACCCGCCGGCGGAGCGACAGGGCGAGCGGGACGGCGACCAGCCCCATGCCGAGCCCGCCCCAGAGCGCCGACGCCGGCAGCCCGAAGAACGCCGCGTGCGCGAGCACCGAGGACGCGTACGTCCAGAGATACAGCGCGTACGGCACGGTGTCGTCCGCGGCGCTCGGCGCCGGCAGCAGCAGCATGAGGACGGCGGCGACCAGCAGCCAGCCGGCGTAGTTGGTCAGCGGCACGGTCGGCACGCCGGGCAGCGACGGCAGCGGGTCGTCCCACCGCCAGTGCCCGGCGGCCACCATCTGCGGATCCAGGAAGAGGTCCCACGACGCCAGCGCCACCGCACCGACCGCGACCCGGGCCGGCCGGGAGCGGACCAGGCGGGCGGCCACGAGGTACGCCGGCCAGGTCATCATGACCCACGCCAGCGGGATCACCACCGGCACGCCGAGCACGGCTGGGCCGAGGGTGTCCGCGTACTCGTACCGGCCGAAGGGGAATCCGGTGGCCACCCCCACGGCTTCGGCGACCAGGCCGCCGCCGCCCGCGACCAGCAGCAGCACCACCGCCGCGCGGGGACCGCGGGTCAGGCCGGCGTGCAGCAGCGAGGTGGCCGCGAAGAGGACGACCGTCGCGATCGTCAGGGCGTCGCGGGCGTCGCCGCCGACCAGCGGGTACGCGATCTGGGCCAGCACCGTGGCGGCCGCCGCGACGGCCACGAGCCGGCCGCGGTCAGTCACGCGCCGCCGCCAGCGGCAACCGCACCCCCAGCACCGCGAACGGCCGCGCGTCGCCGGGGAAGAGGTGGTGCCGGAGCAGGTCGACGAAGCCGAGCGACCGGTACAGGCGCCACGCGCGGGTGTCGCCCTCCGGCGTGGACAGCAGCACGGTCTGCTGCGGCAGGCCCTCGACCAGCGTCTGCAGCAGCGCCCGGCCGGCGCCGCGGCCCTGGTAGGCCGGCCGGACGTGCAGCTCGGACAGCTCGAACGAGCCGCGCAGCCACTCCTCGGCCACCGCCGGCGGCAGCGCGATCCGCACCTGGTCGTGCCACCACTGGCCGGGCGCGGTCTCGTACCCGTAGCCGAAGCCGAGCAGCTCGTCCGGCTGGCCGACGCCGTCGCCGTCGCCGAGCGCGGCGACCGAGCGGAACGCGGGCCGGCGGGTGTGCGCCAGCGCGAAGCCGGCCCGGTGCTGGCCGGCCTCGGGCGGGTAGCCCATCGCCTCCGCGTACACGGACATGGCCTCGCCCATCCGCTCCCGGGCCTCGGCCGGCGTCCAGCGGGTGATCTTCATGCCAGCGGGTCCCTGCCGTCGACCGAGCCGGCCGCGTGCTCCACCGCGAAGCGGGCGAACAGCTCCTCCGCGTACCACCGCTCGCGGTCGGTCCGCTCCACCACCTCCCGGTGCGGGGCGCCGGCGTACGCGAAGTCGCGCAGCGCCCGCCCCGACTCCCACAGGCTGAACGTGCCCTGCAGGCCGACCGGCGCCTCGCCGATGCCGACGGCGAGCCGCAGCCCGGGGCGGCCGGCCAGGTCGAGCGAGACGGGGGGCACCGCCCGCCAGAAGGCGGCGGACCGCGTCACGGCGAGCCGAGCCCGGGTCACCGCGGCCACCGGCCCCTCCCACCGCCCGCCGCCCGGCTTCCCGAACGGCTCCCGCCCCGACCACCGCCCGCGCGCCGCCAGCGGCCGCAGCTCCACCCGCCACGTCTCCTCGGCGAGCCGCCGCCAGCGGGCCGCGGTCGGCGACCGCTCGAACGCGCGCGCGGCGGCCCGGTCGGTCCAGGTCGCCAGCAGCCCCCACCGGCGCGGGTCGGAGTCGCGGACGGTGAACGTCCGCCCGTCGCCGGTGCCGAGCAGCTTGGCGAAGCGCACGCCGGGCTGGCTGCGCACCGGCCGCCGCTCGGTGGCCATCCGGGCCACCGCGGCCGGCACGGCCCGCCGCGGCACCCGCCACAGGTGCAGCGTGACCAGCTCCGGCACCGCCTCGTGCATGGGCAGAAGGGTAGGTGCCGGTGTGGTGCGGCGCTCAGCCGACCTCGGCCGGCGTGCCGCCGGTGAGCCGGATCAGCTCCTCGTACGACGTCGGGAAGACCGTGTGCGGGACCCCGCCGGCCGCCCAGACCACCTCGAAGGCGGCCAGGTCGACGTCGACCAGCGTGCGCAGCGGGCTCGGGTGCCCGACCGGGGCGACCCCGCCGATCGGCTGGCCGGTGGCGGCGCGGACGAAGTCCGGCGACGCGCGGCGCAGCTCGCCGACGCCGACCAGGGTGGCGACCCGGCCGGTGTCCACCCGGTGCGCGCCGCTGGTGAGCACCAGCAGCGGCTCGCCGTCGGCGTCGAAGACCAGCGAGTTGGCGATCGCGCCGACCTCGACGCCGAGCTGCGCGGCCGCGGCCGGCGCCGTGCGGACCTCCTCGGCCAGCTCGTGGATCTCGCCGGTGGCGCCGGCCGCCGCCAGCGCCTCGGTCACCTTCCGCACCGTCGGATGCAGTCCCTGCGTCACCCGCCACACGGTAGCGGCGCCCGGAAGCGGGATTCAGTCGACGCCGAGGAGGGGCTCGTCGGGGGAGCGGAAGTCGGCGGCGGGCAGGCCGTCGGGATGGGTCCGGCGGACCCGGTCGACCACCTCGACCGCGACCTCGAGGTGCCAGCGCCGGGTGGCCCGGTAGAAGTCCTGCGCCGCCTCGTTGAGCTTGGGCCGCCCGTGCAGCGGCTTGTCGCTGACCGCGAGCAGGGTCGCGGTCGGCACCCGGTAGCGGAAGCCGTTCGCGGCCACGGTCGCCGACTCCATGTCCACCGCGACGGCCCGGGACAGCCGCATCCGGTCCAGCACGCCGCCCTGCTCGAACTCCCAGTTGCGGTTGTCGGTGGTGTAGACGGTGCCCAGCCGGAACGGCAGCTCGCGGCGGACCAGCGCGTCCAGCAGGTAGGTGTTGAGCCGGTGGTTGGAGGCGACCGGCACGCTGGTCGGCAGCACGTGGTCGAGCACCCCGTCGGCCCGGTGGTAGGTGGTGGCGAGCACCAGGTCGCCGATGTCCTGGTGGTTCCGCAGGCCGCCGCAGTGCCCGATCATCAGCATCAGGTCCGGGCGGAGCACCGCGACGTGGTCGGTCACCGTCTTCGCGTTCGACGGGCCGACCCCGATGTCGACCAGGGTGACCCCGTCCCGGCCGGGCCGGGTCGCGTGCCAGGCCGGCATCTGCCGCCCCGGCCGGTCCGGCCCGACCGCGTCCGGGAAGACCTCCCGGAACGCGTCCACGTGCCAGGAGTAGTTGGTGAACAGCACGTACCGCTGGAAGACCTCGGCCGGCGTCCCGGTGTAGTGGCTGAGCCGGTCCAGGGACAGCGCCATCCGCTCCGGCCGGAACAGGAACAGCTTCTTCCGGCGCAGGTCCCACGACTTCTCGTCCAGCGCCGCCAGCAGCGCCGGGTCGTGCAGCTCCAGCGCCGGGCGGGACGCCCGGGCGGACACCCGGGCGCCGGCCAGCGCGAGCCGGCGCAGCTCCCGCTCCAGGTACGGCCGGATCGCGGCCGGGCAGGCGAACTCGCCCTCCAGCACCGGGTTGTGCCGCGACCACGGCCGCTCCACGGTGAGCGCCCCGTACCAGCCCTCGGCGTCGGCGGCCTCCAGCGCCTGGCACAGCCGCGCCACCGCGCCCGGCACGTCCTCGGCGGCGACCTGTGCGAAGTCGATCGTCAACGGCGGCACCGGCCGAGCCTAGCCAGCGCTCACACGTGGATCCCGCACTCCGTCTTCGACTGCCCGGCCCACCGCCCGGAGCGCGGGTCGGCGCCCGGCTCCACCCGGGCCGTGCACGGCGCGCAGCCGATCGACGGGTAGCCGTCCTCGACCAGCGGGTTGATCAGCACCCCGTGCTCCTCGACGTACGCGTCCACGTCGGCCTGCGTCCACGCCGCCAGCGGGTGGATCTTCACCACCGCGCGGCGCGCGTCCCAGGCCACCACCGGGGTGTTGCGCCGGCTCGCCGACTCGTCCCGGCGGACCCCGCTCGCCCAGGCCGTGTACGGCGCCAGCGCGCGGCCCAGCGGCTCCACCTTGCGCAGCCAGCAGCACCGGTCCGGGTCCCGCTCGTGCAGCCGGGGCATCAGGTCCGCGTCCTGCTCGGCGACCGTCCACAGCGGCTGCACGGTCTCCATGGTCACCGGCAGCGTCGCCGCCACCGCGTCCCGGGTGCCGATGGTCTCGGCGAAGTGGTAGCCGGTGTCCAGGAACAGCACCGGCACCCCGGGCCGGGCCCGGGAGGCCAGGTGGGCCAGCACCGCGTCGGTCATCGAGGACGAGACGCACATCGTGTCGCCGAACTCCTGGGAGCCCCAGCGCAGGACCTCCAGCGGGTGCGCGCCGTCCAGCCAGACCGCGGCCGCGGCGGCCAGGTCGGCCAGCCGGTCCCACTCCTCCCGCGGCGCGCTCATCGCTCGACCGCCTGTCCGGCCGCCTGCTTGACCGCCTTCAGCGCGAACGCCCGCCGGCAGGACTCGCACACCCACTCGCCGGGCTGCTCGCCGTAGGGCCGGATCGCCTCGTCCCCGCAGTACGGGCAGAAGAACGGGGTCATGTGCCGGCTCATCGCAGCCACCCTTCGTCGGCCCGGGCCGCGTACGCGGCGAAGCTCTCGGCCGGCTCCCGGCGCTCCAGGTAGCCGCTCAACACCCGTTCCACGTAGTCGGCGGCCCCGTCCGCCTCCACCTTCAGGCCGCGGAACTTGCGGCCCAGCACGGTCTCGTCGCCCAGGTGACCGCCGAGGTGCACCTGGTAGATCTCCACGTCCTCGCCGTCCGGGCCGCGCGCCACCGACCCCTTGAAGCCGATGTCGGCGACCTGGAACCGGGCGCACGAGTTGGGGCAGCCGTTGACGTTGATGCTGACCTGCTCGGGGAAGTCCGGCAGCCGGCGCTCCAGCTCCGCGTACAGGTCCTGGGCCCGCTGCTTGGTCTCGACGATCGCCAGCTTGCAGAACTCGATCCCGGTGCAGGCGATGGTGCCCTCCCGGAACGCGCTCGGCCGGACCGGCAGGTCGGCGGCGGCCAGCTCGCCGACCAGACCGTCCACCTCGGACTCGGGCACGTCCAGGATCACCAGCTGCTGCTGCGCGGTGGTCCGCACCCGGCCGCCGCCGTACCGGGCGGCGAGCTCGGCGACCTGGGTCAGCTGGGTGCCGCTGGTCCGGCCGGCGCGCAGCGCGAAGCCGACCGCGTACCGCCCGTCGACCTGCTCGGTGACCCCGGCGTGCCCGCGGGCGCCGACCTGCGGGGCCGGCGGCGGCCCGTCCGGCAGCGGCGCGTCGAGGAAGTCCTTCTCCAGCACCTGCCGGAACCGCTCCGGCCCCCAGTCGGCGAGCAGGAACTTCAGCCGCGCGTGCTGCCGGGACCGCCGGTAGCCGTGGTCGCGGAACAGCGAGGTCACCCCGGCCCACACCTCGGCGACCCGGTCCGGCTCGACGAACGCGCCGAGCCGCTGGGCGAACCGCGGGTTGGTGGACAGCCCGCCGCCGACCCACAGGTCGAAGCCGGGCGTCCCGTCCGGGCCGAGCACCCCCTCGAACGAGATGTCGTTGATCTCGTGGTTGGTGCAGTGCCGGGTGCAGCCGGAGATCGACGACTTGTACTTGCGCGGCAGGTTGGAGAACGCCGGGTCGCCGATGTAGCGGTCGCGCACCGCGCGCAGCGCCGGGGTGGCGTCGAGCACCTCGTCCGCGGCGACGCCGGCCAGCGGGCAGCCGAGGATCACCCGCGGGGTGTCGCCGCAGGCCTCGGTGGTGTCCAGGCCGACGGCCTCCAGCCGCCGCCAGATCTCCGGCACGTCCTCGATCCGGATCCAGTGCAGCTGCACGTTCTGCCGGTCGGTGACGTCGGCGACGTCCCGGCCGAACTCGGTGGCGATCCCGGCGACGGCGCGCAGCGCCTCGTTGGACAGGGTGCCGCCGTCGATCCGGACGCGGAGCATGAAGAACTCGTCCTCGAGCTCCTCCGGCTCGAGCACGGCGGTGCGGCCGCCCGGGATGCCCGGCGCGCGCTGGGTGTACAGCCCGAACCAGCGGAAGCGGTTGCGCAGGTCGGCCGGGTCGATGCCGGCGAAACCGGTGTGGGCGTACCGGTCGAGGATGCGGCTGCGTACGTTGAGGGCGTCATCGTCCCGCTTGACCCGTTCGTTCGGGTTCAGCGGCTCACGATGGCCCAGGGCCCACTGGCCCTGCCCACGTTGGGGGGGCATGAGGGGAGGTCCTTCCGGCGGACGGATGCGGCGCGGCCCCGGAACTGGGGCGGCAAGGCGCCGCGTGGACGGTCAGCCCGGACAGACCGCGCTGCCGACCCGCTGGAGGTCGACGTGACGCCGGGACACCAGGAGCACGGGTGTCACGCCGAGAGACCTCACCCCTTCAGGGTCGCACAGGATCGGGGCGAGGGCTACCAACTGGACTCCAGGGGACGAACCGGAGATGTGACACACGCCACACGAGCCCGCCGGCTGCGAGGATGGCGGCGATGGGGTCCTATCCGCTCGTCCTCGACCTGGCCGGCCGCCGCGCGGTGGTGGTCGGCGGCGGCGCGGTCGCCCTGCGGCGGGTCCGCGGGCTGCTCGACGCGGGCGCGTCCGTGCAGGTGGTGGCGCCGTCGGTGCGGCCCGAGCTGGCCGCGCTGCCGGTGTCGGTGACACCGCGGGCGTACGCGGACGGGGACCTGGCCGGGGCCTGGGTGGTGCACGCGTGCACCGGCGACCCGGCGGTGAACGCCGCGGTGGCGGCCGAGGCCGAGCGGCGGCAGGTGCCCTGCGTCCGGGCCGACGCGCCGGCGGGCGGGACCGCGCGGACCCCGGCGGTCGCCCGGGCGGCCGGCCTGGTGGTCGCCGTCGCCTCGGCCGGCGCCGACCCCGACCCCGGACGGGTCCGGGCCGTCCGGGACGCCGTCGCGCTGCTGCTGGACACCGGCGGGCTGCCGCTGCGGGCGACCCGGCCCGGGCCGGGCCGGGTCGCGCTGGTCGGCGGCGGGCCGGGCGACCCGGAGCTGATCACCGTCCGCGGCCGGCGGCTGCTGGCCGAGGCGGACGTGGTGGTGGTGGACCGGCTGGCGCCCCGGGTGCTGCTCGACGAGCTGCCGCCCGGCGTCGAGGTGGTCGACGTGGGCAAGGCCCCGCACGGCACCGGGCCCACCCAGGCGGAGATCTCCGCGGTGCTGGTCGACCGCGCCCGGCGCGGGCTGCGGGTGGTGCGGCTCAAGGGCGGCGACCCCTTCGTGCTCGGCCGGGGCGGCGAGGAGGTGCTGGCCTGCGTCGCGGCCGGCGTGCCGGTGGAGGTGGTGGCCGGGGTCAGCTCGGTGCTGGCCGGCCCGGCCGCGGCCGGGATCCCGGTCACCCACCGCGGGGTGGCCGCCGACTTCGCGGTGGTGTCCGGGCACCTCGAACCCACCGCGGACCCGACCCGGCCCGGCTCGACGGTGGACTGGCAGGCGCTCGCCGACGGGCCGGCCACCCTGGTGCTGCTGATGGGGCTCGACCGGCTCGGCGCGGTGGCCGCCGAGCTGGTCAAGCGGGGCCGGCCGGCCGACACGCCGGTGGCCGTCGTCCGCCGGGCCACGCTGCCCGACCAGCAGGTGCTGGTCGGGCCGCTGGGCACGATCGCGGCGCAGGTCACCGCGGCCGGGCTGCGCCCGCCCGCGGTGGTCGTCATCGGCGACGTGGTGGGCCTGCGGGACACCCTCTGGGGCGGCTCCCCGCCTGGCTGAGACCGGCCGGGAGACCGGCGCGGGAGACCGGCTGGGCGACCTGTCGGGAGACCGGCGCGGGACGTTGCGATCCGGCCGGCCACGCGGTTTACTCTACCCGTCGTTCGAACACACGTTCGAGCGGCGAAGTCCTCCCGCCGGGCGGCGCGGCCCTCGACCCCCTCGCCGCCCGGCGGGCAGGCACCCCGACGAGCGAGTGTCAGGACAGGAGAGCCGCCCGATGCGTACGGTCCACGAGGAGCCGGTCGACGTCGCCCGCACGGGCGACGACCCGGAGCAGTTCCTGCTGTACGGCCGGCTCCATGTCGTGCGGGCGGTGCTGGCCCGCTGGGTCGAGCCCGGCGGGTGGCGCTGGTCCGGGCCGGGGCAGATCGCGCCGGTGCCGGCGGCCGGCGCGGGGGTGGCGGTGATCCACTCGGTCCCGGTCGACCTCGCCGACCGGGAGCTCTGGCGGGTGGAGGCGGCGGCCGGGATGGCCGCGCGGCCGCAGGTGTTCGACCTGTGCCGGGACACCGCGACGGCGCCGTCCGCGCCGCCGCGGTGGACCGCGACGCTGGTGGAGGAGTGAGCGACGATGACGACGACGACCGTGCGCCGGCTCGGCCCGTCCCGGATGCCGGGCCAGGTGCTCCCGTCCGCCCTCGGCCTGCTCGACCAGGCGCGGCGCGGGCTGCAGGAGGCGGCCGAGCTGTCCGTGCCGGCCGAGCGCTACGCGACCGCTCACCTCGCCGCGCTGCGGTCGGCGGCCGCCGTGCTGGCCGCCCGGACCCGGCCGGTCGACACCCGGCTGCGCCGGCGCCGGCCGACCAGCGCCTGGGTGCTGCTCACCGAGGTGGCCCCGGAGCTGGGGGAGTGGGCGGCGTTCTTCGCCGCCGGCGCGGCCAAGCGGGCGGCGGCCGAGGCCGGGGTGACCAGGGCGGTGACCGCCCGTGAGGCGGACGACCTGCTGCGCGACGCCGGGACGTTCCTCGCGCTGGCGGAGACGACGCTCGGCCTGGTGCCGTCGCTCCCGCTCGGCGCGCCGCGGGCCGGGTAGATGACGGCCTACGCTCGGCGCCGTGTGGACGGTGCTGCGGGCTGAGCTGGCGCGGGCGGCGGAAGCGGGCGCGACGTCGCTGACCGTGCTCGACCTCGGGGGCGGCAGCGGCGGGTCCGCGGTGCCGCTGGCCCAGCTGGGGCACCGGGTGACGGTGGTGGACGCCAGCGCCGACGCGCTGGCCACGCTGCAGCGGCGGGCCGCCGAGGCCGGCGTCGCGGCGCTGGTCACCGCGGTGCAGGGCGACGTGGAGCGGTTGCCCGCGGCGGTCGCCGGCGCCGCGTACGACCTGGTGCTGTGCCACAGCCTGCTGGAGGTGGTGGACGAGCCGGCGGCGACGCTGGCCACGGTGGCCGGCGCGCTGCGGCCGGGTGGCTGCGCCAGCGTGCTGGCCGCCGGCCGGGCCGCCGCGGTGCTGGCCCGCGCGCTCGGCGGCCACCCGGCCGACGCGCTGCGCGTGCTCACCGACCCCAGCGGGCGATGGGGCACCGCGGACGGCGTGCTGCGCCGCTTCGACACCGACGGGCTGGTCGCGCTGGTGGGTGCCGCCGGGCTGACCGTGGAGGCCGTGCACGGAGTGCGGGTGCTCGCCGACCTGGTGCCCGGCGCGGTGCTGGACGCCGAGCCCGGGGCGGCCGAGGCGCTGCGCGAGCTGGAGCTCGCCGCCGCCGCCCTCCCGCCGTACCGGGACGTCGCCGCCCAGCTGCACGTGCTGGCCCGCCGCTGAGGTCCGCCCGGTGGATTCCGTGGACGACGCCGGCTGCCCGATCCTGCACGTGGACATGGACGCGTTCTACGCCAGCGTGGAGCTGCGCCGGCGCCCCGACCTGCGCGGCCGGCCGCTGATCGTCGGCGGCGGGGCCCGGGGCGTGGTGCTGTCGGCGACGTACGAGGCCCGCGCGTCCGGGGTGCGCAGCGCGATGCCGATGCGGCGGGCCCGCCGGCTCTGCCCGCAGGCGGCGGTGCTGCCGCCGCGCTTCGCCGACTACGCGGAGGCCTCCGCCGGGGTGATGGCGGTCTTCCGGTCGGTGACGCCGCTGGTGGAGCCGCTGTCGCTGGACGAGGCGTTCCTGGACGTGTCCGGGGCCGCCCGGCGGCTGGGCCGGCCGGCCTGGATCGGCGAGTGGATCCGGGCCCGGATCGCCGACGAGCAGGGCATCACCTGCTCGGTCGGGGTGGCGCCGACGAAGTTCCTGGCCAAGCTGGCGTCCTCGGCCTGCAAGCCGGACGGGCTGCTGGTGGTGCCGGCCGACCGGATCACCGGCTTCCTGCACCCGCTGCCGGTGGAGGCGCTGTGGGGAGTCGGGGAGCGCACCGCCGAGCAGCTGCGCGGGCTCGGCCTGCGCACCGTCGGCGACCTGGCCGGGCAGCCGCCGGCCGCGCTGCGGCGGGTGCTCGGCGACGCCGCCGCCACCCACCTGCACGAGCTGGCGCACGGCCGGGACCCGCGCCGGGTGACGCCGGACGAGCCGGACAAGTCCATCGGCGCGGAGGAGACCTTCGACACCGACGTGGACGACCACGAGGTGGTGCACCGGGAGCTGCTGCGGCTCGCCGAGCGGACCGGGGCCCGGCTGCGGGCGTCCGGCCAGGCCGGGCGGACGGTGAGCATCAAGATCCGGTTCGCCGACTTCAGCACGGTGACCCGGGCGCGGACGCTGCCGGCCCCGACCGACGCCGGCCACGAGGTGTACGAGACCGCGCGGGCGCTCTACGCCGGCCTGGAGCTGGACCGGCCCCGGATCCGGCTGGTCGGGGTCCGGGTGGAGGGGATCGCGCCGGCCGGCGACGCGGCCCGCCAGCTCGAGCTCGGCGCCCGCGAGCACGGCTGGCGGGACGCGGACCGGGCGGTGGACCGGGCATCGCGCCGGTTCGGCGCCGGGACGGTGCGGCCGGCCACCCTGGTGCGGCCGGCCGCCCCGACCCCGGAGACCCCGGGAGGTCCGGTCAGTACCTGACGTACGCGGTCAGCGCGCGGTGGTCGGAGTACTTCCCGCCGGTCATGGACTCGGTGATCGTCCTCGCCCGGCTGAACCCGTGCCCGCTCTTGACCAGCATGAAGTCGATCCGGTGGGTGCCCAGCGTGGAGGTCGAGTCCGGGCAGCCGCTGGCCGGGCAGGTCTCGGCGATCGGGTCGCGGAAGCCGTAGTCGATGGCGTCGTTCCACCAGCCCCGGGTGCCCTTGGTGGTGTTCATGTCGCCGGCCACGATCTTGAGGGTGCCGCCGAGCCGGTCGACGGCCTCGTTGGCCTCCTCGATGTTCTCGTCCGCGCAGTCCGGCCCGTGCCACCGGCTGGTCGGCCAGTGGACGGAGGCCACGGTGACGTCCTGGCGCGCCACCCGGTCGTTGAGCCGGATCGCGATGTTGTGGACGCGGTCCTGGCTCTGCCCGCGCGGCGGGTCGTCCAGGTTCTTGCAGCCGCCGGTGCCCTCGTCCCAGTTGTCCGGCGCGTCCGAGCGCCACCGGGTCGCCGCCTCGTAGGTGAACCGGTCGGTGCGGTAGATGACCGCGTTGGTCTGCTGGCGCTTCGGGCGGCTGCACGTGCCCGTGTAGCTGACGTTGATCACGCCCGGCTCGCCGATCGCGATCACCCCCGCGTACGTCCCCGGCAGCTCGTCGCTCAGCCGCCTGGTCAGCGCGGTCAGCTGCGCGGTGTTGGAGATCTGCTGGACGGTGACGATGTCGGGGCTCTGGGGCTGCGCCCTGATGTACGTCAGCAGCTTGCCGAAGTCCACGTTGCACGTGGTGGGCAGCATGTTCTCGATGTTGTTGTTGTAGACGACCAGGTGGTCGGGCGAGCTGTTCACCGCGCCGGCGGCCCGCGCCGGGGTCGGTGACCACAGCGCGACGGACGCCGCGACGGCGGCGACGCCGGCGGCTCCGAGGTGGAGCAGGCGACGGAGCGGTCTGGTCATCTTTGGCCCTTCTCGGGGGATTTGGCCCGAGAGCATGCCAGATGCCCGGGACCGGCCGCCAGCGGCGCGCGACGACCGGCCCGGACGCCGCCGCCGCGGGCCGGCCGGCAACAACCCGGTCGCGGCGGGGGAGTTCGCCTTTCCCCCCGGGACATCCGCTCGTATCCTCGTGGTGGCGGCCCCCGCGTGGCCGTCGCCACGTTTTCCCGCGTCGGCCCCCTGCCGCCGCGGTCGCACTTGTCAGGAGGGGCGCCGTGCCGCTCTCGGACCACGAGCAGCGCCTGCTCGAGCAGATCGAGCGCGCGTTGTACGCCGAGGATCCCAAGTTTGCCTCGACGGTGAGCTCGACCGATCTGCGCACGCACGCCCGGCGGCGGGTCCGCCGCGCGATCGTCCTGCTCATCCTGGGGATGGGCGCGCTGCTGGCCGGCATGATGACCACCCAGGTCGCCCTCGGCGTGGCCGGCTTCTGCCTGATGCTGTTCGCGTTGGTCTACGCCGCGTCGCAGTACAAGAAGGTGTCCGGCCGCCCCGACCTGCGGGTCGCCGGCAGCGACCGGCCGGCGCCCCGCCGCGGCAAGCAGCGCAAGACGCCGCTGCTGCAGCGGATGGAGGAGCGCTTCCGCCGCCGCTTCGACGACCGCTGAGCTGTCCCGACCGACGCCCCGGTGCCAAGGCACCGGGGCGTCCGGCTGTCCGGGGACCTACCGCCGGCGCGGGGTGACCGGCCGGCGCACCGCCTCGCCCAGCCGGCTCATCGCCGAGGACGCGTTCGCGGCCCGCATCGCCGACCCGGCCCGCGCCGCCCGCACGGTCGACGGCGGCAGCAGTGTCGCCTGCCACCGGCGCCGCCGCCCGGCGCCGTCCCGCAGCCCGCGCCGCACCGCCCGGACCGCTCCGGCCAGGTCACCGGACACCCCGGCCCGGGCCGCGTACCGCGCCCGCTCCTCGGCCAGCGCCAGCAGCCGCAGCCCGCTGGTCGCCTCCTGGTCCAGGGACAGGTCCTGGCCGAGCCGGCGGGCGAGCCCGCGCGGCGTCTCGGTCCGCGGCGTCGGCACCCCGTAGTCGGCGGCCGAGCCGAGCACCTCGTCCCAGGCCGCCCGGGCGGCGGCCGCCGGGTCCGACCCGGCCGCCGTCCGCAGCCGCCGGCGCCGGGCCGACAGCCGGACCAGCGCCGGGACGAGCAGCAGCAGCAGGGCGGCCAGCACGCCGCCGCCCACCAGCGCCCGCTGCGGGGTCAGCAGGCCCTCGCCGGGCGTGTCCGAGGACGCGACGCCCGGGTCCTGCTCCTCCGGGGCCAGCTGGTTGCCGGTCGGCCCCGGCGACCCGGTCACCCCGGTGCCCGCGGTCGAGGTCGGCGTCGGCGACGTCTCCGGCCGCGGCGCGTAGGCCGGGGAGACGGTCCGGCCGTCGGCCAGCGGCGTCGGGTCGAAGTAGGTCCAGCCGGCGCCGGTGAAGTAGGCCTCGACCCAGGCGTGCGCGTCCGAGGTGGTGATCTGGTAGCGGCCGTCGTCCTGCCGCCGGCCGGGGGTGTAGCCGATCACCACCCGGGACGGGATGTCGGCCACCCGGAGCATGACCGCCATCGCGGCCGCGTACTGCTCGCAGTAGCCCTGCTTGTTGGTCAGGAAGTCGAGCAGCTGGTCGTTGCTGGTGCCGGTCACCGTGCTCAGCGAGTACTTGAAGCCCTGGGTGCCGTCGGTGAAGTAGTCGTTGATCGCCTTCGCCTTGAGGAACGGCGAGGCGATGTTCGCGGTGATCGCGGCGACGCGGTCCCGGACCTCCCGCGGCAGGCTCTCCGGCACGGTCTTGACCTGCGTCGGCAGGGCTTCCCGGTCGTTGTCGGACAGCCCGCCGAGCAGGGCCAGCTGCTCGGTGGTCGGCACCGGGGTGATGCTGCTCACGTTGTACTCGAGACCGTCGTCCAGGCCGTCCTGGCGGCCGACCACCGCCTTCTCGTCGTCGTACCTCCACGAGTCGCCGAGGCCGGACAGCCGGTAGGGCCAGTAGTAGAGCGGCAGGTGGTCGTCCCTGTAGTTGCCGGTCAGCTCGATCTCGGTGGTGGCCGGCTGCTCGGAGTCCAGCCGCGACTGCTGGCTCGGCGCGATCAGCTGCGAGTTGAGGTCGAGCTCGAAGTCGTCCGGGGACGAGCTGAAGCCCCGGCTGGAGTAGCGGTCGAGGATCTTGGTGCGCAGGTACTGCGGCTGCTCCAGGCTGGTCCGGACCCGCATCAGCTCCAGCGGCGCGCCGCGGACGAGCTGCCCGCGCAGCGCGGCGAACTCGTTCAGCGAGCCGCCGGTGCCGGTGCCGGTGCTGCTGCCGGTGCGGCCCAGCCGGGACAGCGCGTTGCCGGTCAGCCCGGGCACCAGCAGCGGCAGGACCACCGCGATCGCGATCGCCGCGGCGCCGATCCGCTGCCCGGTCAGCGGCAGCGGGCCGTCGGACTCGGCGGCGTACTCGGCGCCGACGGGGCGGCCCCAGTGCAGCAGCCGGTCCCGGCCCTCCACCAGCAGGAGCAGCAGGTAGCCGGTGGCGCCGATGGCGAACAGCACCCACGGCACCCCGTTCGCGGCGACCGCGGTGGGCACCGCGTACAGCGCGAGCAGCGCCAACCCGGAGGCGGCCGGCCGGCGCAGACCGACCGCGATCACGTCCACCGCGATCGCCAGCGCCCCGATCGAGGCGGCGGTGAGCAGCAGCAGCCCGGTCGTGGTGGGCACCGGGGCGGCCAGCTCGTTGACGTTGGTCAGGCCGCGGTCCAGCCCGGTGCGCAGCAGCCCGATGCTCTCCGGGGTGGGGATCAGCCCGAACAGCGCGTCCTCGGAGGCGAACACGACCGTGAGGTAGACCAGCAGGCCGGCCGCGCCGGCCACCGGCACCAGCACCGCCGGCAGCCGCGCCGACCGGGCCAGCAGGTGGGCGCCGACCACCGCGGCGATCGCCGCCCACGCGTACCAGATCCAGCGCCACTGCTCGAACACCGCGCCGAGCGGCGCCGCGCCGAGCGCGACCGCCGCGCCGGCCGCGAGCGTCATCCGGGTGCTGGTCCTCACCGTGCGCCACCTCCCGTGCCCGCCCCGGCCGGCGGGCCGAGCGCGCCGCCGGTCGCCCGCTGACCCGCGCTGGGCCACAGTCGCGGCAGCGTGTCGCCGTGCCGGGCCCGCAGCACCCGCCAGCCGGCCCGCATCAGGATCTCCGCCGTCGCGTCGTACGCGGCCTCGGCCTCGGCCTGGGCCCGCGGCGACAGGCCGATCCACCCGCTCGCGTCCACCAGCACCGCCACCGACACGTCGGTCGGCGAGCGGGTGGAGGCCAGCAGCGCGGTCTGCTCGGCGTCGAGCAGGCCGAGCACCGCGATGAGCGTGCCCAGGCCCTCGGTGCCGCGCAGCGGGCCGGCGGCCGCCTCCATCCCGGGGTTGTGCGACAGCGTCACCTCGGCCAGGTGGTCGAGCAGCACGCCCTCGGCGGCGATGTCCCCGCCGCCGGCGACCGTGCCGGCGTCGGTGATCATCCGGACCGAGAAGCCGCGCCGGGCGGCGTGCACGCCGACGCTGGCGATCGCGCTGACCGCCCACTCGAAGCTGGACCCGGGGCCGTCCCCGCGGTGCGCCGCGGACCGGGTGTCCAGCAGCAGGGTGGCCCGGCTCTGCCAGGGCCGCTCCTCGCGCCGGACCATGAGCTTGCCGACCCGGGCGGTCGACCGCCAGTGCACCTTCCGCAGGTCGTCGCCGTTGCGGTATTCCCGCGTCGCGGCGTCGTCGTCGCCGCGGATGGCGACCGACCGGCTCACGCTCTCCCCGCCGGACTCCCAGGCACCGCCGAGCCGGACCGCGGGCAGCGCCTGCACCGTCGGCACCACGGTGAGCCGGTCGATGGTGGTGAACGAGCGGGTCAGCTCGACCAGCCCGAACGGGTCGGCCAGCCGCAGCCGCAGCGGGCCGATCCGGTAGCGCCCGCGGGCGTCCGAGCGGACCGGGTAGCGCACGGTCCGCTGCTGGCTCGGCCCGATCCGGTCCACCGTGAACCGGGGCCGGCCGCCCAGCGTGTACGGCACCTCGTCCTCGAGCAGCAGCAGCCCGGTCGGCAGGAACGACACGTTTTCCAGCACCAGCCGCACCTCGGCCGGCTGGCCGGCCGGCACCCGGGTCGGGGCCAGCGACCGCGAGCAGGACAGCCGGAACCGGGTGCGCGCCACCACCGCGGCGGCGACCAGCGGCAGCGCGGCCAGGAAGACCGCGACCCGGAGCAGGTCGCGCTCACCCAGCGCGATGCCGCACAGCGCGGCCGCGGCGCCCGCGGCGAGCAGGCAGCGGCCGCGGGTGGTCAGGCCGGACAGCGCCGCCCGCACGGGTGCTCAGACCCTCCGGCCGACCGGCGGGGTGTCCGCCGCCGGTCGGGGCACCGGCACCGAGCGCAGCACGTCGGCCACCACCGACTCGGCGGCCCGGCGGGCGATCTGGGCCTCCGCGGTGAGCAGCACCCGGTGCGCCAGCACCGGCTGGCCCAGCCGCTGCAGGTCGTCGGGCAGCACGTACTCCCGGCCGGACAGCGCGGCCTGCGCCTTGGCCGCCCGCAGCAGCTGCAGGGCCGCCCGCGGGGACGCGCCGAGGCGCAGGTCGGGGGCGCGGCGGGTGGCGTTGACGATGTCCACCGCGTACTGCCGGACGGCGTCGGAGACGTGGATGCGGTGCACCACGTCGATGAGCTGGCGCACCTCGGTGGCGGTGGACACCGGCTGCAGCGAGTCCAGCGGGTCGCGGCCGGCGTGGTCGGCGAGCATGGTCATCTCCGCGGCCGCGTCCGGGTAGCCCATCGACACCCGGGCGGTGAAGCGGTCCCGCTGCGCCTCGGGGAGGGGGTAGGTGCCCTCCATCTCGATCGGGTTCTGGGTGGCGACGACCATGAACGGCGACTCCAGCACGTACGTCGTGCCGTCGACGGTGACCTGCCGCTCCTCCATGCACTCCAGCAGCGCGGACTGCGTCTTCGGCGAGGCCCGGTTGATCTCGTCGCCGACCACCAGGTTGGCGAAGATCGCGCCCGGCCGGAACTCGAAGTCGTGCGACTCCTGGTTGTAGACGCTGACCCCGGTGACGTCCGAGGGCAGCAGGTCCGGGGTGAACTGGATGCGGCGCACCGAGCAGTCGATGGAGCGGGCCAGCGCCCGGGCCAGCTTGGTCTTGCCGACCCCCGGCACGTCCTCGATCAGCAGGTGGCCCTCGGCCAGCAGCACCACGATGGCCAGCCGGACGACCTCCGGCTTGCCGTCGATGACCCGCTCGATGTTGGCCGCTATCCGGCCGCCGGCCGCCCCGACCCCCTCCACCGACACTGACCCCGCGCCGTCCACCGGATCCTGCACCGCCACCACGACCTCCTCGCCCACCTTTGGCGCCCAGTCTGTCAAACTGTCGCCCGCCGCACCGGTCCTCTCCGGACGAAGGGATCCATCCTGAGCGCCGAGACCGAGTCAGACCGGGCCGTCGTGGTCAACCGTACGTTCCACGACCACGAGTGCGCCTACTACGACGAGCGGTTCGCCATCGAGCACGACGACCGGTCGGCCCGGCAGGCCCGGGCCGAGGTGGAGCGGCTGCTCGGCCGGCCGCTGCGGGCCGGCGAGGTGGTGCTCGACCCGGGCTGCGGCACCGGCTGGCAGGCCGCCGGGCTGCGCCGGGCCGCGCCGGAGGTGACGGTGGTCGGGGTGGACCTGTCCGCCGGCATGCTCGGCCGGGCCCGGGCGGCCGGCGCGGCGCCGCTGGTGCAGGCGGACGCGACCCGGCTGCCGCTGGCCGCCGGCAGCGTCGACCTGGTGGTGACCCGCGGGGTGCTGCACCACCTGCCCGACGTGGTCGCCGCGCTGGCCGACTGGCGCCGGGTGCTGCGGCCCGGCGGTGCGGTGGTGGTCGCCTCCGAGCCGACGCCGACGGTCGAGCGGCACGGCGAGGTGCTGGTCCGCGGCCTGCTGCCGCTGCTGCGCCGGCCGCTGACCCCGACCGAGGACTTCTGGGAGCTGGCCTCGATGGCCGCCAACCTGCACGTCTTCACCCCGGACGGGCTGGCCGCGCAGGCCCGGGCGGCCGGCTACACCGACATCCGGCTGGACACCGCCGACCTGCTCTCCACGCTCGTGCTGACCGGCTCGTACGTGGTGCACGGCCGGCGCCGCGCGCTCGCCCGGCGGATCCCGTGGCGGGCCCTGGAGGCGGCCGCCCGGGCGGTCGACGGCACCGTCGTGGACCGGCTCGTGCCGGCCCGGCTGCGCCACACCGTGGTCGGCGTGCTGCGCCCCTGACCTGGGGATTTACCTCCCGTTCGCGGGGGCGTGGCACCCTGGCCGCCCTGTTCGACCCGAGGAGGAGCATGTCCGCGCCCAACCCCCAGCCGGGGCTCGAGGTGACGACGCGACGCACGATCACGGCGACCACCGAGTCGCCGGACGGCATGACGCTCGACGAGCTCGCCGGCCTGCTGCGCCGCGCCATGGCGGCCGGGATGGACCCGCACACCCCTATCCGGGTACGCACGAAGCGCGCCGGCGCCGTGCTGTCCGCCAGCGTGGAAGGGGTCGCCACCGGCGCCTGAACCCCCGCCTGCGTGAAGCCCCGGCCGTCCACCGACGGCCGGGGCTTCCGCATGTCCGGGGCCGGCCGGGAGCGCCGTGGGGGAGCGGTGGGGCGAATCTTGAGCTGGGTGGGGCGAAGTGGGGTACAGTGGCGCGCGGTGGAGGACGAGGGGGGCACTGGCCTCCCGCGCTCGCCACCTCGACGGGTCGAGCGGAGGTGGGGCCGTGTTCCTCGGCACCCATTCGCCACGGCTCGACGACAAGGGCCGGCTCTTCCTGCCGGCCAAGTTCCGGGACGAGCTGGCGGAGGGCGTCGTGATCACCAAGGGGCAGGAGCGATGCCTCTACGTGTTCCCGATGGCCGAGTTCCAGCGGGTGACCCAGGCGATGTCGCAGGCGCCGGTGACGCAGAAGGCGGTCCGGGACTACAGCCGGGTGTTCTTCGCCAGCGCGTCGGACGAGGTGCCGGACAAGCAGGGCCGGATCACCGTCCCGCCGGCGCTGCGGGAGTACGCCGGGCTCACCAAGGACTGCGTGGTCATCGGGGCCAACACCCGGGTCGAGGTGTGGGACTCGGCCGCCTGGGAGGCCTACCTGGCCGACCGCGAGCAGGCCTTCGCCGAGCTGGAGGAGGAGGTGCTGCCCGGGGTGCTGTGACTGGCACGGACCCGTGCGGCGAGGTCTCCCCCCGCTCCGGTCGGTCCCCTGACGCCCCTTCCCCGGTGTCAGGCGGCCGCCGGGAGCGGGTGGGGACCTGGCCGTACGGCCGGTACGGACGGGTGGGGCACGCAGTCGCCACGGGGGCGACATCCGGAGGGGTCGAGGTGGGCGGGATGCCGACGCACGTGCCGGTCCTGCGGGACCGGGTGCTGGCGCTGCTGGCGCCCGCGCTCGACGGCCCGGGCGCGGTCGCGGTGGACGCCACCCTCGGCCTCGGCGGGCACGCGGAAGCGCTGCTGGCGGCCCACCCGGAGCTCCGGCTGATCGGCATCGACCGGGACCCGGAGGCGCTGCGGCTGGCCTCGTCGCGGCTGGCCGGCTTCGGCGACCGGGTGTCGCTGCACCAGGCGGTGTACGACGAGCTGCCGGACGTGCTGGCCGCCGCCGGGTCGCCCCGGGTGGACGGCGTGCTGTTCGACCTCGGGGTGTCCTCGCTGCAGCTGGACGAGGCGCGGCGCGGCTTCGCGTACGCGCAGGACGCGCCGCTGGACATGCGGATGGACCCCTCGGCCGGGCTGACCGCCGAGGAGGTCGTGAACACGTACGCGGCCGGGGACCTGGCGCGGGTGCTGCGGGAGTACGGCGAGGAGCGGTTCGCCGGGCGGATCGCGGCCGCGGTGGTGCGGGCCCGGCCGGTCACCTCCTCGGCGCGGCTGGCCGAGCTGGTCCGGGACGCGATCCCGGCGGCGGCCCGGCGCACCGGGGGCAACCCGGCCAAGCGGACCTTCCAGGCGCTGCGGATCGAGGTCAACCGGGAGCTGGACGCGCTGTCCGGGGCGCTGCCCGCGGCGATCGACGCGATCCGGGTCGGCGGGCGGGTGGTGGTGCTCAGCTACCACTCGCTGGAGGACCGGATCGTCAAGCGGGCGTTCGCGGCCGGGGCCACCGACGCGACGCCGGCCGGGCTGCCGGTGCCGCTGCCGTCCGCGGCCCCCGTGCTGCGGGTGCTGACCCGGGGCGCCGAGCCGCCGACGGAGGCCGAGGTCGCGGCCAACCCGCGCGCCGCGTCCGCCCGCCTGCGCGCGGCCGAACGCATCCGGGAGGCGGCGTGAGCGCGCCGGCGCCCACGGGGTCGCCGACCCCGGCCGGCCGCCCGGGCCGGCCGGCGGGGCCGGTGCGCACGATGCCGGCGGGCGCCCGGACGGGGCGCCCGGCCGCCGGCGTGCGCACTCCGCCCCCGGCGAGCCGCACCACGCCCCCGGCGAGCCGTCCCGACGCTGCCGCGCGGAAAGATCGGTGCGCTCGCCGCCCGCGCCGGCGCCGCCGTCAACGCCGCCCTCGCCCCCGCCGCCAGCCCCTCCGCCAGCCCCGCCCGCCGCGCCACCGCCACGACCCGCGCCACCCCGACCCGCGCCTCCGCCACGTCCCGCAGCTCGACCCCGACCGGCGGCGGCTCTGCGGGCCGCGGCTCGACCGCGGCTCGCGGCGCGGCCGGGGCCGGCGGGTCTGCCGCCGCTCGCGGCGCGGCTCCGCACCGGCCGACCACCCGCGCCGCGGCGCCCGGCCGCACCGCGGCGCCGGCGCCCGCCCGGTCCGCCGGGTCCAGGACCGGATCCGCCCCGACCGACCGCGCCCGGTCCGCGGGCAGCGGTGCCCGCGGGCGGACCGCCGGCCCGGCGGCCACCCGCGGCGGTGCCCGCTCGGGCTCGACGTCCACCCGGGACCGCGCCGGGTCGGGCTCGGGGAGGGGAGCGACCCGGGCGATCGTGCCGGGCAGCACGCGGCAGCGGGCGGCCCGCCCGGAGACCGCGCGGACCCGCACCGCGCCGGTCCTCCGGTTGATGGCCAACCATGCCCCGCAGGCGCCGAAGACCCCGTTCGTGCTGCTCGTCCTGTGCCTGCTCGGCGGCGGCCTGGTCACCCTGCTGCTGCTCAGCTCGGCCTCGTCGGCGGACGCCTTCGCCCAGCGCCGCCTCCAGCAGGAGAACCGCGCGCTCAGCCTGCGGGAGCAGGAGCTCGGCCGGCAGGTCGCCGCCCTGGAGGCCCCGGGCGCGCTGGCCGAGCGGGCCCGCAAGCTCGGCCTGGTGCCGGGGGCGATGCCGGGCTTCCTGGTGCTGGACCAGGCCGGCGGCGCCTCGGTGGTCGGCTCGCCGGCGCCGGCGACCACCCCGCCGCCCCCGCCGAAGCCGACGCCCACCCCGACCGCGACGCCCTCCGCGAGCGCCCGCCCGACCCCGGCCCGCCCGGGCGCGTCGGCCCCGGCGCCCCGGCCGACGCCCTCGGCGCGCACCACCCCGCCGCGCACCACCCCGCGACCGACCCCGACGCCCGGTGGTGACCGATGACGCCGCCACCGCCGCGCCGGCCGGCCCGGCCCGCTCCGCACCCGGCCTCCGGCCGGGCGCCGCGGACCGCGGCGCCCCGCCGGACCCCAGACCTCCCCCCGACCGGGCGCGTCCCCCGCCCGGTCCCGCCAGCCCCCCGCCCGGCGGCCGCCTCCGCGGGCCGTCCGGGCGGGGGGCGCCCCAACCCCATCCCACCCCGGGCCGCCGCCCCGCCACCCCGCTCGACCCCGCCCAGGACGGCACCCACCCGCACCGGCACCCCCACCCCCTCCCGCACCGGCACGCTCCCGGACCGGCACGTCCGGCACCGGCACCTCCCGGACCAGCGCCTCCAGGACCGGCACATCCGGCGCCAGCACTTCCCGGACCAGCACGTCCGGCACCGGCGCCTCCAGGGCCGGCACATCCGGCACCGGCACGTCCAGGGCCGGCACGTCGGGCACCGGCACGTCCAGGGCCGGCACGTCCGGCACCGGGAAGTCCAAGACCGGCACGTCCGGGACCGGAAAGTCCAAGACCGGCACCTCCCGGACCGGCACGTCCAGGACCAGCGCGACCCAGAGCCGTACGACCGGCTCGACGGGCGCACGGGCGACCTCGTCCGGCTCCCGGACCACCCGCTCCGGCACCGGCGCCCGGGGGAGCGGCGCCCGGGGGAGCGGCGCCCGCGCGACGTCCAGCCGATCGGGCGGCCTCCGCCGGGCGCGCTCCCCGCGCCGCGCACCGGAACCCCGCTCGACCCGCGCCGCGCGGAGCGCCAGGCGCCCCCCGCGCCGCCCCAAGCACCGCACCCTGCTCCGCCTCGGCGACCCCGGCCGCCGCCTCGGCGTCGGCTTCGCCGCGGTCTGCACCTTGCTGATCGTCCTGGGCGGCCGGCTGGTCCAGCTGCAGGGCTTCGACGCCGACCACCTGGCCGAGAAGGCCGAGCAGTCCCGCCTGGTGCCGACCACGATCCCGGCGGTGCGCGGGCAGATCCTGGACCGCGACGGCCGCAAGCTGGCGTACACCGTCGCCGCCCGGACGATCTTCGCCGACCCCACCAAGGTGGTCGACGCCCGGACCACGGCCGACCAGCTCGCCCCGCTGCTCCGCCAGCCGGCCGCGGGCCTGCTGCCCAAGCTGCTGAAGAAGAAGACCCGCTACGTCCCGCTGGCCAAGAACCTGTCCCCGACCGAGGCGGCCCGGGTGGTCGCGGCCGGCCTCAAGGGGATCGGCGCCGAGGACACCACCCAGCGGCTCTACCCCGGCCGGGACCTCGCCGCCGCGGTGATCGGCTACACCAATCCCGACGGCGGCCTCGGCGGCGTCGAGTCGAAGTTCAACACGGTGCTGGCCGGCACCCCGGGCAAGCTCGAGGTGGAGCGCGGCAGCAACGGCATGCAGATCCCCGGCGGGGTGCGGACCGAGACCGCGGCGGTGCCCGGCTCCACCGTGCAGCTCACCCTGGACGAGGACCTGCAGTTCACCGCGCAGCGCGCGCTCGCCGCCGCGGTGAAGAAGGCGAAGGCGGTCAGCGGCCAGATCGTGGTGCTGGACGCGAAGACGGCCGAGGTGCTGGCGATGGCGACCGCCCCGACGTACGACGCCCAGGACCCGGGCCGGGCCAAGCCCGAGCACCGGGCGAACCCGGCCGTGCAGGCGCCGGTGGAGCCCGGCTCGGCCAACAAGCTGGTGACCTTCGCCGCCGCCCTGGACAAGGGCAAGCTGCGGCCGGACACGCCGATGCTGGTGCCGGACGGCTACCGGGTGGCGGACAAGGTGGTCAGCGACGCCTGGTCGCACGCGCCGACCCGGTGGACCGCGACCGGCGTGCTGGCCAAGTCCAGCAACGTCGGCACCCTGATGATCGCCCACGACGTGGTCGGCGAGCAGCCGTTCTACGACTACGAGCGCCGCTTCGGCATCGGCGACAAGACCGGCATCGAGCTGCCCGGGGAGAGCGCCGGCATCCTGCCGCCGCCGTCGGAGTGGTCCGGCACCACCTTCGGCAACCTGCCCATCGGGCAGGGCGTGTCGATGACGCCGCTGCAGCTGGCGGGCATGTATCAGGCGGTCGCCAACGACGGCGTCCGGATCGAGCCGCGCATCGTCAAGGCGATCGTGGCGCCGGACGGCACCGTCACCGGCGCCCCGGCCCCGAAGCGGACCACGGTGGTGTCCGCGCAGGCGGCCCGGACGGTGCGGACCATGCTGGAGGCCGTGGTCGGCGAGGGCGGGACCGCGCCCAACGCGGCGCTGGAGGCGTACCGGGTGGCCGGCAAGACCGGCACCGCGCAGAAGCCGGACCCGTCCTGCCGCTGCTACGCCGGCGGCTACTGGGCCACGTTCGCCGGGCTGGCCCCGGCGGACAAGCCGGAGCTGGTCATCTCGATCGTCATCGACCAGGGCAAGGGCGGCGGGCACGGCGGCGCGGTCGCCGGGCCGCTGTTCCGGGATGTCATGTCGTACGCGCTGACCGCCCGCAAGGTGCCGCCGACCGGCACGCCCAGGCCGACCCAGAAGCTCACCGTGGACTAGGGTTGCCCCCCGTGTCCGGGACCCCGCCGCCGCGGCCCAGCCGGCCGACCGCGCACCGGCTGACCGAGCTCGCGACGGCGCTGGGGCTGGCCGCCCCGGCGGCCGACGCGACGGTCACCGGGGTCACCCACGACTCGGCCGCGATCCGCCCGGGCGACCTGCTCGCCGCGCTGCCCGGATCCCGCACGCACGGGGCCCGGTTCGCCGCCGCGGCGGCCGCCGCCGGGGCCGCCGCGGTGTTCACCGACCCGGCCGGCGTCGAGCTGGCGGGCGGGTCCGGGCTGCCGGTGCTGGTCGCCGAGCGGCCGCGCGCGCTGCTCGGCCGGCTGGCCGCCCTCGTGCACGGCGACCCGACCGCCGGCATGCTGGTGATCGGGGTGACCGGCACCAACGGCAAGACCACGACCGCACACATGCTGGAGCAGGGTCTGCGCCGGGTCGGCCACGTGACCGGGCTGATCGGCACCGTCGAGACCCGCATCGCCGGGCAGTCCGTGCCGAGCACCCGGACGACGCCGGAGGCGACCGACCTGCAGGCGACGTTCGCGACGATGCGGGAGCGTGGGGTCACGGCCGTCGCGATGGAGGTCTCCAGCCACGCCCTGGCGCTCGGCCGGGTGGACGGCACCCGGTTCACCGCCGGCGCCTTCACCAACCTCACCCAGGACCACCTGGACTTCCACGGCGACATGGAGGCGTACTTCGCCGCCAAGGCGCTGCTCTTCGACGGCCGCTGCGAGCACGAGGTGGTCATGGTCGACGACGCGTACGGCCGGCGGCTGGTCCGGGACGGCACGGTGACCGTCTCGGCCGCCGGGGACCCGGCGGCGGCCTGGCGGGCGGTCGAGGCCGACACCGCGACCGCGACCGGGAGCACCCGGTTCCGGGTGCTCGGCCCGGGCGGGATCGACCTGCGGGCCGCGGTCCGGCTCCCCGGCTCCTTCAACGTGGCCAACGCGCTGCTGGCGCTCGCCATCCTGGGCACCGTCGGGGCGCCGGTCGAGCTCGCCGTGCGGGCCGTCGGCGGGGACGTGCCCGGGCGGATGGAGAAGGTGAACCTCGGCCAGGGGTACGTGGCGGTGGTCGACTACGCGCACACCCCGACCGCGGTGGAGCGGCTGCTGGCCGCGCTGCGGCCGACCGTCCCGGGCCGGCTGATCCTGGTGCTCGGCGCCGGCGGCGACCGGGACCGGGAGAAGCGGCCGCTGATGGGCGCGGCCGGCGCGGGCGGCGCCGACGTGCTGATCGTCACCGACGACAACCCGCGCTCGGAGGAGCCGGCCGCGATCCGGGCCGCGGTGCTGGCCGGCGCCCGCGGCGGCGCCGCCGAGGTGGTCGAGGTCGGGGACCGGCGGGCCGCGGTCGCCGAGGCGGTCCGGCGGGCCCGGCCGGGCGACGCGGTGGTCGTCGCCGGCAAGGGACACGAGCAGGGACAGGAGATCGGCGGCGTCGTGCATCCCTTCGACGACCGGGTGGTGCTGCGGGAGGCGCTGCAGGGGCTGACCGGGAGTGTCGGCCGATGATCCCGCTCACCCTGGCGGAGGTGGCGGCCGCGGTCGGCGGCACGCTCGCGGACGCGCCCGACCCGCAGGTGCGGGTGACCGGCGACGTCGAGCTGGACTCCCGCCGGATCGTCCCGGGCGGGCTGTTCGTCGCGCTGGCCGGCGAGCGGGTGGACGGGCACGAGCACGCGGCCGGCGCGGTCGCCGCCGGCGCGGCCGGGGTGCTGGCCGCCCGGCCGGTCGGGGTGCCGGCGGTGGTGGTGCCGGACGTGCCGGCCGCGCTGGCCGCGCTGGCCACCGCGGTGCTGGCCCGGCTGCCCGGGGTGACCGTGGTCGGGGTGACCGGCTCCAGCGGGAAGACCTCGACCAAGGACCTGCTGGCCCAGCTGCTGGCCACGCTCGGCCCGACGGTGGCGCCGCCCGGGTCGTTCAACAACGAGCTGGGGCATCCGTACACGGTGCTGAGGGCGACCGAGCAGACCCGTTTCCTGGTGCTGGAGAAGAGCTCGCGTGGGCTGGGTCACATTGCCTGGCTGACCCGCATCGCCCGGCCCCGGATCGGCGTGGTGCTCAACGTGGGCAGTGCGCACCTGGGCGAGTTCGGCAGCCGGGACGTCGTCGCGCTGGCCAAGGGCGAGCTGGTGGAGGCGCTGCCGGCCGACGGCGTGGCCGTGCTCAACGCCGACGACCCGCTGGTCCGGGCGATGGCGGCCCGCACGGCGGCCCGGGTGGTGCTGGCCGGCGAGGCGGCCGACGCGGACGTCCGGGCCACCGGGGTCGAGCTGGACGAGCACGGGCGGGCGTCGTACGAGCTGGTCACCGCGGGCGGCTCGGTGCCGGTGCGGCTGGCCGGGCACGGCGCCCACCAGGTCGGCAACTCGCTGGCCGCGGCCGCGGTGGCGCTGGAGCTGGGGATGCCGCTGCCGGCGGTGGCGGACGCGCTCGCGCTGGCCCGGCCGCTGTCCCGGTGGCGGATGGAGGTCACCGAGCGGGCGGACGGGGTGCTGCTGGTCAACGACGCGTACAACGCCAACCCGGAGTCGATGGCGGCGGCGCTGCGGGCGCTGCGCACGATGGCCCGGGGCCGGCGGTCCTGGGCGGTGCTGGGCGCGATGGGCGAGCTGGGCGAGGCGGCCGCCGAGGAGCACCGCCGGGTCGGCGAGCTGGCCGCCCGGCTCGGCGTGGACCGCCTCGTCGTCGTCGGTCCCGACGCCGCCGGCATCCACGACGCCGCCGGCCGGGAGCCCGGGTGGGCCGGGGAGACGGTGCACGTGCCGGACGTGCCGGCCGCGCTCGACCTGCTGCGCGCCGAGCTGCGGCCGGAGGACGTGGTGCTGGTCAAGGCGAGCCGGGCCGCCGGCCTGGAGCGGGTCGCGCTGGCCCTCGCCGACCCGCCGGCCTCGGTGCCGGCGGCGGGGCCGGTCGCCGGGGGAGCGGCCCGGTGAGGTCGGTCCTGGTGGCGGCGCTGGTGTCGCTGCTCGTGTCCATCCTCTGCACGCCGCTGGCGATCCGGTTCTTCCGGCGGCGGGGCTTCGGGCAGGAGATCCGCGACGACGGCCCGCAGTCGCACCAGGCCAAGCGGGGCACCCCGACCATGGGCGGCACGGTGATCATCGTGGCCACCCTGATCGGCTACTTCGTCGCGCACCTGTTGTCCAGCGAGCGCGGCCCGAGCGCGTCCGGGCTGCTGCTGCTCTACCTCTTCACCGGCCTGGGCGTGGTCGGCTTCCTGGACGACTACATCAAGATCCGCAATCAGCGCAGCCTGGGGCTGTCCGCGACCGCGAAGTTCGTCGGCCAGTTCGGGGTGGGCACCTCGTTCGCCATCCTGGCGCTGCGCTTCCGGGACGAGAGCGGGCTCACCCCGGCCTCGACCCGACTGTCCTTCGTGCGGGACATCCCGCAGATCAGCCTCACCGCGATCGGCTTCGTGATCTTCGCCTACCTGGTGATCAGCGGCACGTCCAACGCGGTGAACCTCACCGACGGGCTGGACGGGCTGGCCGCGGGCAGCTCGGCGATGGTCTTCGGGGCGTACACCGCGATCTCGTTCTACCAGTTCCGCAACGCCTGCGAGACCGTGCAGTCGGCCGCCTGCTACGAGGCCCGGGACCCGCTGGACGTGGCGCTGATCGCGGCCGCGGCGATGGCCGCCTGCTTCGGCTTCCTGTGGTGGAACGCGGCGCCGGCCCGGATCTTCATGGGCGACACCGGCTCGCTGGCGCTGGGCGGTCTGCTGGCCGGCATCGCGATCGTGTCCCGGACCGAGCTGCTGCTGGTGGTGCTGGGCGGGCTGTTCGTCGTCGAGACGCTCTCGGTGATCATCCAGGTCGCGGTGTTCAAGACCCGGCGGCGGCGGGTGTTCAAGATCGCGCCCATCCACCACCACTTCGAGCTGGTCGGGTGGGCGGAGACCACGGTGATCGTCCGGTTCTGGATCATCGCCGGGCTCGCGGTCGCCTTCGGGCTCGGGCTGTTCTACGCGGAGTTCATCTCGTACGGGCTCCCGGGATGAGCTGGGCGGGACGGCGCGTCGTCGTCGCCGGCGCGGGCGCGTCCGGCGCGGCCGCGGCCCGGGCCCTGCTCGCCCGCGGCGCCCGGGTGACCGTGGTCGACCGGGTCGCCTCGGCCACCACCGGGGAGCTGGCCGCCGCCGGCGCCGAGCTCGCCCTCGGGGCGGCCGCGCCGCCGGCCGGCACCGAGCTGATCGTCACCAGCCCGGGCTGGCGGCCGGACGCGCCGCTGCTCACCACCGGCGTGCCGGTCATCGGCGAGGTCGAGCTGGCCTGGCTGCTCCGGGAGCCGGGCGCGGCCCCGTGGCTGGCGCTGACCGGCACCAACGGCAAGACGACCACGGTCCGGATGCTGGAGTCGATCCTGCGCGCCGCCGGCCTGCGGGCGGTGGCCACCGGCAACGTCGGGCTGCCGGTGGTGGAGGCGGTCGGCGGCGGCTACGACGTGCTCGCGGTCGAGCTGTCCAGCTTCCAGCTGCACTGGTCGCCCTCGGTCCGGCCGGCCGCGGCCGCGGTGCTCAACATCGCGCCGGACCACCTGGACTGGCACGGCGGGTACGCGGACTACGCGCGGGCCAAGGAGCGGATCTGGGCCGGCCCGGAGACGGTGGCGGTGGGCAACGCCGACGACCCGGAGGTGCTCGCCCGGCTGGCCCGGGCGCCCGGGCCGAAGGTCTGCTTCACCCTGGGCGCGCCCGGGCCGGACCGGCTCGGGGTCCGGGCCGGCCGGCTGGTCGACCGGGCCGGCGCCGAGCTGGCCGAGGTCGCCGACGTCCGCCCGGCCGGCCCGCACAACGTCGCCAACGCGCTGGCCGCCGCCGCGCTCGCCGGCGCGCACGGGGTCGGGCCGGACGCGGTGCGCCGCGGGCTGGCCGACTTCGTCCCGGACCGGCACCGCAACGAGCGGGTCGCCGAGGTCGCCGGGGTGGCGTACGTGGACGACAGCAAGGCGACCAACCCGCACGCCGCGGCGGCCTCGCTGGCCGCGTACCGCCCGGTGGTCTGGGTGGCCGGCGGCCTGCTCAAGGGCGCCCCGGTGGACGGGCTGGTCGCCGCGGTGGCCGACCGGCTGGCCGGGGCGGTGCTGCTCGGCGCGGACCGGGCCGAGCTGCGGGCCGCGATCGCGCGACACGCCCCCGACCTCCCGGTGGTCGAGGTGTCCAGGGCCGACGATGGGGCCATGTCCGAGGTCGTGCGCGCCGCCGCCGCGCTGGCGCGCCCCGGGGACACCGTGCTGCTCGCGCCGGCGGCCGCCTCGATGGACATGTTCCGCGACTACGGCGCCCGCGGCGACGCGTTCGTGGCCGCGGTCCGGGCGCTGGGGCGGGCGTGACCGCGACCGCTGCACCGCCCGCGGCGCCGGCCCGGGCGGCGGGCGCCGACGACGACCCGCCCGGCACCCCGTTCTTCGACCGGCCGCTCACCTCCCTGCACCTGGTGCTGGCCAGCACCGGCCTGCTGCTCGCGCTCGGCCTGGTGATGGTGCTGTCCGCGTCGATGGTCGAGTCCTACCGGGACACCGGCAGCGCCTACTCGGTGTTCGCCAACCAGCTGACCTTCGTGGCGCTCGCGGTGCCGACCTTCTGGCTCGGGGTGCGGCTGTCCCCGCGGACGTACCGGCGGCTGGCCTACCCGGCCCTGCTGGTCAGCCTGGTGCTGCTGGTGGCGGTGCTGGTGCCCGGCGTCGGGCTCAACGTCAACGGCGCGCAGCGGTGGCTGCCGCTCGGCCCGATCCAGATGCAGCCGGCCGAGGTGGCCAAGCTGGCGCTGGCGCTGTGGGGGGCGGACCTGCTGGTGCGCAAGCACCGGCTGCTCGGCCAGGCCCGGCACCTGGTGATGCCGCTGGTCCCGGTGGCCGCCGGGCTGGCCGCGCTGGTGGTGCTGGAACCGGACCTGGGCACCTCGCTGTGCTTCGCCATGGTGCTGTTCGGTCTGCTGTGGACCGTCGGCGCGCCGGGGCGGATCTTCGCGCTGCTGCTCACCGTGGCCGCCGCCGCGGTCGCCGCGCTCGCCGTGGTGGAGCCGTACCGGTTCGCGCGGGTGATGCACTTCCTGGACCCGTCCGCGGACCCGCTGGGCACCGGCTTCCAGCCGCTGCTCGGGCTGTCCGCGCTGTCCAGCGGCGGCTGGTTCGGGGTCGGGCTCGGGCAGGGCCGGGCCAAGTGGGTCGGGCTGCCGGAGGGGCACACCGACTACATCTTCGCGGTCATCGGCGAGGAGCTCGGGCTGGTCGGCGGGCTGGTCGTGCTGCTGCTGTACGCGACGCTGGCGTACAGCGGGCTGCGGGTGGCCCGGCGGACCGCGGACCCGTTCGCCCGGCTCGCCGCGGCCGCGGTCACCGTGTGGATAGTCGGCCAGGCGGTGCTCAACATGGGGTATGTGAGCGGGCTGCTGCCGGTGACCGGGGTGCCGCTGCCGCTGATCTCGGCCGGCGGCACGTCGCTGCTGGTCACCCTGTTCGCGCTGGGCATGCTGGCCTCGTTCGCCCGGCACGAGCCGGCCGCCGCGGCCCAGCTGGCCGACCGCGGCCGGGTGGCCCGGCTGCTCCGGCTGCCGGCGCCGCGGGTGCCCGGCAGCCGGCGCCGGCGCTCCCGGGTCAGTCGATCGGGTGACCGGCTGGCGCCGGCCACCTCCCGGACGGCAGGATCTCGCCGGTGACCCGCCCCGTCTCGGTCGTCCTCGCCGGCGGCGGCTCCGCCGGTCACGTCTCGCCGCTGCTGGCCACCGCCGACGCGCTGCGGCGGCTCGCCCCGGACACCGCGATCACCGCGCTCGGCACCTCCCGCGGGCTGGAGGCGTCGCTGGTCCCGGCCCGGGGCTACCCGCTGGAGCTGGTGCCCCGGGTGCCGATGCCGCGCAAGCCGACCACGGCGCTGCTGCGGCTGCCCGGCCGGCTGCGCGGTGCCGTCGCCGCCGCCGCGGCCGTGCTGGAGCGGGTGGACGCGGACGTGGTGGTCGGCTTCGGCGGCTACGTGTCCGCGCCGGCCTACCTCGCCGCCCGCCGCCGCGGGGTGCCGATCGTGGTGCACGAGGCGAACCCGCGGCCCGGGCTGGCCAACCGGCTGGGCGCCCGGTTCGCCGTCCGGGTGGCCACCGCCACCGACGGCGTGCCGCTGGCCGGCGCCCGGACCGTCGGGCTGCCGCTGCGCCGGGAGGTCGCCACCCTGGACCGGGCCGCCCGCCGGCTGGAGGGCCGGGCCGCGTTCGGGCTGGACCCGGACCGGCCGACGCTGCTGGTGACCGGCGGCTCGCAGGGCGCCCGGACGCTCAACACCGCCGCCCTCGGCGCCGCCGGGGCGCTGGCCGCGGCCGGCGTCCAGGTGCTGCACGCGGCCGGGCCGCGCAACACGGTGCCGGCGCCGGCGCTGCCGCCGGGCAGCCCGCCGTACGTGCTGCTGCCGTACCTGGACCGGATGGAGCTGGCCTACGCGGCGGCCGACCTGGCGCTGTGCCGGTCCGGGGCGAACACCTGCGCCGAGCTGACCGCGGTCGGCCTGCCCGGCGCGTACGTGCCGCTGCCGCACGGCAACGGCGAGCAGCGGCTGCTGGCCGAGCCGGTGGTCGCGGCCGGCGGCGGGCTGCTGGTCGACGACGCCGGCTGCACGCCGGAGTGGGTGGCCGGCACGCTGGTGCCGGTGCTGGCCGACCCGGCCGGGCTGGAGGCGATGGCCAAGGCGGCCGCCGGGCTGGGACACCGGGACGCCGACGTCACGCTGGCCCGGCTGGTGCTGGAGGCGGCGGGGGAGCGGCCGTGACCTCCGAGTCGGCCCGGCGGGCCGGCGCCGAGCTGGGCGCCGTGCACTTCGTCGGCATCGGCGGGGCCGGGATGAGCGGCATCGCCCGGATCCTGCTCTCCCGCGGGGTGCCGGTCAGCGGCAGCGACGCGCGCGGCTCGGCCACCGCGGAGGCGCTGCGCGCCCTCGGCGCGACCGTCCACACCGGACACTCGGCGGACAACATCGGGTCCGGTGTGGACACCGTCGTGGTGTCGACGGCGATCCGGGACGCCAACCCGGAGGTGGTGGAGGCGCACCGGCGCGGGCTGCGGGTGCTGCGCCGGGCCGCCGCGCTGGCCGCCGTGATGGCCGGCCGGCGGGGGATCGCGATCGCCGGCACGCACGGCAAGACCTCGACCACCTCGATGCTGGTGACCGCGGCGCAGGCGTGCGGCGCCGACCCGGCGTACGCGATCGGCGGCGACCCGGCCGGGTCCGGCGTCAACGCCGCCGACGGCGACGGCGACCTCTTCGTCGCCGAGGCGGACGAGAGCGACGGGTCCTTCCTGCTGCTGTCGCCGTACGCGGCGGTGGTGACGAACGTGGAGGCCGACCACCTCGACCAGCACGGCACCGCGGAGGCGGTGGCGCTGGTGTTCGAGCAGTTCGCCCGGCGGATCGACCCGGACGGCTTCCTGGTGTCCTGTGTGGACGACCCGGGGGCGCGGCGGATCGCGGCGGCCGCGGCCGAGGCCGGGCTGCGGGTGCGGACGTACGGGGAGGGGGCCGGCGCCGACCTCCGGCTGACCGAGCTGGTGGAGGCCGCGGACGGCACCAGCTGGCGCGGGGTGCTGGACGGCGCGCCGCTGCCGGTCGGGCCGGTGCGGGTGCCGGTGCCGGGCCGGCACATGGCGCTCAACTCGGCCGCCGCGCTGCTCACCGGCCTGGAGCTCGGGCTGCCGGCGACCGGGCTGGTGGCCGGGATCGGCGGGTACGCCGGGGTGCGGCGGCGGTTCGAGCGGCGCGGGGCGGCGGCCGGGGTGACCGTCTACGACGACTACGCGCACCACCCGACCGAGGTGGCCGCGCAGCTGCGGGCGGCCCGCACGGTGGCCGGGGCGGGCCGGGTGCTGGTCGCCTTCCAGCCGCACCTCTACAGCCGGACCACCGCGTTCGCCGCCGACTTCGGGGCCGCGCTCGGGCTGGCCGACGAGGTCGTGGTGCTGGACGTGTACGCGGCCCGCGAGGACCCGGTCCCCGGCGTGACCGGCGCGCTGGTCGCGGAGGCGGTGCCGCTGCCGGCCGAGCGGGTGCTCTTCGAGCCGGACCGGGCGGCGGTGGCCGGCGAGCTGGCCCGCCGGGCCCGCCCCGGCGACCTGGTCGTCACCATGGGCGCCGGGGACGTGACCGCGCTCGGCCCGGAGATCCTGGCCGCCCTCGCCACCACCGCCGCCGGCCCGGACTCCGCCGGCACCGGACTCCGCCGGCACGGTGCACCCGACCGGCGCCGCCGACCCCGCCACCACCGCCCGGAGCCCCCACTGATCAGGCCCGAGCGGTGAGTCCGGCCACGCGGGTGGCGCCCCGGCCGGCCGCGGCGCCCGCGCCGCCGCCGCCCCGCGGTCGCCGCGGGAGGATCCTGACCGCGGCCGCCCTCACGGTCGTCCTGCTCGCCGCCGCCGTCTGGGTGGTCGGCTTCACCGGCGTGCTCGGCGTCCGCACGGTCGCCGTCACCGGCGTCGGGCGAGTGCTCACCGCGGACCAGGTCCGCGCGGCCGCCGCGGTGCCGGACCGGGAGCCGCTGGCCCGGGTGGACACCGGCGCGGTCGCCGACCGGGTCCGCGCGCTGCCCGGGGTGGCCCGGGTCGCGGTCAGCCGGTCCTGGCCGGGCACGGTGCGGATCGCGGTGACCGAGCGGCGCGGCGTCGCGGTGGTCCGCCGGGGCGGGGTCGGCTGGTTCATCGACGGCACCGGCGTGGTCTTCCAGCGGCACCCGGTGGGCCGGCGGACGCTGCCGCTGCTCCAGGTGCCGGCCGCGTCGCCGGGCGACCCGGCCACCGTCGCCGCGCTGGCCGCGCTCACCGCGCTGCCGGCCGAGGTGGCCAAGCAGGTGACGACGGTGCACGCGCCGACCCCGGAGTCGGTCACCCTCACGCTGACCAAGGGCCGGACCGTGCTCTGGGGCGGCGCCGAGCAGCCCGCGGCGAAGGCGGCGGTGCTGACCGCGCTGCTGCGCCGCCCCGGCACCCGCTACGACATCAGCTCGCCGACCGTGGTGACCGTCCGCTAGCCGTACTGCCCAGGGACGTTGGTCGTCCACCGACCGCCGGTCGACCCCCATCGCCCGTCTCCGCTCCGTGGTCAAACTCGCCGATCGCGTCACCGTGCGTGACAACGACCGGGGAGCTCAGGTATTGGCGCGACACGCCGCGCCGGTCCTGGACCGCCCGGATACGGCTGCTTACTGTCGCCCGCAACGAGGAGGTTGACATAACGTTAACCGTCGACCTGAGGGTGAGACCCGATCGGGAAAGGCACTGTCGATGACACCACCGCACAACTACCTGGCGGTCATCAAGGTCGTCGGCATCGGCGGCGGTGGCGTCAACGCCGTCAACCGGATGATCGAGGTCGGCCTCAAGGGCGTCGAGTTCATCGCGATCAACACCGACGCGCAGGCCCTGCTGATGAGCGACGCCGACGTCAAGCTCGACGTGGGCCGGGAGCTGACCCGCGGCCTGGGCGCCGGCGCCCAGCCGGACGTCGGCCGCAAGGCCGCCGAGGACCACCGGGAGGAGATCGAGGAGGTCCTCAAGGGGGCCGACATGGTCTTCGTCACCGCCGGCGAGGGCGGCGGCACCGGCACCGGCGGCGCCCCGGTGGTGGCCAGCATCGCCCGCAAGCTCGGCGCGCTGACCATCGGTGTGGTGACCCGGCCGTTCTCCTTCGAGGGCCGGAAGCGGGCCGGCCAGGCCGAGCTCGGCATCGAGCAGCTGCGCAACGAGTGCGACACGCTGATCGTGATCCCGAACGACCGGCTCCTGCAGATCAGCGACCGCGGCGTGTCGGTGATGGACGCGTTCAAGAGCGCCGACCAGGTGCTGCTGTCCGGCGTGCAGGGCATCACCGACCTGATCACCACGCCCGGCCTGATCAACCTCGACTTCGCCGACGTCAAGTCGGTGATGAGCGGCGCCGGCTCCGCGCTGATGGGCATCGGCTCCGCCCGCGGCGACAACCGGGCGATCTCCGCCGCCGAGCTGGCGATCGCCTCGCCGCTGCTGGAGGCGTCCATGGAGGGCGCGCACGGGGTGCTGCTGTCCATCTCCGGCGGCTCCGACCTCGGCATCTTCGAGATCAACGAGGCGGCCTCGATGGTGGCCGACTCGGCCCACCCCGAGGCCAACATCATCTTCGGCGCGATCATCGACGACGCGCTGGGCGACGAGGTCCGGGTGACGGTGATCGCGGCCGGCTTCGACGGCGGCGCGCCCAAGCACCGGCCGGCCGACGCCCCGCCCCGGGAGCGCCCGGCGCCGACGGTCCCGACCACTCCGGCGACCCCGACCGTGACCTCCCGGTACGGTCCGCCCGCGACCTCGGCGCCGCCGCGCACCCCGGCCCCGGCCGCCTCCAACGGGCACGGGCACGTCCGGCGCGCGGTCGAGCTGGACGAGGACCTCGACGTCCCCGACTTCCTCAAGGGGTAGCGCGGCGCGGGCCGGAGCCCGCGGCGATCCGCAGGGGATGGATCGTCCCGACGCGACCCAGGTTCGGGACCGGACGGCGGTAGCCTCCGCGGGTGCCCCGAGCCCGCCGGATCGTCACCTCCCGCTCCGGCGGGGTGAGCCGCCCGCCGTACGCGTCGTTCAACCTCGGCGCGCACGTCGGGGACGACCCGGCCGCGGTCGCGGCGAACCGGGCCCGGCTGGCCAAGGCCACCGGCCTCGGCCCGGACCGGCTGGTGTGGATGCAGCAGGTGCACGGCGCGGCGGTGGCCGCGGTCGACGGCCCGCGGCCGGAGCCGGTGCCGGAGACCGACGGGCTGGTCACCACCACGCCCGGGCTGGCGCTGGCCGTGCTGGTGGCCGACTGCGTGCCGGTGCTGCTCGCCTCGCCGGCCGCGGTGGCGGCGGTGCACGCCGGGCGGGCCGGTGCGGCCGCCGGCGTGGTGCCGGCCGCGGTGCGCGCGCTCGCCGACGCCGGCGCGGACCTCGGGGCGACGGACGCGCTGCTCGGCCCGGCCGTGTGCGGCGCCTGCTACGAGGTGCCGGCGGCGATGCGGGACGAGGTCGAGGCGGCGCTGCCGGGCAGCGCCACCACCACCCGCCGCGGCACCCCCGGGCTGGACCTGCGCGCCGGCCTGGCCCGCCAGCTCACCGGCCTCGGCGTCGCCCGGGTGGTGATCGACTCCCGCTGCACCGCCGAGGACCCCGAGCTCTTCTCCCACCGCCGCGACGGGGTGACCGGCCGCCAGGCCGCCCTCAGCTGGCTCGAACCCTGACGGGGAGACCACCCCTCCCATTTTCGGTACGCCTGTGCTCCGCCTCGCGAAGCAGAGGCGTAGCCGCGGCGAGGGGTTCGCTGCCGGAGCTACTGAGCCAGGAACGGTGCGCCTCTGCTTCGCCGGGTGAAGCAGGGGCGTAGCCGCGGCGAGGGGTTCGCTGCCGGAGCTACTGAGCCAGGAACGGTGCGCCTCTGCTTCGCCGGGTGAAGCAGGGGCGTAGCCGGGAGGGAGGGGTGGGGTCGCCGGCGGGGGCGTCGGGGTGGCTGGCAGGATCGGGGCGTGACCGGCGCGGCGCTGGAGGACGCGGACCCGCGGACGGCGCAGATCGCCGCGAACCTGGCCCGGGTGCGGGAGCGGATCGCGGCGGCGGCGCGGGCGGCCGGGCGGGACCCGGGTGAGCTGACCCTGGTCGCGGTGACCAAGACCTTCCCGGTCGAGGACGCCCGCCGGCTGGTCGGGCTCGGGGTGACCGAGCTGGGGGAGGCCCGCGACCAGGAGGCCCGGGTCAAGGCCGGCGAGCTGACCGGCCCGCGCTGGCACTTCATCGGCCGGCTGCAGCGCAACAAGGCGGCCTCGGTCGCCTCGTACGCCGCGGTGGTGCACACGGTGGACCGCCCCGAGCTGGCGACCGCGCTGGCCCGCGGCGCGGAGCGGGCCGACCGCGAGCTCGACGTGCTCCTGCAGGTGAGCCTGGACGGCGACCCCGACCGCGGCGGCGCGCCGGCCGGCGACCTGCCCGCCCTGGCCGACGCGGTCGCGGCCAGCGACCGGCTGCACGTCCGGGGGGTGATGGCGATCGCCCCGCTCGGCGCCGACCCGGACCCGGCCTTCGCCGAGCTGGCCGCGGTGGCCGACCGGCTGCGCGCCGCGTACCCGGGCGCGACCGTCCTGTCCGCCGGGATGAGCGACGACCTGGAGGCCGCGGTCCGGCACGGCGCGACACACCTTCGGATCGGTACGGCGTTGCTCGGCGGCCGGCCGCCCCCTCGGGGGTAATGTCGGCCGCGCCCGGGTCCTGAGGTCCCGCGCACCGACCGTGTCACGGCGAGGAGGAGGGTCCCGATGGCGGGCGCCATGCGCAAGATGGGGGTCTACCTCGGTCTCGTCGAGGACGACGACCGGCGCGAGCTCGGCGACTACGAGGAGTACGACGAGTATGCCGAGGCCGAGGTCGTGCCGGTCCGGCGGGTCGCCGCCGGCCGGAGCGGCTGGGAGGAGGCCGCCGAGTCCCGCTCGGTGGTCCCGCACCACGACGGCTACCGGGAGCCGGTCTACCGGGATGCCCCGGAGGAGCCGACCAGCTACCGGATCACGACCCTGCACCCGAGGACGTACAACGAGGCCAGGACGATCGGCGAGCACTTCCGCGAGGGCGTGCCGGTGATCATGAACCTCACGGAGATGGACGACGCGGACGCCAAGCGCCTGGTCGACTTCGCCGCAGGGTTGTCCTTCGGTCTGCGCGGTAGCATCGAGCGGGTGACGAACAAGGTGTTCCTGCTCTCCCCGCAGAACGTCCACGTCACCGCTGAGGACAAGGCCCGCATCGCCGAGGGCGGGTTCTTCAACCAGAGCTGACACAGGAGATCGGTGAGCGTAGTCCTGGAGCTGGCGTACTTCGTCCTCCTCGTCTTCTTCATCCTGCTCATCGCCAGGTTGGTCTTCGACTACGTGATGATGTTCGCGCGGTCGTGGCGGCCATCCGGCGTAGCGGCGGTTGGGCTGGAGGTCGTCTACTCAGTCACCGATCCGCCCCTCAAGGCGCTCCGGCGCGTGATCCCGCCGTTGCGTCTGGGAAACTTCAGCATCGACCTGGGTTTCATGGTCCTGCTGTTCGGGGTCTACCTGCTGATGACTTTCGTCGGTCAGGCAGCCCGGACCAGTAGCCTCTGACCGAGGCCGTAGTCTGACCTGTGTCCCGTCGACCCGAGGTGATCCGATGCCCCTGACCCCAGCCGACGTGCACAACGTCGCGTTCAAGAAACCGCCGATAGGGAAGCGCGGTTACGACGAAGACGAGGTGGACGCTTTCCTCGACTTGATCGAGGCCGAGCTGGCCCGGCTCATCGAGGAGAACAACGACCTCAAGCAGCAGGTCGACGACATGGCCCGCTCCGGCGGACCCGGCCCCGGCCAGCTGCGGCAGCCGCCGCCCCCGCCGCCGCCGGCGCCCGAGCCGATGATGGTCGCCCCGCCGCAGCAGGCCCCGCGCATCGACGAGAACAGCCAGGTCGTCAAGGTGCTGGCGATGGCCCAGGAGACGGCCGAGAAGTACGTTTCCGACGCCAAGACCGAGGCCGACCGGATGATCGGCGACGCCCGGTCCACCGCGGACCGGATGATCGGCGAGGCCCGCAGCAAGGCCGACACGATGGTGGGCGACGCCCGCACGCAGGCCGCGTCGGTGGAGCGCGAGGCGCGGGGGAAGGCGACCTCGCTGGTCCAGGACGCGGAGCGCAAGCACAACGAGATCATCGGTGGGCTGGAGCAGCGCAAGGGCACGCTGGAGAAGCGCATCGAGGAGCTGCGCACCTTCGAGCGGGAATACCGGACGCGGCTGAAGTCCTACCTGGAGTCCCAGCTGCGCGACCTGGACGGCCGCGGTTCGGCCGAGCCGGCCGCGGTGGCCGCGGGGGCGGGCTACGCCGGTGGCTACGGTGGGCGGGGCGACGGCGACGGCCGCGGCGACAACTGAGGCCCGTCCCGTTCCGATGAGGATGTTCCCGGACCCCGGGCCGCCGCCCGGGGACCGGTCGCCGTGATCCTGTTCAGCCTGGTGCTGGTCGTCGCCTCGGCGGTGGCCCTCGGCTGGGGGATCGCGACGGCGAGCGAGCAGCTCGTCTGGGGGTCCCTGCTGGCCGGGGTCCTCGCGGTCGCGCTGGTCACCAGCTCGGTGGTCCGGTTGCGCCGGCGGGTGGCGGAGTCCCCGGCTCCGTCGTCCCCGCCGTCCGAGCCGGCGACCGGGCCGTCGCCGATGGTCCCGTCCGCGGCGCCTCCGGCGTCCGCGTCTCCCGCGCTCGGGTGCGTCGCCCGCTCCGGCGCCGCCGGCCCGGGCCCCGGACCCGCAGGCCGGGAGCTGGCCGTGGCCGGTCGACCCCCGCGCCGGCGTGGAGCCGTCGCGCTCGGGCTGGACCGGACCCGTCGTCCCGCCGCCCGGGTCCCCGCCCGCCGCCGCGGGCTCCTGGCCCACCGCCGACCAGCCCCCGCCCGACCGGGCCCCCGCCGCGGGCGACCGCCCGGACCCCGCACACCGGCCCGGCGACCCGGCCCCCGACGCCCCACCCGGGCCACCCGCATGGGACGACCAGCGCGCCGCAGCCGGTCGCCCGCCCGCCTGGGGCGACCAGGCCGGCGCAGGCGGCCCCCCGCCCGCCTGGGGCGACCAGGCCGGCGCAGGCGGCCCCCCGCCCGCCTGGGGCGACCAGGCCGGCGCAGGCGGCCCGCCGCCCGCCTGGGGCGACCCGGCTGGCGCGGCCGGCCCGCAGCCCGCCTGGGGCGACCAGGGGACGGGCGGTTCGGGCGCGGTCGAGGAGTTCGCGGCGGCGCTGGGTGCGGCGACCGACCGCCCGCTGGGCGAACCGTTCGCGGACGACGGCGAACCCCCACCCGAGGACGTCCCGATCCGCGACGCGCTCCGCGTCGCCCAGCTCGCCGACGACGTCCAGGTGGTCGACGGGCGCCCCCGCTACCACCTCGACGGCTGCCCCACGCTGGCCGGCGCCGACCCGGTGCCGATCGCGGTCTCGGCCGCCCGCCGGGCCGGCTTCACCCCGTGCGGGACCTGCCGGCCGGACCGCGCCCTGCTCGACCGGGCCCGCGACCGCCGCCGCCCGGCCGCGCGACCAGGCCACCGACCAGGCCGACCAGGCCGCCGACTAGGCCGTCCGGCCCAGCGCCGGCGGACACCACTCCCGCCCGGACGGCGCAATTTTGGCGAGCCGAGCAGATTGCTCCGTCCGACTTCCCGCGGACCGCCGGCGACCAGGAGTCGGCACGGGACCGGAACGCCGTCCGGCCCCACCCCGACTGACCCGGACGGCCTAGTCCTTCCGCAGCGCGAACGTCAGCCCGAGCTCCTCGTCGGCCCGGCCGTCCGCGCCCACCGCACCCTCGGCGAACGACGTCGCCAGCACCTCGCCGGCGACCGCGGCCCCGTGCTCCCGCAGCGCCTCGGCGACCTCGGCGGAGGTCGCCGACCAGGTCAGCGCGATCCGGTCGGTCACCTCCAGCCCGCTGGCCTTCCGGGCGTCCTGGACCAGCCGGACCACCTCCCGGGCCAGCCCGGCCCGGCGCAGCTCCGGGGTCACGGTCAGGTCCAGCGCGACCGTCTCCCCGGCGTCCGCGGCCACCGCCCAGCCGGACCGCGGCGTCTCGGTCACCACCAGGTCGTCGGCGGCCAGCGCCACCGGGGCGCCGTCGACGGTGACCGTCGCCGTCCCGCCGCCGCGGACCGCGGCGGCCAGCGCGGCCGGGTCGGCCGCCCCGACCGCCGCCGCCACCGCCTTCGTCCCGGCCCCGAAGCGCCGGCCCAGGGACCGGAAGTTGGGCTTCACCGTCACGTCCACCAGCTCGTCGCCGGCGTCGGCGAGCGCGCCCACGGACTGCACGTTGAGCTCGTCGGCCAGCTGCGCCCGCAGCTCCTCCGGCAGCCCGGCCCAGCCGGCCGCGCCGACCAGCGCGCGGCCCAGCGGCTGCCGGGTGCGCACCTTCGACGCGGTCCGCGCCGACCGGCCCAGCTCGACCAGCCGGCGGACCAGCGCCACCTGCCCGGCCAGCTCCGGATCGACCAGACCCCCGTCCCGGACCACGGGCCAGTCGCGCAGGTGCACCGAGTCCGGCAGCTCCGGCCAGACCGAGCTGACCAGCGCCTCGTGCACCGCCTCGGTGACGAACGGCATGAACGGCGCCAGCAGCCGGGTCAGCACCTCCAGGCACTCGTGCAGGGTGGCCAGCGCGGCCGGGTCGCCGTCCCAGAACCGGCGCCGGGACCGCCGCACGTACCAGTTGGACAGGTCGTCGACGAAGCCGGTGAGCCGCCGCCCGGCCCGCACGGTGTCGAACGCCTCCATGGCCGCGTCGACCTCGAGCACGGTGCGGTGCAGCTCGGACAGCGCCCACCGGTCCAGCAGCGGCCGGTCGGCCACCGCCGGCGCCGGGTCGCCGGGGGTCCAGTCCGCGGCCGACGCGTACAGGGTGAGGAAGGAGGCCGTGTTCCAGTACGTCAGCAGGACCTTGCGGACGACCTCCTCCAGCGCCCCGTGCCCGATCCGGCGGGCCGACCACGGCGAGCCGGAGCAGAGCATGAACCAGCGCAGCGCGTCCGCCCCGTGCCGGTCCATCAGCGGGATCGGCTCCAGGATGTTGCCCAGGTGCTTGCTCATCTTCCGGCCGTCGTCGGCCAGGATGTGCCCGAGGACCAGCACGGTCTCGTACGACGACCGTCCGAAGACGACGGTGCCGACCGCCATCAGCGAGTAGAACCAGCCGCGGGTCTGGTCGATCGCCTCGCAGATGTACTGCGCCGGGTAGGACGCCTCGAACTCGGCGTTGTTCCGGTGCGGCGCGCCCCACTGGGCGAACGGCATGGACCCGGAGTCGTACCAGGCGTCGATCACCTGCGGCACCCGGCTCGCCTCCGTCCCGCACCGCGGGCAGGGCAGCGTGACCTCGTCCACGTACGGCCGGTGCGGGTCCAGTGCGGACAGGTCGCGCCCGGCGAGCCCGGCCAGCTCGGACACCGAGCCGACGCAGGTGTCGTGCCCGTCCGGGCACCGCCAGATCGGCAGCGGGGTGCCCCAGTAGCGGTCCCGGGACAGCGCCCAGTCCACGTTGTTGTCCAGCCAGTCGCCGTACCGGCCGTGCTTGACCGTCTCCGGGTGCCAGGTGGTGCGCTCGTTCTCGGCCAGCAGCTGGTCCTTGACCGCGGTGGTGCGGACATACCAGGACGGCAGCGCGTAGTAGAGCAGCGCGGTGTGGCAGCGCCAGCAGAAGGGATAGGCGTGCTCGTACGGCTCCTGGCGCAGCAGCAGCCCGCGCTCGCGCAGGTCGGCCACCAGCGCGGCGTCGGCGTCCTTGAAGAAGGCCCCGCCGACCAGCGGCACGTCGGCCCGGAAGTGGCCGTCCGGCTCGATCGGGTTGACCACCGGCAGCCCGTAGCCGCGGCTGGCGGCCAGGTCCTCCGCGCCGAACGCGGGGGCCAGGTGCACCAGCCCGGTGCCGTCCTCGGTGGTCACGTAGTCGGCCAGGATCACGTAGTGGGCGCCGGGGATGTCGACCAGCTCGAACGGCCGCCGGTACCCCGTGTGCTCCAGCTTGGCGCCCGGGAAGGTCTCCAGCACCTCGACCCGGTCGTCGCCGAGGACCTTGCCCAGCAGGGCCTCGGCCAGCACGAACGTCCCCTGTGGACTGCGGGCGACCGCGTAGGTCACGTCCGGGCGGACCGCGACCGCGGTGTTGGACACCAGCGTCCACGGCGTGGTCGTCCACACCAGCAGGTCCGCGCCGTGCGCGGCGCCCGGGCCGGAGGTGACCGGGAAGCGCACGTACACCGACGGGTCGACGACGGTCTCGTAGCCCTGCGCCACCTCGTGGTCGGACAGCCCGGTGCCGCAGCGTGGACAGTAAGGCGTCACCCGGTGGTCCTCGACCAGCAGCCCCTTGTCGAAGACCTGCTTGAGCGACCACCAGACCGACTCGACGTAGGACGTGTCCATCGTCCAGTACGCGTCGTCGTTGTCGAGCCAGAAGCCCATCCGGTCGGACATCGCCTGGAACTCGCCCACGTGCCGGCGCACCGACTCGCGGCACCGCGCGTTGAACTCGGCGATCCCGTACCGCTCGATGTCCGGCTTGCCGGAGAAGCCGAGCTCCCTCTCCACCGCGATCTCCACCGGCAGGCCGTGGCAGTCCCAGCCGGCCTTGCGGGGGACGTGGTAGCCCTTCATGGTCCGGAAGCGCGGGAAGACGTCCTTGAACACGCGGGCCTCGACGTGGTGCACGCCGGGCTTGCCGTTCGCGGTCGGCGGGCCCTCGTAGAACACCCAGGGCGGCCCGGACCGGGTCTGCTCGACGCTGCGGGCGAAGACCTTGCGGTCCTTCCACCGCTCGATGACCTCGCGCTCCAGCGCGGGCAGGTCCACGTGCGCCGGAAGCGGTCTGAGGCTCACTGCTCGGTCCTTCCCTCCATCGTGACGACGACGATGGAGGGACGAGCCCCGGGGGACCCGCGGTACCACCCTCCTTGAGCGTCCGAAGCGGACACTCCACTCTGGCCCTGCTCGCCGGGTCTACTCCGCACCGGGGTGCGTTTCTGCCGGGGCTCCGGGGTGATCTTCGCGCCGGCCAGGCCCCCGGGCTCCCACCGCCCCCGGGTCGCTGCTGGCTGCGTCCGGCGCTACTCGTCCCCATCGACGCCTGTCTGACACCAGGGTAGCGCTCGGCGCCGATCGGCTCGTACCGCGTTTCCCTGGGATCATGCCCCGGTGACGGAGCAGGTGCTGGCGGCCGACGGAGCGGAGATCTCCGGCGTGCCGCTCGAGGTGGTCGCGCTGGCCGGCGCCGCCGTGCTGCTCGTCGCGGTGCTCGCGGTCCGGGTGTCCACCCGGCTCGGGCTGCCCAGCCTGCTGCTCTACCTCGGCATCGGGGTGGCCATCGGGGAGGCCGGCTTCGGCCTGCGCTTCGACGACGCCGCGCTGTCCCAGACCCTCGGCCTGACCGCGCTGGTGGTCATCCTGGCCGAGGGCGGGCTGACCACCCGGTGGCACGCGGTCCGGCCGGCGGTGCCGCTGGCCGTCGTGCTGTCCACCCTCGGCGTCGCGGTCAGCATCGGCGTGACCGCGCTGGCCGCCCGGGTCCTGCTGGACACCGACTGGCGCACCGGCCTGCTGCTCGGCGCCATCGTGTCCTCCACCGACGCGGCCGCGGTCTTCTCCACGCTGCGGCTGCTCGGGCTGCCGCCCCGGCTGACCGCGACGCTGGAGATGGAGTCCGGCATCAACGACGCGCCGGTGGTGATCCTGGTCACCCTGCTGTCCAGCGATGCGGTCGGCTCGCCGATCGAGATCGTCGCGCTGGTCTCGTACGAGCTGGCGGTCGGGACGCTGATCGGGCTGGCGGTCGCGTTCGGCGCGGGCTGGATGCTGCGCCAGGGCGCGCTGCCGGCGGCCGGGCTCTACCCGCTGTCCGTGCTCGCCGTCGCCATCGGCGCGTACGCGCTGGCCGCGGTGCTGCACGCCTCCGGCTTCCTGGCCGCGTACCTGGCCGGGCTGGTGCTCGGCAACGTCGCGCTGCCGCACCGGCGCGCCACCGTCGCCTTCGCCGAGGGGCTGGCCTGGCTGGCCCAGATCGGCCTGTTCGTGCTGCTCGGCCTGCTGGTCAGCCCGTCCCGGCTGGGCGAGGCGCTGCTGCCCGCGCTCGGCATCGGGGCCGCGCTGCTGCTGCTGGCCCGGCCGCTGTCGGTGCTGGCGTCGTGCGTGTGGTTCCGGGTGCGGTGGGCGGAGCAGGTGTTCGTCAGCTGGGCCGGGCTGCGCGGCGCGGTGCCGATCGTGCTGTGCACGATCCCGCTGACCGCCGGGGTGCCGGAGGCGCGCGGCTTCTTCGACCTCGTCTTCGTGCTGGTGGTCGTCTTCACCGTGGTGCAGGGGACCACGCTGGCCCCGCTGGCCCGGCTGCTCGGGCTGGCCTCGGACTCCGAGCCGCGCGACGTCGAGGTGGACTCCGCCCCGCTGGAGGACCTGGACGCGGACCTGCTGCAGGTCCGCATCCCGGACCGGTCCCGGCTGCACGGCGTGCTGGTGCGGGAGCTGCGGCTGCCGGACGGCGCGGCGGTGTCGCTGCTGGTCCGCGACGGCGAGGGCTCGGTGCCCGGGCCGGACACCCGGCTGCGCCGCGGCGACCAGCTGCTGGTGGTCACCACCAGCCCGGCCCGGGCCGAGGCCGAGCGCCGGCTGCGCGCGGTCGGTCGGGCGGGCCGGCTGGCCGGCTGGCTGGGGGAGAGCGGACGCCGTCGGGACTAGCAGTAGCAGTTCGTACACGTAGCGTTCGGTGGCGCTGTTCCGGGTGAAAACGGATCGAACTGGCGCGTACAACGGCATGATCACCACTCTCCGTTGATAGCCGTTGTCGGGGAGTCTCTCGATCCGTATCCTTTGCCCCCACCACTCGTGATCTTGATGATCACGAGTGCCTGTACGAGAACCGGGAGGACTCCATGACCGAGGCCCGCGGCTGACAGGTCCGGGCCGGACCAGTACGACGGTGAAGGCGGTGCGGACGACCGTGGCGAAGAACGCAACGACCGCGAAGGTGGCGCTCGACCAGAGCGCCGCCGCGGTGATTCCCCCAGCAGCGACAGCCCCCTCGACCCCGGCCCCCAGCCGGCGCAGGAGCAGTGCCCCCCGCGCGGGCACCCAGCCGGACGGCACCGCCACCTCGCCCGCCCCGCGGGCCGCCCGCGGCACCGGCGCCGGGGCCAAGGCCGCCACCGGCCGGTCCACCCGGACCAGCACCACCCGCACCAGCACCAGCAGCCGCGGCCGCGCCCCGGCGCACACCGCCCCCGACCGGCCGCCGCTGCCGCCGGGCGACTGGACGGTGGAGGAGCTCGCCGAGGTCCGCACCGACCTGGGCCGGGAGATCACCGAGCGGCGCGCGGACTACGACCGCGCGATCGCCGAGATCACCCGGCTGCAGCAGAGCGGCGGCGACGGGGCCGGGGACGACCAGGCCGACGCCGGGTCCAAGACGTTCGAGCGGGAGCAGGAGCTCTCCATCGCCAACAACCGCCGCGACCTGCTCCGGCAGATGGAGCGGGCGATGGAGCGGCTGGACGCGGGGACGTACGGACGGTGCGAGAGCTGCGCGCAGCCGATCCCCAAGGCCCGGCTGCAGGCCTTCCCGAGCGCGACGCTGTGCGTGCGCTGCAAGCAGCGGGAGGAGCGCCGCTGACGGCCGCGGCGGGGCCTGGGACGATGGCGGGGTGAGAGCCCCCCACCGTCCCGGCCCCGGCCAGCCCGGCGGGAGCGCGGGGGAGCCGATCCGGCCGCGCCGCACCGCCGTCCTCGCGGTCACCGCCGGCGGGCTGCTGCTCGCGGACCTGATCAGCAAGATCCTGGTGGTGGCCGAGCTGCAGGGCCGGTCGCCGGTCAAGCTGCCCGGCCACGTCCTCTGGCTCACCCACGCGCGCAACCCGGGGGCCGCGTTCTCCTTCGCCGAGGGCGCGACGGTGCTGTTCACCGCGGTCGCGGCGATCGTGGTGGTGGTGATCATCCGGACCGCGACCCGGCTGCGGTCCGCCGCCTGGGCGGTCAGCCTCGGGCTGGTCCTCGGCGGGGCGGCCGGCAACCTGGTGGACCGGCTGTTCCGGTCGCCCGGCCCGCTGCGCGGGCACGTGGTCGACTGGATCAGCCTGCGCACGCCGGACGGCAGGATGCTGTTCCCGATCTTCAACCTGGCCGACTCCGGGATCGTCTGCGGCGGGATCCTGGCCGTGGTGCTGGCCCTGCTCGGCTACGAGATGGACGGGACCCGGTCCACCTCCGAGCCCACCCCGCCCGCCCCCGGCCCCCCGCCCCCCGGCAACGCGCCGCCCGGCGCCGGCCCGTGGGGCGGGCCGCCCGGCGGCCCCGGCGGTCCGCCGCCACCGGGCCCCGGCCCGGCGCGCCCCGGCCCGGGCCCGGACCCGGCCGTCCGGTCCGCCGCCCCCCGGGCCCCGGGCCCGGCGGACTCCGCCGGCCCGTGGACCGGCGGCCCAGGCGTCCGGTCCGCCGCCCCCCGGGCCCCCGGCCCGGCGGACTCCGCCGGCCCGTGGACCGGCGGCCCGGCCGTCCGGCCCGGGGGGACCGGGGCGGGGGAGCCGTACGTGCCCTCCGCCGGACCGCTGCCGGGTCCCGGCCCCCGCTCCCCGGGTGCGCACCGCCCGGGCGGGGGACCGTGACCGAGCGCCGCACCCTCCCGGTCCCGGACGGCCTGGACGGCCTGCGCCTGGACGCCGCGCTGGCGCGGCTGTTCGGCTTCTCCCGGACCACCGCCGCGTCCCTGGTGGACGCCGGCGACGTCACCGTGGACGGCGCCGCCGCCGGCCGCTCGGACCGGGTCGCCGCCGGCGCCTGGCTGGAGGTGGCCATGCCGGCCCCGCCGGCCCCGCCGTCGGCCGCGCCGGCCCCGGTCGACGGCCTCACGGTCGTGTACGCGGACGACGACATCGTGGTGGTGGACAAGCCGGTCGGCGTGGCCGCCCACCCCAGCCCCGGCTGGGACGGCCCGACCGTGGTGCAGGGCGTCGCCGCGATGGGCCACCGGCTGTCCACCAGCGGCGCGGCCGAGCGGCAGGGGGTGGTGCACCGGCTCGACGTCGGCACCACCGGGCTGATGGTGCTGGCCAAGTCCGAGCGGGCGTACACCGTGCTCAAGGACGCCTTCCGCGCCCGCACCGTGGACAAGCGGTACGCGGCGCTGGTGCAGGGCCACCCCGACCCGTCCCGCGGCACCATCGACGCGCCGATCGACCGGCATCCCAGCCAGGACTGGAAGTTCGCGGTGGTGGCCGGCGGCCGGCCGAGCGTGACCCACTACGACACGGTGGAGGCGTTCCGGGCCGCCAGCCTGCTCGACGTCAAGCTGGAGACCGGGCGCACCCACCAGATCCGGGTGCACCTGGCCGCGGTCCGGCACCCGCTGGTCGGCGACCTCACCTACGGCGCCGACCCCACGCTGGCCGCCCGGCTCGGGCTCACCCGGCAGTGGCTGCACGCGGCCCGGCTCGGCTTCGCGCACCCGGCGAGCGGGGAGTGGGTCGAGTTCGCCAGCCCGTACCCGGCCGACCTGGCGCACGCGCTGGCGCTCGTGGCGGACTGAGGCCCGGCGACGGTGTCCGGCCGGGGGGAGCGGTGACGGCGGTCGCGGAGGGCGCCACGCTGGCCGGCCCGGCGCGGGTGCTGGCCGTCCTGCTGGTCGGCTACCTGGTGCTGGTGCAGCCGGTGGTGGGCGCCTGGAGCCACCACCGGTTCCGGGCGGCGACCGACCCGGGGGCCCGGCTGCGCCGCTACTGGCGCACCGCGGCGCTCGAGTGGGCGCTGGTCGCGGTCGCGCTGGCCCTGGTCGCCGGCGCGCCCGGGCTGGACCTCGGCGACATCGGGGTGCGCTGGCCGCGGGCGTCGGCGTACACCGTGGTCGGCGCGGTCGGCCTGCTGCTCAGCGTCGGGCTGCTGGCCGGGCTGCGCCGCCGGGTGGACCAGGGCGTGCAGGTGGTGGCCCCGGTCGAGGTGAGCGCGCTGATGCCGCGGACCGCGGCCGAGCGGCGGGCGTTCGCCGGGCTGGCGGTCACCGCCGGGGTGTGCGAGGAGGTGCTCTACCGCGGCGTGCTGCTCGCGATCGCGGTCGCGCTGGCGCCCGGGCTGACCCCGTGGCGGCTGGTCCTGGTCAGCGCGCTCGCCTTCGCGGTCGCGCACACGTACCAGGGGGTGGCCGGGATGCTGACCTCCTTCGTGCTCGGCGGCAGCCTGGCCGTGCTCTTCCTCGGCTCGGGCAGCCTGCTGCTGCCGGTGCTCTACCACGTGCTGGTGGACCTGCGGGTGCTCGTCCTCGCGGTGGACCGCCGCCGCCCCCGGCACCGCGCCCCCCGGGCGGTCAGCCCGCCGCGGCGGCCCGGTGCTGCCGCGGGCTGACGCCGCGGACGCGCTTGAAGGCGGTGCTGAGGGCGAACGGGCTGCCGTAGCCGACCTGCCGGGCGACCGCCTCCACCGTGGTGTCCGGGTCGCGCAGCAGGTCCGCGGCCAGCGCCAGCCGCCACCCGGTGAGGAACGCCATCGGCGGCTCGCCGACCAGCTCGGTGAACCGGCGGGCCAGCGCGGCCCGGGACACCCCGGTCGCCGCGGCCAGCGCGGCGACCGTCCACGGGTGCGCCGGGTTGTGGTGCAGCAGTTGCAGCGCGCGCCCGACCACGGGGTCGCCGTGCGCCCGGAACCATCCCGGCGCGACCGCCCCGGGCCGGGCGAACCAGGACCGCAGCGCGGCGATGAGCAGCAGGTCCAGCAGCCGGTCCAGGACCGCCTCCTGGCCGGGCTCGTCCCGGCCCAGCTCGGCGGCGAGCAGGCCGACCAGCGGCGAGTCCCAGTCCGCCCGGCCCAGCACCAGCACCGGCGGCAGCGCCCGCAGCAGCCGGGCGCCGACCTCGCCGGCCAGCCCGTACGCCCCGGTCAGCAGCGTGGTCGACCCGTCCGGGTCGTTGCCCCAGGTGCGCACGCCCAGCGACATCGCCTCGGCCAGGTGCGCGCCGGAGGCGTCCCGGCAGTCCCCGCCCGGCCCGATGAACAGCGTCGGCGCCCGGTCCGGGGAGTCGGCCACCTCGTACGGCTCCGGCCCGCGGACCACGACGGTGTCCCCGGCAGCCAGCGGCTCCGGCCCCGGCCGGGCCGGGTGCCGCAGCCAGGCCCCGCCGGCCAGCACGGTGAAGATCGCCAGCGGCGCCTCGTCCGCGACCCGCAGCGCCCACGGCGGCCCGAGCACGGCCTTGAGCAGGAAGGCGCCCTGCGCCCGCGGGCCGTCCAGCAGCCCGGCCAGCGCGTCCACGCCACCAGCGTAGACGCTCGCGTATGCACCGGAGCCTGCTCGACCATGGTGCGTCTCGCAACCGGGTCGTTGACTGGGTGCCATGAGCTGGAGCGGAGCGACCCTGGTCGCCGGGACGATCACCACCGGGCTGATGGCGGGCCTGTTCGCCGCCTTCTCGTACGCGGTCATGCCCGGGCTGGGCCGGACCGACGACGCCACGTTCGTGCAGTCGATGCAGCGGATCAACGTGGCGATCCTCAACCCCGTCTTCGGGCTGTGCTTCGGCGGCGCGCTGGTGCTCACCGCGCTCGCCGTGCTGCTGCACCGGGGCGAGGCCGGGGTGGGCTGGATCGTCGCCGGGCTGGTCCTCTACGCCGCGGTGCTGGCCGTCACCTTCGCGGTCAACGTGCCGCTGAACAACCGGCTGAACGCGGCCACCGGCGACCCGGCCGCGGCCCGGGCCGCGTTCGAGGCGGCCTGGGTGCGCTGGAACGTGGTCCGCACCGTGCTCAACACCGCCGCCTTCGGCTGCCTGTGCTGGGCGCTGGTGCTGCACGGCCGGCTACCCGGCTGAGGCCGGCCACCAGTCCGAGCCGGTACGGAACCGACACGCCCGGTCTGCTGGGACCTCTCCGGCGGACCCCGATTCTGTCGGTGCGGCGACCTAAACTCCTGCCGTGTCCCCGGCCGAGCGCGACTCCTTCGTCCACCTGCACGTCCACACCGAGTATTCGATGCTGGACGGCGCGGCCCGGCTGAAGGACCTGTTCGCGGAGACCGCCCGGATGGGCATGCCGGCGCTGGCCATGACCGACCACGGCAACGTCTTCGGGGCCTACGACTTCGCCACCCAGGCCAAGGCGGCCGGGGTCAAGCCGATCATCGGCATGGAGGCCTACGTCACCCCCGGCACCTCCCGCTTCGACCGCACCCGGGTGCGCTGGGCCGAGGGCGGCGAGGCCGACGTCTCCGGCGGCGGGGCCTACACGCACATGACCCTGCTGGCCACCGACGAGACCGGCCTGCACAACCTGTTCAAGCTGGCCAGCCTGGCCTCGATGGAGGGCTTCTTCTACAAGCCCCGGATCGACCGGGAGATCCTCTCCCGGCACGCCGCGGGCCTGATCGGCACGACCGGCTGCCCGGGCGGCGAGGCGCCGACCTGGCTGCGGATCGGCGACTACGCGAAGGCCCGGGCCTCGGCCGCGGAGCTGCGGGACATCTTCGGGCCCGACCGGTTCTACCTCGAGCTGATGGACCACGGCATCGAGGTGGAGACCAAGCTGCGCGACGGCCTGCTCCGGCTGCGCGACGACCTCACGCTGCCGCCGCTGGCCACCAACGACCTGCACTACACCTACGAGAAGGACTCCGACGCGCACGGCGTGCTGCTGTGCGTGCAGTCGGGGAAGACGATGGCCGACCCCAAGCGGTTCAAGTTCGACGGGTCGGACTACTTCCTCAAGTCCCCGGAGCTGATGCGCCGGGTCTGGCGGGACCTGCCGGAGGCGTGCGACAACACGCTGCTGGTCGCCGAGCAGGTGTCCGGCTACGGCGACACCTTCGCCTACGGCGACCTGATGCCGCGCTTCCCGGTGCCGGCGGGGGAGACCGAGGAGAGCTGGCTGGTCGCCGAGGTGGCGCGCGGGCTGGCCCGGCGGTTCCCCGGCGGGGTGCCGGACACCCACCGCAAGCAGGCGGAGTACGAGCTCGGCGTCATCGGCCAGATGGGCTTCCCGGGCTACTTCCTGGTCGTCGCCGACCTGTGCCGGCACGCCCGGGAGTCCGGCATCCGGGTCGGCCCGGGCCGCGGGTCGGCCGCCGGCGCCCTGGTGGCGTACGCGTTGGGCATCACCGAGCTGGACCCGGTCGAGCACCGGCTGCTGTTCGAGCGCTTCCTCAACCCGGAGCGGGTGTCGATGCCGGACATCGACCTGGACTTCGACGAGCGCCGGCGCGGCGACATGATCCGCTACGCGACGGAGAAGTACGGCGAGGAGCGGGTCGCGCAGATCATCACGTACGGCACGATCAAGGCCAAGCAGGCGATCAAGGACTCGGCCCGGGTGCTGGGCTACCCGTTCTCCACCGGGGACCGGATCACCAAGGCGATGCCGCCGCCGGTGATGGGCAAGGACGTCCCGCTGTACGGGATGTTCGACGATGCCCACCCGCGCTACAAGGAGGCCGCCGAGTTCCGCGCGCTGTACGAGGCCGACCCGGAGGCCAAGCGGGTGGTCGACACCGCCCGCGGGCTGGAGGGCCTCAAGCGGCAGTGGGGGGTGCACGCGGCCGGGGTGATCCTGTCCCGCGAGCCGCTGCTCGACGTCATCCCGATCCAGCGCCGGGAGCAGGACGGCGCGATCATCACCCAGTTCGACATGGGTGCCTGCGAGTCGCTCGGCCTGCTGAAGATGGACTTCCTCGGGCTGCGCAACCTCACCGTGCTCGACGACTGCCTGCTCAACATCAAGGGCAACCGCGGCGAGGACGTGGTCCTGGAGGACCTCCCGCTGGACGACGGGGCGGCGTACGAGCTGCTGGCCCGCGGCGACACGCTCGGGGTCTTCCAGCTCGACGGCGGGCCGATGCGGGCGCTGCTGCGCTCGATGCGGCCGACCGGCTTCGACGACATCTCCGCCGTGCTCGCGCTCTACCGGCCCGGTCCGATGGGCGCCAACGCGCACAACGAGTACGCGGACCGGAAGAACGGCCGCAAGCCGGTGGTGCCGATCCACCCGGAGCTGGCCGAGCCGCTGGCCGACATCCTGGACGAGACCTTCGGGCTGATCGTCTACCAGGAGCAGGTCATGGCGATCGCGCAGAAGGTCGCCGGCTACTCGCTCGGCAAGGCCGACCTGCTGCGCCGGGCCATGGGCAAGAAGAAGAAGGAGATCCTCGACAAGGAGTACGTCCCCTTCTCCGAAGGGATGAAGGAGCAGGGCTACTCCGTCGGCGCGATCAAGACGCTGTGGGACATCCTGGTCCCGTTCTCCGACTACGCGTTCAACCGGGCCCACACCGCGGGCTACGGCCTGGTGGCGTACTGGACGGCGTACCTCAAGGCCAACTACCCGGCCGAGTACATGGCCGCGCTGCTCACGTCGGTCAAGGACGACAAGGACAAGAGCGCGGTCTACCTCAACGACTGCCGCCGCCGCGGCATCAAGGTGCTGCCGCCGGACGTCAACTCCTCCGAGGCCAACTTCACCACCGTCGGCGTGGACATCCGGTTCGGGCTGACCGCGGTGCGCAACGTGGGCGAAAACGTGGTGGCCTCGATCGTGGCCACCCGCAAGGCCAAGGGCGCGTTCGCCGACTTCTCCGACTTCCTCAAGAAGGTCGAGCCGGTCGCCTGCAACAAGAAGGTCGTGGAGTCGCTGATCAAGGCGGGCGCGTTCGACTCGCTCGGGCACACCCGGCGCGGCCTGATGACGGTCTTCGACCAGGCCGTGGACAGCTTCCTGGCCGCGAAGCGGGTCGAGGCGACCGGGCAGTTCGACCTCTTCGGCTCCGATGGTGCCGAGGACGACCCGGTGGACACCGTGTTCGCGGTGGCCGTGCCGGACGGCGAGTGGGACAAGATGGCCCGGCTCGCGTTCGAGCGGGAGATGCTCGGGCTGTACGTCTCCGACCACCCGCTGCTCGGCGTCGAGCACGTGCTCGCGGCCCACTCGGAGTGCACGGTCGGGGCGCTGCAGGGCGACCAGATCGGCGACGGGCAGTCCGTGACGATCGGCGGGATCCTGTCCAGCGTGCTGCGCCGGGTCAACAAGGCCGGCGTGCCGTGGGCGTCCGCGGTGCTGGAGGACCTCGAGGGCTCGATCGAGGTGCTCTTCTTCCCGCAGACGTACGCGCAGGTGGCGGTGTCCATCGCCGAGGACGCGATCCTGGTGGTGAAGGGCCGCCTGGACCGGCGCGAGGACGTGGCCAAGCTGATCGCCTCGGACGTGTCGGTGCCCGACCTGTCCGAGGGCCCGCGCGGGCCGGTGGTGGTGTCGCTGCAGGCGGCCCGGTGCACGCCGCCGGTGGTGGAGCGGCTCAAGGAGGTGCTGGCCACCCACCCGGGCACCACCGAGGTGCACCTGCAGCTGGTCAGCGGGGAGCGGCGGACCGCGCTGCGGGTGGCCGACGGCTACCGGGTGGCGGCGACGCCGGCGCTGATGGGCGACCTCAAGGCGTTGCTGGGGCCGGCCTGCCTGGCCGGCTAGGAGCCCGCCAGAAGCCGGCTGGGAGCCGGCTGGAGCTGGCCGGGAGCCGGCGGGGAGCCGGATAGGGGGTCAGTTCGGTCGATTCCCGGCGCGTCAGGTCGAGGATGCTTGGCGGGACCCCCGGAGTGGGCACAATCCGCTCGTGACGACGCAGCGTGGCGAGCCGGCCGGCGCAGTGGGCCGGACGGGTGACGGTGGCGGGTTCGACCCGGGCGACACGGGGACGTGGCGGGTGCGCGACGTGGTGCCGGGCGGGGAGAGCGGCCGCCGGACCAGCACGATCCTGCGTTACCTGCTCGGCCTGCTGGCGGTCGAGCACGTCCGCAAGCTGACCCGGTGGGCCTACGTGCTGCCGCTGGTCGGCGCGCTGCTGCTGCTGGTCCGGCCGCGCTGGATCGGCGTGGCCGTGCTGGTGCTGGGCGTGCTGCTGGTGGCCGTCCGGGTCGGCGTGGTCCGGCTGCTGGGCCGGTCGTCGCTGCCGCGCCGGTACCGCCCGGTCGAGGACGACCTGCGGGCCGCGGTCGAGTCCGGCAAGGCCAACATGCGCGGCGAGCTGCGCCGGGTCGGGCTGCCGAGCACGCCGTGGGCGATCCCGGTGTCGGTGGTCCGGCTGGACCGCGGCGGCGGCCGGGCCGAGTCCCGGTCCCGGCTGCGGGACATCGAGATCGACCGGGTGCTGCCACGGACCCAGCTGGACCGCGCGCTGCGCATCCTGGACGAGGCTGCCCTCACCCGATGAGCCGCCCGCCCGGGCCGTCCGGGGTCGGCGTCCGGACCCAGCTGTGGCGGGGGGTGGTCACGTACCGGATCGCCGCGCTGGCGTACGCGGGCGCGCTGATCCTGGCCAACCGGGACGAGTACGCCGAGCCGCGCGCCGCGCTGGTCGTGCTGGCCGCGATGGCCGGCTGGACGGTGCTGATGACGGCCGCGAACTCCCGGGACCGGGGCCGGGTGTGGCCGGTGGTGGTGGCCGACCACGCGGTGTGCGTGCTGGTCACCCTGGCCTCGGTGCCGGTGCAGGGCGCCGAGCGGATCGAGGCGAACACCCCGACGCTGCCGACCAGCTGGGCCGCCTCCCCGGTGCTGGGGTCGGCGCTGCTCGGCGGCCCGGTCGGCGGCGCGGCCGGCGCGCTGGTGCAGGGCGCGGCGTCGGTGCTCACCCGCGGCGACCTCACCCTGGCCACGCTCGGCAACCTGGTGCTGCTGCTGCTCGCCGGCACGGTCGGCGGCTACGTGGCCCGGCTCGCGGTGGGCGCCGAGCAGCGGCTGGCCGAGGCGGTCCGGCGGGAGGCGGCCACCCGGGAGCGGGAGCGGCTGGCCCGCACCATCCACGACGGCGTGCTGCAGGTGCTGGCGCTGGTCCAGCGCCGCGGCACCGAGATCGGCGGCGACGCGGCCGAGCTGGCCCGGTTGGCCGGCGAGCAGGAGATCGCCCTGCGCGGGCTGATCACCGCCCCGCCCGCCACCCCCGGGCCGCCGGCCGGCCGGCGCCGGCTCGCCCGGGCCGGCGGGGGCGCCGCCGGCGCCGGGGCACCGGCGGCGGCCGACCTGCGGAGCCTGCTCGCGGCCGAGCGGTCCACGACGGTCACGGTGTCCGCGCCGGCGGAGCCGGTGCTCCTGCCGGCGCCGGTCGCGGCCGAGCTGGCGGCCGCGGTGCGCGCCGCCCTGGACAACGTGGCCCGGCACGCCGGGCCGGGCGCCCGCGCCTGGGTGCTGGTCGAGGACCTCGGCGCCGAGGTCGTGGTGGGCGTGCGGGACGACGGCGTCGGCATCCCGCCCGGCCGGCTCGAGCAGGCCGCGGCCGAGGGCCGGCTCGGCGTGGCCGGCTCCCTGCGCGGCCGGCTCGCCGACCTGGGCGGCACCATGACGGTGGTGTCCGCCCCGGGCGAGGGCACCGAGCTGGAGCTGCGGGTGCCCCGCGGAGGGAGGCGCTGACATGGTGCGGGTGATGGTCGTCGACGACCACCCGATGTGGCGGGAGGGCGTCGCCCGGGACCTGGACGAGGCCGGCCACCAGGTGGTCGCCACCGCCGGGGACGGTGCCGCCGCGGTGCGGATCGCCGCCGCCGCCCGGCCCGAGGTGGTGCTGATGGACCTGCAGCTGCCGGGCGGCTCCGGGGTCGGCGCCACCGGCGAGATCCTCGCCGCCGACCCGGCCGCCCGGGTGCTGGTGCTGTCGGCCAGCGGGGAGGACGCGGACGTGCTGGCCGCGGTCAAGGCCGGCGCCACCGGCTACCTGGTCAAGTCGGCCGGCCGGGACGAGCTGCTGGCCGCGGTGGAGCGGGTGGCCCGCGGCGAGGCGGTGTTCTCGCCCGGGCTGGCCGGGCTGGTGCTCGGCGAGTTCCGGCGGATGTCGTCCGGGCGCCGGCCCGACCCGGCCGAGCAGCTGACCGAGCGCGAGGTCGAGGTGCTGCGGCTGGTGGCCAAGGGGCTGACCGCCCGGCAGGTGGCCGACCGGCTGGTGCTGTCCCACCGCACGGTGCAGAACCACGTCCAGAACACGCTGCGCAAGCTGCAGCTGCACAACCGGGTCGAGCTCACCCGCTTCGCCATCGAGCAGGGCCTCGACACCGACGACTGACTCCCGCCGATCTTGGTCGAGTCAACGTCATGGCGCGCCGATCTTGGTTGAGTCAACCAAGATCGGCGTGGGTCGGGGATCATGGGGGGATGTTGGGGCGGCTGCGGGAGGCGACGCGGGCCGCGGCCGACCGGTGGCGGGTGCCGGCGGCGCCGCCCGGCGAGCTGGGCCGCGGCGTGGCCCTGCGCGGCACGGTCTGGCCGGGCGGCGCCGCGCAGCCGTACGACGGGGTGGTGCTGGTCGGCCCGGACGGCCGGATCGCCCGCATCGGCCCGACCTGGGCGGTGCCGATCCCGGTCGGCGTCCGGGTCATCGGCGCGGCCCACACCTGGGTCGGGCCGGGAGTGGTGGACGCGCACGTGCACCTCGCCTTCGGCGCCGCCGAGGAGGCGCTGACCGGCGGCGTGGTCGGGGTCCGCGACCTCGGCTCGCCGCGGGTGGACGCGCTGCGCCGGCGCACCGGGCACCGCCGGCCGCCGCCGGGCTCGCCGTACGTCGGGGTGGCCGGGCCGATCCTCACCGCCCCCGGCGGCTACCCGTCCCGGTCCTGGGGGGCGGCCGGGTTCGCGGGCTTCCTGACCAGCCCGGGGCAGGCCCGGATCGTGGTCCGCGGGCTGGCCGGCGACGGCGTGGACCTGGTCAAGGTGGCGGTCGAGCGCGGGCCGGACGGCGCCTGGCCGGTGCCGTCGACCGCCGTGCTGCGGGTGGTGGTCGACGCCGCGCACGGCGCCGGGCTCAAGGTGGTGGCGCACGCGCTGACCGCGGAGGCGGTCGGCCGGGTGCTGGACGCCGGGGTGGACGAGCTGGCCCACATCCCGGCCGAGCGGCTGCCGGAGGCGGTGGTGGACCGGGTCGCCGCGGCCGGGGTGCCGGTGGTGTCCACGCTGCAGACCTTCTTCTCCGGCGGCGAGGGCCGGGGCGCCGCGGCCAACGCGGCGGCGCTGCACCGGGCCGGCGCCAGGCTGGTGTACGGCACCGACCTCGGCAACGCGGGCACCCGCACCGGGGTCGACCCGCGCGAGCTGGACCGGCTCGCCGACGCCGGGCTCGGCCGGCTCGGGGCGCTGCGGGCGGCCACCGAGGGCTCGGCCGGGGTGGCCGGGGTGCGGCTGCGCACCGGGCTGCTGCGGGCCGGCGAGCCGGCCGCCGCGGTGCTGCTCACCGGCGATCCGCTGGTCGAGCCCGGGCTGTGGCGCCGCCCCCGGGCGGTGGTGTGTGACGGCCGGCTCGTGGAACCGCCGGAGGGCGCGCCTGACACACTGGAGAGCTGACGGCCGCCCACCGGAGGTGGCGACGACGCGTGGGCGGTGAGATGCAGCGACCCGGCTCGGACCCGGCCGGGTCCTATCCGGCGGCCCCGCCGCCGGCGGCGGGGCCGTACCCGGCGTACCCGGGGGCGTACGGGGTGGGGGATCCGGGCGGGTTCGGCCCGTGGCCGCCCCGCCCGCCGCAGCGCCCGGCCTGGCCGCCGAGCCGGCGCGAGCTGACCACCGCGCTGGCCGCCGTGGCCGGGCTGGCCCTGCTGGGCGCCGCGCTGGCCCCGCTCTGGGTGTGGCTGGCGCCGCGGCTGGAGTATCGGGTGATGCAGCCCGGGCGGGCGGTGCCGGTGGTGCCGGAGGCGGAGGAGTACGTCGCCGCGGACGGCCGCTTCGTGCTGATCACGCTCGGCGCCGGGCTGCTGGCCGGGCTGGTCTGCTGGCTGCTGCGCCGCACCCGTGGCCCGGTCGTGCTGGTCGCGGTGGCGCTGGGCGGCCTGCTCGGCGCGGTGGTCACCTGGCGGCTGGGCATCTGGCTGGCTCCCGGCTTCTCGCCGCAGGACCTGCAGGAGGTCGGCCGCACGGTCACCCAGCCGCTGGAGCTGCGGGCCCGGGCCGCGCTGGTGGTCGAGCCGGTCGCCGCGGTCCTGGTCTACCTGCTGGCCGCCGGCTTCACCGCGTACAACGACCTCGGCGTCGGCCCGCCGGAGCCCGGGCCGCCCCGACCGGAGGCGCCGCCGGTCAGCTGAGGCTCTGCGTCACCTGCAGCTCGCCGAGCGGCACCGGCAGCGCCCGCAGCCGGCGCACCATCGTGGTCTCCCGCTTGAGCAGCCGCAGCTCGGCCCGCAGCCGGGCGGACGTGGTCGGCGCCTCCAGCAGCGCCTGCCGGTCCTCCAGGGTGAGCACCGCGGTGGCGGCGACCAGGTGGGACCGGTCGACCGGGTCGTCCGGCAGCTCGGGCACCGGCGCGCCCGGCGGGCCCGGCCCGGCCGCGTCCGGGCGCAGCGTCGTCGCGGCCGCCGCGTACTCGGTGAACAGCGTGCCGACCGCCCGGGCCAGCACCGCCGCCTCCGGGTCCGCCGGCGGGTCCGGGGGCAGCCACTCGACCTCGCCGACCAGGTACGGCCGGCTGGTCCGGTCCACGCCGAGCAGCCGGAACCGGTCCGACCCGACGGTGACGATGTCGAACCGGCCGTCCGGGTGCCGGGACACCCGGCGCAGCTCGGCCGCGCAGCCGACCCCGTGCAGCGCCTGGACCGCCTCCGCGCCGACCTCCCAGCCCTGCCGGATCGCCACCACCCCGAACCGGCGCGGCCCCGGGTCCTCCTGCGCGACCAGCGTGCGCACCAGCTCCCGGTAGCGCTCCTCGAAGACGTGCAGCGGCAGCACGACGCCGGGGAAGAGCACGGTGTGCCCGAGGGGGAAGAGCGGGAGCGTGGTGCCGGGGGCCACCTGCCCAGCTTAGGGAGCCCGCCCGCCGGGCGGGCCCGGCCCGCTGCGGGATACTGGTCCGCGTGCTGACCCGCCTCGACCTGCGCCGCCGGCCCTCCGGGTCCGGCCTGGCCGGCGTGCTGCCGCGCGCCGCGGTCGACGTCGAGGCGGCCACCCATGCCGTCCGCCCGATCGTCGAGGCGGTGGCGGCCCGCGGCGCGGAGGCCGTCCGCGAGCTGACCGCCCGCTTCGACGGCGTCGAGCTGGCCGACCTGCGGGTGCCGGCGGCCGCGCTGGCCGAGGCGGCGGACCGGCTCGACCCGGACGTGCGGGCCGCGCTGACCGAGGCGATCCGCCGGGTCCGGCTGGTGCACGAGGCGCAGCGCCCGGTCGAGGTCCGGGTCGAGGTGGTCCCGGGCGGCACGGTGACCCGGCGGCAGCTGCCGGTGGACCGCGTCGGGCTGTACGTGCCGGGAGGCCTGGCCCCGCTGCCGTCCAGCGTGGTGATGAACGTGGTGCCCGCCCAGGTGGCCGGCGTCCGGTCGATCGCGCTGGCCAGCCCGCCGCGGCGGGAGTCCGGCGGGCGGCCGGACCCGACGATCCTGGCCGCCTGCGCGCTGCTCGGCGTCGACGAGGTGTATGCGGTGGGCGGCGCCCAGGCGGTGGCGATGCTGGCGTACGGGGTCGACGGCGTCGCGCCGGTCGACCTGGTCACCGGCCCCGGCAACGTCTACGTCACCGCGGCCAAGCGGCTGCTGCGCGGCGTGGTCGGCATCGACTCCGAGGCCGGCCCGAGCGAGGTCGCGGTGCTCGCCGACGGCACCGCGGACCCGGAGCTGGTCGCCGCCGACCTGCTCAGCCAGGCCGAGCACGGCCCGACCTCGGCGGCCGTGCTGGTCACCGACGACCCGGCGCTGGCCGCGGCGGTGGAGGCCGCGCTGGCCGCCCAGGTCGCCGCGACCAAGCACGTCGAGCGGGTGACCGAGGCGCTGACCGGGCCGCAGTCGGGCACCGTGCTGGTCCGCGACCTGGCGCAGGGCCTCGAGGTGGTCGACGCGTACGGCGCCGAGCACCTGGAGGTGCACACCCGGGACGCGGCCGCGGTGGCCCGCCGGGTCCGGCACGCCGGCTGCGTCTTCGTGGGGCCGTACGCGCCGGTCAGCCTGGGCGACTACGCGGCCGGGTCCAACCACGTGCTGCCCACCGGCGGCAGCTGCCGGCACACCGCCGGGCTGTCCGTGGCCACCTTCCTGCGCGGGGTCAGCCTGGTCGAGTACGACGAGGCCGCGCTGGCCGGGGTGGCCCACCACGTGGTCGCGCTGGCGCACGCCGAGGACCTGCCGGCGCACGCGAACGCGATAACCCGGCGGACCCTCCGGTGACCCGGCCGGAGGACCTGCCGATCCGGGACGACCTGCGCGGGCGGTCGGCGTACGGCGCCCCGCAGCTGGACGTCCCGGTCCGGCTGAACACCAACGAGAACAGCCACCCGCTGCCGGACGCGCTGCTGGACGACATCGGCAAGGCGGCCCGGGACGCCGCCGCCGACCTCAACCGCTACCCGGACCGGGAGGCGGCGGCGCTGCGCGCGGACCTGGCCGCGTACCTCGGGCACGGTCTCGACGCGGACCGGGTGTGGGCGGCCAACGGGTCCAACGAGATCCTCCAGCAGCTGCTGCAGACCTTCGGCGGGCCGGGCCGCTGCGCGCTCGGCTTCACCCCGTCGTACTCGATGCACGAGATGATCGCGACCGGCACCGGCACCGGCTGGGTCGCCGGCACCCGGGCGGCGGACTTCACCGTGCCGCCGCGGCGGGCGGCCGAGCAGGTGCTGGAGCACCGGCCCGCGGTGGTCTTCCTGACCAGCCCGAACAACCCGACCGGCACCGCGCTCCCGCTGGCCACGGTCGAGGCGGTGCTCGACGTGGCGCCGGGCATGGTGGTGGTGGACGAGGCGTACGCGGAGTTCGCCCGGCCCGGGGTGCCGAGCGCGCTGACCCTGCTGCCCGGCCACCCCCGGCTGGTGGTGACCCGGACCATGTCCAAGGCGTTCGGGATGGCCGGGCTGCGGCTGGGCTACCTCGCCGCCGACCCGGCCGTGGTGGACGCGACCCAGCTGGTCCGGCTGCCGTACCACCTGTCCGCGCTGACCCAGGCGGTCGCCCGGGTGGCGCTGGCGCACGCGCCGGAGCTGCTCGCCACGGTGGAGGCGGTCAAGGCCGAGCGGGACCGGATCGTGGCCGCGCTGCCCGCGCTCGGGCTGGCCGCGGTGCCCAGCGACGCCAACTTCGTCCTCTTCGGACGGTTCGCGGACGCGGGGGCGGCGTGGCGCGGGCTGCTGGACCGGGGCGTGCTGGTGCGCGACCCCGGGCTGGCCGGCTGGCTGCGGGTGACGGCCGGCACCCCGGCCGAGGTGGACGCGTTCCTGGCCGCACTGAGCGACGTGAGAGGACGAGCATGAGCCGGACCGGGCGGGTGGAGCGGGAGACCAAGGAGTCCTCCGTCCTGGTGGAGGTCGACCTGGACGGGTCGGGGCGGACCGACGTGGACACCGGCGTCCCGTTCTACGACCACATGCTGGCCCAGCTGGGCAGGCACGGCGGCTTCGACCTGACGATCCGGACCAAGGGCGACCTGGAGATCGACGCGCACCACACGGTGGAGGACACCGCGATCGCGCTCGGCGAGGCGTTCCGGCTGGCGCTCGGGGACAAGGCCGGGATCCGCCGGTTCGGCGACGCGCTGGTGCCGCTGGACGAGTCGCTGGCCCAGGTCGCGGTCGACCTGTCCGGCCGGCCTTACCTGGTGCACGTCGAGCCGGACGGGATGCCGCCGACCATCGGCCCGGTGTACGCGACCACGCTGACCCGGCACGTCTTCGAGTCCTTCGTGCACAACGCGCGGATCGCGCTGCACGTGCGGGTGCTCGGCGGGCGGGACGCCCACCACATCGTGGAGGCGCAGTTCAAGGCGGTGGCCCGGGCGCTGCGGGACGCGACCGCGCTGGACCCGCGGGTGACCGGCGTGCCGTCCACCAAGGGCGTCCTATGAGCGGTCGTCGAGGAGCGGGCACCGTGAAGGTCGTGGTCCTGGACCACGGCTCGGGCAACCTGCGCTCGGCCGAGCGGGCGCTGGCCCGGGTCGGCGCGTCCGTGACGGTCACCGCCGATCTCGCGGCCGCGGCGGCCGCGGACGGGCTGGTGGTGCCGGGCGTGGGGGCGTACGCGGCCTGCATGGCCGGCATCGAGGCGATCGGCGCCGGCGCGGTGGTCCGGGACCGGGTCGCCGCCGGCCGGCCGGTGCTGGGCATCTGCGTCGGCATGCAGGTGCTCTTCGAGTCCGGGGACGAGCACGGCACGGTGACCAAGGGCCTCGGCGTGCTGCCGGGGGAGGTGCGCCGGCTGGCCGCGCCGGTGCTGCCGCACATGGGCTGGAACACGGTGTCCGCGCCGGCCGGCTCGGTGCTGTTCGCCGGCGTCGGGGCGGAGCGGTTCTACTTCGTGCACTCGTACGCGGCTGCGCCGTCGAGGGACCTGGCGACGGACGGGCTGGTGACCACGGCCGAGCACGGGGAGGCCTTCGTCGCCGCGGTGGAGCACGGGGCGCTCGGCGCGACCCAGTTCCACCCGGAGAAGTCCGGCGACGCCGGCGCCGAGCTGCTGCGCAACTGGGTGCGGACGCTGTGAGCAAGCAGCGGGCCCGGGCCCGGGAGGCCCGGCAGGCCGAGTCGGCCCGGCGGGCCGCGGACGCCCGGGCCCGGGCGGAGAAGCAGGCCGCGGCCCGGCGCCGCCGGGCGCGGCGGACCGAGGCGGTCCGCGGCGTGCTGCCCCGGCGGGCCCGGCGCTGGACCCGGCGCACCCGCGGGCAGCGGGCCACCACCGTGCTGGTGCTGGCCGGGATCGGGCTGCTCGCCTACCTGCTGGTCGACACGTGGAGCGGGCGGATCGCGGTCTGGCTGGTCGCGCTGCTGGCCGCGCCGGCGGTGCTGACCATGCTGCTGGGCCGGAGCACCCGGTGAGCTTCACGCTGCTGCCGGCGGTCGACGTCGCCGACGGGACCGCGGTCCGGCTCGTGCACGGCGAGGCCGGCACCGAGACCGCGTACGGCGACCCGCGGGACGCGGCGCTGGCCTGGCAGCGGGACGGGGCCGAGTGGGTGCACCTGGTCGACCTGGACGCCGCCTTCGGCCGCGGCTCCAACGCGGCGCTGCTGGCCGAGGTGATCAAGGCCCTGGACGTGCGGGTCGAGCTGTCCGGCGGCATCCGGGACGACGAGTCGCTGGCCGCGGCGCTGGCCAGCGGCGCGGCCCGGGTCAACGTCGGCACCGCCGCGCTGGAGCACCCGGAGTGGGTGGCCCGGGCCATCGACCGGCACGGCGACCGGATCGCGGTCGGGCTGGACGTGCGCGGCAGCACGCTGGCCGCCCGCGGCTGGACCCGCGACGGCGGCGACCTGTGGGCCGCGCTGGCCCGGCTGGACGCGGCCGGCTGCGCCCGCTACGTGGTCACCGACATCCGCCGGGACGGCACCCTGACCGGCCCCAACCTCGACCTCTACCGGCAGGTCTGCGCGGCCACCGACCGGCCGGTGGTGGCCAGCGGCGGCGTGTCCACGCTGGCCGACCTGCGCGCGCTGGCCGGGCTCGGCCCGCTCGGGGTGGAGGGCGCGGTGGTCGGCAAGGCGCTGTACGCGGGCGCGTTCACGCTGCCCGAGGCGCTGGCGGCCGTCTCGTGACGGTGGCCGTGCGGGTCATCCCGTGCCTGGACGTCGACGCCGGCCGGGTGGTCAAGGGCGTCAACTTCACCGACCTGCGGGACGCCGGCGACCCGGTGGAGATGGCCCGGGTGTACGACGCGGAGGGCGCGGACGAGCTGACCTTCCTGGACATCACCGCGTCCGCGTCCGGCCGGGAGACGACGTACGACGTGGTCCGGCGGACCGCCGAGCAGGTCTTCATCCCGCTCACCGTCGGCGGCGGGGTGCGCTCGGCCGCGGACGTGGACGCGCTGCTGCGGGCCGGCGCGGACAAGGTCGGCATGAACACCGCCGCGGTGGCCCGCCCGGAGCTGCTCCGGGAGGCGGCCGAGCGGTTCGGCTCGCAGTGCGTGGTGCTGTCGGTGGACGCGCGGCGAGCGCCCGGGACGCCGTCCGGCTTCGAGGTGACCACGCACGGCGGCCGGCGCGGCACCGGCCTGGACGCGGTGGAGTGGGCGGTCCGCGCGCAGCAGCTGGGGCCGGCGAGATCCTGCTCAACTCGATGGACGCGGACGGCACCCGGGACGGCTACGACCTGCCGCTGGTGCGGGCGGTGCGGGCCGCGGTGACCGTGCCGGTGATCGCCAGCGGCGGCGCCGGCCGGCTGGCCGACTTCGGGCCGGCGGTCGCGGCCGGCGCGGACGCGGTGCTCGCGGCCAGCGTCTTCCACTTCGGCCAGCTGCGGATCGGCGAGGTCAAGGACGCGCTGCGGGCCGGCGGGGTGCCGGTCCGCTGAGCGTCACATCCGCATCGGGGTGGCCAGCAGCCGGGACACCGCGGCGTCGTCGCCGGACAGGTCGACCCGGGCCACCCGCTGCCGCCCGGCCTGGAACAGCGCCAGCTCGACCGGGTCGCCGACCACGGTGACGACGAGCTCGCCGCCCTTGGCGGTGGTGGTCGAGCCGGTGCCGGCGCGCTCCAGCCGCACCCCGTCCCGCGCCTTCCGGTAGGCCGGCCGGGCCATCAGCCGGACCGCGGTCCACACCGGGTCGGCCAGCGCGGCCGGCACCGCGCGCGGTCCCCAGCCGGGCTGCGCCCGCCGCACGTCCTCGTGGTGGATGACGAACTCCAGCAGGTTGGTCGCGTCCTTCAGCCCGGGCAGCCCGAACGGCGACCACTTCGGCGCGCCGCCGCGCACGGTGGCGACCAGCTCCTCGTACGGCCGGGCGGTCTGGCCGGCCATCGCGTCGTCGGCGAGCCGGCTCAGCGGCGGCACCACGATCCCGGCCCAGGCCTTGGGCTGCCGGTCCCGGACCACCAGGTGGGCGGCCAGGTCCCGGGTGGCCCAGCCCTCGCACAGCGTCGGGGCGTCCGGGCCGAGTTCCAGCAGCAGGTCGCAGAGGGCGGCGCGCTCGGCGTCCGCGGGGCTTGTCACCCCCCGATGGTACGAATCGTTTAGCGCGCCTAATGACTCGACGTAGGGTGGGAGGAGGCACCCCCGCGGCAGCTGTGCACCTGGAGTTGCGGCGCGCGCCGGGGCAGTCCGCACCGGCTCGACGCTGAGGGGGAATCTTGTCCGCGACGCCCACCGACGTGCTGGTGCGCGGCCTGCGGGTGGTGGGTGTCGGCATCCGGGAGCAGTGGCGGGTCTTCCTGGTCGCGGTGGCCGGCAGCGCGCTCTACGGCGGGATGACCGTGGCCAGCGCGTTCGTGATGGGCCGGGTCGCCGGCGACGTGATCGTGCCGGCGTTCGAGGAGGGCCGGGTCGCGGCCGGCGCGCTGGCCGCCTCCGCGGCCGCCATCCTCGGGGTGGCGGTCCTCAAGGTGCTCGGCATCATCGCCCGCCGGATCGGCGCCGGCGTCGTGCAGTACCGGTTGCAGGCGGCGTACCGGCGCCGCGTGGTCCGGCAGTACCTGCGGCTCCCGCTGGCCTGGCACCAGCGGCACCCGACCGGCACGCTGCTGTCCAACGCGAACGCGGACGTCGAGTCGACCTGGTACGTGATGGCGCCGCTGCCGTTCGCCTGCGGCACGCTGCTCATGCTGGCCATCACCGGGGTCGCGCTGGTGCTCACCGACCCGGTGCTCGCGGTGGTCGGCGGCGTCGTGTTCCCGGTGATCTTCTCGGTCAACGTGGCCTACTCGCGCCGGATGGCGCCCCGGATGACCCGCGCGCAGCAGCTGCGGGCCGAGGTCAGCGGCGTCGCGCACGAGAGCTTCGACGGTGCGCTGGTGGTCAAGACGCTCGGCCGGGAGGAGGAGGAGACCGGGCGGTTCCGGCAGCGGTCGGAGGAGCTGCGGGACGCGATGATCTCCGTCGGCCGGGTGCGCGGGCTCTTCGACCCGGTGATGGAGGCGGTGCCGACGCTCGGCACGCTGGCGGTGCTGCTGGTCGGCACCGCGCGGCTGCGGTCCGGCGCGACCTCGATCGAGGACCTGGTCAGCGTGGCGTACCTGTTCAGCGTGCTGGCCATGCCGATCCGGGCGATCGGCTGGGTGCTGTCCGACCTGCCCCGGGTGGTGGTCGGCTGGGACCGGGTGCAGCGGGTGCTCACCGCCCGCGGCGGCCAGGCGTACGGGCAGCGCACGCTGGACGGCGCCCGCCGGCCGGCCGGGCTGACCGTGGACGAGGTCAGCTTCGCCTACGCCGGGCCGGCGCCGGACGACCTCGGGGCCGCCACCGAGCAGCCGGCCGGCGAGCCGACGCCGGTGCTGCGCGAGGTCAGCTTCGACGTGGTCCCGGGCCGGACCGTCGCGCTGGTCGGGCCGACCGGCAGCGGCAAGTCCACGCTGGTCTCGCTGCTGGTCCGGCTGGTCGACCCGGACACCGGCGCGGTCCTGGTGGACGGCGCCGACCTGCGCGCGCTGGCCCGCGGCGGGGTGGCCGAGCAGGCCGCGCTGGTCAGCCAGGCCACCTTCCTGTTCGACGACACGGTCCGCGGCAACGTGACGCTCGGCGCCGACCTGCCGGACGAGCGGGTCTGGGAGGCGCTGCGGCTGGCCCAGGCCGACCGCTTCGTCAAGGCGCTGCCGGACGGGCTGGACACCCGGGTGGGGGAGCGCGGCACCACCCTGTCCGGCGGTCAGCGGCAGCGGCTGGCGCTGGCCCGGGCGCTGGTCCGCCGGCCCCGGCTGCTGGTGCTCGACGACGCCACCAGCAGCGTCGACCCGGCGGTGGAGGCGGCCATCCTGCGCGGGCTGCGGTCCGCGCAGCTCGGCGCGACCGTGGTGGTGGTGGCGTACCGGCGGGCCACCATCGCGCTGGCCGACGAGGTGGTCTACGTCGAGCACGGCCGGGTGGTCGCCCGCGGCAGCCACCCCGAGCTGGTCGCCAGCACCACGGGCTACGCGCTGCTGGTGAACGCGTACGACGACGAGGCGGCCCGGCGGCGCGCGCTGGTGGCCGCCCGGGTCGGCAGGGACGCCGCCGACGAGGCCGGGGAGGTGGCATGACCACCACCACCGAGCCGGCCACCGAGCCGGCCGCCGCCGCGGCCGACCCGCTCGCGCTGGTCAGCGCGGCCCGGCAGGATGGGGCGCTGCGGACGCTGCGGCGCGGCGTCCGGCTGGTGCCGGAGCTCCGCCGGGGCTGGGGCCTGACCCTGCTGCTCGCCCTGCTCGCCACCGCCGGCCGGGTGGTGGTGCCGCTGGCCGTGCAGCAGACGCTGGACCGCGGGCTGCTCGACGACGCCGGCCCGGACCTCCGCCTGGTCTGGATCACCGTGGCCGCCTGCGTGATCGCGGTGGCGGTCACCGCCCTCTGCGGCTACCGGCTCAACGTGCGCCTGTTCCGCACCACCGAGACCGCGCTGGCGGCGCTGCGGGTGCGCGCCTTCCGGCACGTGCACGACCTGTCGATGCTGCACCAGCAGGCCCAGCGGCGCGGCTCGCTGGTGTCCCGGGTGACCAGCGACGTCGACCAGATGTCGGTCTTCATGCAGTGGGGCGGCATCCTGGTCGTGGTCTCGGCCGGCCAGCTGCTGCTGGCCACCGTGCTGATGGCGATCTACTCCTGGCAGCTCACCCTGCTGGTGTACGCGTGCTTCATGCCGCTGGTGGTCGTGCTGCCGCGGCTGCAGCGCCGGCTGGCGGGGGCGTACGGGACGGTGCGGGAGCGGGTCGGCGACCTGCTCGGCGCGGTGTCCGAGTCGGTGGTCGGCGCGCAGACCGTCCGGGCGTACGCGGTGGAGGACCGGACCGCGGCCCGCATCGACACCGCGATCGACCGGCACTACCGGTCCGCGGTGCGGGCGCAGGCGACCACCGCGCTGGTCTTCACCAGCGGCGAGCTGGTCGCCGCGGTCACCAACGCGGCGGTGGTGGTGGTCGGGGTGCTGATCGGGATCGGCGGCGGGCTGACCGCCGGCGAGCTGGTCGCCTTCCTGTTCCTGGTCACCCTGTTCATCGCGCCGGTGCAGATCGCCACCGAGGCGCTGTCCGAGGCGCAGAACGCGCTGGCCTCCTTCCGCCGGGTGCTCGACGTGGTGGACACCCCGCCGGACGTGGCCGACCCGGGGCCGACCGGCCGCGACCTGCCGCCGGGGCCGCTGGGGGTCCGCTTCGACTCGGTGACCTTCCGCTACCCGGCGGCCAACCGGGCCGCGCTGGTGGACGTCGACCTGGAGATCGCCGCGCGGAGGCGGGTCGCGGTGGTGGGGGAGACCGGCTCCGGCAAGACCACCTTCGCCAAGCTGCTCACCCGGCTGATGGACCCGACCAGCGGGCGGGTGCTGCTCGGCGGGATGCCGCTGGACCGGGTGGGCTTCGGCTCGCTGCGGTCCCGGGTGGTGATGGTCCCGCAGGACGGCTTCCTGTTCGACGAGTCGATCGCCGACAACGTGCGGTACGGCCGGCTGGACGCGACCGACGCCGAGATCACCGCCGCGTTCGACCGGCTCGGGCTGGCCGACTGGCTGGCCGGGCTGCCGGACGGGGTGCGCACCCCGGTGGGCGAGCGCGGCGAGGCGCTGTCGGTGGGGGAGCGGCAGCTGGTCGCGGTGGCCCGGGCGTACGTGGCCGACCCGGACCTGCTGGTGCTGGACGAGGCGACCTCCGCGGTGGACCCGGCCACCGAGGTCCGGCTGTCCCGGGCGCTGGACTCGCTCACCCGCGGCCGGACCACGCTGATCATCGCGCACCGGCTGTCCACCGCCGAGGCCGCGGACGAGATCCTGGTGGTGGACGCCGGCCGGGTGGTGCAGCGCGGGCCGCACGACGAGCTGGTCCGGCAGGAGGGGCCGTACGCGGCGCTGCACGCGTCCTGGGCGGCGCAGCGGCGCGCCGGCTGATCCCGCGCCGGTGTTCGGACCGGGCCGCCGGCATTTACGCCCGGCGCCGCGGTCGGACCGGCCCACCGGTCGTCCAGCCGATCGGAGCAGCGGCACGCCACCGGCGCCGGACCGCGCCACCGGCCGCTCGCCCGGGCCGATGACGCAACGCTGACCTGGGCAAAGCGGGTGACACCCGCGCATCCCCGGCGCCCGGACCGGCCGCGCCGCCGGCCGGAGCCTAACCCTTAGTGATCATCGGCAGCCGGCATCGCCCGTTCGAGGTGACAGGATCCCCCATTCGATTACTGGCCGTCACGAGGGCGTGTCACCTATCGTCCATTCACCACCCCCATCACGAGGCGTTCCGCGATAGCCCTACCGGGACAGTGTGACGCCACACTGCATCACCGTCCAGGGGTCCGTCCCACTCCTGGCCGGACCACCGCGCGCCGGACGCCGGCGCCCGACCACAGCGCACGACCGCGCCGTCCCCGCCCCCGGCGGCACCAGGTGTCGACCGGACCCGTGATCCGCGCATTGCCGACCCCCCGGCAGGAGCCCGCCGTGCCCTCGACCCCGCCGCTCGACCCCGCCGGTCACCCCCGCGCCAGAACCGCGCCCGCCGTCGCCGGAGCCGGCGCCTCGCCCGCGGCCCCGCCCCCCGCCGCACCCGCCGCCCCGCGCACCCGCACCCGCTCCCGCCGGCGGCCGGCCGGCCGGGGGCGGGCCGCACCGGGTGAGCGCGGCCGCGGCGGCCAGCCCGGCGCTGCTCACCCGCCCGGTGCCGGACCTCCCGGACGTGCTGCCCGGAGGGCCGCTCCGGCTGCCCCGCCCGGCGCGGCGGGACGCTCCGGACGCCGCGCCGGAGGGGCCGAGACCCGGCCTGGTCCCGCCGGTCCCCGGACCGGCCCTCCCGGTCGACGCGGGCGGCGGGTGGCGCCGCTGCCCGATGTGCGGCCGGGAGGTGCCGGAGCGGCGGGCGCCGGACGGCCGGCGCCGGCGGGGGCGGCCCCGGGTGTTCTGCTCGGAGCGGTGCCGGCTCGGCGACCGGCGCAACCGGGCCACCCTCGACCCGGCGCTGCGCCGCGAGCAGGTCGAGACCTTCGCCGCCGCGGTCCGGACCGCGATCGACGACCGCGGCTTGTCCCTGCGGGCGCTGGAACGGCTGCTGCTCGACGGGTACGGGCCGCTGGCCAGCAGCGTCGCGACGCTGAGCGCCTGGCAGACCGGCGCCAGCGCGCCGCCGCGGACGCTGACCGGGCGCAGCCGGGTGCTCGCCCTGGAGCGCTGCCTCGGCCTGCCGGCCGGCGACCTGGCGCTGCTCATGCCGGGCGGCGCGGCCGTGCCGGCACCCCGGCCGCCGGTCCGGCTGGACGGGCTGACCTGGCGGCGGGCCCGGCTGGAGCACCTGGTCGCGGCCCGGACCGGCCCGCAGCAGGTGCTGCCGGTGTCGCTGACCAAGGACCACCGGCTCGGCGCGAGCCGGCGCCCGCTGTGCACCCGGGTCACGCTGGAGGTGCGGGCCGCGCACGACGGCGTCGACCGCTACTGGTTCCTCGACGCCACCGACGCCCGCCTCGACCCGACCGTGGTGGAGGCGACCGGCTGCCGGGCCGGGGCGCGGGTGCCGGAGCCGCCCGGCCCGGCCGCGGTGCCGGCGGACCAGCGGCTGACCGCACTGGAGCTGCTCTTCGACCGCCCGCTGGCCCGCGGCGAGCGGCACTGCTTCTCGTTCCTGGTGCAGTACGACACCGAGCAGGCGCTGCCCCGGACGCTGCCGCTGTTCCGGCACGTGGAGGCGCAGCCGTGCGAGCGGATCGACCTCAAGGTGAGCTTCGACCCCCGGTCGGTGCCGGACGAGGTGCGGCAGTGCCGCTGGCGGCACCGGGACCTGGCCGAGACGTGGAGCCGGAGCAAGACCAGGTCGAGCTGCCTGGACTACCAGCTGGTGATCGCCGACCCGGCGCCGGGCGGCCACGGCTGGTCGTGGCGGTGGGGACCGGCGGTCGACTCGGTCGCCGGCGTCGGCCGCCGGCCGCTGCTCGACCCGACCGCGGCCTGAGCGGGGCCGCCCGACGGCGCGGCGGCGGGAGGCCGACCTGCGGCTGGTGGCCAAGCGGCCGCGGGCCGGGCACGACTTCGCCGCGTACGAGCTGGCCGTCACCGACCCGGTGCCGGCCGCGTACGGCTGGCAGTGGAGCCCCTGAGCTCAGCGGGAGAGGGCGGCGAGGACGGCGACCGTGGCGGTGTCGACGCGGTCCCCGTCCTCGTGGTCCCAGATCAGCGAGACGGCGTTGTGGGCGCGGCCCCAGCCGCGGATCCGCTCGGCGTCGACGCCGTACGCCTCGGCCAGGATCGGCACCCGGCGGGCCAGCACGGCGTCGAGGTCGGGGCGGCCGCCGAGGCCGATCGGGTTGCGCAGCAGCGGGCCGGCCTCGTACGCGGGCTCGCCGAGCACGCCGTGCGGGTCGATGGCCAGCCAGCCGCGGTCCGAGGTCAGGATGTTGTCGTGGTGCAGGTCGCCGTGCAGCAGCACCGGCGGCGCGGACGACGCGACCAGCTCGGCGTGCTCGGCCTCGGCCCGGTCCAGCAGGGCGGCCGGCAGCGGCCCGGTGCCGCCGCCGTAGCGGCCGCGCAGCCAGCCGAAGGCCGCCCGCGCCCAGTCGTCCACGGTGCGAAGCGGCGCGGTCGCCGGCCGGTGCAGCGCGATGCCCACCTCGGCGGCGATCCGGGTGGCCGCCTCGTCGTCGCGCGCCTGCAGGGCGGTGAGCAGCTCGCCGGGCTCGGCCCGCTCCAGCAGCACGGCGCCGGCGTCGACGTCCGCGGCGAGCAGCCGCACCGCCCCCGACCCGCCGAAGTGCCGCAGCGCGGCCACCTCGTAGCGCAGCTCGCCGGCCGGCGGGGACAGCTTGAGCACCGCCGGGGTGCCGTCGGCGCGGACCGCGCTGGTCACGTAGTTCATGCTCAGCCCGTACGGCTCGCCGAGGCGCAGCTCCCACCGGTCGGCGACGCCGGCCAGCAGCCCGGGCAGCCCGTCGAGCCAGGCCCGGCCGGCCGTCTCGCCGTACACGCCGAGCACGTTGCGGACGAACACCTCCGGCAGCGCGGTCATCCCGCCGCCGCGCCGAGGTCGCCGGTCAGGTAGCGCTGGATGGTCGGCGCCACCGCGGCGACCACCTCGTCGACCGGGGCGGAGGCGAGCGGCTCGACCCGGACCACGTACCGGATCATGACCATGCCGATCAGCTGGCTGCCGACCAGGGTGGCCCGCAGCCGCGCGGCCGGCCGGTCGAGCGCGGCGGCGAGCGGGGTCAGGACCTGCTCGGTGATGAACTCCCGGAACATCGCCGCGGCCTCCTCGTGCCCGCTCACCGACCGGACGACCGCGAGGAACGGCCCCCGCGCCGCCGGCTCCTCCCAGACCGAGAGGAAGAAGCGGATCACCCGCTCGCCGAGCCCGTCCACGCCCGGGCCGAGCAGCACCGGCAGCACCGCGGCCGGGTCGAACGGCAGCTCCAGCGCGGCCCGGAACAGGCCCGCCTTGTCGCCGAAGAAGTGCCGGACCATGCCGGCGTCCACCCCGGCCTCGGCCGCGATGGTCCGCAGCGAGGCCTGCTGGTAGCCGTGCTCGGCGAACACCCGGCGGGCCGCGTCCAGCACGGCCTGCCGGGTGTTCGACCGGCCGGGCGGGCGCCCGCGCTGCCGCCCGGCCCGCAGGGGCTGGGTCACGGGCTGCGGCGGCGCAGGGTCGCCGCGCCCAGCGCCAGGGCGCCCAGGACGCAGCCGACGATGACCAGCAGGTCGACGGTCATCCCGGCGGTCAGCGTCGAGCTGATCCGGGCCGCGGCGAGCGCGTCCACCGCGTAGCTCAGCGGGAGCGCGTCGCTGACCCAGCGCAGCACGTCGGCCATCTCGTCCCGCGGGACGAGCAGGCCGCTGAGCAGCACCTGCGGGATCACCGCGGCCGGCATGAACTGCACCGCCTGGAACTCGGTGGTGGCGAACGCGGACAGGAACAGCCCGAGCGCCATCCCGAGCAGCGCGTTGAGCACGGCCAGGGTGAGCACCACGCCGACCCCGGCCTGGACGGTCAGCCCGAGCAGCCAGACCGCCACCGCCGCCGACACGCCGCCCTGCAGCAGCGCGACCACGCCGAAGGCCAGCGCGTACCCACCGAGCAGGTCGAGCTTTCGCATCGGCGTGGTGAGCAGCCGCTCCAGCGTGCCCGAGGTGCGCTCCCGCACCATCGCGATCGAGGTCACCAGGAACATTGTGGTGAACGGGAAGATGCCGAGCATCGGCAGCCCCACCCGGTCGAAGACGTGCGGCGAGCCGTCGAAGACGTACTTGAACAGGACCATCAGCAGGCTGGGCACGGCGAGAAGCAGCACGATCGTGCGGGGATCGTGCCGCAGCTGGCCGAGCACCCGCCGGGCCGTCGCCAGGGTCGCCGTCGGGTTCATGCCGTCGCTCCCGTCCCGATGTCCGCGCGCTCGGCGAGCGCGAGGAAGGCCCGCTCCAGGTCGTCCTGTCCGGTGAGCGCGCGCAGCGCGTCCGGGGTGTCCTGCGCCACCAGCCGGCCGTCCCGGACCAGCAGCAGCTCGTCGCACCGGCCGGCCTCGTCCATCACGTGGCTGGAGATCAGCAGGGTGGCGCCGCCGTCGGCCAGCTCGTGGAACAGCTGCCAGAGGTCCCGGCGCAGCACCGGGTCGAGGCCGACGGTCGGCTCGTCGAGCACCAGCAGCTCCGGCCGGGCCAGCAGCGCGCAGGCCAGCGACACCCGGGCCCGCTGCCCGCCGGACATCCGGCCGACCAGCCGGTCGGCGTCCGCGCCGAGGTCCACCTCGTCCAGCGCATCGTCGCCGGCGGACGCCGGCACGCCCTGGAGGGCGGCGAAGTAGTGGGCGTTGGCCCGGGCGGTGAGGTCCGCGTACACGGACGGAGCCTGGGTGACGTAGCCGACGCGGCGACGCAGCTCGGGCGTCCCGGCCGGCAGCCCGAGCACGGTCACCTCCCCGGCGGCCACCCGCTGCACCCCCACCACGCAGCGCAGGAACGTCGTCTTGCCGCCGCCGCTCGGCCCGAGCAGGCCGGTCACCCGGCCGGCGGGGACGACGCAGTCGATGCCGTGCAGCACCCGCCGGCCGCCGCGCTCGACGACCAGCCCGCGGGAGCGGACCGCCTCGGCCATGACCCTCACCTCAATTTCCCCACGTGCAGAACTCTACGTGCGCAGAATATAGAGCGGCAGGCACGCCGGCCGCAACGGGCTTGTCGCCCGGCTCACAGCGGGCGCACAGCGAGCGCTCAGCGGCGACACAGCCGCCGCCGGCACGCTCACGGCGAGGCTGACGGCGGAGTGGGTGACACGATGGCGGTACCGATGGGCGGAGCGATGGCGACGGGAACTGTGCGGCGGCGGGTGCTGGTGGTGGACGACGAGGAGAACGTCGCCCACCTGGTCTCGTCCGCGCTGCGCTTCGACGGCTTCGAGACGGTGACCGCGGACTCCGGGTCCCGGGCGCTGGCCGCGGTGGCCGAGCACCAGCCGGACCTGGTCGTGCTGGACGTGATGCTCGGCGACCTGGACGGGGTGGAGGTGCTCCGGCGGCTGCGCTCCGGCGGCTCCGACGTGCCGGTGGTCTTCCTGACCGCGCGGGACGCCGGCGAGCACCGGGTCGAGGGGTTGCGTGCCGGCGCGGACGACTACGTGGTCAAGCCGTTCAGCATCGAGGAGCTGCTGGCCCGGGTGCACGCCGTTCTTCGCCGCACGTCCCCGCCCGACCGGCCGCCGGCGTCCCTGCTCACCGTCGCCGACCTGGAGCTGGACGAGGACAGCCACGAGGTGCGCCGGGCCGGGCAGGAGGTGCAGCTGACCCCGACCGAGTTCGAGCTGCTGCGCTACCTGATGCGCAACGAGCGCGTCGTGCTGTCGAAGTCGCAGATCCTGGAGCGGGTGTGGAAGTACGACTTCCAGGGCCGGTCCAACATCGTCGAGCTGTACGTCGGCTACCTGCGCAAGAAGGTCGACGCGGTGGAGCCGCACCTCATCCACACCATCCGCGGCGTCGGCTACGTGCTGCGGGCACCACGATGAGATGAACCGCCTGTCCCTGCGCACCCGCCTGGTCGCCGTCGCGGTCATGCTGGTGACCTTCGCCGTGGTCGCGACCGGCATCGCGACCTACGCGGCGCTGCACCGCTACCTCTTCGACCGGATGGACGCCCAGGTGCGGGGCATCACCTCCGCGCCGGTGCTGCGGGTCTGCCCGCCCCCCGGGGGCGGCGCCGACGACGGGCCGGCTCAGGGTTTCGACGCGGTGATCATCAAAGCCGACGGGAGCCTCGCCGCGATCCCGTGCTCGGCCACCCGGATGGCCGGGTCGTTCGAGCCGGTGGCCGCGGACGTCGGGCGGTTGGCGGCCCGGCCCGACCAGCCGATCACGGTGCGGACGGCGACCGGGGAGCGGCTGCGCGCCCTGGCCGTGCCGACCGACCAGGGGCTGGTCGCCGTCGGTGTCCCGCTGGGTGAGACCGAGGAGATCCTCAGCAAGCTGCTCGGGCTCGAGGTGATCATCGGCGCGATCGCGGTCTTCGGGACCGGCGTGCTGGGGGCGGCGGGGGTGCGGCTGGGCCTGCGACCACTGGACCGGGTCACCCGGACCGCCCGCACGGTCGCCGCCGAGCTCGGCCCGGACGGCTCCGGCCTGGACCGGCGGGTCCCGGAGGCCGACCCGCGGACCGAGGTCGGCCAGCTCGCCGAGGCGGTCAACACCATGCTCGACGAGGTCGAGCGGGAGTACGGCGCCCGGTACGAGAGCGAGCAGCGGATGCGCCGCTTCCTCGCCGACGCCTCGCACGAGCTGCGGACCCCGCTCACCTCGCTGCGCGGGTACGCGGAGCTGGTCCGGCTGCGCGGCGGGCTGGACGAGCCCGCCGGCGACTCGCTGCGCCGGATCGAGTCCGAGGGCACCCGGATGAGCCGGCTGGTCGACGACCTGCTCACCCTCGCCCGGGCCGACCGCGGGACGATCGCCGACCGGGCGCCGGTGGACGTCGCCGAGGTGGTGGCCGACTCGGTCGCCGGGCTGCGGGCGGCGCACCCCGACCGGCCGGTCAGCGTGCGGGCCGCCGGTCCGCTGCCGGTGCTCGGCGACCGCGACCAGCTGGTGCAGGTCGTCGGCAACGTGCTCACCAATGCGGCGGTGCACGCCGACGGCCCCATCGACGTGTCGGCCGCCCGCCAGGACGGCGAGGTGGTGGTCCGGGTCGCGGACGGCGGGCCGGGGCTCCCGGCGGAGCAGGCCGCGCAGGTCTTCGACCGCTTCTGGCGGGCCGACAAGGCGCGCACCCGGGTCCGCGGCGGCAGCGGGCTGGGCCTGTCGATCGTGCAGGCGCTGGTGATCGAGCACGGCGGGCGGGTCGCCTTCGAGTCCGATCCGACCGCCGGCAGCACCGTCACCGTCCGCTTCCCGGCCGCACCCTGAGTCACCCCGCCGGGCAGAGACCACCCCCTCCATTTCGCTACGCCCCTGCTTCACTTCCCGAAGCAGAGACACTTCTGCCCCGCCCCGCGAAGCAGAGCGGTCTCTGCTTCTCGCGGCGAAGCAGACCGGTCTCTGCTTCACCTGGCGACGCAGAGACCGCTCTGCTTCGGGTGGGGAGGCAGAGTGGTCTCTGCTTCGGGGGGTGAAGCAGTGACGTACTCGGCTGGGCGGCTTATGGTCGCGGCATGACCGCGATTCTCGAGCCGCCCGTCGTCACGACCGGGGTGCCGGAGGCTGCGGCGCCCGCTGCACCGCGGCTCGCCGCGCCGCGGCTCGAGCCGCCGGTCGCCCCGCCGCCGGTGCCGCCGGCCGCGCCGGAGCCTGCGCCGCGGATGAAGCGGGTGCTGACCCCGACCGGCATCCGGCTGCTCGGCGCGGCGCTGGTCGGGCTCTTCGTGCTCGGCGTGGTCATCGAGCCGCCGGCGGACGGTCCGCAGCCGGTGCTGTCGCTGGCCGAGGAGACCATCGCGACCGCCATGACGCTCTTCATGGTCGCCGCGCTGGCCGGCTTCCTGCGCGGCCGGCGGTGGGCGCTGTGGCCGGCGCTCGGCTTCGGCGGGCTGCTCGCGGTGAACGTGGCGCTCTGCCCGACCACCGGTCACCACCAGCTGGCCGGCTGGTGGTTCGGCCAGGTGGCGATCGGCGCCGCGATGGTGGCGCTGCCGGCGCTGGCGCTGCTGCGCACCCGCGCCGGGTAGCCGCCCGGGCCCGGGCAGAATGGCCGCATGTCCGCAGCCGCCCGCCCGTCCGCCCTCGACCCGACGATCGCCGCCCGGCTCAAGCGCGACGACGCCGGCCTGTTCCCGGCGGTCGCGCAGCAGTGGGACACCGGCGAGGTGCTCATGGTCGGCTGGATGGACGACGAGGCGCTGCACCGCACGCTGACCACCGGCCGCTGCACGTACTGGTCGCGCAGCCGCCGGGAGCACTGGGTGAAGGGGGAGACCTCCGGTCACCAGCAGTGGGTGCGCTCGGTCGCGCTGGACTGCGACGGCGACACCGTGCTGGTCAAGGTCGACCAGGTCGGCGCGGCCTGCCACACCGGCGACCGGACCTGCTTCGACGCCGACGTCCTCGCCGCGGTCGTCGGCTCCACCCGCCCGGAAGCCTCCGCTCAGCCGGGTGCCTCCGCGCAGCCGGGTGCCTCCGCGCAGCCGGGTGCCTCCGCGCAGCCGGGTGCCTCCGCGCAGCCGGGTGCCTCCGCGCAGCCGGATGCCTCCGCGCAGCCGGGCGCTCCCGCGGAGCCGAGTGCTCCCGCGCAGCCGGGCGCGCCGGTCGGGGCGGCATGACCACCGGCGAGCCGGCACCGGACCGGCCGACCTTCCGGGCCCAGGCCCGCGCCTCCCGCTTCGTGCCGGTGACGCGCCGGCTGCTCGCCGACGGCGAGACCCCGGTCGGCGTCTACCGCAAGCTGGCCGGCAACCGGCCCGGCACCTTCCTGCTGGAGTCGGCCGAGCACGGCCGGTCCTGGTCGCGCTGGTCGTTCGTGGGCGTCCGGTCGGTGGCCACGCTGTCCGAGCGGGACGGCCGGGCGGTGTGGACCGGCACCCCGCCGCCGGGCGCGCCGACCGAGGGCGACCCGCTGGACGTGCTGGCCCGGACCTGGCGGGCGTTGCTCGGCCCGCCGGCCGCGGGGGACGGCGCCGGCGACCTGCCGCCGCTGACCGGCGGGCTGGTCGGCTACCTCGGCTACGACGTGGCCCGGCGGCTGGAGCGGCTGCCCGAGCAGACGGTCGACGACCTCGGGCTGCCCGAGCTGACCATGCTGGTCGCCACCGACCTCGCCGTGGTCGACCACTACCTGGCCGGCGTCGTGCTGATCGCGAACGCGCTGGTCCCGGAAGGCGCGGACGAGGCGACCGTGGACGCCGCGTACGACGACGCGGTCGCCCGGCTGGACACGATGACCCGGGACCTGGCCACCCCGGCGGCGCCGAGCGTGGCGACGCTGCGGACGGTGCCGCCGGTGCGGTTCGAGTCGCGCACGCCGGCGGGGGAGTACCAGCCGGCGGTCAAGGCGGCGCTGGACGGGGTGCGGTCCGGCGAGGTGTTCCAGGTCCAGATCGGGCAGCGGTTCGAGACGCCGACCGGCGCCGACGCGCTGGACGTCTACCGGGTGCTGCGCACGGTCAACCCGTCGCCGTACATGTACCTGCTCCGGCTCGACGGGTTCGACATCGCCGGCTGCAGCCCGGAGGCGCTGGTCACGGTCACCGGCGGGCGCGCGGTGCTGCACCCGATCGCCGGCACCCGCAAGCGCGGCGAGACCCCGGAGCGGGACGCCGAGCTGGCCGCCGAGCTGGTCAACGACCACAAGGAGCGGGCCGAGCACGTCATGCTCGTCGACCTGGCCCGCAACGACCTGGGCCGGGTCTGCGCGCCGGGGACGGTGCACGTCGTCGAGTTCGGCGCGCTGGAGCGCTACTCGCACGTCTGGCACATCGTCTCCACGGTGACCGGCGAGGTCGCCGAGGGAAAGGACGCGCTCGACGTGCTGACCGCCTGCTTCCCCGCCGGCACGCTGACCGGCGCACCCAAGGTGCGGGCCATGGAGATCATCGAGGAGCTGGAGCCGGTGCGCCGGGGGGTGTACGGCGGGGCGGTCGGCTACCTCGACGCCACCGGCGAGCTGGACATGGCGATCGCGATCCGGACCGCGGTGCTGCGGGAGGGGACCGCGTACGTGCAGGCGTCGGCCGGGATCGTGGCCGACAGCGACCCGGTCGCGGAGGAGAAGGAGACCCGCAACAAGGCCCGGGTGGTGCTGCACGCGCTGGCCACCGCGGAGACCCTCGCCCCGCCCGAGGTCCCGTGAGCGGGCCCCCCGGCGACCCGACCGCCCCCCCGGTCCCGGGCCGCGGCCCCGCCCCGACGGACGGTACGACGCCGACGGGTGGTGCGGCGGCAGTGGGCAGCGCGGCTCCGCCGGACGGTCCGGGCGACGGACCGGCCCGGCCGGCCGCGGCCGACCGCCAGCCGGCCACGGACGCCGACCGGCAGCCGGCCACGGGCGCCGGCCGCCAGCCGGCCACGGGCGCCGACCGCCCGCCGGCTACGGGCGCCGGCCGCCAGCCGGCCGCGGGCGCCGACCGCGCACGCCGGCTACGGGCGCCGACCGGCAGCCGGCGACGGGCGCCGGCCCGCAGCCGGCCACCGGCGCCGGCGGCAGTGCCGGTGGGGGTGGTGGGCGGCGGGAGGTGGGGGCCGTCGCGCTGGCATGCGCGGCCGGCGGCGGGCTGGCCCTCCTCGGCGCCAGTCAGCCGTGGCTGCGGCTGTCCGCGCCCCGCCGGGCGCCGCTGCCGGGCGTGGCCGTCGACCTCACCGGACGGGACCTGGCGCCGCTGGTCGCCGGGCTCGGCCTGGTCGGGCTGGCCGGCGTCGTCGGGCTGCTCGCCACCCGCCGGTGGGGGCGGCTCGCCGTGGGCGCGGTGCTCGCCGCCGCGGGACTGGCCATCGTGGCGAGCGCCCTGCCCCGGGTCGCCGCGCCGGGGGCCGCGACCGTCCGCGACCTGCTCGCGGACTCCGGCCGCGCCGGCGGGGTGCCGGCGGACGCGGCGGTGAGCGCCGCCGCGGTGCCGGCCTGGCCGGTGGTCGCCGCGCTCGGCGGGCTGCTGCTCGCCGCCGGCGGTGTCGCGGTGCTGCTGCGCAGCCGGCGGTGGCCGACGATGTCGGCGCGGTACGAGCAGCCGGCCGCGCGGCCGGCCGCCGCCGTGCCGACCGACGCGGCGCTGTGGGACGCGCTGGACAGCGGCCACGACCCGACCGCCGCCCCCGACCCCCCGCCACCCGCCGCGCCGCCCGCACCCGCCGCGCCGCCCGCACCCGCCGCGCCGCCCGCACCCGCGCGGCGCCGCCCGCACCCGCCGCGCCGGCCGCACCCGCGGCCGGCCGCCGCGCCGCCGCCCGCGGGGCCGGCCGGGGGCGGGCGGGCGGCCGGGGAGGGTCCGGCGGCGGAGCGGGCCGGCTGACCCGTTCCGTACACCGCTCGAACACGGCGCTGACCCGCCGCCGGGTCCGGATGCCGCACGCTCGCGCCGTACGGTGACCGCGAGGAGGAGCGCACGGTGGGGGACACCAAGGGCCTGGTGCTCGTGGTCGAGGACGAGCGGGCCATCGCCGACCTGGTCCGGCTCTACCTGGCCCGGGAGGGCTTCGGCGTGCACGTGGAGGCGGACGGCGTCGCCGGGCTGGCCGCCGCCCGCCGGCTGCACCCGGTCGCGATCGTGCTCGATGTCGGCCTGCCGTCGCTGGACGGCACCGAGCTGTGCCGGCGGCTGCGCGCGGACGGCGACTGGACCCCGGTGCTGTTCGTCACCGCCCGGGACGACGAGGTGGACCGGGTGCTCGGGCTGGAGCTCGGCGCGGACGACTACGTGACCAAGCCCTTCTCGCCGCGGGAGCTGGTGGCCCGGGTGAAGACCGTGCTGCGCCGGGCGCGCGGCGCCGAGCAGGCCAGCCCGCTGCTCGCGGTCGGCCGGGTGCGGCTCGACCAGGACCGCCGCCGCGCGTACGTCGGGGATGCCGAGGTCCCGCTCACCACCACCGAGTTCGACCTGCTCGCCTTCCTGCTCCGGCGGCCCGGCCGGGTGTACGAGCGGGAGCACCTGCTGTCCGAGGTGTGGGGGTACGCGGCCGCGGCCGGCACCCGCACGGTCGACGTGCACGTCGCCCAGCTGCGGGCCAAGCTCGGCGACGCCAGCCCGATCCGCACCGTCCGCGGGGTCGGCTACTCCGCCGAAGCCCCATGACGGTCCCGCCGCCCCACCCCGGTCCGCCGCCCGGTCCCGGTCCGCCGCCCGGTCCCGGCCCGACGCCCGGTCCCGGTCCCGCGCCCCACCCCGGTCCGACGCTCGGTCCCGGTGCGGCGCCCGGTCCGGGTCCGGCGCCCGGTTCCGGTCCGGCGCCCGGTCCCGGTGCGGCGCCCGGTCGGGTGCGGCGCCCGGTCCGGGTGCGGCGCCCGGTCGGGGTGCGGCGCCCGGTCCGGGTGCGGCGCCCGGTCCGGGTCCGGCGCCCGGTCCGGGTGCGGCGCCCGGTCCCGGTGCGGCGCCCGGTCCCGGCGCCGGCGCCGGGCGGTCCGGGACGGGCGCCGGGGAGCGGGCGACCGACAGGACCGCCCGGCGCCGGCGGCCCGGGCCTGGCGGACGGGCTGTTCGGACCGCCGGCCGCCCGGCGGCGCCGCACGCTGGCGACCCGGGTCGCCCTCGTCACGACCGCGGTCGCGGTGGTCGCCGTGCTGGTCGCCGGCCTGGTCTCGCTCGGCCTGGTCCGCTCGGCCGGCGACGCGGACGCCCGCCGCACGCTGGCCGCGCTCGCCGACGCGGCCGCGGACGCCGGCGCCGGCGGCCGGCTCACCGGTCCCGCGGCCCGCCGGGCGCAGACCCGCGCCCGGCTCACCGCGCTGAAGATCGACTTCACGTTCATCACCCGCGGCGGCGGCACCACCGGCGGGCCGGCCGAGGGCCGGGCCGCCCGCGCGCTGACCGCGGCCGAGCGGGAGGAGGTGGTCGCCGGCCGCCCGCTCTCGCTCACCCGCGACGTCGGCGGCACCCGCACGCTCGTGGAGGCCCGGCAGACCACCGGCGGCGGCATCGTGCTGGCCCAGGCGCTGTCCGACGCCAGCTTCGCCCGGGAGGCGGTCGGCCGGATCGGGATCGCGCTGCTGGTCGGCCTCGCGGTCGCCGTGCTCGCCGGCATCCTGCTGGCCCGGCTGCTGGCCCGCCCGCTGCGCCGGGCCGCGACGGCCGCGCACGACCTGGCCCGCGGCCGCCGGGACGTCCGGCTGCCGCCGGAGGGCCCCGCCGAGGTGGCCGAGGTGGCCGACGCGCTCACCCGGCTGTCCGGCGCGCTGGCCACCAGCGAGGGCCGGCAGCGCGACTTCCTGCTCTCGGTGAGCCACGAGCTGCGCACCCCGCTGACCGCGATCACCGGCTTCGCCGAGTCGCTGGCCGACGGCGTCACCACCGGCGCCGACGTGCGCCCGGTCGGGCGGACCGTGCTCGGCGAGGCCCGCCGGCTGGACCGGCTGGTCAGCGACCTGCTCGACCTGGCCCGGCTGGGCGCCCAGGACTTCCGGATCGATCTGCACCCGGTGGACCTGACCGCGCTGGTCGCGTCCGCCGGCGACGTGTGGCGGGCCCGCTGCGAGGCGGTCGGCGTCCGCGCCCAGGTCGACGTGCCGCACCACCCGGTGCTCTGCGTCACCGACGCGACCCGGGTCCGGCAGGTCCTCGACGGCCTGGCCGAGAACGCGCTGCGGGTCACCCCGGCCGGCGCCCCGGTCGTGCTCGGCCTGTACGAGCTGCCCGGCACCGCCGTCCTCCAGGTCCGCGACGGCGGCCCCGGGCTGACCCCGGAGGACTGCGCGGTCGCCTTCGAGCGGTCCGTGCTGTACGAGCGCTACCGCGGGGTCCGGCAGGTCGGCACCGGCGTCGGGCTGGCCCTGGTGCACGGGCTGGCCACCCGGCTCGGCGGCACCGCGGAGGCCGGCCGGGCGGCCGAGGGCGGCGCCTGCTTCACCGTCCGGCTGCCGCTGGCCGCACCGGCCCCGTACGCCCCGACGGTCGAGCTCCCGCCGCCGCCCGCCGGGGGCGGGTCCGGACCGGCCCGAAGCAGTCGGTAGGGTCCTTACTCGGCAGGACCCGCCGTCCGACGAAGGGGCCAGCGTGAGCGTTCTCGACGAGATCCTCGTCGGTGTCCGCGCCGACGTCGCCGCTCGCGAGGCCGCCGTTCCCTTCGCCGAGGTCAAGCAGGCGGCGGCGCGGCGCCCGGCAGCGCTCGACGCGATGGCCGCGCTGCGCGCGCCCGGGGTGGGCGTCATCGCCGAAGTGAAGCGGTCCAGCCCGTCCGCCGGCGAGCTGAACAAGATCCCGGATCCGGCCTGGCTGGCGGGGGAGTACGAGTCCGGCGGCGCGCGGGTGATCAGCGTGCTCACCGAGGAGCGCCGGTTCTCCGGGTCGTTCGCCGACCTGGACGCGGTCCGGGCCCGGGTCGACGTGCCGGTGCTGTGCAAGGACTTCATCGTGTCGTCGTACCAGGTGCACGAGGCGCGGGCGCACGGCGCCGACATGGTGCTGCTCATCGTCGCCGCGCTCGAGCAGAACGCGCTGGTCGGCCTGGTCGAGCGGACCGAGTCGCTGGGCATGACCCCGCTGGTCGAGGTGCACGACGAGGCCGAGGCGGACCGGGCGCTGGAGGCCGGCGCCCGGGTGATCGGGGTCAACGCCCGCGACCTGAAGACCCTCCAGGTCGACCGCAGCGTCTTCGAGCGGATCGCGCCCGGGCTGCCCACCTCGGTGCTCAAGATCGCCGAGTCCGGGGTGCGCGACCCGCACGACCTGATCGCGTACGCGGGGGCCGGCGCGGACGCCGTGCTGGTCGGCGAGGGCATCGTGACCAAGAGCAGCCCGCGGCAGGCGGTCGCCGAGCTGGTCACCGCCGGGTCGCACCCGGCGACGCCCCGCCCCGCCCATGACCGCTGAGACCGTCCCCGACGAGCAGGGCCACTTCGGGCCGTACGGCGGGCGGTTCGTCCCCGAGGCGCTCGTCGCCGCGCTGGACGAGCTGACCGCGGCGTACGCGGAGGCCCGGGTCGACCCGGCCTTCACCGGCGAGCTGGACCGGCTGCTGCGGACGTACGTGGGGCGTCCGACGGCGCTGACCGACGCGGCCCGGCTGACCGCGCACGCCGGCGGCGCCCGCATCCTGCTCAAGCGGGAGGACCTCGCGCACACCGGCTCGCACAAGCTCAACAACGCGCTCGGCCAGGCGCTGCTGGCCAAGCGGATGGGCAAGAGCCGCATCATCGCCGAGACCGGCGCCGGGCAGCACGGGGTGGCGACCGCGACCGCGTGCGCGTACCTCGGCCTGGAGTGCGTGGTCTACATGGGCGAGGAGGACACCGTCCGGCAGGCGCTCAACGTGGCCCGGATGCGGATGCTCGGCGCCTCCGTGGTCGCGGTGACGACCGGCACCCGCACGCTCAAGGACGCGATCACCGAGGCGATGCGGGACTGGGTGACCAACGTCGCCAGCACCCACTACGTGATCGGCTCGGTGATGGGGCCGCACCCGTTCCCGGCCCTGGTCCGGGACTTCCAGCGGGTGATCGGGGACGAGGCCCGGGCCCAGCTGCTGGAGCTGACCGGCCGGCTGCCGGACGCGGTGGTCGCCTGCGTGGGCGGCGGGTCCAACGCGATGGGGATCTTCACCGCGTTCGTGCCGGACGCCGCGGTCGGGCTGGTCGGCTGCGAGGCCGGCGGCGCCGGGGAGGAGGGCGCGCTGCACGCGGCCACGCTGGCCGGCGGGCGGCCCGGGGTGCTGCACGGCATGCGGACCTACCTGCTGCAGGACCCGGACGGGCAGACCCTGCCGACCCACTCGGTGTCGGCCGGGCTGGACTACCCGGGCGTCGGGCCGGAGCACGCCTGGCTGCACGACACCGGCCGGGCGACGTACCGGTCGGTGACCGACGGGCAGGCGATGGAGGCGCTGCGGCTGCTCGCCCACACCGAGGGCATCCTGTGCGCGATCGAGACCGCGCACGCGGTGCACGGCGCGGTCGAGCTGGCCCGCGAGCTGGGTCCCGACCAGGTCGTGCTGATCTGCCTGTCCGGGCGGGGGGACAAGGACATGGACACCGCCGCGCGCTGGTTCGACCTGCTGTGAGGACCGTCGCGCAGACCTTCGCGGCCGCGCGCGGCGAGGGCCGGGGAGTGCTGGTCGGCTACCTGCCGGCCGGCGCGGCGCCGATCGAGGCCTTCACCGCCATGGTCGAGGCCGGCGTCGACGTGGTCGAGGTGGGCCTGCCGTACTCGGACCCGGTGCTGGACGGCCCGGTGATCCAGCGGGCGGTGGACCGGGCGCTGGCCGCCGGCACCAGGCCGCGCGACGTGCTGCGGACCGTCGAGGCGGTGGCCCGGACCGGGACGCCGGCGCTGGTGATGACCTACTGGAACCCGGTCGAGCAGTACGGCGTGGACCGCTTCGCCGCCGACCTGGCCGCGGCCGGGGGAGCGGGGATGATCACCCCGGACCTCACCCCGGAGGAGGCCGGGCCGTGGCTGGCCGCGGCGGACGAGCACCGGCTGGACCCGGTCTTCCTGGTCGCGCCCTCGTCCACGGACGAGCGGGTGGCCCGGATCGCCGGGCTGTGCCGCGGCTTCGTCTACGCGACCGCGCTGATGGGGGTGACCGGTGTCCGGCAGCAGACCAGCGCGGCCGCGCCGGTGCTGGTGCGCCGGGTGCGCGCGGTGACCGACCTGCCGGTCGGCGTCGGGCTCGGGGTGTCCAGCGGGGCGCAGGCGGCCGAGGTGGCCGGGTACGCGGACGCGGTCATCGTCGGCTCCGCCTTCGTCCGCGCGGTGCTGGACGCGCCGGACGGCGGCGCCGTCGCGGCCGGCAGGCTCGCCGCCGAGCTGGCCGCCGGCGTGCGGGGCTGACTCAGGCGGCGAGGGCGGTGCGGCTGAGGTCGCGGACCACGCCGGCCCGGCCGGCCGCGCAGTCCTGCACCGCCGCCCGTGCGGTGGCGGTCACCCCGGCGGGCAGCGCGATCTCCTCATACCACCCCAGGAGGCAGATCCGGCCGCGCCCGTTGAGCACCGGCTCGTCGGCCGACACCGGCTCGCACCGGAACGCGTAGGTCAGCACGTCCGGCAGCTCCTCGTCGTCCCCGGCGAGCGCCCCGGTCAGGTGGTAGAGCCCGAGCAGGTCGACGACCCGGACCTCCATGCCGGTCTCCTGCCGGACCTCCCGGACGATCGCGGTCACGGGCAGCTCGTGCGGGCCGATGTGCGCGCCGGGCAGCCCCCAGGGCCGCCGTCCACTGCTCTGCTGGACGAGCAGCACCCGGCCCTCGGAGTCACAGATGACGGCCGCCGCTGCCCGTGTCACGTCCCTCATGGCCGAACCCTAAACGCCCCCGGCGGCCGGCGACAGATCCGGCGGCGAGCCAGCCGTGACCCGGTGCGCACCGGCCGTCCGCGGGCCGCCGGACCGGCCGCCCTAGACTCTCGGGGTGCCTGCGACCGTCCTCGCCTCGTTCCCCAGCCCCGCGCAGAGCGTCTGGCACGTGGGCCCGGTCCCCATCCGGGCGTACGCGCTGTGCATCATCGCCGGCATCGTCGCCGCCATCTGGATCGGCGAGAAGCGCTGGGTGGCCCGCGGCGGCCGCCGCGGCACGGTCTCCGACGTGGCCGTCTGGGCGGTCATCTTCGGTCTGGTCGGCGGCCGGCTCTACCACGTCGTCACCGACAACGAGCTCTACTTCCGGGACGGCCGCGACCCGTGGCGGGCGCTGGCCGTCTGGGAGGGCGGGCTGGGCATCTGGGGCGCGATCGCCCTCGGCGGCGTCGGCGCCTGGATCGGCTGCCGCCGGGCCGGGATCCAGCTCCCGCCGTTCGCGGACGCGGTGGCGCCCGGGATCGCGGTCGCCCAGGCGATCGGGCGCCTCGGCAACTACTTCAACCAGGAGCTCTTCGGCCGGCCCACCGACCTGCCCTGGGCGGTCGAGATCGACCCGGACCAGCCCAACACGGTGGCCGGCGCGACGACGTACCACCCGACCTTCCTGTACGAGCTGCTGTGGTGCCTGGCCCTGGCCGGGCTGCTGGTGGTGGTGGACCGTCGCTTCAGGCTCGGCCACGGGCGGGTCTTCGCGCTGTACGTGATGGGATACACCGCCGGCCGGGTGTGGATCGAGATGCTCCGCATCGACACCGCGAACGAGGTCCTCGGCCTCCGGCTCAACGTGTGGACCTCGATCGTGGTCTTCGCCGGCGGCCTGCTCTACTTCCTGCTCGTCCGCGGGCCCCGCGAGACGGTGGTGGAGCCGCGCCGGGGCGGCCCGGACGGCGGGTCGGGCGCCGCGTCCGACCCGGACGCGCCGGCCGGCGATGCCGACGACGAGGCCGCCGACGACGCCGACGACGCCGACGGGCCGACGAGGCCGACGGGCCGGCGGACGGGTCGGCCGACGAGGCGGACTCCGTCGCCCGGCCCACCGCGGCCGACGCCGACGCGCCGGCCGGCGACGCCGGCGGCCGGCGACGACCCGGACCGGCCGACCGCCGGCGCCGCCTCCCGCGCCGAGCCGGCGCCCGGCGACGCCCCGGCCGGTGGGCCGACCGCCGACCGCGGCACCGCCCGCCGGGTGGGTAGCAGCCCCACCGACTGACCGGCCGGGCCGCCCCGGCCCGCCGGACGTGCCGCACCGTTCGGCTTTCCGATGTCAGTACCCCGATCTAGGGTGACGTCCATCACGGGTATCGGGCCCGCGACCGGAATCGGATCGGGGGATCCATGGCGAGGATCGAAGTCACCGTCGACGGCGTCCGCTATCGCGACGAGGTGGAGCCGCGGCTGCTCCTCGTCCACTACCTCCGGGACCGGATCGGCAAGGTGGGGACGCCGGTCGGCTGCGACACGTCCAACTGCGGCGCCTGCACGGTGCTGGTCGACGGGCAGAGCGCGAAGAGCTGCTCCGTGCTGGCGGTGCAGGTCGACGGACGCGAGGTCACCACGATCGAGGGGCTGGCCACCGAGGGCGAGCTGCACCCGGTGCAGCAGGCCTTCCACGAGCAGCACGCGCTGCAGTGCGGCTTCTGCACGCCGGGCATGATCCTGGCCTCGGTCGACCTGCTGAAGGCCAACCCGGCGCCGACCGACGAGGAGATCCGGCACGGGCTGGAGGGCAACCTCTGCCGCTGCACCGGCTACCAGAACATCGTGCGCGCCGTCCGGTCCGCCTCCCAGGCGATGGGCGCCGCCCCGGCCGAGGCTCCGGCCGACACCGCGCCCGCCGCGGAGGTGACCGCATGACCGAGGAGATCGACGCCGGTTTCGTCGCCGAGCAGATCCGCGAGCACCCCGAGCAGCTCGACGCCCCCGACTCGAGCAAGCACATCGGCAAGCCGTTCAAGCGCAAGGAGGACCGCCGGCTGATCACCGGGCGGACCCGGTGGACGGACAACATCACGCTGCCCGGCCTGCTGCACGTCGCGATGGTCCGCAGCCCGATCGCGCACGCCCGGATCACCCGGGTGGACGTGTCCGCGGCGCTGGACCGGCCCGGCGTGGTGGCCGCGTTCAGCGGCGCCGACCTGGCCGACCAGCTCGGCACGCTGCCGTGCGCGTGGCCGGTGACCGCGGACATGGTCCACCCCGACCACCGCCCGCTCGCCGTGGACGAGGTCCGGCACGTCGGCGAGGCGGTCGCCGTGGTGGTCGCCCGCGACCGCTACTCGGCCGCCGACGCGCTGGAGGCGGTCGAGGTCGACTACGACCCGCTGCCCGCGGTGACCGACATGGAGGAGGCGCTCAAGGACGAGGTCCTGGTGCACTCCGACAAGGGCACCAACAAGTCGTTCCTGTGGCCGTTCGACGGCGGCGACTACGACGCGGCCAAGGCCAAGGCCGAGGTCGTGGTCAAGCGGCGCTACATCCAGCAGCGGCTGATCCCGACCGCGATGGAGACGCGCGCGGTGGTCGTCGAGCCGCTGACCGAGGGCGACGAGTACACGGTCTACTCGGCCACCCAGATCCCGCACATCCTCCGGGTCATGCTCGCCCTGGTCACCGGGATCCCGGAGCACCGGATCCGGGTCATCGCCCCGGACGTCGGCGGCGGCTTCGGCTCCAAGCTCAACGTGTACGCGGAGGAGGTCATCGCGCTGGTGCTGGCCCGCAAGCTGGGCCGCCCGGTGAAGTGGACCGAGTCCCGCAGCGAGGGCTATCAGGCCACCATCCACGGCCGGGACCAGATCCAGGACATCGAGATCGCGTCCACCCGGGACGGCACGATCCTCGGCCTGTCGGTCGACCTCAAGGCCGACATGGGCGCATACCTGCAGCTGGTGACGCCGGGCGTGCCGATCCTGGGCGCGTTCATGTACAACGCGATCTACAAGATGGAGGGCTACCGGTTCCGCTGCACCGGCGTCTTCACCACGAAGACCCCGACGGACGCGTACCGGGGGGCCGGCCGGCCCGAGGCGACGTACGCGGTGGAGCGCATCGTCACCGAGCTGGCCCACGAGCTCGGCATGGACCCGATGGAGCTGCGCCGGAAGAACTGGATCCGGCACGAGGAGTTCCCGTACACCACGATCGCCGGGCTCACCTACGACTCCGGCAACTACGAGGCCGCGACGGCCCGGGCGATCGAGCTGTTCGGGTACGACGAGCTGCGCCGCGAGCAGGCCGAGCGGCGCGAGCGGCAGGACCCGGTGCAGCTGGGCATCGGCATCTCCACCTACACCGAGATGTGCGGGCTGGCCCCGTCCCGGGTCCTCGGCAGCCTGTCGTACGGGGCCGGCGGCTGGGAGGCGGCGACCATCCGGATGCTGCCGACCGGCAAGGTCGAGGTGGTCACCGGCACCACGCCGCACGGCCAGGGCCACGTCACCTCGTGGAGCCAGATCGCCGCGGACGCGCTCGGCGTGCCGTTCGACGACGTCAGCGTGATCTGGGGCGACACCCAGTCCTCCCCGCAGGGCATGGACACGTACGGGTCGCGCTCGCTGGTGGTCGGCGGCGTCGCGGTCCACCTGGCCGCGCAGAAGGTGATCGAGAAGGCCAAGCGGGTCGCCGCGCACATGCTGGAGGCGGCCGAGGGCGACATCCAGTTCGACGGCGGCACGTTCTCCGTCGCCGGCTCGCCGGAGGCGAAGAAGACCATCCAGGAGGTGGCGCTGGCCACCTTCGCCGCGCACGACCTGCCCGAGGGCATGGAGCCGACGATCAACGCCGACGCCGTGCTCGACCCGGACAACTTCTCCTACCCGCACGGCACCCACCTGTGCGCGGTCGAGGTGGACACCGAGACCGGGCAGACCAAGATCCGCTCGTACGTCGCCGTGGACGACATCGGCACGGTGATCAACCCGCTCATCGTCGAGGGCCAGGTGCACGGCGGGATCGCCCAGGGCATCGCGCAGGCGCTCTACGAGGAGGCCGTGTACGACGCCGAGGGCAACCTGATCACCGGCACGATGGTCGACTACCTGGTGCCGGCGGCGCCGGACCTGCCCGAGTTCACCACCGACCGGACGGTGACCCCGTCCACGTCCAACCCGCTCGGGGTCAAGGGCGTCGGCGAGGCCGGCACCATCGCCTCCACGCCGGCCGTGGTCGGCGCGGTGGTGGACGCGATCCGGCACTTCGGGGTCGACGACATCCGGATGCCGTGCACCCCGGAGCGGGTGTGGCGGGCGATCCACTCGGGCTCGGACGGCGGGGACCGGGCTCCCGAGGGCACCATCGCGTACGGCGGCCCGCAGACCGCGACCACGGCCGGAGGTGCCGAGTGATCCCCCCGGAGTTCGACTACCTGCGGCCGCACTCGGTCGACGAGGCGGTCACCGAGCTCGGCCGGGCCGGTGAGGACGCCAAGGTGCTGGCCGGCGGGCAGAGCCTGCTGCCGCTGCTGCGGCTCCGGCTGGCGTACCCGACCGCGCTGATCGACCTCGCCGGCGTCGGCGAGCTGCGCGGCGTCCGGCAGGACGGCGACCGGCTGGTCATCGGCGCGATGACGACGCACCACGACGTCATCCACGACCCGCTGGTCTTCACCCACTGCCCGGTGCTGGCCCAGGCCACCTCGACGGTGGCCGACCCGGCGGTGCGGCACCGCGGCACCCTCGGCGGCGCGCTGTCGCACGCCGACCCGGCCGGCGACCTGCCGGCGGTGGCGCTCGCGCTGGACGCCGAGTTCGTCATCGCCGGGCCGAACGGGAGGCGGGTGGTGCCGGCGGCCGAGTTCTTCTCCGACTACCTGGAGACCGCGGTGCAGCCGGGCGAGCTGCTGGCCGAGATCCGGGTGCCGGTGCTCGGGCCGGAGTGGGGCAGCGCGTACGAGAAGTTCAACCGGGTGGCCCAGGCGTGGGCGATCGTCGGGGTGGCGGCGCTGGTCCGCCGGGACGGCGACACCATCGCCGAGGCCCGGATCGGGCTGACCAACATGGGCCCGACCCCGGTCCGGGCGTCCGCGACCGAGCAGGCGCTGGTCGGCGAGTCGACGCAGAACGGCGGCATCCTCCGGGCGAGCCAGCTCGCCGCGGACGACACCGACCCGCCGGGCGACCTGTCGGCGCAGCCGGACTACCGGCAGCACCTGGCCCGGGTGCTCACCCGCCGCGCCGTCCAGCAGGCCGCCGCGGTCGCCTCCTGACCGCCCGGGGCGGCGGCGCCTCCCGGCGCCGCCGCCCCACACCCTCCACGCCGCCGACCAACGCCGACGGCCCCCAGTGACGTGGCCGCCTCGCGAGTGACGTCGACCGCCGCGAGTGACGGCGGCCGCCCGCGAGTGACGGCGGCACCCGCGAGTGACGGCGGCCACCCGCCAGTGACGGCGGCCACCCGCGAGTGACGGCGGAGCCCGCGTCACTCGGGCGCCGACTCCGTCACTCGGCGGGCGAGGCCGTCACTCGCGGCGGCGGTGGCAGCCGGCGGTGGGCGGCGGTGGGCGGCGGTGGGCGGCGGCGGGCGGTGGCGGGGCGGCGGGCGCGGCGGACGAGGTGCAGACTCGGGGTGACGCGCGGAGCTGGGAGGGTCATGGAGGACGGCGGCGGGACGACGGCGGACGGCCCGGAGCGGCCAGCGCCGGACGCCGGCGACCCGGCGGCGGCGACGCGGCGGCCGGCGGCCCGGCGGCCGGCGCGGCGCCGGCGACCCGGCGGTCGCCGATCTGCGCGGCGCCGGGGGCGCGCCGGTGCCGGACGGCGGGCCGGTGGCCGGGCGGGGGTTGTTGCCGGCGGGGGTGGACAGCCCGGCCGATCTGCTCGAGCGGCTCGCCGAGGTCGGGTACCTCGCCGACGAGGGCCTGGCCACGGCGGCGTACCTGGGCCTGCGCCTGCACCGGCCGCTGTTCTGCGAGGGCGAGGCCGGGGTCGGCAAGACCGAGCTGGCCAAGGCGCTGGCCGCGCTGCTCGGCGCGCCGCTGATCCGGCTGCAGTGCTACGAGGGCATCGACGCCTCCCAGGCGCTCTACGACTGGGACTTCCCGCGCCAGCTGCTGCACCTGCGGGCCGCCGAGGCGGCCGGGGTCGCCGACGTGGACCGGCTGGAGGGCGAGCTGTACGGCCGGCGCTTCCTGCTCGCCCGCCCGCTGCTGGCCGCGCTGGAGACCAGCCCGTCGGTGCTGCTGGTGGACGAGGTGGACCGGGCCGACGACGAGTTCGAGGCGTTCCTGCTGGAGGTGCTGTCCGACTTCGCGGTGACCGTGCCGGAGCTGGGCACGCTGCGCGCGGTCACGCCGCCGGCGGTGGTGATCACCTCCAACCGCACCCGGGACGTGCACGACGCGCTGAAGCGCCGCTGCTACTACCACTGGCTCGACCACCCGGACTTCGACCGGGAGGTGCAGATCGTCCGGCTGCGGGTGCCGGCCGCGTCCCGCCGGCTGGCCGAGCAGGTGACCGCGGCCAGCCAGGCGCTGCGCCGGGCCGACCTGCTCAAGCCGCCGGGCATCGCGGAGACGGTGGACTGGGCCGAGGCGCTGGCCGCGCTCGGCGCCCGCGGGCTGGACCCGGGCACGGCGGCGGCCACCCTGGGGGCGGTGGTGAAGTACCGGGAGGACATCGAGCGGGTCCGCGCGCTCGACGTCGGCGTGCTCGTCGCCCGCGCGGTGGCCGGCGCATGAGCCGGGCGGCGCCGGCGGACGGGGATCCGGTCGGGCTGGTGGTCGTGCTCGGCCGGGCGCTGCGCGCGGCCGGGGTGAATGCCGGCCCGGACCGGGTCGCCGAGGCGGTCCGGGCGGTGAGCGCGCTCGACCCCGGCGACCGGGACGCCGTCTACTGGGCCGGCCGGGTCACGCTCTGCTCCGGCCGGGACGACGTGGCCCGGTACGACGCCGTCTTCGCCGCCCTGTTCGCCGGCGACGTGCCGCGGCTGCGCCCGCTCCCGCAGCTGGTCAGCCGCGGCCTGCCGGTCGCGCTGGCCGGGCCGGACGCCGCCGAGGACGACGGCGAGGACGGCGAGGAGGAGGCGGTGGCCCTGCGCGCGGCCGCCAGCACCGTGGAGACGCTCCGGCACAAGGACGTCACCGCGCTGTCCGCGGCCGAGAAGGCGGCGCTGCGCCGGGCGCTCGCCGCGCTCACGCTGCCCGGCGAGACCCGCCGGTCCCGGCGCTGGCGGCCGGCGCCGCACGCCGGCGCGGTCGACCCGCGCCGGACCGTCCGCGACCTGCTGCACGCCGGCGGCGAGCCGGTCCGGCTGCGCCGCCGCCGGCACACCGTGCGGCCGCGCCGGGTGGTGCTGCTGGTCGACGTGAGCGGGTCGATGAGCGCCTACGCGGACGCGCTGCTGCGCTTCGCGCACGCCGCCGGCCGCCGCCGGGGGACCAGCACCGAGGTCTTCACGCTCGGCACCCGGCTGACCCGGGTGACCCGCGAGCTGGCCACCCCGGACCCGGACGCCGCGCTGGCCGCGGTCGCCGCCGCGGTGCCGGACTGGTCCGGGGGCACCCGGCTGGGCGTGCTGCTGCGGGAGTTCCTGGACCGCTGGGGGCAGCGCGGCGCCGCCCGCGGCGCGGTGGTGGTGATCATGTCCGACGGCTGGGAGCGGGACGACCCGCGCCGGCTGGGCGAGCAGATGCGCCGGCTGTCCCTGCTCGCGCACCGGGTGGTCTGGTGCAACCCGCGCAAGGCCCGGCCCGGCTTCGCGCCGCTGGCCGGCGGGCTGGCCGCCGCGCTGCCGTACGTGGACGACTTCGTCGCCGGGCACAGCCTGGCCGCCCTGCAGCGGCTGGCCGAGGTCGTGGCCGGCGGAGCGGTGGCCGGTCCCGCCCGGCCGGAGGGAGGGCGGCGCAGTGCGTGACGTGCTCGGCTCGCTGCGGTCCTGGTACGCCGACGGCCGGCCGCTGGCCCTGGCCACGGTGGTCGGCACGTCGAAGAGCGCGCCGCGGGCACCCGGCGCGGCGATGGCGGTGAGCGCGGACGGCGAGGTGGTCGGCAGCGTCTCCGGCGGCTGCGTGGAGGGCGCCGTCTACGACCTGGCCCAGGACGTGCTCGGCGGCGAGGACCCGGTCCTGCAGACGTACGGCTACAGCGACACCGACGCCTTCGCCGTCGGGCTGACCTGCGGCGGCTCGGTCAGCGTCTTCGTCCAGGCGGTGTCCGCGGCCGCCCAGCCGCAGCTGGGTGAGGTGCTCGCCGCGGTGGACGCGGAGGAGCCGGTCGCGCTGGCCACCGTCATCGAGGGCGCCGGCGAGATCGGCGCCCGGCTGGCGGTCTGGCCGGACCGGGCGGTCGGCACGCTCGGCGCGGAGGGCCTGGACGCGGCGGTCACCGACGACGCCCGGGGCATGCTCGAGAACGGCAGCACCGGCCAGCGCCACTACGGGCCCAACGGGGAGCGCCGCCGGGACGAGGTGACCGTCTTCGTGGAGGCGTTCGCGCCGCCGCCGCGGATGCTGGTCTTCGGCGCCATCGACTTCGCCGCCGCGGTGGCGCGGATCGGCAAGTTCCTCGGCTACCGGGTCACCGTGTGCGACGCCCGCGCGGTCTTCGCCACCGCCCGCCGCTTCCCGGAGGCGGACGAGGTGGTGGTCGAGTGGCCGCACCGCTACCTGGCCCGCACCCGGGTGGACGCCCGTACGGTGATCTGCGTGCTCACCCACGACCCGAAGTTCGACGTGCCGCTGCTGGAGGTCGCGCTGCGCACCCCGGCCTGGTACGTCGGGGCGATGGGCTCCCGGCGCACCCACGACGACCGGCTGGCCCGGCTGACCGAGATCGGGCTGACCGAGGCCGAGCTGGCCCGGCTGCGGTCGCCGATCGGGCTGGACCTCGGCGCCCGGACGCCGGAGGAGACCGCGGTGGCGGTGGCGGCGGAGATCGTCGCCGGGCGGTGGGGCGGCACCGGGCGGCCGCTCGGGGAGACCGAGGGCGACATCCACAGCCACGCGCCCGCGGCCCGGTGAAGGTGGCGGGGCTGGTGCTGGCGGCCGGCGGCGGCTCCCGGATGGGCCGGCCCAAGGCGCTGCTGCGGCTGCGCGGCGAGCTGCTGGTGGAGCGCGCCTGCCGGCTGCTGGCCGACGGCGGCTGCGCGCCGGTGCTGGCCGTGCTGGGCGCCGGCGCCGACCAGCTGCCGCCGCTGCCCGGGGTGACCACCGTGCCCAACCCGGACTGGCCGTCCGGGATGGGCTCGTCGCTGCGGGCCGGGCTGGCCGCGGTCCCGGCGGGCGCGGACGCCGTCGTGGTCACGCTGGTGGACACGCCGCTGCTCGGGCCGGAGGCGGTGCGCCGGCTGGCCGACGCCGGGCGGGCCGGCGCGCCGGCCGCGGTCGCCACCTACGCCGGCCGGCCGGGGCACCCGGTGCTGCTGGCCCGGTCGGTGCTGGCCGAGGTGGCCGCCGCCGCGACCGGCGACCGCGGGGCCCGGCCCTGGTTGGCGGCCCACCCGGACCGGGTACGCCTGGTGCCGTGCGACGGGACCGGTGACCCCCGGGACCTGGACGTGCCGGACGATCTCGCCGGGCTGCCGGCGGAAGGGGAGTAGCTGTGCAACTCGACCACGAGTTCACCGTGCCGGTGCCCGCCGCGCAGGCCTGGCCGGTGCTGCTGGACATCGACCGGATCGCGCCGTGCATGCCGGGCGCGACCGTCACCAAGGTGGACGGCGACGACTTCGAGGGCACCGTCAAGGTGAAGGTGGGCCCGATCACGGTCACCTACGGCGGGTCGGCCAGCTTCCTGGAGAAGGACGAGTCGGACCGGCGGGCGGTGATCGAGGCCCGCGGCCGGGAGACCCGGGGCAGCGGCACCGCCACCGCGCGGGTCACCGCGCAGCTGTTCGACCAGGGCGAGTCGACCCGGGTGGTGGTCAACACCGACCTGTCGGTGACCGGGAAGCCGGCCCAGTTCGGCCGGGGCGTGATGAGCGACGTCGGCGGCAAGCTGCTCGGCCGGTTCGCCGACTGCCTGGCCGGTCAGCTGGCCGGCGAGCAGCACCCGGTGGCGCCGCCCCGGCGGAGGCGGTGCCCGCGTCGGCGGAGGCCGCCGCCCCGGCCGCCGTGCTGGACGCGCAGCCGGCGTCCGCCGCCGGCGAGGCCGCACCCGCCGGCACCCGGACCGCCGAGACCCCGGCGCCCCGCCCGGAGGCCGAGGCGATCGACCTGATGGAGGCGGCCGGTGGCGCGGTGGCCAAGCGGCTCGCCCCGCTGCTCGGCGCGCTCGCGCTGATCGCGGTCGTCTTCACCGTCTTCCGCCGCCGCCGCTGACCGGGGGCGTGTTGCGGACGTCACAGAGGTAACGCGGGCGTGATCCGCGGGCGCGGGAAAGGGGTCCGCGCCGCTAGACTCAGAAGCGAATATCCGGGCCGACGCCGTCCCTGCCAGCACGTCCGCGCAGTCGACGGGAGCAGCCCGTGGTGCCCTTCTCCGCTGTCCCCGGCCGGCAGGGTCTGTACGACCCGGCGGCCGAGCGGGACGCCTGTGGCGTGGCCCTGGTGGTCGACGTCCGGGGCCGGCGCTCGCACGACACGGTCGAGCGGGCGCTGACCGCGCTGCACAACCTGCGCCACCGCGGCGCCGCCGGCGCCGAGCCGAGCTCGGGCGACGGCGCCGGCCTGCTCATGCAGATCCCGGACGGCCTCTACCGGGAGGTGGCCGGCGTCCCGCTGCCGCCGCCGGGGGCGTACGCGACCGGCCTGGTGTTCGTGCCGACCGACGAGGCCGCGGCGGACCGGGCCGCGGTGCTGGTGGAGCGGCTCGCCGCCGAGGAGCGGCTGTCCGTGCTGGGCTGGCGGGAGCTGCCGGTCGACCCGGCCGGGCTGGGCCCGACCGCGCTGTCGGTGGCGCCGCGCTTCCGCCAGGTCTTCGTGGCCGCCGCGGAGAGCCACCCTGCCGCGGATGTCATGGACCTGGAGCGCCGGGCCTACTGCCTGCGCCAGCGGGCCGAGCGGCTCACCGCCGCCGAGGACTGTCCGATCTACCTGCCCTCGCTGTCCGCGCGCACCGTCGTCTACAAGGGCATGCTCACCACCGAGCAGCTCGGCACCTTCTTCCCGGACCTGCACGACCACCGGGTGGAGTCCGCGCTGGCGCTGGTGCACAGCCGCTTCAGCACCAACACGTTCCCGTCCTGGCCGCTGGCCCACCCGTACCGGCTGATCGCGCACAACGGCGAGATCAACACGATCAAGGGCAACCGCAACTGGATGCGGGCCCGGGAGGCGCTGCTGGAGACGGGCGCCTTCGGGCCGGGGGAGCTGGACCGGCTGCTGCCGATCTGCACCGAGGGGCTGTCGGACTCGGCGTCCTTCGACGAGGTGCTGGAGCTGCTGCACCTGGCCGGGCGCAGCCTGCCGCACGCGGTGCTCATGATGATCCCGGAGGCCTGGGAGAACCACGCCGGGATGGACCCGGCCCGGCGGGCGTTCTACGCCTACCACGCCAACCTGATGGAGCCGTGGGACGGCCCGGCCGCGGTGGCCTTCACCGACGGCACCGTGATCGGCGCGGTGCTGGACCGCAACGGCCTGCGCCCGGCGCGCTGGTGGCGCACCGACGACGACCTGGTGGTGCTGGCCAGCGAGGCCGGCGTGCTGGACGTCGACCCGGCCCGGGTGGTGGCCAAGGGGCGGCTGCGGCCGGGCCGGATGTTCCTGGTGGACACCGCGGCCGGCCGGATCATCGACGACGACGAGATCAAGGGCGAGCTGGCCGCCGCCCACCCGTACGCGGACTGGCTGCACGCCGGCTCGCTGCACCTGGACAGCCTGCCGCCGCGGCACCGGGAGCTGCCGCCGCACGACGACATGGTCCGGCGGCAGCAGGTCTTCGGCTACACCGAGGAGGAGCTGCGGGTCCTGCTGGAGCCGATGGCGGCCACCGGCGCCGAGCCGACCGGCTCGATGGGCACCGACACCCCGGTGGCGGTGCTGTCGGAGCGGCCGCGGCTGCTCTTCGACTACTTCAGCCAGCTCTTCGCCCAGGTCACCAACCCGCCGCTGGACGCGATCCGGGAGGAGCTGGTGACCTCGCTCGCGTCCACCATCGGCCCGGACCACAACCTGCTGACGCACGAGCCGGCGGCCTGCCGCAAGGTGCTGCTGCCCTTCCCGGTGCTGGACAACGAGGAGCTGGCCAAGCTGGTGCACATCGCCGACGACGGCGACCTGCCCGGGCTGGCCGCCACCGTCGTGGGCGGACTGTACGAGGTGGACGGTGGCGGCGAGGCGCTGGCCGCCGCGCTGGAGCGGGTCCGGGCCGAGGTGGTGGCGGCGATCGACGCCGGCGCCCGGATCGTGGTGCTGTCCGACCGGGGCGGCGACGCCGCCCGCGCGCCGATCCCGTCGCTGCTGCTGACCGCGGCCGTGCACCACCACCTGGTCCGGGCGCGGCTGCGCACCAAGGTCGGGCTGGTGGTCGAGTCCGGCGACTGCCGGGAGGTGCACCACCTGGCCCTGCTGCTCGGCTACGGCGCCGCCGCGGTGAACCCGTACCTGGCCCTGGAGACCGTGGAGGAGCTGGCCGAGGCCGGCCGGCTGTCCGGTGTGGACCGTCCACACGCGGCGGCCAACCTGGTCAAGGCGCTCGGCAAGGGCGTGCTCAAGGTGATGTCCAAGATGGGCATCTCCACGGTCGCCTCGTACACCGGGGCGCAGGTCTTCGAGGCCCTCGGGCTGGGCCGGCCGGTGGTGGACGACTACTTCACCGGCACCTCGTCCCGGCTCGGCGGGGTCGGGCTGGACGTGCTCGCCGCCGAGGTGGCCGCCCGGCACCGCACCGCCTACCCGGCCAACCCGGCCGGCCGCGCGCACCGCCGGCTGGACACCGGCGGGGAGTACCAGTGGCGCCGGGACGGGGAGGTGCACCTGTTCAACCCGGAGACCGTCTTCCTGCTCCAGCACGCCACCCGGTCCCGCCGGTACGACGTCTACCGCCGCTACACGTCCGAAGTGGACGAGCTGTCCCGGCGGGCGGCCACGCTGCGCGGGCTGTTCGAGCTGCGCCGCGGGGCCCGGCCGCCGGTGCCGGTCGAGGAGGTGGAGCCGGTCGCGGCCATCGTCCGCCGGTTCTCCACCGGGGCGATGTCGTACGGGTCGATCTCGGCCGAGGCGCACGAGACGCTGGCGGTCGCGATGAACACCCTCGGCGGCCGGTCCAACTCCGGCGAGGGCGGCGAGGACGCCGACCGGCTGCACGACCCGCTGCGGCGCAGCGCGGTCAAGCAGGTCGCCAGCGGCCGCTTCGGGGTGACCAGCGACTACCTGGTCTCCGCCGACGACATCCAGATCAAGATGGCGCAGGGCGCGAAGCCGGGGGAGGGCGGCCAGCTGCCCGGGGCCAAGGTCTACCCGTGGATCGCGAAGACCCGGCACTCCACCCCCGGGGTGGGGCTGATCAGCCCGCCGCCGCACCACGACATCTACTCCATCGAGGACCTGGCCCAGCTGATCCACGACCTGAAGAACGCCAACTCCGAGGCCCGGGTGCACGTCAAGCTGGTCGCCGAGGTCGGCGTCGGCACGGTCGCGGCCGGGGTGGCCAAGGCGCACGCGGACGTGGTGCTCATCTCCGGCCACGACGGCGGCACCGGCGCGGCCCCGCTGACCAGCCTCAAGCACGCCGGCATGCCGTGGGAGCTCGGGCTGGCCGAGACCCAGCAGACGCTGATGCTCAACCAGCTGCGGGACCGGATCACCGTCCAGGTGGACGGCCAGATGAAGACCGGCCGGGACGTCGTCGTGGCCGCGCTGCTCGGCGCCGAGGAGTACGGCTTCGCCACCGCGCCGCTGGTGGTGTCCGGCTGCGTGATGATGCGGGTCTGCCACCTGGACACCTGCCCGGTCGGGGTGGCCACCCAGAACCCGGAGCTGCGCAGGCTCTACACCGGCCGGCCGGAGTTCGTCGTCACGTTCTTCGAGTACGTCGCCGAGGAGGTCCGCGAGCTGCTCGCCGAGCTCGGCTTCCGGTCGCTGGACGAGGCGATCGGGCACGCCGAGCTGCTGGACACCCGGGCCGCGGTGGACCACTGGAAGGCGGCCGGGCTGGACCTCGCCCCGCTGCTGCGGGTGCCGCCCGTCGACGGTGACCGGCGGCGGACCACCGAGCAGGACCACGGGCTGGACGCCGCCCTGGACAACACGCTCATCCAGCTGTGCGAGGGCGCGCTGCTGGACGGCAGCCGGGTCACCCTGGAGCTGCCGGTCCGCAACGTGAACCGGACCGTCGGCACCATGCTCGGCTCGCTGGTGACCCGCCGGTACGGCGCCGCCGGGCTGCCGCCGGACACCATCGACCTCACGCTGACCGGCTCGGCCGGGCAGTCCCTCGGCGCGTTCCTGCCGCCGGGGGTCACCCTGCGGCTGCACGGCGACGCCAACGACCACGTCGGCAAGGGCCTGTCCGGCGGCCGGATCGTGGTCCGGCCGGACCCGGCCGCGCCGTTCGCCGCGGAGGACAACGTCGTCGCCGGCAACGTGCTGGCGTACGGGGCGACGGCCGGCGAGCTGTACGTCCGCGGCGTGGTCGGGGAGCGCTTCTGCGTGCGCAACTCCGGCGCCACCGCGGTCGTCGAGGGCGTCGGCGACCACGCCTGCGAGTACATGACCGGCGGCCGGGTGGTGATCCTCGGCCGGACCGGGCGCAACCTGGCCGCCGGCATGTCCGGCGGGCTGGCGTACGTGCTCGACCTCGACCCGGGCGCGGTGAACCCGGCGATGGTGGACCTGGAGCCGGTGTCCCCGGAGGACGCGGTCGCGTTGCACGCGGCGCTGACCTGCCACCGGGACGAGACCGGCTCGGCGGTGGCGGCCGCGCTGCTGGCCGGCTGGCCGGTCGCGGTGCACCGCTTCACCACCATCGTGCCGCGCGACTACAAGCGCGTCCTGGAGGCGACCCGCCGCGCCGAGGCCGACGGCCGCTCCGTCGACGAGGCAATCATGGAGGCGGCCCGCGGGTAGGGTGCCGGCGTGACCCGGCGCGCGAAGATCGTCTGCACGATCGGGCCGGCCACGGCCACCGCGGAGCGGATCACCGCGCTGGTCGAGGCGGGCATGGACGTCGCCCGGCTCAACTTCAGCCACGGCGAGCGGGCGGAGCACGAGCGGGTCTACGGCCTGGTCCGGGAGGCCTCCGACCGGGTCGGCCGCGCCGTCGGGGTGCTGGCCGACCTGCAGGGGCCGAAGATCCGGCTCGGCAAGTTCGCCGGCGGGCCGGTGCAGTGGCCTACCGGCGCGCAGGTGGTGATCACCACCGAGGACGTGCTCGGCACGCCCGACCGGGTGTCGACGACCTACCGGCAGCTGACCGACGACGTCCGCCCGGGCGACCGGCTGCTGGTGGACGACGGCAACGTCGCGCTCACCGTGCTCGACGTCCGCGGCCCGGACGTGCACTGCCAGGTGGTCGAGGGCGGCCCGGTGTCCGACCACAAAGGACTGTCGCTGCCCGGCGTCGCGGTCAGCGTGCCGGCGATGACCGACAAGGACGCCGCCGACCTGCGCTTCGCGCTCGGGCTGCGGGTGGACCTGGTCGCGCTGTCGTTCGTCCGGTCGCCGACCGACGTGAAAGCGGTGCGGGCGGTGATGGAGGAGGTCGGCTGCCGGCTGCCGGTGCTGGCCAAGCTGGAGAAGCCGGCCGCGGTGGCGGCGCTGGACGAGGTGGTCGCCGCCTTCGACGGGATGATGGTGGCCCGCGGCGACCTCGGCGTGGAGATGGCGCTGGAGCAGGTGCCGCTGACCCAGAAGCGGGCCGTGCAGGCCTGCCGGGAGCAGGCCAAGCCGGTGATCGTGGCCACCCAGATGCTGGAGTCGATGATCGAGCACTCCCGGCCGACCCGGGCCGAGGCGTCCGACGTGGCCAACGCGGTGCTGGACGGCGCGGACGCGGTGATGCTGTCCGGCGAGACCAGCATCGGCGCGTACCCGGTGCAGGCGGTGGCCACGATGGCCCGGATCCTGGACACGGTGGAGAGCGACCGGGCCACCAGGGTGCCGCCGCTGCAGCACGTGCCGACCACCCAGGGCGGCGCGATCGCGTACGCGGCCACCGCGATCGGCGACCGGCTCGGCGCCACCGCACTGGTGTCCTTCACCCAGACCGGCGACACCGTGCGCCGGCTGTCCCGGCACCACTGCCGGATCCCGCTCTACGCCTTCACCCCGGAGCCGGCGGTGCGCAGCCAGCTGGCACTGTCCTGGGGGGTGGAGACGTTCGTCAGCCCGACCGTGCAGCACACTGACGAGATGGTCCGCGCGGTGGACGACGCGATGCTGGCCAACGGGCGCGGGCGGCCCGGCGACCTGGTGGTGATCGTGGCCGGCAGCCCGCCGTCCACGCCCGGGTCGACGAACATGCTCCGGGTGCACCGCCTCGGCGACCCCTCCGCCCGTGGCTGAGCCGGAGCCGGCCGCCGGGGCCGCGGCGGCTGGCGGGTCTGTGCCGGCTGGCGGGTCTGTGGCGGGCGGCGGTCTGTGGCGGGCGGGTCGCGGCGGGTGGCGGGGCCGTGTCGGGTGGCGGGGCCGCGGCGGTGCCGACCGGGCAGCTGGTGGTCGACGGCCTGGTCCGGCTGCTGGACCTGGAAGCCGTCGAGGTGGACATCTTCCGCGGCAGCAGCCCGCCGGTGGCGCTGCAGCGGGTGTTCGGCGGCCAGGTCGCCGGCCAGGCGCTGGTCGCGGCCGGCCGGACCGTGCCGGTGGACCGGCCGGTGCACTCCCTGCACGCGTACTTCCTGCGCGGCGGCGACCCGGCCGTGCCCATCGTCTACCTGGTCGACCGGCTGCGCGACGGCCGCTCGTTCACCGCCCGGCGGGTGGTCGCGGTGCAGCACGGCAAGGCGATCTTCAGCCTGTCCGCGTCGTTCCAGCGGGTCGAGGAGGGCCTGGACCACCAGGGCGACATGCCGTCCGTGCCGGCGCCGGAGACGCTGCCGACGCTGGCCGAGCGGTACGCCCCGTACGCCGACCAGCTCGGCACCTGGGCCCGGATGCCGCGCCCGATCGACGTCCGGTACGTCGACGACCCGCCGTTCGTGCTCCGCGCCGAGGGCCGGAGCGGGTCGCTGACCCGGGTCTGGCTGCGCGCGGACGGGGCGCTGCCGGACGACCCGCTGGTGCACGTCTGCGCGCTCACCT
>CAWKIV010000017.1:0-75657 GCA_963849885.1 uncultured Actinomycetota bacterium | reverse complement strand
GCCACCGCCTTCGGCGAGGCCGCCCGCGCGCTGGCCCGGGCCGACCTGACCATGGTCAACCTGGAGACCGCGATCACCGAGGGCGGCACCGCGGAGCCCAAGCAGTTCACCTTCCGGGCGCCGGCCACCGCGTTCACCGCGCTGAAGGCGGCCGGCGTGGACGTGGCCAGCATGGCCAACAACCACGGTGTCGACTTCGGGCCGGCCGGCCTCGAGGACACCTTCGCCGCCGTCGCCGCCAGCCGCTTCCCCACCATCGGCATCGGCCGCGACGCCACCCGCGCGTACGCGCCGCACCTCGTCACCGTCCGCGGCCACCGGGTCGCGCTGCTCGCCGCCAGCCAGATCCGCGACCGCACGCTGTCCGCCTGGACCGCCGCCCCCGGCGAGCCCGGCATCGCCTCCGCGTACTCCGACCGGCTCGTCGCCGCCGTCCGGGACGCCCGCAAGCGGGCCGAGATCGTGGTCGTCTACCTGCACTGGGGCATCGAGGGCCAGGGCTGCCCCAGCGCCGAGCAGCGCACGGTCGCCGCCCGGCTGGCCGAGGCCGGTGCCGACGCGGTCGTCGGCACCCACGCCCACCTGCTGCTCGGCGGCGGCTGGCGGGACGGCGCCTACGTCGCCTACGGGCTGGGCAACTACCTGTGGTGGCGCGACGGCGCCTACTCCAACGACACCGGCGTGCTGCGGCTCACCTTCCGCGGCCGCCGGGTGGTGGCCGCGGCGCTGGATCCGGCCCGCATCGACGAGCGCGGCGTCCCGGTCCCGGCCACCGGTGACACCGCCGCCCGCATCCAGCGCAAGTGGGCCGACCTGCGCGGCTGCACCGGGCTGGCTAGCGAGCCAGCCGCTCGCTGAGGAAGCGCAGCGCCAGCGGGTAGCGGTACTCGATCGCCGCGTGCGTCGCGTCGAACAGCTCGAACTCCGGCGCCACCCCCACCTTCGCCAGCTCCGCCACGAAGGCCTGCGCGCCGAGGTCGAGGAAATACTCGTCGCGGCGGCCGGCGTCCACCCACACCGCCCGCAGCGACCGCAGCGCCTCCGCGTGCCGCGGCACCATCCGCACCGGGTCCCAGTCCAGCCAACGCTGCCACACCGGCTCCACCAGCCGCCCGGTCGCCACCTCGAACGGCAGCCGCACCGTCCCGTCCGGGTCCGCGGAGAAGCACGCCGCCACCCCGTACACGCTCACCAGCACCCCGTCCCCCGGCTTGGTGAACGCCACCCGGGACCGGAAGTCCCGCCAGAAGGCGTCGTACGACCCGTCGTAGGAGTCCCGCAGCAGTCGCGCCGCCTCCCCGAAGTCCTTGATGTAGCACAGCTCGTACAGGGTGTCCCCGGCGTGGCTGGCGAACGCGCCGAACAGGTCCGGCCGCAGCATCGGCGTGATCATCGCGCCGAAGCCGCCGCTGGACTTGCCGGTGATCGCCCGGCTCTCCCGGTCCGCGATCGTCCGCCAGCGGCCGTCGACGAACGGGACCACCTCGTCGCAGAGGTACGTGTGGTAGCGGCCGGTGCCCGGCGAGTCCACGAACTGGCTGCCCCCGTACGCGGTCCACGCGTCCACCCCGACCACCAGCGCCGGCGGCGCGTCCGTGCGGGCGAAGAGGTCGTCGACCAGCTCCAGCACCGTCGGCCGGAACGGGCTGCGGTTGCCCCACATCCCCAGCGTGCCGGTGTAGCCCTGGATCAGGTAGATCACCGGGAAGCGGGCGGTCGGGTCCGCGTCGTACGCCGGCGGCAGATACACCCACAGCGGCCGCTCGGCGGAGTCCCCGAGCGGGTTGCCGGCCAGCGCCGCCGAGGAGAGCGTCACGTGCTCGAAGCGGCCGGCGAGGTCGGACGTCCACGGTCTCATCCCGCCATCCTGCCCCGCCCGCCGCGCCGGCGCGGGAGACCCGTTTGAGAGCGCGCTCGGCGATCGGATACAGTCGCAAGCGCGCTGCGGACGTGGCTCAGTTGGTAGAGCATCACCTTGCCAAGGTGAGGGTCGCGGGTTCGAATCCCGTCGTCCGCTCGGAGACGCCCTCGGGCGTCCTGTCGGCCCGGTTCCCCCGGGATGGTCCGGCGGAGTGGCCGAGTGGTTTAGGCAAGGGCCTGCAAAGCCCTGTACGCGGGTTCGATTCCCGCCTCCGCCTCGGGCGCTTAGCTCAGTGGGAGAGCGCTTCCCTGACACGGAAGAGGTCACTGGTTCAATCCCAGTAGCGCCCACGGATCGTCGGCGGCCCCTGCTCGCGGAAAGCGCGAGCGGGGGTCGATCCTTTTGTCTGCCGCGGGGCCGAGCCCCGCGGACCCACGGTGCGTACGGTTCGGCCGGGGAGCGGCTCGCCCTCGGTTCGCCCGGGGAGCGGCTCGCCCTCGGTTCGGCCTGGGAGCGGCTCGCCGTCGGCTCGCCCGCGGAGCGGCTCGCCTTGGGCACGGTTCGCCTGGACGTCCGGATCGTGTATCTCCGCTGCCCCCTGCGGTGTCCTCCTGGCAAGGACACCGCGAATCGGGGGAGGTGCCGGCATGGGCCGGGACGGTTGCGAGCGGCGGGCTCTCCTGCTCGGCCAGCTGCTCGCGGAGCAGCAGTTCGGCGAGGGATCGGATCCGGCCGCGGGTCCGGACGCCGGGCTCCTGCTCGGCACGTACGACCCGGACCTCGGCCGGGCCATCGACGAGGAGGTCAGCGCCGTCTTCGCGGACGAGCGGGTCCGGGCGGCGCTGCCCGACGCCGGCGCGGACGACCTGGGCCGGGTGATCGGCGAGCAGCTCACCGGGCCGCTGGCCCACGAGCGGGAGGCGCTGTGGGCGCTGCTGGGCGGGGCGGACCGGGAGCTCGACGAACCCTCCGCGGTCTCCGGCGCCGGGCCGGCCGGCACCGGGCCGCCGCGGACCTGGCTCGGCCGGCACCTCACCGCCCAGCCGCGGGGCTGGCTGGACCGGCGGCGGACCTGGCTGGTCCGCCAGGGCGCGGCGGCCCTGATGAACCTCATGATCGGCGCCGCGCTGACGACGGTCTGGGTGCTGCACTGGCTGCTCGACGACACGCCGCCGCAGGCGCCGCTCTCCGCGCTGGCCCTCAAGGTCTTCGCGGTGTGGTCGCTGGCCTTCCTGCCCTGCTGGCTCTACGTCCGCTTCCTCGGGCAGCGGGCCGGTGCGCTGTGGGCCGAATACGTCCTCAACCTGCACCGGCTCGGCTGGGACCAGCCGCAATACCTCCCCCGGCCGCCGCGGTCGTCCCAGTTCTACCCGGAGTGGGTCGAGGCCGGGGGCCGGACGCAGCAGCAGGAGACGAACATCTACCGGCAGAAGTTCAACGCCTACTACGGGCGCTCGGTCGCCGAGTCGGCCCGCAGCGCCGACTTCCGGGTCAGCCTGGACACGCTGTTCCCGGTGTTCCTGACCGCCGCCGTGCTCGCGGTCTGCTGGACCGCGGTGCTCTGGGACGACCAGTTCCTGCGGGACCCGCAGGACGTGTGGGACGTGCTCAAGTACGCCTTCCTCGGCGCGTACGTCTTCATCGTGCAGACCCTGGTCCGCCGGTTCTTCGCCAGTGACCTGCGCTCCAGCGCGTACACCAGCGCGCTGCTGCGGATCAGCGTCGTGCTGATCAGCATGGCCGCGCTCTACCAGGTGCTGGAGATCTGGCTGGCCGGCAACCCGGACGCCCGACGCTGGGAGTGCGCGGTCGCGTTCATGATCGGCTTCTTCCCGCTCGTCGCCACCCAGGTGGTGGTCCGCGCGGCCGCCGTGCCGCTGCGGATGTCCGCCCGCTCGCTCGACTCGGACTACCCGCTGAACCAGCTCGACGGGCTCAACATCTGGTACGAGTCGCGGCTGGTCGAGGAGAACATCGACGACATGCAGAACCTGTCGACCGCGAACTTCGTCGACGTCATCCTGCACACCCGGGTGCCGGTGGCCCGCCTGGTCGACTGGGTCGACCAGTCGTTCCTGTTCCTGCACCTGGACCGGGTCGAGCGCAGCATCCGCGAGCAGCGGCGGGCCCGCCGGCTCAACCGCCACCCCGACCCCGACAGCGCGGCCGCACCGCCGGCGGCGCTGACCGGCCGGTCCGCCGGTCCCGGCAACCGGGCCGGCACCCAGACCCGCACCGTGCTGCGCCAGCTCGGCATCCGGGCGGCCACCGACCTGATCAAGGCCTTCCCCCGGGACGTGATCGACCCGCCGCCGGGACGCTCGGCCCCGGCCGGGCGCGGAGGAGCTGCTGAGGACGCTGGACGACGCCGGGCTGCCCCGCCGGCAGATCATCACCCTGGTGCGGGTGCTCAGCGAGGAGCAGGGGCTGGCGCCGGTGTGGAACTGGCACGACCGCGGCGTCATCGCCCGCTGCGCCGGCCGGCGCCCCCGCCCGGCCGGCGCGGGAGCCGGCGCGGGAGCCGGCGCCGGAGCCGGCGCAGGAGCCGCTGCAGGAGCCGGCCGCGGGAGCCGGCCCGGACGCCGAGGCCGGGACGCCGCCGCTGGCATCATGACCCCGCGCACGAGAGCGGAGGGCTGCCAGTGGCCGACGGCGACCGGGAGGTGCCGCTGCCGGCCGGGGACGTCACCGTGGGCGTCGTCCGGGTCGGCGCGACGGTGCGGCGGCCCCGGCAGGAGCAGTCCCCGTTCGTGGCGGCCTACCTCCGGCATCTGGAGGCGGTCGGCTTCGACGGCGCGCCCCGCTTCCTCGGCGTGGACGACCGCGGCCGGGACGTCCTCGACTTCGTCGAGGGCGACGTGCCCGGGGCGCCGCCGGAGCCGTGGGCCTGCACGGACGCGGTGGTCGCCGGCGTCGGCCGGCTGGTCCGCCGGCTGCACGACGCCTCCGCGGGCTGGCCGCCGCCACCGGAGCTGGACTGGTTCGGCCGGCACGCCGCGGTCGAGCTGCCGGCCGACCTGGTCGACCTGGTCGGCGTCCCCGAGCTGGTCGCGCACTGCGACGTCACCCCGCAGAACACGGTCTTCCGGGCCGGCGTCCCGGTCGCGCTGGTCGACTTCGACCTGGCCCGGCCGACCCGCCGGGTGCTCGACCTGCTCACCACCGCGATGTGGTGGGTGCCGCTGCAGCACCCGGCCGACCGGGCGCCCGCGCATGCCGGCGTCGACGTGCCGGCCCGGCTGCGGCTGCTGCTCGACGCGTACGGGCTGCCGCCGGCCGGCCGGGCCGAGCTGCTCGACCTGGCCGACCGGTCCTGGCGGCGCAGCTGGCACGCGATGCGGTGGAACGCCGAGCACCGCGGCGGCGGCTGGGCCCGGATGTGGGCCGAGGGCGTCGGCGACGTGATCGAGCGGCGGCGGGCCTGGTTCGCCGCCGAGCGGGCCGCGCTAGCCTCCGCGCTGTGACCGGCCCGGACGAACTGCTGCCGGACGAGCTGCTGCCGGAGCTGCCGGTGCCGCCGGCGGCCGGCCCGCCGCCGGACGCCGACGAGCGCGCCGCCCGCTGGGCCCGGCTCAACCGGAAGGCCCAGCTGTCGGTGCACCCGGTCGGGGACGCCAGCTACTCGCTGTACGCGGACCACCCGCTGGTCCGGGCCGAGCTGGCCACCCTGGCCGCCGCGGAGGCCGCCGCCCACCCGGAGCTGGAGATCGGCGCGCTGGTCGGCGACGGGCACCTGGTGCTCGCCGTCCGGCCCCGGGTCAGCTGACCGCCACCCGCTCCCGCCAGACCCGGTCCACCTCGGCCCGCAGGTCCTCGACCGAGCCGTCGTTGACCAGCACCACGTCCGCGGCCGCCCGGCGCTGCTCGTCGGTGGCCTGCGCGGCCATCCGCGACCGGGCCTCCTCGGCGGTCATCCCGCGGTCCCGGGCCAGCCGCTCGGCGCGCAGCCCGGCCGGCGCCTCCACCACCACGACCAGGTCGTACCGGTCCGCCTGCCCGGTCTCCACCAGCAGCGGCACGTCCTGCACGACCACGGCGCCGGCCGGCGCGGCCGCGATCAGCTCGGCCGCCCGCCGGCGGACCAGCGGGTGCACGATCGCGTTGAGCCGGCCGCGCTTGTCCTCGTCGGCGAAGACCAGCCGGCCCAGCGCCGGCCGGTCCAGCTCGCCGTCCGGCCGCAGCACCCCCGGCCCGAACTCGGCCACCACCGCGGCCAGCCCCGGCGTGCCCGCCGCGACCACCTCGCGGGCCAGCGCGTCGGCGTCCACCACCAGCGCGCCGAGCTCGGCGAACCGCCGCGCCACCGCCGTCTTGCCGGCGCCGATGCCGCCGGTGAGCCCGATCTGCACGGCGCCGACCCTACGGCGTGACCACGAGTCGACATACCAACGATCAACTCCGGCGCGCCGCGCCGCGGTGGCACCCGGCGCCCCGTACTCTGCCGCCCTGCGACGGCTTCCCCAGCCTGCGAAAGGTGGTCGCACATGGCCAAGCACCGGCGCCCACCCACCGTGGGGCGCCACCGGTACGGCACGCCCCGGCTGGTGCACTGCCGGAAGTTCGAGGCCGTCGAGCAGCGCCTGCAGGAGACCCGGCCGCCGTGGTACACCGCGTTCCGGTGGCGCGGCCGGCACACGGTCGTCGCGCTGACCCGCAGCGGCGCCCGGCCGCGCCCGGCCTTCGCGCTGATCGCCTCGCTCTGACCCTCGCACCGACCCGGGGCCTACTGCCCCAGGTTGGCCATCACCCGCTCGGCCACCGCGACCGCCGGGCCGCTGGTGTTGCCGAGCGACCGCTGGACGGTGACCGCGATCGTGCGGCTGCCCTGGGCGAGCAGGACGGTGAACGAGCTGCCGGTGGACAGCGCGGTGGCCGGCAGCCCGGAGACCGTCGCCGCCCGCTGGCTGGCGCCGATGGCGCGCAGCTGGGAGACCGTCGCCTCCACCCGTGACGTCGCCGACTCGACGTCCTTGTAAGTCGACACGCCGACCTCGACCGGCGGGACGCCACGGCCGTTGTTGGGCACCCCGTAGCCGCAGGTGACCCGGCCGGTCCGGCCGATCGACGGCTGGGCCACCCCCTTGGTGAACACCGTCTGCCCGAACAGCGGGCGGCCGAGCGCCTGGTCCAGGTCGGTGAACGGGAGCAACGAGTCGCAGCCGGTGGGCAGCGCCGCGGCCGGCGACGCCGAGGCCGAGGGCGAGCCCGAGCCGCTCGCCCCGGAGGTCGGCGCGCGCCGACGTCGGCGCGGCCGCCGGCGGGTCGTCGTCCCCGGAGCAGCCCGCTCCCAGCAGGACCACCGCCACCACCGGCACCGCGCGCCACCGCCGCATGCGGGTCAACCTAGCGCCCGCGGCGGTGCCGATCACGTTCGCGCGCCGGCTCGTCCGGGACGCCGCCTGGCGCGGCGTGTCGGAACGACGACACGCGCAAACATGATCGGCGCCGCGGGAGACGGCGAAGGCCCCCACCCCGGACGGGGTGGGGGCCTTCGGGAGACGGTTACGCGCGGCCGCCGGCCAGCTTCTCGCGCAGCGCCGCCAGCGCCTCGTCCGAGGCCAGCGTGCCGCCGCCCGAGGGGCCGGTGTCGGTGTCGGCCGACGAGTACGACGTCTCGCCGGTCGCCGCCGCCTCCGCGGCCTGCGCCTGCTGGACCTGCTTGACGTGGGCCTCGTAGCGCGCCTGGGCCTCGGCGTACTGCCGCTCCCAGGTCTCACGCTGCGACTCGTAGCCCTCGAGCCACTCCCCGGACTCCGGGTCGAAGCCCTCCGGGTAGATGTAGTTGCCCTGCTCGTCGTACTGGGCCTCCATGCCGTACTGCGCCGGGTCGAACTCGCCGGCCTCGCCGCTGCCGGTGCCCGCGCCCTCGTTGGCCTGCTTGAGCGACAGGCTGATCCGGCGCCGGTCCAGGTCGATGTCGATGACCTTGACCAGGATCTCCTGGCCGACCTGCACGACCTGCTCGGGGATCTCGACGTGCCGCTCGGCCAGCTCGGAGATGTGCACCAGGCCCTCGATGCCCTCCTCGACGCGGACGAACGCGCCGAACGGCACCAGCTTGGTGACCCGCCCCGGCACGACCTGCCCGATCTGGTGGGTCCGGGCGAACTGCCGCCACGGGTCCTCCTGCGTCGCCTTGAGCGACAGCGAGACCCGCTCCCGGTCCAGGTCGACGTCGAGCACCTCGACGGTGACCTCCTGGCCGACCTCGACCACCTCGGACGGGTGGTCGATGTGCTTCCAGGACAGCTCGGAGACGTGCACCAGGCCGTCCACCCCGCCGAGGTCCACGAAGGCGCCGAAGTTGACGATCGAGGACACCACGCCGGTGCGGACCTGGCCCTTGGCCAGCTTGTTGAGGAACTCGGTGCGCACCTCGGACTGGGTCTGCTCCAGCCAGGCGCGGCGGGACAGGACCACGTTGTTGCGGTTCTTGTCCAGCTCGATGATCTTCGCCTCGAGCTGCCGGCCCACGTACGGCTGGAGGTCGCGCACCCGGCGCATCTCCACCAGCGACGCCGGCAGGAAGCCGCGCAGCCCGATGTCGAGGATCAGGCCGCCCTTGACGACCTCGATGACCGTGCCCTCGACGACCTCGTCGTTCTCCTTCTTCTGCTCGATCGTGCCCCAGGCGCGCTCGTACTGCGCGCGCTTCTTGGACAGGATCAGCCGACCCTCCTTGTCCTCCTTCTGGAGGACCAGGGCCTCGACCGCGTCGCCGAGCTTGACGACCTCGTTGGGATCGACGTCGTGCTTGATCGACAGCTCACGCGAGGGGATGACGCCCTCGGTCTTGTAGCCGATGTCGAGCAGGACCTCGTCCCGGTCGACCTTGACGATCGTGCCCTCGACGATGTCGCCATCGTTGAAGTACTTGATCGTGAGGTCGACGGCGGCGGCGAAGTCCTCCGCCGAGCCGATGTCGTTGACCGCGACCTGCGGGGTCTGCGGGATGCCTGAGGTCGCCGTCTGCTCGGGACGGGTCTCGGTGGTGGACGTCATGTGGTGGGGCGCTCCGGTCGCGGGCGAGGATTCGGTTGGCACGCGGAGGGCCCAGGTCGCCGGTGACATGATCCAGCACGCTTTTCGCGTGCGTGACAACGTGCATGACGAGCGCGGCCTGCTCCCTGCCGAGGCGCGCAGACCCACAGCGCACCGTCAAGAATACTGAGCGCGTCATCAGACAGCAAAGAGGGGGGACCGGCCCTGAGCCACGACGTTGCCGAAACGAGACCTGCCGGGGTGTCGCACGAGCCCGTGACCGCCGAGCAGAGCGTCCGGGCGAGCCGGTCCTGGTGGGACGCCGACGCCGCGGCGTACCTGGCCGAGCACGGCGACTTCCTCGGCGAGGTCGACTTCGTCTGGTGCCCGGAGGGGCTGCGGGAGGCCGACGCCCGGCTGCTCGGCGACGTCACCGGCCGCCGGGTGCTCGAGGTCGGCTGCGGCGCCGCCATGTGCGCGCGCTGGCTGCGCACCCAGGGCGCCGAGCCGGTCGCGCTGGACCTGTCCGGGGCGATGCTCGCCCACGCCGCGGCCGCCGCCGCCCGGTCCGGGGTCGCGGTGCCGCTGGTGCAGGCGGACGCGCAGCGGCTGCCGTTCGCGACCGGGTCCTTCGACCTGGCCTGCACGGCCTTCGGCGCGGTGCCGTTCGTGGCCGACTCGGCCGCGGTGATGCGGGAGGTGGCCCGGGTGCTGCGGCCGGGCGGGCGCTGGGTCTTCGCCACCACCCACCCGCTGCGCTGGGTCTTCCCGGACGACCCCGGGCCGGCCGGGCTGACCGCCACCACCCCGTACTTCGACCGCAGCCCGTACGTCGAGGTGGACGAGGCCGGCGAGCCGGTCTACGTGGAGCACCACCGCACCCTCGGCGACCGGGTCCGCGAGCTGGTCGCCGCCGGCCTTCAGCTGGTCGACCTGGTCGAGCCGGAGTGGCCGGCCGGGCACACCCGCGAGTGGGGCCAGTGGAGCCCGCTGCGCGGCGCGCTCGTCCCCGGCACCGCGATCTACGTCGCGGTCAAGCCCTGACCCGGCCGGGATCCGGCCGGGTCGGGCCGTGGTCGGGTCAGGACCCGACCGGGACCGGGGCCTCGTCCTCCCGGACCGGGGTGCCGCCGCTGCGGTTGTCCCGCATCAGCAGCAGGCCGGCGACGAGCAGGATGAGCCCGAGGACCAGCCCGACCAGCGGGATCCACAGCGTCACCAGGTCGATGCTGCGGATCGCGTCCCGGGCGAGCTTCGCCTGCGACTCCTGGGTCGCCTCGTTGAAGGTGACGTCGAAGTCCACGATCGTCGTGCCGGACGCGCTGCCCAGGTTGGACGAGGCCTGCTCGTTGCCCTTGATGATCACCCCGCTGCGGGGCTCGACCCACACCGTGCGGACGGTCTCGAACCACACCGTGGCGCCGGAACGCTGCAGCTCCTGGCCGGGGACCTGCTGGATGAACTTGTACGTCGTCAGGTCCTGGACCTTCTCCTCGGCCACGTACTCCGCCGGGTAGGCCTGCCGCGAGTTGGGCTCCCACCAGGTGTAGTCCCGCTTCTCGGTGCCGAACGGGAACTTGTAGCTCACCCCGGTGTGCTCGGTCGGCTCACCGTCGGAGGCCTCGCCGCAGCATTGCACCGCCTCCGCGGTCCGCCGGTCGGTGGCCACCCGGTCCACCGTGGTGCGGACCATCGTGCCGGTCCCGGTCTGCAGCACCACCGAGACGTCCCAGACGGCCACGTCCTTCGAGCTGGCCGGGACGTCGCCCTTGACCGTCCGGATGGCGGTCAGGTCACCGGTCTGCTGCTGACCGGACGCACCGTCCAGCCAGGTGCCCGGCCCGACCGCCGTGGTCTGCGCGTACTGGTCGATCGGCGTGACGACCAGCCGGTCGGCCGCGAAGAACCGCATCATCCCGGCCGTGACCAGGAGGAACACGCCGAGACCGAGCAGGAGCGGGCCCAACCAGCGACGCATCGCGTCTCCCTCACGTCCCCAGGAGCCGATCACGACCGTGATCGTGGCGGGAGGTTACCAGCGAGTGTCGGAGGAACGGGACACATCCCCCCTCCTCCGGCGACGTGACGTGATCGCATTGTGACCAACCTGCACGGCCACCAGGACCAGCGCCGCCAGCAGGCAGCCCAGCGGCAGGGTGGTCCGCAGCACGGCCAGCCGGTCCGCCCGGCCGGCGGCCACCTCGGCCAGCCGGTTGAGGCTCTCCGGGTCCGACGTCAGCGTGACGTCGAGCAGGGTGACCGGCCGCCCGGCCAGCACCGCCTGCTCCGTGCGCCGCTCGCTCACCCGCAGCACGACGCCGGACGCCGGCTCCACCCACAGGGTCCGGCGGGAGGTCACGGTCACCGCCGGCGGGGTCGTCCGCAGGCCCGGCGCGGCGGCCCCGGTCGGCCCGCCCGGGCGCCGCACCGGACCGGCGACCTGCTCCATCCGGTACGCGGTGCGCCCGGCCAGCCGCTCCTGCCCGGCGTACCGGACCGCGGCCGCCGCGCCGGTCGCCGGGTCGAAGAGCTCCCGCACCTCGCGGCCGGTCCCGGGCGGGAAGACGTAGGTCAGCCCGCTGTGCCGCGGCGTCTCCCCGCAGCAGGTCACCGCGACGGCGGTGCGCCGGTCCAGCGCGACCCGCTCCGAGGCGAGCCGGACCAGGGTGCCGTCCGGCCGGGTCAGCCGGCGCTCCACCTGCCAGACGGCGACCGCGGCCGACCCGGCGGCCCGGTCGCCGCGCAGGCGCACCTCCTCCCGGAGCCCGCCGGCCACGGCGCGGCCGCGGCCGGGGTCCCAGGCCGTCCCGGTGCCGGTGAGCGTCACGGTCAGGTCCGGGTCCAGCGGGAGGCGGGTGGCCTGCGGGGCGACGTACCAGCGGACCATCACCGCGGCGGTGAGCAGGAAGGCCGCCGCGGCGACCGCGGCCAGCGGGCGGTCCCACCTCACCGGTCGGACGCTACCCGTACGGTGGCGCGGTGAGCGCGGCGGAGGTCGGGGCGCCGGCCGGACGCGGCGGGCCGCTGCCGATGCTGGACGGGCTGCGGGCGGTGGCCGCGCTGGCGGTGCTGCTCACCCACGTCGCGTTCCAGACCGGGGAGGTGCAGCGGGGGGCGGGCGGGGCGGTGCTCGGCCGGCTCGACGCCGGGGTCGCGGTCTTCTTCGTGCTGTCCGGCTTCCTGCTGTACCGGCCGTACGCGCGGGCCCGGCTGACCGGCGGCCGGTGGCCGTCGACCCGGCGGTACGCGGTGCGCCGCGCGGCCCGCATCCTGCCCGCCTACTGGCTGGCGCTGGCCGCGGTCGCGCTCACCACGCCGGTGCCGGCCGGCGTGCTCGCCACCCACGTCTGGCTGGGGCAGACCTACACCGGGCCGCTGCTCGACCACTTCACCCAGACCTGGTCGCTGTGCACCGAGGTCGCCTTCTACGCGGCGCTGCCGCTGCTCGCCGCCGCGGCCCGGCGGTGGGAGGGCGCGGTGCTCGCCGGCTGCGTCGCGCTCACCTACGCCTACATCGCCACCGTGCACCTGCTCGACCTGCCGCAGCGGGCGCTGCTCTGGCTGCCCGGGCACCTGGACTGGTTCGTGGCCGGGATGGCCGTCGCGGTCGCGGCCGAGCGGCTGCGCGCCGGGGTGCCCGGCCCGGCCAGCCGGCTGCTGGCCGGGCTGGCCCGGTGGCCGGGCACCTGCTGGGCCGCCGCCGGCGCGCTGCTCTGGCTGGTCGCCACCCCGGCGGCCGGCCCGCTCACGCTGGCCCCGATCGCCGGGCCGGCCGCGCTGACCAAGGAGGCCGCGTACGCGCTGGTCGGGCTGCTGCTGCTGGTGCCGGCGGCGCTCGGCTCGCCGCGGGGCGGGTTCGGCGCGGTGCTCGGGTCGCCGACGGCCCGGTGGCTCGGCCGGATCTCCTACGGGATCTTCCTGTGGCACCTGCTGGTGCTGCACGCGGTGTACGAGCTGACCGGCTGGGCGCCGTTCACCGGCCGGATGTGGACGGTGGCGGTGCTCACCGCGGCCGGGGCGGTGGGGATCGCCGCGCTGTCATGGGTGCTCCTCGAGCGGCCGCTGCTCCGGCTCGCCCACCAGCACACGGGCGACCAGCGCGAGCGCGGTCAGCGCGAGCAGCTGGGCGAGCGCGGGCTGGCCGGCCCAGGTCGGGACCAGGCCGAGCAGCAGTCCGGCCAGCGCTAGCGCGCCGCCGGCCACCGGGGCCCGCAGCCGCGGCGGGAGCAGCAGCGCGACGGCCGCGGCGAGCAGCCCGGCCGGCCCGGCCAGCAGGACGGCCAGCCCGCCGACCACGGCGACCGCGGCCACCTCCCGCCCGCCCCGGCGGCGCTGCCGCACCTGCTCCCCCAGGGCCGGCGCGGGCGGCGGGCGGGGCGGCCGGCGGGGCGGCCGGCGGGGTGGCCAACGGGGCAACGGACCGGGCGGCGCGGCGGGCCGGCAGCAGCGCCAGCGCGACGACCAGCAGGACCGCGGCCAGGCCGACCAGCAACCCGGCCCGGTGCCGGCCGCCGGGGGCGTACCCGACCTCGACGGTGGTCGCGCCGCCGGCCGGCAGCACCCACCCCTGCCGCCACCCGTCCAGCCGGACCGGCGCCAGCTCCCGGCCGCCGGCCGTCGCCCGCCAGCCGTCGTTGAAGCCCTCCGCCAGCGCCAGGTACGCCTCCTCCCCCGGCGCGACCCGCAGCCGCCGGGACTCCGGCTCCCACCGGTCCACCTCGACCGCCCGGCCGAGCGGCGGGTCGGCCGGCCGGCGCCCACCGGTGAGCTCGACCGAGGCCACCTCGAACGCCGCGGTCCGGCCGGTGGTGAGCCGGTGCCCGCCGGTGCCGAGCCGGACCGGACCGCCGCAGCGGGTCGCCGGCACCGGGGCCAGCGTGAGCAGGTCGGCCGCGGCGGCCCGCACCGACAGCCGCCGGCCCTCGCCGTCCACGCCGACCCCGGGGCCCTGCGCGCAGCCGACCGCGACCGGCGCGGCGGCCCGGCCGGGCGCGCCGGCGAGCCGCACGTCCCGGACGACGACCGGCGCCAGCCCGCCGTCGGCGTCCGCCTCCCGCTCGAAGGTCAGCACGACCTCCCGGGTCCGGACCGGCCGGAAGGACAGCGCCCGGCCGGGGGTGGCCGGCAGCACCCGCAGCTGCCCGTCCGCGGCCCGCAGCACGACCCGGGCGACGCCGGCGTAGTCGGCGCGGCTGCCGGTCAGCCGCAGCCCGCGCAGCTCGGCCGCCGCGCCCAGGTCCAGCCGCAGCTGCGGCGCCGGGTCGTCCCCGGCCGGCAGCCAGGCCGTGGCCGGGTCGCCGTCGTAGCCGGCGCCGGCCCGCGCGGCCGGGTGCGGCGTCACCACCGAGGACGCCGACGCCCGGTAGCCGCCGGACCGGTCGAGCAGCGCGTCCAGCGCGGCGCCCGGACGGGGCCGCACGGTGGCCCGGACGTCGACCGCCGCCGGGGCCAGGGTGCCGAAGCGGCGCTCCAGCGGCCCGACCTCCTCGCCGGCGGCCGCGAGCCCGCCGACGCACACCCAGCCGGCCCGCTCGCGGACGCAGTCGCCGCGGCGCCCGTCCGGCCGTTCCGCCAGCACGGTCCACGGCAGCCCGCCGGCGGCGAGGGCGATCGCGTCGGTGGGCAGCGCCACCGCCTCGGTCACCCGGACGCCGGCGACGGCGACCTCGCGCAGCCCGACCGACCCGGGCGCGCCGCCGGCCACCTCGGCCACGGTGACCCGGACCCGGGTGGTCGGCCCGCGGGGCAGCGCGACCCGCAGCGGCCGCTCCCCCGGCGGCACCGCGACGGCCACCGAGCCGGCGTCCGTGGTCACCTGCAGCCGGGTCGCCCGCGGTCCCACCGCCGGGTCGTCCAGCGGCGTGAGAAGCACCGAGGCCGGGCTGGCCGGCGCGGCCAGCCGCAGCTCCAGCCACTCCCCGGCGGCGCCGAGGTCGGACACCCAGGCGGTCCCGCGGTCGCCGTCGAACGCCGCCGCCGGCCGCCGGTCCGGACCGCGGTGGGCGACCGCGAACGGGTCGGCGGCGCTGCTCGACGCGGCCACCCCGGCGGCCCCCTCCAGCACCGCGACGGTCTCCCGGGTGGGACCGGCGTACGGGACGACGTCGGCGCGCTGCCGCGGCTCGCCGGCCGGCAGCGTCGGCGAGTAGCGCCGGCCCGGGTCGGCGCCGACGTTGAGCGAGCGCCGGCGCAGCGTGTCGGTGCCGACCACCGCGTCGACCGCCCCGGGGTCCGGCAGGTCGGCCGCGGCCAGCACGGCCCGGCCGTCGAGCAGGCCGGCGTCGGCCAGCGGCAGCACCCCCTCCGGCCCGCCGGACAGGGCGACCGCGCCGGCCCGCGGGTAGGCGGCCACCCGCTGCGGCGCCGGCCCGACCTCGAAGACCTCGACCGCCGGCGGCCGGCGCACCGCGCCGAGCACGGCGTCGTCGGGCGAGTACGCGGTGCGCACCGCCGGCCCGAAGGCGGCCACCCACCGGATCCCGGGCGAGCCGTCCAGCGCGGCCCGGACCACCCCGGGCCGCTGCGCGCCGGACCGCGGCACGTCCACGTCGTTGCGCACGACCACGTACCGGACGCCGGCGCGGGCCAGCACCGCCGCGTACGCCGGCGACGGCTGGCCGGTGGCCAGCCGCGCGTCCAGCCCGTCCAGCAGCCGGGTCGCGCCGGGCGCGCCCAGCGGCACCGCGTCCCGCACCGCCCAGGGCGAGCGGGCCAGCGCCTGCAGCGGCTCGTCCTGCGGGCTGCCCCAGGCGTACTCGGCGAAGTTCGCCGACGGGACCAGCAGCGCCCGGCCGCCGCCGTCGGTGCCGGCCCGCGCGGCCAGCCAGCCGGCGACGTCCCGCCAGTAGCCCGGCGTCTCCCGGTACGCCCCGTCCGGCGCCAGCCGCCCGCTCCAGGCCGGGCCGGCGGTGCCGGCGAGCAGGGCGGCCACCGCGGCGACGGCCAGCACCGGCAGCCGCGGCGAGCGGGCCCGGGCGGCCACCACCGCGAGCAGGTGCGCGACGCCCAGGGCCAGCGGCAGCCGCAGCAGCGGGTCGGCCTTGTGCACGTTGCGCAGCGGCGCCAGCGGGCCGTCCAGCAGGTCCTGCACGGCCGGGGCGAGCGGCGAGGTCAGCGTGCCGACGTGCCCGACCGCGATCAGCACCGCACCGAGCAGCACCCCGCCGAGCAGCCAGCGGCGGTCCGCTGCGAGCAGGCCGCCGGGCAGCAGCAGCCCGGCGAGCCCGACCGCGGCGATCCCGGCGGTGGCCACCACCGGCAGCGGGCTCAGCGCCAGCTCGAAGCCGGCCGGCCAGCGCGGGCCGCCGTGCACCACCAGGAAGCCGAGCCAGTGCGAGGTGCCGCGCAGCGTGTTGGTCAGCGTGGTCACCTGGGTGGTGACCGCCGCGTCCTCGATCAGGTCCAGGAACGGGTACGCGTACCGGCCCAGCACCAGCAGCGGCAGCACCCACCAGGCGGTGGCCAGCAGCACCACCGGCGCCCACCAGGCCGCCAGCCGGCCGCGGACCCCCCGCGGCCGGGTGGCCAGGTAGAGCGCGGGCAGCGGCAGCACGGCCAGCGTGGCCGCCGCGTTCACCCCGCCGAGGCAGGCCACCGCGAGCCCGGACAGCGCCGCGGCCCGGCGCGGCGGCAGCCGCCCCCGCGCGCCCAGCACCAGCGGCAGCAGCACCCAGGGCAGCACCGCCGCCGGCCACGCCTCCACCGAGATCGAGCCGAGCGCGGACAGCACCCGGGGGCTCGCCGCGTACGCCAGCGCGGCCACCAGCCGGGTGGACGGGGTGCCGATGCCGAGCGCGCCGGCCAGCCGCAGCGCCCCGGCGAAGCCGGCCACCAGCAGCAGCGACCACCAGGCCCGCTGCACCACCCAGGCCGGCATCCCGACCGCGTCGCCGAGCCAGAAGAACGGCCCCATCGGCCACAGGTAGCCGTACGACTGGTTGGACAGCTGGCCGAAGGCCTGCTGCGGGTCCCAGGCCGACAGCGCCCGGCCCAGGAAGCCGCCCGGGTCCAGCACCAGGTCGGCCTTGGTGTCGCCGACCACCCGGCCGGGCTGCTGGGTGCAGGCCAGCGCGGTCAGCGCGACCGCGGCGATCCCGGCCCGCAGCCGGCGGACCAGCGGTGGCGCGGTGCCGGCCGGCGCGGCCGGCGCCGCGGGCGGCGCCGTCCGGTCGGTCAGCGCGGTCACCGGCCGGCAGACCGACGGCGCAGCACGAGCCAGAGGTTCCAGGTGAGCACCTCGCGGGCGCCCGGCACCCGCAGCAGCGGCCGGGCCCAGCCCGGCAGGTAGCGCGGGCGGGCGTCCAGCAGCCGCAGGTCCGGGTGCCGGCGGGCCCAGCGCAGCCCGTCCGCCACGGACACCGGGAACAGCCCGACGCCGTACCGGTTCTTCGGGGGCCGGCCGTAGCGCCGCCCGTACCGCTCGGTGGCCCGGTAGCCGCCGAGGTAGTGCCAGGGGGAGCACTCGTGCCCGCCCCACGGCGACAGCCAGTTGGTGTACGAGACCACCACCAGGCCGCCGGGCCGGGTGACCCGCACCAGCTCGTCGGCGAACCGCCACGGGGCCGGCACGTGCTCGACCAGGTTGCTGGAGAAGCAGACGTCGACGCTGGCGTCCCGGACCGGCAGCCGCTCCCCCCGCCCGGCCAGCGCCCCGGTCCCGGCCGGCCGCGGCACCCGCAGCGCCGCGGGGTCGGCGTCCACCGCGACGTACCGGGCGCCGGCGGCGGCGAACGCCTCGGCGAACTGGACCGGCCCGGCGCCGACGTCGAGCACCAGCCGGCCGGCCAGCGGCCCGTGCGGGCGCAGCAGGTCGATCGCGTCCCGGGCCACCGCGCCGTAGAACACCGCGGGCTCGCTCTGCTCCAGCCGGAAGGCCCGGAGCAGGTCGGCGGACCGCCGCAGCCCGGTCGGCGCGGGGGTCCCGGTCGTCACGGCGCCCACCCGGAGGATGGTAGGCCCCGCCGGCGTGTCGCTACCGGGCGGTAACGAACCGCGGCGGGCCAGCTAAGCTCCGCGCCGCGAATGTCTGCGGAAGGGGCGTTTGGTGGGCGGCGACAGCTTGCGCGTGCTGCTGCTCAACTGGCGCGACACCGGCCACCCGGAGGGCGGCGGGGCCGAGACGCACCTGGAGCGGATCGCCGGCGGCCTGCGCGAGGCCGGGCACCACGTGCAGGTCCGGTGCGCCCGCTACCCGGGGGCGCCGACCCGCGAGGTCGTCGACGGGGTGCACGTGGTCCGGCGCGGCGGGCGCTTCACGGTCTACCTGCACACCGCCCTCGCGCTGGCCCGGCAGCGGCGGCGCTGGGACGTCGTGGTCGACGTGCAGAACGGGATGCCCTTCTGGTCGCCGCTGTTCACCCGGGCGCCGGTGGTCAACCTGACCCACCACCTGCACCGGGAGCAGTGGCGGGTGATCTTCGGGCCGGCGCTGGGCCGGGTCGGCTGGTGGCTGGAGTCCCGGGTGGCGCCGCGGGTCTACCGGCGCTGCCGCTACGTGACGGTCTCCCAGGCGACCCGGACCGACCTGGGCCGGCTCGGCATCGGTCCCGCGCGGGTGTCGGTCGTCTACTCGGGCATGGACGCCCCGGTGCTGCCGCTGGACGCCGACGCCTGGCCGCGGTCGGCGACGCCGAGCCTGGTGGTGCTCGGCCGGCTGGTGCCGCACAAGCGGGTCGAGGTCGCGCTGCGGACGCTCGCCGAGCTGCGGGCCCGGTGGCCGGAGCTGACGCTCACCGTCGCCGGCCAGGGCTACTGGGAGGACGAGCTGCGGGCGGAGGCCGAGCGGCTCGGGGTCGCCGACGCGGTGCACTTCGCCGGTCACGTCGACGACGTGACCAAGCACCGGCTGCTGGCCCGGGCCTGGCTGCACCTGATGCCCTCGGTGAAGGAGGGCTGGGGGCTGGTCGTGGTGGAGGCGGCCGCGCACGGCACCCCGACGGTGGCCTTCCGGTCCGCCGGCGGGCCGCGGGAGTCCGTGCGGCACCGCCGGACCGGCGTCCTGGCCGAGGACGAGGCCGGCTTCGTCGACGCGGTCCGGACGCTGCTGGCCGACGACGAGCTGCGGGCCGGGATGGGGCAGGCCGCGCGGGCCTACGCGGCCGGCTTCAGCTGGGCGGCCGCGGCGCGGGCCTTCGAGGCGGAGGTCCGGGCGGCGGCCGGGCTGCCGCCGCGGCTGCCGCAGCCGGCGCCGCCCGGGCGGGCGCCGGCGGTGCCGGCCTAGCCGGTCCCCGGCGGCGCCGTCAGCGCGTCAGCGCTGGTCGTAGGTGATCAGCGGCTGCTGCACGGGCGGGACGTCGGTGCTCGATGCGGACTGCACGACCGCGACGGACGCGCCGACCGCGAGCACGGCGCCGATCAGCGAGGCGAGCAGGATGGGGATGAGGACCGCGCCCTTATCCGCCCGAGCAGGTGTCCGCACGTCGCACGCTCCGAAAGTTACCGTCGGGTCACTTGCTTGCTGCCGGGGAGCGTAGCAGCCACCGGCGGCGATTTGTCCGGACCACCCCGGCCGCCGCGCCGGCCAGCGCGACCGCCGTCAGGCCCAGCCCGGCGACGGCCACCGCGGGCCGGTTCGCCGGGGGCGCGGCCACCTCGCCGGGCACCTCGACCAGCAGCAGGTCGGCCGTGTCGAGGCGGACCGGCAGGCCGGCCAGCGCCGCCTCCGCGGCCGCGGTGCCGGGCTGGCCGCGGAGCACGACGGCGTACCGGACGCCCGCCGCGCGCAGCAGCTCCGGCAGCGGGCGGCCGGCCGCCAGCCCGGCGCTGACCTGCGCGGACCGGGCGTCCTCGCCCCGCACGGTCGCGGTGGACAGCGCCAGGTCGTCGTTGACCAGCACCCGGCGGTCGAGCAGCCGCGGCAGCGGGTCGAGCACCACCCGGTCGCCGGCGAAGTCCAGCCGCCGGTAGAGCGTCCAGGGCAGCGACGCGACCTCGCCCGGCGGCGCGGCGGCGACGGCCGCCCGCAGCTCGCCCCAGGACGGCGGGTAGTCGGCCGGGGCCAGCCGGCCGCCGACGCCCCAGCCGAGCGCCGGCAGGGCGAGGACCGGCAGCAGGCCGAGCAGGACCGCGTACGGGACCGTGCGGCGGCGGGCGGCCAGCGCGGCCACCGCGTGCCCGGCGGCGAGCGCGACCAGCAGCGCGGCCGGGGCCAGCAGCTTCTGCCCGTCGCGCAGCAGCCCGCCGCCCGGCACGTGCTCGACGACCGTGGCGAGCAGGCCGCGGAGCCCGGGCACGGTGCCGGCCGCGGCGAGCCCCAGCGCGGCGACGGCGGCCACCAGCGGCCCGGGACCGGTCCGGGCCAGCAGCGGGCGGAGGCCGAGGGCGAGCGCGGTCGCGACCGCGGCCAGCGCGACGACGGCCAGCGCCGAGTCGCGGCCGGCGGGCCAGGCGGCCGGGTTCCAGATCCCGCCGAGCGTGACCAGGCTGCCGGCCAGCCCGAGCGGGGTGTCGGCCCGGGCCGCGAACGCGGCCACGCCGGTCGGGTCGGCCGGCAGCCCGCCCGGCCGGGTCAGCGCCGGCACCAGCCAGGCCGCGTTCGCCGCCGCCGCGAACCCCAGCACCGCGACCAGCTGCACCGGCCGCGCCGGCCGCGCCGGCCCGCCGGCCCGCTCGCCGCCGGGGAGCCGGGCGGGGAAGGCGAGCACGGCCAGCGCCGTGCCGGTGGCCAGCAGCGCCGAGGTGGCGCCGGCGAGGGCGGCCGCGCCCAGCCAGAGCAGCAGCGGCGCCAGCCGGCCGCCGCGGCGGGCGGCCAGCGCCGCGCCGGTCACCCACGGCAGCAGCGCGTACCCCAGCAGGTAGGTCCAGTGCCCGATGACCAGCCGCTCCGCCAGGTACGGCGTCCAGACGTAGCCGAGCGCCGCCGCGGCGGCGCCGGCCCGGGACGGCACCAGCCGCGCCACCCCCCAGCCGGCGAGCACGAAGACCGCCAGCAGCACGGCCTGCTGGACCAGCCAGGCCGGCAGCACGGTGGCGAGCAGGTCCGCGACCAGCTCGGTCGGCACCGCCCGCGGCACCGACCCGTCCGTGCCGAGGACCGCGCCGGTGATCGGCGGGTCCGGCACGAACACCATGTCGTACGACAGGACGAAACCGCGGCCGAGCACCGGGGCGAGCACGGCCAGGCCGGCGACCAGGCCGACCACGGCCCCGACGCGGCCGGGCCCGGCGTCCGGCGCCGCCGCGGTCACCGCGCCTCGACCTCGGCGAAGGCCGCCGCCATCCGCGCGCACTGGGTGTCCAGCTCGTGGTGCCGCTCGACGTGCCGCCGGTTGGCCGCGCCGACCGCCGCGCGGCGCGCCGGGTCCTCGAGCAGCCCGGCCAGCGCCTCGGCCAGCGCCTCCGCGTCGTCGACGACCTGCTCGTTGGGCGGCACCACGATCTCGTGGCTGGTGCCGGAGACCGTGGTCACCACCGGCAGGCCGCAGGCCATCGCCTCCAGGTACGCCAGCCCGAACTGCTCCGACCACTTCCAGGTCGAGCGCGGGGCGGTGACGAAGACCGCCGCCTCCCGCAGCACCCGGGCCACCTGCCGGCGGCCGCCGCTGCCCAGGTGGTCCACGCCGCTGTCCGGCCGGGCCGCCGCCCGGCGCACCAGGCCGGCCAGCGGCCCGTCGCCGAGCACCCGCAGCCGCGCCTCCGGCACCCGCCGCCGGACCAGCGCGAACGCGTCCAGCACCCGGTCGATGCCCTTGTTCGCGGCCAGCGGCGACACGAACGCGAGCACCGGCTCGGCGACCGGCTCCGCCGCCGGCCGGAAGAGCTCCAGGTCGGCGCCCGGGTACACGACCCGGATCCGGTCCTCCTCGACGCCGAGCACCCGCAGGTGGTCCGCGGCCGCGTGCACCAGGCAGAGGAAGAGGTCCGCGCCGGCCAGCGCGCGCCGGGTCGCGCCGCGGTACGGCGGCAGCCGGTAGAGCGGCTGCCGCGGGTCGTTCTCCCAGGTCAGCACGGCCTGGCGGAGCCCGTGCCGGCGGGTGTAGTCGGCGACCTGACCGGTGACCAGCGCGCACAGCTCCAGCGACGCGCACCAGTCGTACGCGGGCGCGGCGTCGGCGAGCTCGTTGACCCAGGCCAGCGCGCCGGCCTCGACGAACCGCCGGACCGGCCGGCGGTAGGTGGCCGGCAGCCAGGCGACGTCGCCCGCCGGCTCGGTCGCGGCCAGCGCGGCGACCTTGGTGCCGGGCATCCGGGCCAGCCAGGACAGCTCCCGGCCGGGCCGCTGGTCGGCCAGCGACGCCCAGAGCAGCCGCCGGGTCACGCCCGCTCCGCCCGCAGCGCCCGGCGGCCCTGCCAGTAGCCGACCCCGTACGCCCCCGCCTCCAGCCCGCGCAGCAGCAGCACGCCGGCGGCGTGGCCCGGCTGGCGCAGCAGGCTGCGCCGGTGCCGGTAGAGCGCGCGGAGGGTGCCGGCGCCCTGGTCGCGCAACGCCCCCGGGTTCTTCGCCGCGAACGCCGGCAGGCTGCGGCCGTAGTAGACCCGCTTCGCCAGCACGCCGCGCAGCGTCAGCCGGCCCTCGTCGTGCTCGATGAGCGCGTCCGCGGCCAGCGCGACCGGCGCCTTGTCGGCCTGCAGCCGGATCCGCAGGTCGGCGTCCTCCGGGCCGGCCATCGCCGCGTCGAAGCCGCCGAGCTCGGCGAGCAGCTCGCGGCGGACCAGCCGCGGGTTGTGCAGGCCGGGATCGTCCTGGTAGCAGGACCGCTCCAGGGCGCGGACCGCGGTCCAGTAGCCGGGGCCGATGCTGACCTCCGGGATGGAGACCGCGACCGCGCCGGTGCGCTCGGCGGCGGCGACCGCGAGCCGGGTCACCGACGGGCGCAGCACCATGTCCGAGTCCACCCAGAGCACCCAGTCGCCGCCGGCCAGCTCGACGCCGCGGTTGCGCTGCGCGCTGCGCTCCGGGCCGCCGCGGACGGCGACGTCGGCGAGGTCCCGGGCGATCTCGAACGTGCCGTCGGTGCTGGCGTTGTCGACCACGAGCAGCTCGACCGCGGGATGGTCCTGGGCGCGGACCGACTCCAGGCAGGCGCGGATGGTGCGCGCGACGTTGCGCGTCGGGACGACGACGCTGACCAGCGGGGTCACTCCCGGGCCTCCTCGGGGTCGGGGTCGGGGCCGGCACGCTCGCCGCGCTCGGCGCGCAGCACGCCGGCCGCGAGCAGCAGCAGGCCGACCGCGGCCAGCCGGTGCGGCCACGGGTTGTCGGCCACGACCCGGGCGGTCAGCACGGGCAGCTCCGGCCGGGCCGCGAGCCAGGCCACCGGGACGGCGGCGAGCAGGACCGCCCCGGCGGCGATCACCGTACGCGGGCCCGGGGGGCGGACCAGGTGCCAGCCGGCGACGGCGACCGCGGCGGCGGCCAGCAGCGGGCCGCCCAGCAGCCAGGCCAGCGCGGTCGCCGCGGCCCAGCCGGCCACCGCCCGCCACCGCGCCACCCCGTCGCCCGCTCCGCCGGCGCCCGGCCCGCCCGACTCCGCGCCCGGCACCCACGCCCGGCGCGCCGCCGGCGCCCGGCGCCCGCCGACTCCGCGGCCGGCCCGCCGTCCGGGCCGGCGGCCGGCGCGGCCGGCGGCGGGTCGGGCGGGTCGGCGGTCGGCCGCGCCCGCCGGCACGTCCCCGAACCAGCCCGGATGCCACTCCGCGTCCAGGTCGGCCCGGGACCAGACGGCCGGGTCGCCCTCGGGTGCCGTCCAGCCGGGCCCGTCCACCCAGGTCGGTCCCGGTGGCCCGGCGGCCACGGCGGCCGGGGTCGACCGGGCCCGGGCCCGCAGCCGGGCGAACGGCCGCGGCGGCGCCCGGAGCAGGAGCAGCGCGAGGCACCCGAGCACCGCGGCCCCGGAGAGCAGCAGCCCGGCGTCGGTCACCCGCTGCGGCCCGTACCAGATCCGGGCCGTGTGCTCGGTCCCCGGCACCTCCACCCGCCAGCCGGCCGCGTAGCCGTCCACCAGCACCGGCGGCCCGAGGTCGACCCCGTCGACCGAGGCCCGCCACCGCGGGTCGTACGCCTGCCCGGACATCAGGTACCAGGCGCCGGCCGCGCCGCTCACCCGCACGGTGGCCCGCGGTCCGCGCCCGGGCTCGACCGCGTACCGCGGCCCGGGCGGGGTCACCGCCGCCCGCGCCCCGTCCCCGAGCGGGTCGCGCAGCACCAGCTCGTCCGGCTGCCACCCGGACACCGGGCGCACCGAGTGGTCGCCGGCGGCCAGCCGCACCGGCCCGCAGCCGGCCCACAGCTCCGGGCCGGCCGTGGTGAGCCCCTGCACCGGCCGCATCAGCAGCGGGCGGCCGTCCACGGTGGCCACCGGCACGCAGGCGTCCGCGGCGCGGGCCGCGGACGGCCGGATCCGCGCCCCGGCGAAGTCCACCTCCGAGACCCGCACCTCGGCCGCCCGCTTGCCGCTGCGGGTGTCCAGCACGGTCAGCCGGAGCCGCTCGGCGGTCTGCGGCGCGACCCGGATCCGGCGCCGTCCCGGCCCGACCGCGGCCTCGGCCACCAGCTCGCCGTCCAGCTCCAGCCGGACCCGGGTGATCCAGTCGGTCCCGCCGCCGGCCTGGGTCACGTCCACGTGGTCGACCCGCCGGCGCGGCGCGGTGATCTCCAGCGCCTGCCCGGCGGTCGGCTCGCCGGGCAGCCAGGCGGTGTCCCGCTTGCCGTCCAGGGCCTGCGACGCGCGCAGCGTGGGCAGCCCGAACGCCCGCGAGGTGGACGCCGCGGTCACCGTCGGCGGGGCGCCCGCGAGCGTGTCGAGGTCCTTCTCCGGCAGCTGCCGGCTCGGCCGCACGATCGCGTACGCGCGGTAGTCCCGGGACGCCGGCAGGGTGAGGTCCCGGGCCAGCCCGGTCTCCTCGTCGTCGTCGGTCAGCGCGGTGCCGCGCTGGCGGCTGAGCACCACGTCCACCGGGGTGCGGGACAGCACCGCCCGGGCCGCCGGGTCGAGGCCGGCGGCCAGCCGCTCCACCGTCCGCGGCAGCTGCGCCACCCGGGTGAGCCGGACCCCGGGCACGCCGAGCTCCTCGACCCCGACCAGCCCGAAGCCGTCGCCGGTGGTCTCCAGCACGGTCAGCCGCACCGAGCCGGCCCGGACCGGCCGGGCCGGCGTCCAGGACGCGCGCCCGGCGGCGTCCACGGCGAGCTCGACGCTCTGGCCGCCGGCCTCCAGCCGTACCTTGCTGATCTGCACGGCGCCCCGGCGGACCTGGACCGACACCGCCGGCACGGCCCGCGGCGAGGTGAAGGTCAGCTCCAGCGACTGCCCGACCGCGCGGCTGAAGTCGCCGAACTGCCAGGCCGTGCGCGGGTCGCCGTCCACCGCGTTCTCGCGCCGACCCGGCCGACACCGGGCCGAAGGCCGAGCCGACGTCGCTGGCCCGGACCGAGCCGCCGGTCACCTCGAGCACGGTCTGGTCCCCGGCCCCACCCAGCGCGCGGGTGCCGACCGGCTCGGTGCCGGCCGGCAGCAGCGGTCCCTGGCTGCCGCCGAGCCGCCCCGGGACGGTCTCCCGCCGGCGGTTGCTGTCGGTCAGCACCAGCCGGCCGACCTCGGGCAGCAGCCGGGCCAGCTCGGCCGGGTCCAGGTCGGCCAGGTAGCGGAACACCGGCGCCCCCGGCAGCAGCCCGGCGGCGGCCAGCGGCGCCAGCGCCCCGCCGTCGCCGTCGACCAGCACCGTCGCCGCCGCCGGGTCGACCCGGGTGACGGCGCGGGCGCCGGTGACCGAGTAGCGCTGCAGCGGCGGCAGCGCGGCCTCGAAGGCGGAGCTCGGCGGCACCGTCGGGGACGCCGTGTGCTGGCCGGGCGCGCCGTAGTTGCCCCGCGGGACCAGCCCCGGGTCGGCGCCGACCTGCGCCTGCACCGCCGCCGGCCGGGCCCCGCCGCCGACCTCCCAGACCACGTCGTTGCGCACCAGCACGTCGCCGACGCCGAGGTAGCGCGCCGCCGTGGACAGCGCGCCCGGCGGCAGCGTGCCCTCCTGCAGCTGGGTGTCCACCGCGGCGAGCAGGTTGGCCGCGGCCGGCGACGTCACCGGGATCACCGTCCGCACCAGCGAGGGGCGGTCCAGCACCGAGGTGGCCACGTCGTCCGGCCGGTCCTCGCTCCACCGGTACGACGCCTGCACCTGGCCCGGCACGAACCACACCCGCTGGTCCGGCGTCTCCGCGTCGAGGTCCGCGGCGGCCTGCCGCCAGTAGCCGGGCAGGTCGACCGCGCTGATGTAGAGGTTGCCGGTCCAGGCGGGCGCGGTGCCGGCGGCGAGCACGACGGCCAGGCCGAGCGCGGTGGCGGCGCGCTGCCGCTCCCCCGGCCACCGCCGCCACAGCCAGACGGTGCCGGCGGCGACCAGCAGCGCGGTGCCCAGCACCAGCAGCGAGCCGATCTTGTTGGTGGTCCGGAACGCGCCGGCGAACGGCACCGCGTCGAACGCCCGCCCCAGCAGCCGCCCGAACGGGGACGGCCGGTCCGGCGGGAACAGCCCGACCATCACCGGCACGGCCAGCAGCACCAGCCCGACGCCGAGCCGGCGCACGGGGCCCCGGGTGACCAGCAGCGCGAGCGCGGCCAGCAGCGGCAGCGCGAAGCTGGCCACCAGGACCACCGGCGAGTCCAGGTACGCCACGAACTCCGGCAGCCACTGGCCGCGCCCGCCCGAGCCGTACACGGTCCACAGGCCGAGGCCGCGCAGCGCCTCGGCGGCGGTCGAGACCCCGGCGACCGCCGCCGGGGTCTCGGAGTTGTCCACCACGGTGGCCCCGGCGCCGAGCGCGAGCACGGACGGCAGCACCCAGTAGGCCGAGACCGCCGCGACCAGCACCGCGCACCGGGCCACCGCGGCCAGCGCCGCCCGCCAGCGGACGCGCAGCGCCAGCACCACGACCGGGACGGCGAGCAGCTGCAGCAGCGGCACCACGCCCGCGTTCGTCCCGCTCATCGCGGCGAAGGCCAGGGCGAAGCCGGCCGGCCAGCGCCACGCCCGCCAGCCGCGCTCGCCGGCGCCGGCCGAGCGCAGCGCGTGCACCAGGCAGAGCAGCTGCCAGGGCAGCAGCGCCCAGGGCAGCAGGATCGGCTGGGTGGCGCCGGCGACGACCAGGTACGGGTTCGCCACGAAGACGGTGCCGGCGACGAGCGGCCCGACCGTGCCGTCCCCGCTCCGGCCGCACCGCGCGGTAGAGCCGGGCCGCGCCCCAGCTGCCGAGGACGAGCAGGAGCAGCCGCAGCACCCGCACCGACAGCGCGGCCGGGACGCCGACCGCCTGGATCAGCCCGACCACGACCGCGACCGGCGCCAGCCCGACGTTGAAGCTCGGGAAGCCGAGCTGGGGGTCGGCCTGCCAGGCCGACAGGTACGCCGCGGCGCTGCGCCAGGGGGCGAAGTAGAGCTCCGGCTTGGTGTCCACCGTGAACGAGCCGGCGGAGCTGAGCACCACCACGGCGGCCAGCAGCGTCCACAGCCCGAACGCGACCATCCGGACGGGCGTCCACCAGGGCTGTCGGCCGGCCTCCGCCGTCCCGTCCGCTGCCGTCCGCACCCCGCTCACCGGGGAATGACGATACCGGTCGGTACGGCCCGGATAGGCTGCCCCGGTGCGCGCTGCGGGCCGGTCCTCGCTCGCCCGGGGCGGAGTGCTGCTCGGGGTGGCGGCGGTGGTCGCCAACGCGCTCGGCTACGCCGTGACCATCGTGTTCACCCGGTCGTTCGGCCCGGCGGAGTACGGCGCGCTCGTCGCCCTGCTCGGGGTGGGCCTGATCGGCGGCATCCCGGCCGGCGGCATGCAGTACGTGCTGGCCCGGCGGACCGCGGCGCAGCGCCTCGCCCCGGGCACGAACGAGCGGTCCGGGCTGCTGCTCGCCCTGGCCGTCGGCGGCGGGCTCGGCGGGCTGACCATCGCGCTGTCGCCCGCGGCGAAGGCCTTCTTCCACCTCGACAGCGTGTGGCCGGCGGTCTGGCTCGGCACGATGCTGGTGCCGTTCGTGGCGATCGGGGCGCTGCTCGGCGGCCTGCTCGGGCACGAGCAGTACGGCCGGTTCGCCTCCGGGCAGGTGGTGTCGGCGGCCGCGCGCTTCCTGGCCGGGGTGGTGACGGCCGTCCTCGGGCTGTCGGTGGCCGGCGCGATGGCCGCGCTGGCGGTCGGCACGCTGCTCGCCGCGGTGGTGGTGTGGCAGCTGTCCGGGCCGGCCAGCTGGCGCCGGCGGGACGGCCACGAGTGGCGCCGGCTGCTGCCGGACCTGTGGCGGGCCAACTCCGCGATCGCCGGCGTCATCGTGCTGTCCAACGTCGACCTGCTGCTGGCCCGGCACTTCCTGCCCCGGGAGATCTCGGGCGAGTACGCGCTGGCCTCGCTGTTCGCGAAGGCCTGCCTGTGGGGCGCCCAGTTCGTGCCGGCGCTGGTCTTCCCGCGGCTGGCCGGGCAGGGCGCCGGGCGGGGCCTGCTGCTGCGCGCGGCGGCCGCCGCGGCGGCGGTGGGCGGGGCGGGCATCCTGCTCGCCGCGGTCGCCGGCGGGCCGATCGTCCGGATCGTGTCCGGCGACGACGCCGACTACGCGGGGACGGTGGCGCTCGTCGTGCCGTTCGCGGTGCTGGGCACCCTGTGGGCGCTGGTGCAGCTGGCGCTGCTCGCCGCCGTGGCCACCGGCGACCCGCGGCCCGGGCGGCTGCTGTGGGCGCTGGTGACGGTCGAGGTGCTGGTCATCGTCCTCGGCGCGCACCAGACCGCGGCCCAGATCCTCACCGTCTGCGTGGTCACGACGGTGACGCTGCTCGCCGGCATGGTGCTGCTCGACCTGCGCGGCCGGCGGCCGGCGGTGCCGGCCCCGCCGGTCGCGACCCCGCTGGACCCGGCCCGGCTCCCCTAGGGCGCGTCGGCCGGCACCGTCCGGGAGCCCTTCGGGACCAGCCGCTTGGCCAGCGGGACCAGGCCGGGGAACCGGTGCAGGGTCCGCCAGACCAGCGACGTCGCCGGGCCGCGCAGCCGCACCTGCACCTGCCGGCGCCAGCGCACGTCCGGCGCCATCCGCCGGCCCGCGCCCGCCGGGCGCCGGTAGGCGAGCACGAGCAGCCCGTTGGCCCAGCGCTCGTCGTGGTCGGCCGCGGCCCGGATGTCCCGCAGCACGGTCCAGCCGGGGTGCCGGTCGAGGTAGCGCCGGGTCGCCTCGGCCACCATCGGCCAGCTGGCGTCGTCGACCAGCACCAGCGCCTCGTCGGCGAGCAGCGGCTCCACCACCCCGAGCGCGAGGTAGTGGGCCAGGCCGGTGTGGGCGCCGTCGTAGAAGTAGACGCCGACCGGCTCGGGCACCGCGCCCGGGTCGGCCAGGACCCGGAAGCAGTCGCCGTCGTGCAGGGTGAGCCGGTGGCCCCCGCCGTACTCGGCGAGCACCTTCTCCAGCTCGGCGCGCGACTCGGCGGCGATCATGCCGAACTCCTGGAAGTTCTCCACCGCGACGTAGCTGCGGTCCGGCGCGTCCAGCAGGGTGCCGGCCAGCGACCGGCCCTTGAACGTGCCCACCTCCAGGTACGCCTCCCCGGCCGGCAGCGTCCGGGCGGCCAGGTTGAGCACGGCCAGCTCCGCCGGCGTCGAGAAGCCGGTGACCCGGCCGGCGACCTCGGCGAAGCGCGGGTCGCGCGGCACCCCGCCGGCGAGCGGCCCGTCGAAGAGGCCGTCCAGCCCGGCGGCGAACGCGGCGGTGTCCACAGGCGACTCTCCCTGCTCGGCGGGGCCCCGGCTGGAGCCGGCCGGGATGCCGGGTCACGCTACAAGGCACGCCGGCCGGGCCGGCGCGGGGTCGGTCAGGAGCGGTCCGCGTCGCGCCCGCCGGACCGGGCCGGCGGCTCGGCGTCCTCGGGCTCCCGCCGGGACGGCGCCGGCAGCGCGGGCCGGCCGGGCGGGCGGGCCCACTCCGGCGCGGCCCCGGACGGCCCGGACGGCCCGCTCGTCCAGCCGGTGTCGTCGGGCCCGGGCCGGCGGCGCCGCACCGGCCCGAAGGCCAGCCGCCCGCCGCCGGCCAGCGTGACCGCCATGAGCAGCAGCGCGCCGGCCTGCAGCCGCTGGCGCTGGTTGAGGTCGCCGCAGACGGCCCGGGCGAAGTCGCCCCCGGCCGGGGCCAGCGCCGTGCCGCAGTCGAACGGCGGGCCCGCGCTGGCCACCCGCTCCAGCGGCGCGACGAGCAGGTAGCCGGCGGCGATCAGGAGCAGCCCGGCGACCAGCAGGCAGACCCGGGTGCCGACCGAGTGGTTGCGTCCGGGCGGGGGCAGGTGCACATCCACCGGCGCAGGATGTCAGGTTCGTCCCCGGCGGGCCACGCCCGGGTCGCCTTGGCCGCCCGTCAGCTGCTGGGCGCGGCCGGCCAGGGTCCGGGTCGGACGCCGGCGGTCAGCCCGGAGTCGTCGCCGAAGGCGGCGGCGCTCAGTGCCCGGCGTCGTCCCAGGTGCGGCCGACGCCGACCGACACGTCGAGCGGCACGGCGAGCCGGTAGGCCCCGCCCATCTCGGCGCGGACCAGCTCCTCCACCGCGGTCCGCTCCCCCGACGCGACCTCCAGCACCAGCTCGTCGTGCACCTGCAGCAGCAGCCGGGACTTCAGCTCGCGCTCCCGCAGCGCCCGGTCCACCCCGAGCATGGCCACCTTGATGATGTCCGCGGCCGAGCCCTGGATCGGCGCGTTGAGCGCCATCCGCTCCGCCATCTCCCGGCGCTGCCGGTTGTCGCTGGTCAGGTCGGGCAGGTAGCGCCGGCGGCCGAGGATGGTCTCGGTGTAGCCGTCCCGGCGGGCCTGGTCGACCACGTGCCGCAGGTAGTCGCGGACCCCGCCGAAGCGCTGGAAGTACGCGTCCATCTGCTCGCGTGCCTCGTCGGGGTGGATGCGCAGCTGGGTGGCCAGCCCGAACGCCGACAGCCCGTAGGCCAGCCCGTACGACATCGCCTTGATCCGCCGGCGCAGCTCCGGGTCGACCGACTCCGGCGGCAGGTTGTGCGCCCGGGAGGCGACGAACGTGTGCAGGTCCTCGCCGGAGTCGAAGGCCTCGATCAGGCCGGCGTCCTCGGACAGGGTGGCCATGATCCGCATCTCGATCTGGCTGTAGTCCGCGGTCATCAGCGACTCGAAGCCGGCGCCGACGACGAACGCACGCCGGATCCGGCGGCCCTCGGCGGTCCGGATCGGGATGTTCTGCAGGTTGGGGTCCTGCGAGGACAGCCGCCCGGTGGCCGCGATGACCTGGTTGAAGGTGGTGTGGATGCGGCCGTGGTCGTCCACCATCGGGATCAGCGAGTCGACCACGGTCTTGAGCCGGGACACGTCCCGGTGCCGCAGCAGCGCGCCGATCAGCGGCACGTCCGGCGCCTGCTCGGACAGCCAGAACAACGCGTCGGCGTCGGTCGTGTAGCCGGACTTGATCCGCTTGGTCTTCGGCAGCTTGAGCTCGTCGAAGAGGATGGCCTGCAGCTGCTTCGGCGAGCCGAGGTTGAACTCCCGGCCGACCGACCCGTATGCCTCCTGCTCGACCGCCTTGACCTGCCCGGCGAACTCCGACTGCAGGTCGACCAGGTAGTCCAGGTCGGCGCCGATCCCGGTGCGCTCCATGTCGGCGAGCACCCGGGTCAGCGGCAGCTCGACCTCCTGCAGCAGCACGGTGGCGCCGCGCGTGTCGAGGTCGTCGTCCAGCGCCCGGGCCAGGTCGGCGACCGCGCGGGCCCGCACCGCCTGCTCCTGGGCGACCGAGGCGTCCGCCTCCTCCTCACCGCCGTCCAGGGTGAGCTGGCCGGTGTCCGGCTCGGCCTCGGCCCGCAGGTCCCGGCGCAGGTAGCGGAGCACCAGGTCGCCGAGGTCGAAGGTGCGCTGGCCGGGCAGCGCGAGATAGGCCGCCAGCGCGGTGTCGCTGGTCACGCCGGCGACGTCCCAGCCGCGGGCGTGCAGCGCGAGCAGGCAGCCCTTCAGGTCGTGCACGGTCTTGGGCACGGCGGCGTCGGCCAGCCACTCGACCAGCGCCCGCTCGTCCAGGTCGGTCAGCGCCTCGGCGTCCACGTAGGCCGCGTCGTCCGGCTCGCCGTCGGCGACCGCGAGGCCGAGCCCGCTGACCACCCCGGTGCCGCGGCCCCAGCTGCCGCGCAGGCTGAGCCCGACCCGGCGGCCGGACCGGGCGTGCTCGTCCAGCCAGGCCGGCACGTCGTCCGGGCCGAGCACGGCCGCGGTCACGTCGAAGCCGGACTCGGCCTCCGGCTCCGGCGCGGACAGCGTCTGGAACAGCCGCTCCCGCAGCACCCGGAACTGCAGCGTGTCGAAGAGCTTGTTGACCTCGTCCCGGTCCCACTGGCCCAGCCGCAGGTCCTCCGGGCCGAGCGGCACGGCGACGTCGCGGACCAGCTCGGTGAGCCGCCTGTTCATCAGGACGCTGGCGACGTGCGCCCGCAGCGTGTCGCCGGCCTTGCCCTTGACCTCGTCCACGCGGTCCACCAGCGCGGCCAGCGAGCCGAAGTCGCGCACCCACTTGGCCGCGGTCTTCTCCCCCACCCCCGGCATGCTGGGCAGGTTGTCGCTGGGGTCGCCGCGCAGCGCGGCGAAGTCGGGGTATTGCGCCGGGGTCAGCCCGTAGCGCTCCTGCACCTCGCCGGGGGTGAACCGGACCAGCTCGGAGACGCCGCGGCGCGGGTAGAGCACGGTCACGTGCTCCTCGACCAGCTGGATGGCGTCCCGGTCGCCGGTGCCGATCAGCACCTCCATGCCCTCGGCGCGGGCCCGGGTGGCGAGGGTGGCGATGACGTCGTCGGCCTCGAAGCCCTCCACCCCGAACCACTTGATCCGCAGCGCGTCGAGCACCTCCTGGATGAGGCTGACCTGGCCGCGGAAGTCGGTCGGCGACTCGGTCCGGCCGGCCTTGTAGTCCGCATACGCCTCGTTGCGGAAGGTCTTGCGGGACACGTCGAAGGCGACCCCGACGTGGGTCGGCTTCTCGTCGCGCAGCTGGTTGATCAGCATGGACAGGAACCCGTAGACCGCGTTGGTCGGGATGCCCATCGTGGTCTGGAAGTTTTCCACCGGCAGCGCGAAGAACGCCCGGTAGGCCAGCGAGTGGCCGTCGAGCAGGAGCAGGCGGGGGGCCTCCGGTGGCTGTGTCACGCCCGGGAGTCTAGGACCGGCCACCGACAAAACCGCCGGGCCGGGGGCCTATCCGGTGCGGCGGACGCGGGGGCGCGGAAGGGCGCGGACCAGCCCGGTGCGGGCCCGGATGCCGTCCCGCCGGGACGCGGCGGTGCGCAGGTCGGTGGCGGTGTCCGCCGGCCCGAGGGTGCGCCGCAGCGCCGCCACCGGGGCGATCCGGCGCATCACCAGCGGGGCGAAGCCGAGCCGGGCGAAGAACCGGTTGGCGTCCCGCCCGGTCGGCGCCACCCCGACCACCACGGAGTCCACGCCGAGCTCGTCGGCGTAGCCGGCGGCCGCGGCCACCAGCGCCCGCCCGGCCCCCCGCTTGCGGCAGGAGGTGGACACCAGCAGCGCGCCGACGTAGACCGACGGCGGGTCGAGCAGCCCGCACACCGGGTCCTGGCTGACCACGGCCGCGCCCATCAGCTGCCCGCCGGCGTCGTCCACGGCCAGCAGCACCCGGTGGTCGTGGTCCTCCAGCAGCCGGGCGCACCGGGACCGGATGCCGTCCGGCCCGCGCCGGCCGACCGCCCGGCCGCGCACCGGCCCCACCTCCCGGGCCTCGCCGGCCAGCATGACCAGCGCTTCCAGGTCGTCCGGGGTCGCCAGCCGCACCCGCACACCACTCCGGGACACTCCGCCTCCAGCCAGGACCACCGAGCCGGGACACCGGGAAGGACGGCGTTGCTCCGGCGGCAGGGCGCTCACCCTACCCGTCCCCCGCGGCGCCCCGGCAGCGGCCGAACGGCCGCAGCGCGGTGTGACGTCGCCCGATCACGGACCTACTTTCTGCGACGGCCCGGGCACGTCGAGTAGAGGACGTCCCGTGACGCGGAGGCATGGGACGGCGCCCCGGGTCGCTCTTCGTCCCGAGGCGACCCGGGCCCCCACGAGGCGGCCCGGGTCGCCGCGCCACCACCCCGGCAGCCACCGGTCCCTAGGGTGGGCGCCGTGGGCGGGGCGGCGGGCGTGGCGGGGCCGGACCCGCGCCGGCTCGCCGCCGCCCGCCCGCGGGTCCGGGTCAACCAGCTCGGCCACCGGCCGGACGGCCCGAAGCGCGCCACCGTGGTCACCGCCGCGCCCGCGCCGCTGCCCTTCGCGGTCCGCACCGAGGGCGGCCAGATCGTCCACACCGGACTGACCGAGCCGTGGCCGGGCCCCGACCCGAGCTCCGGGCTGGCCGTGCACACCGCCGACTTCACCGCCCTGACCGGCCCGTACGAGCGGCTCCGGCTGACCGCGGACGGCGCCACCAGCCACCCGTTCCGGATCGCCGCCGACCTCTACTCCCGGCTGGCCGCGGACGCGCTGCGCTTCTTCCACCTGCAGCGGTCCGGCGTGCCGATCAGCGAGGCGACCGCGCCCGGGTACGGCCGGCCGGCCGGGCACGCGGGCGTGCCGCCCAACCGCGGCGACACCGCCGTGCGCGGCTGGTCCGGGCCGGACGCGGCCCGGCTCTACCCGGGCTGGCGGCTGGACCGGCCGCTGGACGTCTCCGGCGGCTGGTACGACGCCGGCGACCACGGCAAGTACGTGGTCAACGGCGGCCTGTCCGCCGCCCTGCTGCTGTCCGCGGCCGAGCGGGCGCCGGCCGGCCCGCTGGCCGCCGCGCTGCGGGAGGAGGCGCGGTGGGAGGTCGAGTGGCTGCTGCGGATGCAGGTGCCGGCCGGCGAGCAGCACGCCGGGCTGGCCTTCCACCGGGTGCACGGCGACCACTGGACGCCGCTGCCGCTGGCACCGCACCGGGATCCGTCCCGGCGGGTGCTGCACCGGCCGTCCACCGCCGCCGCGCTGAACCTGGCCGCGGTCGCCGCCCAGGCCGCCCGGCTGCTCCCGGCCGACCGGGACCGCTACCTCGCCGCCGCCACCACCGCGTACGAGGCGGCCCGGCGGGAGCCGGACCTGCTCGCCCCGCCCGACGGCGGCGCCTTCGGCGGCGGCCCGTACGACGACGCGACGGTCACCGACGAGTTCTACTGGGCCGCCGCCGAGCTGCTGCTGACCACCGGCGAGCCGCGCTACCGGGCCGACGTCGAGGCCTCGCCGTGCGCCCGCGGCGACGTCTTCGACCCGGACGGCTTCGACTGGGACGAGGTGGCCGCGCCGGCCCGGCTGCAGCTGGCCCGGGCCGGCGCCGCCGACCCCGCTCCGGTGCTCGCCGCCGCCGACCGGCTGGTCGCGCTGCAGCGCAGCCAGCCCTGGGACCAGCCGTACGCGCCGGCCGGCGGCTGGGACTGGGGCAGCACGGGACGCATCCTGGCCAACCTGGTCGTGCTGGCCACCGCGCACGACCTGGCCGGGCGGCCGCGGCACCGGGCGGCCGCGCTCGCCGGCCTCGACTTCGTCCTCGGCCGCAACGCGCACGGCCTGTCCTTCGTCACCGGGCACGGCACCGAGACCGCGCACCGGCAGCGGGTCCGGCACTTCGGGCACGCGCTGGACCCCGCGTTCCCGCCGCCGCCACCCGGCTCGCTGGCCGGCGGGCCGGCGTCGAAGCACTACCCCGGCTTCCCCGGCGACCCGCGCTTCGCCGGCCTGCCGCCCCAGTTCTGCTACCTGGACGAGCCGACCTCGGAGACCACCAACGACGTCTGCATCCGGTGGAACGCCGCCCTGGTGTGGATGGCGGCGTACGCGAGCTGACCCAGCAGACCCCTCAGGCGACCCCGGTGCCGAGGTCGCCGCCCAGGTACGCCGCCTTCACCTGCGGGTCGTCGAGCAGGTCGTGCGCCGGCGCGGACTTCACGATCTCGCCGGTCTCCAGCACGTACGCCCGGTGCGCGATCTGCAGCGCCTGCTGCGCGTTCTGCTCGACCAGCAGGACCGTGGTGCCGCGCCGGTTGATCTCCACGATGATCGAGAAGATCTGCTGCACCAGCATCGGCGCCAGCCCCATCGACGGCTCGTCCAGCAGCAGCACCTTGGGCTTGGCCATCAGCGCCCGCCCGATGGCGAGCATCTGCTGCTCGCCGCCGGACATCGTCCCGCCGAACTGCTTCTTGCGCTCGGCCAGCCGCGGGAACAGCTCGTAGACCTCGGCGATCTCCCCGGACAGGTTGCCCTTGCGCGCGTACGCCCCCATGTAGAGGTTGTCCTCGACGGTCATGCCGGGGAACACGCCGCGGCCCTCCGGGGCCTGCCCGATCCCGGCCAGCACCCGCTTGTACCCGGCCAGCTTGGTGATGTCCTCGCCGGCGAAGCGGATCTCCCCGCGGCTGACCGGCCGCAGCCCGGAGATGGTCTTCAGGGTGGTGCTCTTGCCGGCGCCGTTGGCCCCGATCAGGGTGACGATCTCGCCCTCGTCGACGTCGACGGTGATCCCCCGCAGCGCGGCGATCTTGCCGTAGTAGACGTGGACGTCGTCCAGCTCAAGAAGCATCGGCCGGTGCCCCCAGGTAAGCCTCGATGACCCTCGGGTCGTTCTGGACCTCGCGCGGCAGGCCGTCGGCGATCTTCTCGCCGAAGTCCAGCACCGCCACCCGGTCGCTGATGCCCATGACGAGGCTCATGTCGTGTTCGATGAGCAGGACCGTGCGGCCGGAGTCGCGGATGCGGCGGATCAGCCCCTGCAGGTCGCGCTTCTCGGCCGGGTTCATGCCCGCGGCCGGCTCGTCCAGCAGCAGCAGCTTCGGGTCGGTGGCCAGCGCCCGGGCGATCTCCAGCCGGCGCTGGTCGCCGTACGGCAGGTTTTTGGCGATCTCGTCCCGCCGGCGCGGGATGCCGACGAACTCGAGCAGCTCGGCGGCCAGCGTGCGGCCGTCCCGCTCCTCCTTGCGGTGCCAGGGCAGCCCCAGCGCCGCGCCGGCGATCCCGGTCCGGTGGTGCGCGTCCGCGCCCACCATCACGTTCTCCAGCGCGGTCATGTTGTGGAACAGCCGCACGTTCTGGAAGGTGCGGGCCACCCCGAGCTTGGTCACCGCGTACCGCTTCCTGCCGCTGATCCGGTCGCCGGCGAACCGGACCTCGCCCTCGCTGGGCTGGTAGACCCCGGTCACCACGTTGAAGACGGTGGTCTTGCCGGCGCCGTTCGGCCCGATCAGGGCGAAGATCTCGCCCTCGCGGACGGTCAGCTCGACGTCGTTGAGCGCCACCACGCCGCCGAAGCGCATGGTCAGCGTGCGCAGCTCCAGCAGCGCGGCGCGATCGGCCACCGCGGCGCCGGCCGGCTGGGCGGAGGTCTCGCTCACTTGGTCGCCCCCGCCGTCTCGGGCGTCTCCGGGTCAGGGCCGGCCTCCGGCCTGGCCACCTCGGCACCGAGGTGGCCGCTGCCGCCGCCGCCCTCCGCCAATTCGGCCGCCCGCCGGCGGGACGGCCAGATGCCCTCCGGCCGCAGGATCATCATGATCACCAGCACCGCGCCGAACGCGAGCACCCGGTAGTCCTGCAGCTCCCGGAACCGCTCGGGCAGCCAGGCGATGAGGAACGCGCCGAGCATGACCCCCGGGATGTTGCCGGACCCGCCGAGGACGACCGCGGCCAGGATCGTCGCGGACAGGATGAACGGGAAGTTGTTCGGGATGATCGAGATGACCTTGCCGGCCCAGACCACGCCGGTGGCGCCGCCGACGGCCGCGCCCATCGCGAACGCGCCCAGCTTGAACTTGAACGTCGGCACGCCCATCAGCTCGGCCGCGTCCTCGTCCTCCCGGATCGCCGACCAGGCCCGGCCCACCCGGCTGCTCTCCAGCCGCTTGGCGAAGATGATCACCAGCACGATCAGCGCGACCAGCAGGTAGTAGTAAGGACGGGGGTCGAGCACGCCGTAGGTCAGCGGCCGCACCCCGAAGATCTCGAAGTCGGTGAGGTCCGGCGGGTGCGGGATGCCGGCGATGCCGCGCGGGCCGCCGATGTAGTCGGTGTTTTCCGCGACCTTGCGGACGATCTCGCCGAAGCCGAGCGTGACGATGGCCAGGTAGTCGCCGCGCAGCCGCAGCGTCGGGGCGCCGAGGAGGACCCCGGACAGCGCCGTGACGACCACCCCGACGACCATGATCTCCCAGAAGTTCCAGCCGGCCTTCGTGCCGAGCACGGCCATCATGTAGCCGCCGATGGCGAAGAACGCGACGTACCCGAGGTCGAGCAGGCCGGCCTGGCCGACCACGATGTTCAGCCCGATCGCGAGCAGCATGAAGACGCCGATCGGATAGAACAGCACCGTCGGCCAGTCGCTCTGCGGGGTCATGAAGCTGCCGATGGTGCGCGACGGCAGCACCAGCGCCCCGGCGATCAGCGCCAGGTAGACAGTCCAGCGGCCCCAGCCGGGCATCCGCGCCCAGAAGTCGCGGACGCTGTCCAGCCCGCCGCTGAGCTGGTCGCGGGTCCTCGTCACCATCCCGGCGCCGCTCCCCTTCCGTGCCTGCGCGCTCATGCCCGCGCTCGCTGCAGGGACTCCCCGAGTATGCCGCTCGGGCGGAACATCAGGACCAGCACCAGCACCGTGAAGGCCACCACGTCCCGCCACTCCGAGCCGAACAGCACCGAGCCGTACAGCTCGATCAGGCCGAGCAGGAGGCCGCCGACCAGCGCGCCCCGCAGGTTGCCGATCCCGCCGAGCACCGCGGCGGTGAAAGCCTTGATACCGAGCAGGAAGCCGACGAAGTAGTTGGTCTCCTCGAACCGCATCATGTAGAGCGCGGCGGCCACGCCGGCCATCGCGCCGCCGATGGCGAAGGTGGCGGTCACGATCCGGTCGATGTTCACGCCCATCAGGACCGCGGTCTCCGGGTCCTGGGCGGTGGCCCGGATGCCCCGGCCGAGCTTGGTCCGGCGGACGAACTGGTCCAGCGCCACCATCATCAGCACCGCGGCGACCACGACGATGAGCTTGTCGTTGCGGATCACCAGCTCGCCGATGGAGATCACGTCGGACCGCTCGACGAACTCCGGCGCCTGCAGCGGCAGCCGGCCGCCCTCCTGGGGCCGGTCGAACAGCTTCGGGATGATCACCACCGCGAAGAGCTGCTGCAGGAAGAGCGACGCGCCGATCGCGGAGATCAGGGCGGCCAGCCGGCCCGCGCCGCGCCGCCGCAGCGGCCGGTAGGCCACGCGTTCCAGCGCCACCGCGGCCCCGCCGGAGACCACCATCCCGATCAGGCCCAGCAGGATCACGATCCCGATCAGGCTGAAGCCGCTGAGCGGGGCGGAGATGCCGATGTGGGTGACCGTGAAGAGCGTCGCGATCGTGCCGATCATGAAGATCTCGGAGTGCGCGAAGTTGATCAGCCGCAGCACGCCGTAGACCATGGTGTAACCGAGGGCGACCAGGGCGTAGATCGCGCCGAGCGACAGCCCGTCGACCGTCGCCGGCCAGAACTGGTCGACAAAGTTTCCAAACACTCGTCAGTCCACTTCTCGACAGGGGGAGCGGGAGCGCCTGGGCGCTCCCGCTCCCCGCCCTCTGGGCCGGACCGCTTCCGGTCAGCGATCAGCTGATCTTCGCGTCCTTGCTGTTGCCGAGCAGCGTGTAGGCCGGGCCCTCGAACTTGTAGACGTACACGTCGCCACCGGCCGGCTCACCGTTCGGGCCGAACTTGATCTGCTTGGTGACACCCGGGACGTCGATCGTCTTCAGGTACTCGTTGATCTTCTCCGGCGTGGTGTTGCCGGCCTTGATCGCCTCGACGAAGGCGGTCGCCGCGTCGTAGCCCTCCGCCGAGTAGATGGCCGGCGCGGTGTTGAACTTCGCCTTGTAGTCCTCGGCGAACTTCTTGCTCTTCTCGTTCGACTCGCCGGTCGGGTCGACCAGGCAGGGACAGCCGACGACCGCGCCGTTGGCGTTGGTGCCGCCGGCGCCCTTGGCCAGGCCCGGGTCGAGCGAGCCGTCGCCGGACACGAACTGGGTCGTCACGCCGGCCTCGCGCAGCTGCTTGAGCAGCCGGCCGCCCTGGGCGTAGTAGCCGCCGAAGAAGATCGCTGTCGCGCTGGACGGCTTGACCTTGTTGACGGTGGAGGCGTAGTCCGAGCCCTGCGGGTCGATGACGTCGGTCTCGACCGTCACGCCCTTGCCCTTGAGCGCGGTCGTGACGTAGTCGGCGATGCCCTTGCTGTAGTCCTGGTTGTCGTGGATGACGAAGACATTCTTGGCACCGGCCGCCCGGGCGATGAAGTCGCCGATCCCGGTGCCCTGGGTCTTGTCGCCCGGCAGGATCCGGTGCCAGTACGTCCAGCCCTTCTCGGCCAGGGTCTGGTTGGTCGCGGACGCCGAGATGCTGGGGATCTTGCCCTCTTCCAGGATCGGGCCGACCTGCTGCGACTCGCCGGAGAACGCCGGGCCGACCAGGCCGACGATCTTGTCGGTGTTGATCGCCTGCTGGGCCAGCGCGGTGGCCTGCTCGGGCGCGGCCTGGCTGTCGTAGAGCTTCAGCTCGATCTTGGTCGCCGGGTTGGTCGCGTTGTACTCGTCGATCGCCATCTGGGCGCCGTTCTTCGGCGGGATGACGATGCCCGAGTTTTCCCCGGTCAGGTCACCCATGAAGCCGATCTTGACGGACGCGGCCTGATCGCCGCCGCCGCCGGAGTCGCCACCGCCGCTGTCGTCGTCACCGCAGGCGGAGAGAACGAGGGCCGAGATGGCCGCTGCGGCCACCAGCCCCCGGGGAAACGCACGCCGCACGAGTTACCTCCGTAGTACCGGATGAGGAGCTATCGCCACGGCCCGCAGGCGTCGCGACGTGCGGGGAAGATAGCGCACGCCTCCGACCACCACGGGTCCCGGCTCGAAGTCGTAACTTAACCGCGACCCGCGAAAGCGGGGCGAAGCCGCCGCGCCGGGGTACTCAGCGAGGGCGGAGCGGTCAGCGGCCGGCGTCGGCGGTCAGGTCGAAACCCGCCGCCAGCACCGCGTCGGCCACCGCCCGCATGGTGGTGCGGCGGTCCATCGCGGTCCGCTGGATCCACCGGAAGGCCTCCGGCTCGGTCATCCCGTGCTCGGTCATCAGCACGCCCTTGGCCCGCTCCACCACCTTGCGGGCCTCCAGCCGCTCGTGCAGGCCGCCGACCTCCTGCTCCAGCGCCACGATCTCGGCGAACCGGGACGTCGCCATCTCGATCGTCGGCACCAGGTCCTTCTTCTGGAACGGCTTCACCAGGTACGCCATCGCGCCGGCCTCGCGGGCCCGCTCCACCAGATCCCGCTGGCTGAACGCGGTCAGGATGACCACCGGCGCCACCCGCTCCCCGGCGATCCGCTCCGCCGCGGAGATGCCGTCCAGCTTCGGCATCTTCACGTCCAGGATGACCAGGTCCGGCCGCAGCCGGCCGGCCATCTCCACCGCCTCCTCGCCGTCCGCGGCCTCCCCGACGACGGAGTAGCCCTCCTCCTCGAGCATCTCCTTCAGGTCGAGGCGGATCAGCGCCTCGTCCTCGGCGACGAGGACACGGCGGGTCGGCGTATCGGGCACGGGCACTCCAAGGCAGGGGTCGAACACGCGACGTCGCGGGCCGGAACGCAAAGCGTACCCGCCGGCCTCTAGGCTGGACCCCGCACGACCAGCGGATCCCGCCCGCCCCCGTATCCCAACCGGCAGAGGAAGCGGACTCAAAACCCGCACAGTGTGGGTTCGACTCCCACCGGGGGCACTGGCGACGCATGCTCGCGGTGAGCGCTCGCCGAGGGGAGCCCCCTCATGTCTGCCGGGGGGCCGAGCCCCCCGGGACCCCCCACGGTGCGTCGGTTCGCCCGCAGGAGGGTTCGCCTTCGGTTCGCCCGCAGGGCGGGTCGCCTCGGTTCGCCCGCAGGAGGGTTCGCCTTCGGTTCGCCCGGCGGCGGGCACGGGGTGGGGGCCCGTGCCCGCCGGCCGGGGTCAGGTGCTGGCGCGGCCGCGGCGGAGGGCGCCTTCCAGCCAGCGGGCCAGGCCGGGCGAGTCCGGCGTCCCGCGCCAGGCCAGGTGGCCGTCCGGCCGGACCAGCCAGACCTCGCCGGACAGGGCCCGCACCTTCTTGCTGTACGGGCCGGGGGCGCTGCCGACGGTGCGCTCCACCACCGTGAACCGGTCCTCCCCCAGCCACTGCCGGGCGACGTCGGCCGCGGCCTCGGCGCCGCCGGCCGGCACCAGCAGCACCCAGCGCCCGCCGATCTCGTCGTACAGGCGGGTCAGGCGGCGGTCCCCGGGGCGGACGCAGTCGAAGTCGCCGACCGTGTCGCCCGGGCGCGGCTTGCGGTCGAGGCGGGAGCCGCTGCCCAGCGGGCCGGTGCGGTAGCTCTCCCACAGGGCCGAGTGCGAGAACGTGGTCAGCCGCTGCGCCATCGGCAGCCTCAGCACCGGCGCCACCACCCGGTCCTGCAGGAAGTGGACGATCGGGTTGCGCAGGATGTCGGCCCGCTGGGCCGCACTGGTGCCGAGGTGCGTCTCCTCCGCGATCGGGCGCCGCTCGGCCTCGTACGTCCCCAGCAGCTCGTCGCCGGCCCGCCCCTGGATGACCAGCGCGAGCTTCCAGGCCAGGTTCTCCCCGTCGCCCATCCCGGTGTGGATGGCCGGCCCGCCGAACGGGACGTAGGCGTGCGCCGCGTCGCCGACGAGCAGGACGCGGCCCTTGCGGAAGGTGTCGGCGACCCGGACGTGGGCCGGGAAGACCATCTTCGTGGTGATGTCCCGCAGCGGCATGTCGCCGTACGGCGTGCGCTGCGCCAGCATGAACTTCACCCGGGAGACGATCTCCTCCTCACTCGGCTTGTCGCTCTCCTCCTGCGGGTCGCGGGCGAGGATGCGCCACAGGTCGTCCCGGCCCCCCTCCTTGTCGACCATCGGCATGGTCCCGACCCGCCGCCCGTCCGGGGACAGCCACCCGGTCAGCCCGTCCCGGTCCAGCGGCCAGTCGACGTGCGCGTCGATCATCAGGTAGCGCTCGGTGGTGCCGGGGAACCCGATCCGGGCCGCCTTGCGGGTCATGCTGTCCGGGCCGTCGCAGCCGACCACCCAGCCGGCCCGGATCCGCTCGCCGTTGTCCAGCACCGCGGTGATGCCGGTCCCGTCCTGCTCGAGGTCGACCAGCCCGCTGTCCCACTCGACGGTGACGTCCTGCTCGGCCAGCCGGTCGCGCATCGCCTGCTCGATCCGGGTCTGCGAGATGATCATGGGCCGGGCCGGGTTCGGCATCCCGGGCTCGGTGTAGCGCAGGCTGAGCCGCTGCTTGCCCAGGTAGGCGGTGATCTTGTTGACGGTGGGCACGTCGTCGGCCATGTCACCGAGCGCGCCCATCCGCTGCAGCGTCTCCGAGCCCTTGCCGTGCAGGAAGGCGGACTCCCGGTACGGCGGCCCGGCGGTGCGGTCCACCACCCGCACCGACACGCCCTGCGCGCGCAGGCAGGTGGCGAGCGTCAGGCCCGCCGGTCCGGCGCCCACGACCAGTACGTCTGTCGAGTCTGGACTCACGCTGACTCCTCTCACCTGGATGCGCCGGACGTCCGGCGCTCCGACGGGTCGGCCTCGCCCAGCAGCGAGGCCCGGATCGCGGTCTTGTCGACCTTTCCGCTGCCGGTACGCGGCAGCGCCCCGACGTGGCGGATGCCGGTGGGCAGCTTGAAGCGGGCCAGCCGGTCCCCGAGGTAGCCCCGGACGTCCTCGAGGGTGACCCGCTCGTCGCCGTCCTGGACCAGCACGGCGACCGGCGTCTCGTCCCAGCGCGGGTGCGGCAGGCCCACCACCGCCGCCTCGCGCACGCCCGGCAGGTCGGCCAGCAGCAGCTCGATCTCGGCCGGGTAGACGTTCTCCCCGCCGCTGATGATCACGTCCTTGAGCCGGTCCACGACGTGCAGCAGCCCGTGCTCGTCGAAGTGGCCGACGTCGCCGGAGCGGAACCAGCCGGCCTCGTCGATCGCGGCCCGGGTCGCGGCCGGGTCGTTCCAGTAGCGGGACACCACGTTCGGCCCGCGCACGCAGATCTCCCCCGGCTCGCCGGGCGCGGTGACGACCGTGCCGCGCTCGGGGTCGACCAGCCGGAGCTCGGTGTACGGCAGCGGGTGGCCGGCCGCGTCCGGGTGCCGCTCCACCAGGTCGGCCGGCGTGCAGCTGGCCAGCGGCGCGGTCTCGGTCAGGCCCCAGCCCTGCTGCAGCGTGACCCCGCGGGCCGCGTACGCGCGGACCAGCCGGACCGGCACCGGCGCGCCGCCGATGATCGCCCCCCGCAGCGCGGACAGGTCGGCCTCGGCGAAGCCGGGCACGGCGGCCAGGGCGGCGAACATGGTCGGCACGGCGATGAGGTTGGCCACCCGGTGGGCGACCAGGTCGGCCAGGCAGCGGCCGGGGTCGAAGGCGCGCCGCAGCACCAGGGTGCCGCCGTGGGTGAGGGTGCCCAGCGTGTAGCCGCTCAGCCCGGCGATGTGGAACATCGGCGCGGCCACCAGCGCGGTGTCCCGCAGCCGGGTCTCGATCACCGCCTCGGTGTTGACCTCGTTCCAGAAGAGGTTGCCGTGGGTCAGCACCGCGCCCTTCGGCCGGCCGGTGGTGCCGGAGGTGTACATGATCAGCGCGGGGTCGTCCGGCCGGACCGGCACCGGGTCGTCCGGGCCGGCGCCGTCGGGCGACGCCGTCCCGGCCGCGGGCAGCGGCTCCCAGCCGGCCGCCGGCGGACCGGCGTCGGCGCGCAGCAGCCGGCGCGGCCGGCCGGCCGGCCGGACCCCGTCCACCGCCGCCGCGAAGTCCCCGTCGGCGAGCAGCGTGTGCGCGCCGCAGCCGGCCAGCAGCGGGCCCAGCTCGGCGGCGGTGAGCCGGAAGCTCAACGGCACGAAGATCGCGCCGAGATGGATCGCGGCCAGCGCGGCGGTCAGCTGGGTGGCGCTGTTGCGCCCGACGTACGCGACCCGGTCCCCCGGGCGCACGCCGCCCCCGGCGAGCACCGCGGCCAGCGACCGGATGCGGGCGCCCAGCTCGGCGTAGCTGATCCGGGTGTCCTCGTCGACGATCGCCGTGCGGTCGCCCGCGGTCCGGGCCCGGCCGAGCACCGCCCGGGCCGCGCCGATGTCGGCGTCGGTCATGTCGCCCTCCCCTCGCCGGGGCGGCCCGCGCCGGTCACAGCACGATCCCGCCGTCGATCCGGAACACGCTGCCGGTGACGTACTCGGCCGAGGCCAGGTAGCCGATGAGGTCGGCGACCTCCTCGGGCCGGCCGAAGCGGCCCAGCGCGATCCCGCCGAGCAGCCGGTCCCGGTCGCGGGCGGCCAGGCCGGCGGTCATGTCGGTCTCGATCAGCCCGGGGGCGACCACGTTGGCCCGCACGCCGTACCGGCCGACCTCCTTGGCCAGCGACGTGGTGAAGCCGATGACGCCGGCCTTGGCCGCCGCGTAGTTGCTCTGCCCGGCGTTGCCGACCACCCCGGCCACCGAGGACAGGGTGACGATGCAGCCGCGGCGGCGCTTCATCATCCCGAAGGCGACCGAGCGGCAGAGGTGGTAGACGCCGTCGAGGTTGGTCCGCAGCACCTGCTGCCAGTCCTCGTCGGCCAGCAGCACCACCGGGCCGTCCCGGACCACGCCGGCGGAGCTCACCGCGACCTCGATCGGCCCGAGCTGCTCCTCGGTGGCCTCGACCAGCTCCCGGACGGCCGGCAGGCTGGTCACGTCGGCCCGGCGGGCCAGCACCCGCCGGCCGAGGCCGGCGAGCTCCCCGGCGAGCTTCTCGGCCGCGTCGTCGCGGGAGCTGTAGCAGAACGCGACGTCGTAGCCGAGCTCGGCCAGCCGGAGCACGGTGGCCCGGCCGATGCCGCGGGACCCGCCGGTGACCAGCGCCACCCGGCCGTCCACGCCGGTCACCGGGCCGCCAGCTTCGCCGCGAGCAGCTCGCGGGTCCGCGGCAGCGACGTCAGCGACTCGACCTCGTCCCGGCTGAAGGTGACGCCGTACTTCTCCTCCAGCACCACGAGGACCTCCAGCGCCAGCAGCGAGTTGCCGCCGAGGTCCTCGACGAACCGGACCTCGTCGGTCAGGTCGGCCGGTTCGACGTCGAGGATCTTGGCCACGGTGCGACGCAGGTCGTCCACGTCGAGCCGCGGGGTCTCGGACTCGGGCATCAGCTCCGCCCTCCCTCGCTCAGCCGGAAAGCGGCGGCCGCCACCGCACCGCCGGCCTCGGCCGCGGTCACCAGGGCGAGCCGGCCGGCGGCGGCCCCCGGCTCGGCCGCGCAGGCCAGCACCGCCGCGAGCTGGAAGGCGGCCGACGCGGCGGCGGTGTCGCCGATGCGGTCGGCGCAGCCCACCCGGCGGGGGCCCGCCGGGCCGGCCGGGCCGAGCACGTCGGCCAGGGCGGCCCGCTCGGCCGCGCCGTCGGCCCCGGCCCGCTGCGAGTCCGCGACCAGGTCGACGTCGGCCGCGGCCAGCCCGGCGCGGTCGAGCAGCCGGCGCAGGCAGCCGGCCAGGACCGGCCGGATCGCGGCCCGGTCCCGGGCGAAGCCGAACTCCAGCCCGACCGGTGCGGCCAGGCCGGTCCGGCCGTGCGCCCGGGCCACCTCGGCCGGCTCCAGCAGCCACACGGCGGCGCCCTCGCCGAGCACCGGCGCGGCCTCGCCGGCCGCCCGGGCGTGCCAGGTCAGCCAGGCCCGGGCGGCCGAGAACTCCTCGACCGCCCCGCACAGCAGGGCGCCGGCCCGGCCGGCCCGGTGCAGGCGCAGCGCGTACTGCAGGCCGGCCAGGCCGGTGGCCCGCCCGGCGGCCACCGTCGCGTTCGGACCCTGCAGCCGGTGCCAGATCGCCGCCTGGCCGGCCGCGCAGTTCATCACCGTGCTGGGGAAGCGCGCCGGGTCGACCAGGTAGGGCCGGGTGCCGACCAGCGACTCGCGGGTGAAGTCCATCATGGACTGTGCGCTGCCGGTGGTGGTGCCCAGCACCAGGCCGGCGTCCGGGGGCAGCCCGGGCAGCCGCTCCCCGTCGCCGGCCCCGCCGAGCAGCCGGCCGACCGCGGCCACCGCCAGCCCGCTGGCCCGGTCCATCGACCGGGTGCCCTTGCGGCCCAGCTCCGTACGGACGTCGAAGCCGGGCACCAGGCACGCGTCCGGCACCGGCACCGTCCACTCGGCACGGTCGAGCGGGGCCGCGGTCGGCCGGCCGGAGCGCAGCCCGGCGGCGAAGTCGCCGGCGGTCAGCCCCCACGGGGAGATCGCCGACCAGGCGGAGATCACCGGTGCGCCGGCGCCGGTCCCGGGCGCCTCCGGCCGGCTCAGAAGAACCACACCCGGGCGTAGCCGGGCCACCGCGCCACCAGCTCGTGCGCGGCCAGGCAGCGCACCCCGGGGATCAGCCGGGCCGGCGCGGTGGCGCCGAGGGCGAGCAGGTCCGGCTCCTCGGTCCAGACGGCCACGCCGTCGTCGAGCAGCCGCTGCACCGACCGGCGCGGGTCCGGCAGCGTGTCCAGCGGCCGGCCGGCGACCCGCAGGGCCGGCGGGCGGTCGGTCTGCACCGCGAAGCCGGCGGCGGCCCCGCGCAGGGCCAGCTCGACGCCGCCGCTCTGCCGGTGCAGGCCGTGCACGAAGTAGAGCACGTCGGCGAACTGGTCCTCGACCGCGCCGCGGTAGGCGCGCTCCACGATCAGCAGGGTGCAGTCGGCGGTCGGCACGGCTCAGCACACCCCCAGCACCACGGTCTTGTCGGCGGCCAGCACGTGCTCCCAGAACCGGCCCGCCGGCCGGACCCGGACCTCGGGGATCTGCTCGACCGCGCCGCGGTCGACGCAGCAGAAGCGGCAGGCGTACCAGCTGATCCGGCCCGGGGCGCCGGCCAGCAGGTCGCGGACCAGCCCGGCGGTGGACGGGTGGTGCACGGTGCGGTCGGCCGGGTCGCGCGGCTTGCGGTCGCCGAGGCCGGCCCGGGTCAGCCCGGTCGCCTCGGCGCAGGTCCACACCTGCACCGTGGCGCCGCTGTCCAGCAGCGCCTCCGCCAGCCGGAACAGGCTGCACACCAGCTCGGTCTGGTGCGGGGCGCCGAGCACCTTGAGCAGCACGTCGGTCGGGGGCACGGTCCAGGCCATGTCAGTGCCAGACCGTGGACAGGCCGGGCCGCAGCAGCCGCTCGGCCACGTCGGTCATCTCCACGACCCGGGCCCCGCTGACCAGGTCGGCCGGCAGCACCGCCCGCTGCCGCAGCGAGAACGAGTCCACCCACAGCTCGCCGCCGTGCCGCAGCAGCGAGCCGAGGTCCGGCCCGGCGTCGCGCACCGCGGCCACCACCCCGGCCTCCAGCAGCAGCAGCGTGACCCCGGCGTCGCCGGCGGCCAGCCGGACGGCGTCGCCGACGAAGCGCTCGCAGGCCGGGCCGGCGTCCGGCCCGCCGGTCTCCACCAGCAGGTAGTCGGTCACGGCGATCCCCCTCCCGCTCCGGCCGGCACCGGGCCGGCGAGGGCGCGCAGCACCCGGTCGTCGAAGGGCACCAGCCGCCAGTCCCGGCGGCTCTCGATCACCGCGTAGCCGTGGGTGATGGAGCCGGTGGCCGTCGGCCGCAGCGCGCCGTCCCGCCGGACGTAGCAGTCCAGCCGGGAGGTGTAGGTGGCGTCCTTGAAGACGTCCTCGACGGTGTAGACGGTGTAGAGGTCCTCCTCCATCCGGGCCTCGGCCAGGATCTCCACCCGGGACCGCGGCACCACCGGGATCCAGCGCCGGTCGGCCAGCAGGGTGGCGATGGAGATGCCGCGGTCGGCCAGGAAGCGGTCGACCGCCTCCTCCAGCAGCCGCAGGTAGCCCGACAGCTGCAGCCACTCGGTGAAGTGGCAGTACGGGTAGCGGACCGGCGCCCGCCAGCCGTAGGCGTTGCGGCCGGCGGTGAGCCGGTCGAGCAGCGGGTCGGTGCCGCCCGCCGGCCCGCTCCCCGCCCCGGCCGGCCCGGCCGGCCCGTCCGGCCCGGCGGGCTCGGCGGGCTCGGCGGGGCGGTGGGCGCCGAGCACGGGCACCACGAACCGGGCCAGCCCGGCCGGAGCGTCCACACCGGACGACCGCGGGTCGCCGGCCCGCAGCACCACGGCGACCCGGGCGGTGGCGGCCTTCCGCGGCCGGCCGCCGCGGTCCACCGTCAGCGTCACCCGCAGCCGGACCGCCCGGTCCGCCGCGGCGGTGGCCGGCACCACGACCGCGGTCACCTCGTCGTCCACGTGCAGGGCGTGCAGCACCCGGGTGTCCAGCTCGACCAGGTCCAGGCCGAGGCCGAAGTCCTCGTACAGCGCCCCGGCCGGCGCCCCGGCGGCCCGGAAGTGCGCCAGCACGGCTTCCTCGACCAGGTAGTTGACGTGCTTGAAGCCGATCCAGGTGCAGATGTTGGCGCCCTCGTAGCGGGGCCGCAGCGGGACCCGGGTGGTCCCGGCCAGCAGCGCCCCGGCCGGCGTCGGCGCGGTCCCGGTCGTCATGGCGCCGCCGCCACGGACCGCAGGAAGGAGTTGGTCAGCTCGGCGAACGCCTCCGCCGCGGTGATCATCGGGTAGTGCCGGGTGCCGGGCAGGAGGTGCACGGTGGCGGCCGGCAGCGCCCGGCCCAGCGCCTCGGCGTCCGCCGGCAGGGCCGCGGTGTCCAGTCCCCCGCCGACCACCAGGGCCGGCACGGTCAGCCGCTCCCCGCGGACCTCGGGCATCCGCAGGTAGGTGTCGAAGAACCGCAGCCACCCGTACGGGCCGACCAGGTCCCGGACCTTGAGCGCGACGGCCCGCAGCTTGTCGGCCGGCAGCGTCCGGCCGGTCCCGGCGAGCAGGCCGTCGGCGAGGATCCCGTCGATCCGGTCGACGTAGTAGACGATCGAGTCCCAGTCGAAGTCGTCCGGGTCGGCCCGGTAGAGCGGCGAGACCAGCACCAGCCCGCGCAGCCGCCGCCCGCCGACCACGAAGCCGCCGTCCGGGCCGGTGGCCTGCCGGTCCAGCCACCGCAGCACGACGCTGGTGCCGAAGGAGTGGGCCATCAGCACGTCGGCCCCGCCGGGCAGGTCGGCGACGGCCCGGGCGGCCCAGTCCTCCACCGGCCGGTCCGCCCAGCCGGTCACCCCGGTGCCGCGCCAGGGCAGGTCGGCCGCCCACAGCTCCCAGTCGGGGTCGGCCAGCCCGGCGAAGCCGTCCCAGATCGCGGCGCTGCCGCACAGCCCGTGCAGGAGCAGCACCCGCAGCGGGTCGGGGCCGGCGCCGGGGCGCACCCGCCGGACCACGACCGGCTCGGCCGGACCGGCGCCGTTCGGCCCGAGGCCGGGCACGGTCGGCGTCCCGCCCCCGACGGGCTCGGCGCTCATCGCCGCCCCGCCCCGGCCGGGCGCAGCAGCAGGCCGGCGACCGCGTCGTCGCCGTCCGACCCGGTGGTGACCAGGGCCGGCTCCGCCCCGCCGGCCGCGAACCAGCCCACCACCGCCGCGCACTGCAGCACCCCGAGCGCCCCGGACGCCAGCCCGAAGGCGGCGGTCAGGTCCGGCCCCGCCGCCGGCGCCGCAGCGCCGGTGGGGGTGTCGGTGGGGGTGTCGGCCAGCCAGAGGGCGGGGGGCTCCGGCGCGCCGGCGAGGACCCGCTCGACGCAGGCGGCGACCCCCGGCCGCCGGGCGTACCGGCCGAGCTCGGCCAGCCGGGCCGCCCCCCGGGCCTCGGCCGTGGCCGCGCGCTCCACCACCACCGCCGCGGCGCCGTCGAGCAGCTCGTCGGCCGGCCGGCCGAGCAGCCCGGCGACGACCGGGTTGCTGGTCTCCACCCCGACCACCAGCGCCTGCGCGCACCGGCCTCCGGTGACCAGCAGCCCGGCCCAGTGGACCGCGTCGAGCCCGGAGGTGGCCCCGTTGGTGAAGGTCAGGTTGGGTCCGCGCAGGCCGAAGCGGGTCGCCAGCACCGCGGCGGTGACGTTGCTCGACGCGGTCGGCAGCGCCATCGGGCTGACCCGGTCGGTGCTCCGCTCGGCGATGGTCGCGGCCACCTCGCAGACGGTGTCGAGGTTGCCGAAGTTGGTGCTGACCACCACCGCGACCGGGTCGCCGGGCGGCGGCGCCTCGGTCCCGGCCGGCAGCAGGCCGGCGTCCCGCAGCGCGTCCCGCCCGGCGCACAGCGCCAGCTGGGAGGCCCGGTCCAGGTAGCGCAGGCCGCGCCGGCCGAGCCGGTCGGCCGGCTCGACCGGGTCGGCCGCCCGGACCGCCGCCCGGGTGGCGCCGGGCAGCGCGGCCGCGTCCGCGACGCCCGGCAGCGCCAGCCCGACCCCGGTCACCACGACCGGGTCGGCCGCGGTCACCGCGCCCCTCCCCCGCCGGCCCGCTCCAGCACCGCGACCGCGTTGACGCCGCCGAAGCCGAACGCGTCGACCTGGGCCAGCCGCAGGTCGGCGGTCCGGCCGGGGTCCCGGACGAACCGGAACGGCGCCGCCTCGGCCATCGGCTCGCGCAGCCCGAGCGTCGGCGGGACCCGCCCGGTGGCCAGCGCCCGGGCCGCCACCACGACGCCGAGCAGGCCGGAGCCGCCGGAGGTGTGGCCGGTCATCGACTTCACCGCGGTCAGCAGCGGCCGGCCGGCGGCCGGGCCGAAGACCTCGGCCAGCGCGACCACCTCGGCCGCGTCGTTGAGGGTGGTGCCGGTGCCGTGCACCAGGACCAGGTCGATGTCCGCGGCGGTGACGCCGGCCTGCTCGTGCGCCAGCCGGATGGCCGCGGCGATGCCGCCCGGGTCCGGCGCGGTCGGGTGCGCCGCGTCGCAGTTCATGCTCACCGCGCGGACCCGGGCGGCGGCCGGCCCGCCGGAGCCGTCCCGGCGCAGCACCACCGCGACCGCGCCGTCGCCCAGCAGGGTCCCCCGCCGGTCCGCGTCGAACGGCCGGACCTGGTCCGGCGGCTCCAGCTGCACCCGGTCGAGCAGGCCGAACATGCTCTCGGTCAGCGTGTCGGTGCCGGCGACGACGACGGTGTCGGCCGCGTCCGCGGCCAGCAGGTCGCAGCCCATCGCCAGCGCGCAGACCGACGCGGCGCAGGCGTTGGCGACCGTGTACGTGCTGGCGGCCGCGAAGCGCGCCCGCAGCGCGGTGCCGAAGTGCAGGTCGGCCGGGTCGACGCGGGTGCCGGCCCGCCAGGCCAGCTCGGCCGAGCGCAGCTCGCGCAGGCCGGTGCCGACGATCACCGGCACGTCCGAGAGGTCCGCGGCCAGCCCGGCGTCGGCCAGCGCCTCGGCCACCGCCGTCAGCAGCCAGCCGGTCGCGCGCCCGGGCACGTCGGTGCCGGCCGCCGGCCGGTCGTCGATCTCGTACGCGGACCGGGCCCGGTACTTCGCCGCGTCGAAGCCGCGCAGCGGGGCCAGCCCGCTGCGGCCCGCGCAGAGCGCGGCGAAGACCTCGTCGGTGCTGCCGCCGACGCTGGCCACCGCGCCGGTGCCGGCGATCGACCAGCTCACCGGACCGGCTCCGGCCGGACGCCGGCGGGCTCGTGCCGGCCGTAGACGACCACGGCGTTGTTGCCGCCGAAGGCCAGGCCGGTGTTCTGCACGATCCGCGGCCGGGCCGCGACGGCCACGTTGGGCACGCAGTCCAGCCCGCACTCCGGGTCGGTCTCGACGTGGTTGGCCGTCGGCGGGATGAAGCCGTCCAGGATCGCCAGCACGCAGCCGATGGAGGCCAGCGCGCTGGCCGCGCCCATGCTGTGCCCGAGCATCGACTTCATGGACACCGTGCGCGGCGCGGTGTCCGCGCCGAACACCCGGCGGACGGCCGCCGCCTCGGTCACGTCGTTGGCCCGGGTGCCGGTGCCGTGGGCGGAGATGAAGTCGACCTCGCCGGGGGCCACGCCGGCGTCGGCGAGCGCGAGCTGCATGCACCGGGCCACGCTGTCCTCGTCCGGCGCGACCGGGTGCCGGGCGTCGCAGTTGAGGCCGAAGCCGAGCACCTCGGCGTGCACCCGGGCGCCCCGCTCCCGGGCCGAGCGCAGGCTCTCCAGCACCAGCACGCCGCCGCCCTCGCCGACCAGGATGCCCTTGCGGTCCTTGTCGAACGGCTGGCAGCGCTCCGGCGCCATGGTGCCGATCCGGTAGAAGCCGGTGAAGGTCTTGCGGCACACCGCGTCGGCCCCGCCGCAGACCGCGTAGTCGACGTCGCCGGCGCGGATCGCGTCGTAGCCGTAGCCGATCGCGTAGTTGCCGGCCGCGCAGGCGGTCGGCAGCGTGACCACCTCCACGTCGCTGAGGTCGAGCTCGGCCGCGACGGCCGCGGACAGCCGGCCGGCCGGCACCCGCCGGGCCAGCCCCGGGTCCATCGCCGCCGGGGAGTCCCGGACCTCGGTCTCGACCAGCCGGTCCAGGTCGCGGGCCTCGCCGTCGGTGGTGCCGATCGCGATCAGGCCGCGGCGCCGGCGCAGCTCGGCGGCGGCGAGCCCGGCGTCGGCGACCGCCATCCGGGCGGCCGACACGGAGAACTGGGTGGCCCGGCCGAGCGTGTCGACCGGCAGGGTGCTGATCCACCGCTCCGGCGCGAAGTCGGCGATCTCGCAGCCGATCGCGTACTCGAAGCCGGTGGTGTCGAACGCCTCGATCGGCGCCGCGGCGCAGCGGCCGGCCCGCAGGCCGGCCAGGAAGGCGGGCAGGCCGATGCCGATGCTGGACACCGCCCCCATGCCGGTGACGACCACCCGGTCGCGGGTCACGGTGGGCACCTGTCCCGGCTCACTCGGCGCGGGTCCCGTGGGCCTGGCGGGCCTCGGCCACGACCTCGTACACGCCGGCCAGGTTGACCATGCGGGCCAGCTCGGCCTGGTCGATGACCACGTCGAAGCGCTTCTCCAGCGCGGCGAGGATCTCGATGGCGCGCAGCGAGTCCGCGTCGTGGTCCTCCTTGAACAGGCTGGTCTCGGTGACCTCGGCCGGCTCGATCTCGAGGATCTCGCAGACGATGTCCCGGATCTCGTCCTGGCGCTGTGCGGCAGGTGACGTCATGGCGCTCCCTCCGACCGGTCGGCCGGTCCGCCGGACCCGCGGACCGACGCTATGACCGGGCCCGAGCGGGCCGGAAGGCTGCCGGCCACAACCTGCCAGCGACCCCCGGGCAGCCCGGCCCCGGGCCATCCCGCGGCCCCGCCGGGACCGTCCGCTGGCACCTCGTTGTCAGCCCGGGCCGGGCCGCGGCCGGCACCGGTCAGCCCGGCCCGGGCGGCCGCCGGCGCCGGCACCGAGGTCGGGGGCGTCCACCCGCACCGCGCCCGGCAGCGGCGTCGGCCATCGCCCGTCACCCGGCCGCGGTGACCAGGTGCTGGGCCAGCATCAGCTGGCAGATCTCGTTGCTGCCCTCGATGATCTCCATGAGCTTCGCGTCCCGGTACGCGCGGGCCACGGCGTGGCCGTCGACCGCCCCGGCCGAGGCGAGCACCTGCACCGCGGTGGCGGCGCCGCGGACGGCCTGGGTGGCCCCGACGTACTTGGCCAGCACGGTGGCCACCACCGCGTCCGGGGACCGGGCGTCCCAGCAGCGGCTGGCGTGCTCGCAGGCCCGGGTCGCGATCTGCTCGGCCACCAGCAGGTCGGCCAGGTGCCGGCCGACCAGCTGGTGCCCGGCCAGCGGCCGGCCGAACTGCCGGCGGACCGCGGCGTGCTCGCCCGCCGCGGCCAGGCAGGCCCGCAGGATGCCGACGCAGCCCCAGGCGACCGACAGCCGCCCGTACCCGAGCGCGGTGGTGACCAGCAGCGACAGCGACTGCGGGCCACCGCCGAGGACGTTGCCGCGGGGCACCCGGACCGAGTCCAGCCGGACGTGCGCGTGGCCGGCGGCGCGGCAGCCCAGCGGGTGCGGCACCCGCTCCACCGACAGCCCGGGCGCGTCGGCCGGCACCACGACGGCGGCGGCCCCGTCGGCCAGCCGGCCGGCGACGACCAGCAGGTCGGCGTAGTGGGCCGCGGTGACCCAGGTCTTGTGCCCGTCCAGGACGACGTCGCCGCCGGCCGGGCGGATGCGGGTGGCCAGCGCGCCGAGGTCGCTGCCGGCCTCCGGCTCGGACAGGCCGACGGCGGCCAGCTGCCCGCCGGCCAGCGCGGCCAGGTACTCCCGGCGGCGGTCCTCGGCGGCCAGCCGCTGGATCGTCCAGGCCGCCATGCCCTGCGAGGTCAGCACGCTGCGCAGCGAGCCGCACCTGCTGCCGACGTACGCGGTGAGCTCGCCGTTGGCCAGGCTGTCCAGGCCCGGGCCGCCGTACCCGGCCGGCACCTGGGCGCAGAGCAGGCCCCGGGCGCCGAGCTCGCGGAGCACCTCGACCGGCAGCAGGCCGGCCACGTCCCAGTCCCCGGCCCGGTCGCCGACCAGCGCGTCGACCAGCGCCCGCCCCTCGGCCAGCTGCTCGGTCCACACCGGACCCGCACCGGGCTCAGTCCGCATCGGACCCGGCCGGAGGAGCGGAGCGCAGCCGGTGCACCAGGTCGGCCATCGCGGCCACGCTGCGGAAGTTGGCCATCTTCAGGTCCGGCCCGACGATGGCCACCGCGAAGGTCTCCTCCAGCTGCACGACCAGCTGCATGGCCAGCATCGAGGTGACGATGCCGTCGGCGAAGAGGTCCTGCTCGGCCGTCACCGGCACCCGCAGCCGGGCCTGCAGCAGCGGGAGCAGCTCGCCCTCGATCGCCTCCCGGCTCGCCGGGGCCGCGTCGAGGGACCGCTCAGACGTCATGACCGCACCTCTCCGTAGTCGTGGAACCCCCGGCCGGACTTCTGGCCCAGCTCCCCGTCGGCCACCTTGCGCAGCAGCGCGCCGGCCGGGCGGTAGCGCTCCTCGCCGGTGCGCGCGTGCAGCGCCCGCAGCGAGTCGACCAGGTTGTCCAGGCCGATCAGGTCGGCCGTGCGCAGCGGCCCGGTGCGGTGGCCGAGGCAGCCCTGCAGCAGCGTGTCCACCTCGTCCGCGGTGGCCACGCCCTCCTCGACGATGCGGGCGGCGTCGTTGATCATCGCGTGCAGCAGCCGGCTGGTGACGAAGCCGGGCGCGTCGCGCACCGCCACGGCGCGCCGGCCGAGCGCGGCCAGCAGCGTCCCGGCGGCGGCGTACGCGGCGTCGCCGGTGCGCGGGCCGCGGACCAGCTCCACCATGTCGATCAGGTACGCCGGGTTCATGAAGTGGGTGGCCAGCAGGTCCTCCGGGCGGGGCAGCCCGGTGGCCAGCTCGTCGACCGGGATCCCGGAGGTGGTGGAGATCAGCGGCGTGCCGGGCGGCACCACCGCCGCCGCGGCGGCCAGCGCGGCCCGCTTGCGGTCGGCGTCCTCGGTGACCGCCTCGACGACGGCCGCCGCCCCGGCCAGGCCGGCGGGCCCGGCGGCCGTGGTCAGCGTCCCGGGTGGACGGTCGGCCGGCAGCGCGGCGAGCAGCTGGGCGTGCCGCAGCTGCCCGCGGACCCGGGCCGGGGCGGCGGCCAGCGCGGCCGGGTCCACGTCCACCAGCACGGCCGGGAGGCCGTGGCCGACGACCAGGGTGGCGATGCCGCAGCCCATGGTGCCCGCGCCGACCACGGCGACCGGCCCGGCCGCGGTCACGCCGGCTCCCCGGCCTTGCGGGCCAGCGTGATGCCGTCGGCCATGGTGAGCATGGCCAGCTCGACCCGCTCGTCGCCGTGCAGGAAGGCGTTCAGCTCCCGGACGGCCACCGTGTCCGGGTCGGTCGCGGCCGGGTCGGCCACCTGTCCGGACAGGACGGTGTTGTCCAGCACGAGCAGGCCGCCGGGGCGGGCCAGCCGCAGCGACGCCTCGTAGTAGTCCCGGTAGCCGGCCTTGTCCGCGTCGATGAAGACCAGGTCCACGGTGCCGGCGCCGCCGCCGGCGAGCAGGCCGGCCAGGGTGTCCCGGGCGTCGCCGATCCGGACCTCGATCCGGTCCGCCACCCCGGCGCGGTCCCAGAACGGCCGGCCGATCGCCGGCCACCGGTCGGTGATGTCGCAGGTGACCAGCCGGCCGCCCGGCGGCAGCGCCCGGGCCAGGCAGAGCGTGCTGTAGCCGGTGAAGGTGCCGATCTCCAGCACCAGCCGGGCCCCGGTCAGCCGGACCAGCAGCGCCAGCAGCTGCCCCTCCTCGGCCAGCACCGGCATCGTCGTGCCCATCGGGTACGCCGCCGTCTCCTCCCGCAGCTCCCGCAGCACCTCGTCCTCGCGCAGCGACACCGCCCGGACGTACGCGAGCAGCTCCGGGGTCAGCGGGGTCTGGCCGGCCATCCGCTCACCCCCGCCCGAGCCGGACCGGCAGCCGCTCCAGCCCGCGCATGACCACGCTGTACCGCCACTCCAGCGCCTCGGCCGGGACGGCCAGCTCGATCCGGTCGTAGGTGTCCAGCAGCCCGGTGAACGCGACCTCGGCCTCCAGCCGGGCCAGCGGCGCGCCGAGGCAGTAGTGGATGCCGTGCCCGAAGGCCAGGTGGCCGGAGGCGTCCCGGTCGATGTCCAGCGCGTCCGGGTCGGCGTACCGGCTCCCGTCGTGGTTGGCCGAGTCCAGGCTGACCAGGACGAACTCGCCGGCCGGGATGCGGGCGCCGCCGAGCTCCACCGGCGCGGCGGTGAAGCGCAGGGTGGCCTGGTTGACCGGCCCGTCGTAGCGGAGGAACTCCTCGATCGCGGCCGGCAGCCGGGACCGGTCGGCCCGCAGCGCGGCCAGCTGGTCCGGGTGCCCGAGCAGCGCCAGCATGCCGTTGCCGATCAGGTTGACGGTGGTCTCGTGCCCGGCGGCCAGCAGCAGGAAGGCCATCGCGACCAGCTCGTCCTCGGTCAGCCGGTCGCCGCCGTCGGTGACCGCGGCCAGCGCGGCGAGCATGTCCTCGGTCGGGGCGGCGCGCTTGGCCCGGATCAGCTCGTGCAGGTAGGCCGACATCGCCGCGTACGGGCCGGCCTGCGCGTCCGCCGGCAGCGCGGAGACCAGCGTGTTGGACCAGCCGCGGAAGTCCGCCCGGTCGGCCGCGGGCACGCCGAGCAGCTCGCAGATCATCCGGATCGGCAGCGGGACCGCGAACGTCTCCAGCAGGTCCACCTCGGCCCGCCCGGCCAGCCCGGCCAGCAGGTCGGCGCAGATCTGCTCGGCCCGCGGCCGCAGCCGCTCGACCGCGCGCGGCGTGAAGGCCCGGTTGACCAGCTTGCGCAGCCGGCTGTGCTCGGGCGGGTCGGTGTTGAGCATGTGGTGGGACAGCGACCGGCCGAACATGCTGTCCCGGCCGCCGAGCGCCTGCCGGTCCAGCAGCTCGGCCACCCGGCGGGAGTCCTTGGCCAGCCGCGGGTCGGCCAGCGCCGCCCGCGCCTCGGCGTAGCCGGTGACCAGCCAGGGCCGGAACCCCGAGGTCATCGCGAGCTGTCGGACCGGGCTGCCCGGCATCGGTCCTCCTCGGCGGCCAGCCAGGACTCGACCGCGGCCGCGGTGGCGGCGGCGTGGTCGGTCAGCATCGACACGTGGTCGCCCGGCACCTCGACCGTGGCGGTGACGCCGCCGGGCGGCGCCGGCGGCCGGCCGCCGGTGGCCCGCAGCGCCGGCTGCTCGGCCGCCCGGACCAGCAGGGTCGGCACGCCGGTCCGCGGCGGCGACCCGGCCGGCTCGAACAGGGCGAGATACCAGCCCATCGCGGTGAGCTCCGCGCCGGTCACCCCGGCCAGGCCGGAGCGGGCGGCACCGGCGGCCATCAGCTCGTCGAACACCCCGGTGGCGTCGTCCGCGCCCAGGGTGAAGGCGTCGAGGAGCACCACGGCGGCCGGCGGCCGGCCGAGCCCGGTCAGCTCCTCGGCGACGGCCTGCGCGACCCAGCCGCCGGAGGAGTAGCCGACCAGCACCGGCGCCCGGTCGCCGGCGCAGCGCAGCGCCAGCTCGGCCTGCCGCCGCCGCAGCACGGCCAGGCTGCCGGGCAGCGCCTCGTCCCGGCCGAACCCGGGGTGCGGCAGCGCCCAGAACCCCCGGTCGCCGCGGAACGGGGCGGCCAGCCGGACGAGCTGCTCGGCCCCGGCGGGGATGACGAACGGGGGGAAGCAGACCAGCGCCGGGCGCGGGCCCTCGGCCAGCCGCAGGGGGGCCGGCCGGTCCGGCGCGTCCTCGGCGCGGTCGAACCGCGGCCGCAGCCCGGCGGCCTGCTCCAGCATCCCCCGCGCCGCGCTGGCCCGACCGGCCCGGCAGGCCTCGGCGAACAGCTGCACCAGGCTGTCGGTGGCCGGCGGGCCGGCGGCCGGCCCGCCGGCGAGCACCGCCTGCAGGTGCCGGGCCAGCTCGATCGGGGACGGGTGCTCGACGGCCGCGGCGCCGGACAGCCGCCCGCCGGTCGCCGCGGCCAGCCGGTTGCGCAGCTCCACCGAGGTCAGCGAGTCCAGCCCCAGCTCCGGGAACCGCTGGTCGGCCGGCACGTCCTCGATCGAGGGGTAGCGGAGCACCGCGGCGATGTGGGCGCGGATCAGCTCGGTGAGCCGGGCCACCTGCTCGGCGGCGGTCAGGCCGGCGAGCTGCTCGGCCACCGGCGGCCCGGCCGGCACGTCGGCGGGGGCGTCGTCGTCCGGGCGGTGGGGCGCGGGCTCCGCGAGCCCGGACGGCTGCGCCGGGACCGCCGCCGCGCCGCCGCCGTCCACCCAGTGCCGGCGCCGCTGGAAGGGGTAGGTCGGCAGGTCGACCGGCCGGACCGGCCGCCGGGGCAGCGCCGCGGTCCAGTCGACCGGCGTGCCCCGGGCGTACAGCTCGGCCGCGGAGACCAGGAACCGGTCGAGGTCGCCGTCGTCGCGGCGGAGGCTGCCGGCGGCCACCACCTCGACGCCGGTGTCCTCGGCGATGTCGTCGATCGCCCCGACCAGCAGCGGGTGCGGGCTGATCTCCAGGAAGGCGCGGTGACCGGCGGCCAGCAGCCGGCGTACGGCGGCGTCGAAGCGGACCGTGCGGCGCGCGTTGGCGAACCAGTAGTCCGCGGTCAGCCGGGTGGTCTCCAGCGTGTCGGCGGTGACCGTGGAGACGAACTCGACCTCCGCCGCCCGTGGCGCGATCCCGGCCAGCCGGCCGACCAGGTCGGCCCGGAACGGGTCGACCTCGGCCGAGTGCCCGGCGCCGTCCGCGGCGCGGATCCGGCGGGCCCGGACCCCGGCCGCGACCAGCTCCTCCTCCAGCTCCTCGACGGCGGGGACGTCGCCGGAGACGGTCAGCGCCCGCGGGCCGTTGTGCGCGGCCACCGACAGCCGCGCGCCGAAGCGCTCCAGCCGCGGGGCCAGCTCCGCGGCCGGCAGCGCGACGGCCATCATCGTGCCCCGGCCGCGCAGCAGCGGGATCAGCGCCGCCCGGGCGGCCATGATCTCGGCGGCGTCGTCGAGCGACAGCGCCCCGGCCACGTGGGCGGCGGCGATCTCGCCCTGGGAGTGGCCGACGACGGCGGCCGGCTCCACGCCGTACGACCGCCACAGCCGGGCCAGGGCGACCAGCACCGCGAAGAGCACCGGCTGGACGACCTCGGGCGTGCGGATCGAGGGGGCCCCGTCGCGGCCGGCGACCACGTCCAGCACCGACCAGCCCACCCGGGCGGCCAGCGCGTCGCTGCACTCGGCCAGGGCCGCCGCGAACTCGCCGGACGACGCGGCCAGCGCCGCCCCCATGCCGGCCCACTGCGAGCCCTGCCCGGGGAACACGAACACCGGCGCGTCCACGTCCGGCCGCGCCCGCCCGGTCACCACCCGGTCCGGGACCACGTCGCCGGTCGCGACGGCCGCGAGCCCGGCCCGCAGCTCGGCCCGGTCCCGGCCGACCACGACGGCCCGGTACGGGAACGCGGACCGCGACCGCACCAGGGCGGCGGCCAGCTCCACCTCGCCCGGGGCGCCGGCGCCGTCGGCGAGGGTGCCCAGGTCGGCCGCCCGGGCCCGCAGCGCCCGGGGGGTCCGCGCCGACAGCACCCAGGGCAGGGCCGCCGGATCGGCCGCCGGATCGGCCGGCGCCTCGGCGGGCGGCGGCTCGGCGGGTGCCTCCTCCAGGATGACGTGCGCGTTCGTGCCGGCCCCACCGATCGAGGACACGCCGGCCCGGCGGGGCCGGCCGGTGGCCGGCCAGTCCCGCGCCTCGGTCAGCAGCGCCACGTCCCCGGCGTCCCAGTCCACCTCCCGGGACGGCTCGGCCACGTGCAACGTGGCCGGCAGCACCCCGTGCCGGATCGCCTCCACCATCTTGATCACCCCGGCGATCCCGGCCGCCGCCTGGGTGTGCGCGATGTTCGACTTCACCGACCCCAGCCACAACGGATCGCCGCCATCGCGGTCCTGCCCGTAGGTGGCCATCAGCGCGTGCACCTCGATCGGGTCCCCCAGCCGGGTCCCGGTCCCGTGCGCCTCCACCGCGTCCACCTCCGCCGGACCCAGCCCGGCGTTCGCCAGGGCCCGCCGGATGAGCCGGATCTGGGCCGGCGCGCTCGGCGCGACCAGGCCGTTGGAGGGGCCGTCCTGGTTGACCGCGCTGCCCCGGACCACGGCCAGCACCGTCCGGCCGTGCCGCCGCGCGTCGGACAGCCGCTCCAGCAGCACCACCCCGACGCCCTCACCCCACCCGGTGCCGTCCGCCCCGTCCCCGAACGCCTTGCACCGCCCGTCCGCCGCCACCGCCCGCTGCCGCGACCCCTCGACGAACAGCCGGGGCGACGCCAGCACCGCCGCGCCGCCGGCGACGGCGAGGTCGCAGTCGCCGGCGCGCAGCGCCTGGGCGGCCTGGTGCAGCGCCACCAGCGACGACGAGCACGCCGTGTCCAGCGTGACCGCCGGCCCGTGCCAGCCCAGCACGTACGCCAGCCGGCCGGACAGCACGTTGGTGGCGTTGGTGGTGTAGAGGTAGCTGGTGTCGGTGCCGGGCACCCGCTCCAGGACGTAGACGTAGTCGTCGCCGGACGCGCCGACGAAGGCCGCGGTGTCCGTCCCGCGGGTGCGGTGCGGGTCGATGCCGGCCCGCTCCAGCGCCTCCCAGGTGACCTCCAGCAGCAGCCGCTGCCGCGGGTCGAGCATGTCGGCCTCGCGCGGCGAGATGCCGAAGAACGCCGCGTCGAAGCCGGCCACGTCGGCCAGGAAGGAGCCCTCCCGGGTGTACGACGTGCCCGGGTGCCCGGCCTCCGGGTGGTAGAGCCCGTCCAGGTCCCAGCCCCGGTCGGCCGGGAACGCGGTGACCGCGTCACCGCCGGCCGCGACCAGCTCCCACAGCTGCTCCGGCGTGCCGATGCCGCCGGGGTAGCGGCAGGCCATGCCGACGATGGCGATCGGCTCGCGGGCCCGGTCCCGGTCCGCCTCGACCTCCCGCAGCCGGCGCCGGGCGTCGCGCAGCGCGGCGGTGGCCCGCCTGAGCTGCTCCAGCGTCCGGGCGTCGTCGGTCACGGCCGGTCCAGCTCGGTGTCGAGGATGTCGATCAGCTCGTCCAGGCCGGCCCGGTCGAGGTCGTCCGCCCCGTCCGGGGCCGGGACGGCCTCCGGGGTGCTCGCCGGGACGGCCTCCGGGGCGCTCGCCGGGACGAGCCGGTCGCGCAGGTACGCGGCCACCTCCCGGACCGTGGGGTGGTCGAAGATCACCGTGGCCGGCAGCCGCAGGCCGCTGGCGGTGCCGATCCGGTTGCGCAGCTGGACCGAGGTCACCGAGTCGACCCCCATGTCCAGGAAGGACTGTCCGAGCTCGACGGACTCCGCCGACCGGTGCCCGAGCACCGCGGCCACCTCCACCCGGACCAGCTCGACCAGCCGGCGGTCGCGCTCGTGCCGGGACATCGCCGCCAGCCGCTCCGCCAGTCCCGGGGACCGTCCCGGCCCCGGCCCGGGCCCCGGCCCCATCCCCGGCCCCGTCCCGTACCCGCGGCGCCGGGCTCGTCCGCCGTGAGCGCCCGGACGGCCTCCCGGGCCTCGGGCAGGTCGCGCAGCAGCGGGCGCGGCCGGGCCGCGGTGAAGCCGGTGACGAACTGCGGCCAGTCGACGTCCGCGATGGTCACCAGCGCCTCGTCGCGGTCGAGCGCCTGCTGCAGCGCGGCCAGCAGCAGCTCGGGCGGCATCAGTCGCAGCCCCCAGGCCCGCAGCGTCTCGTCGGCCGCCTCGGCCGGGGTCTGGCCCGCCTCGGCCCAGGCCCCGTCGGGCAGGCCGCGCCGCCGCAGCGTCGCCTCGCTCGCGTCCCGGACCGCCATGCCGTCGCCGGCCCAGCCGCCCCAGGCGACCGCGGTGCCCGGCAGCCCCAGGCCGCGGCGGTGCTCGACGAGCGCCTCCAGGTACGTGTTCGCCGCGCCGTACGCGCCCTGCCCGCCGCTCCCCCAGGTCGCCGACACCGCCGAGAACAGCACGAAGGCGTCCAGCTCCAGCCCCTGCTCGCGGGTCAGCTCGTCCAGCAGCCGGGCGCCGGCCAGCTTGGCCTCGACCACCTCGGCCAGGTCGGCGGGGGTGGTGCCGGTCAGCGGCTGCAGCCGGCCGATCCCGGCGGTGTGCACCACCGCGGACAGCGGGAACCGCTCCGGGACCAGGGCCAGCGCCGCCCGCAGCTGCTCGCGGTCGCGTACGTCGCAGCGGGCGACCGTCACCCGGGCGCCGAGGGCCTCCAGCTCGGCCACCCGCTCGGCCATCCCGGCGGTGTCGGCGCCCTGCCGGGCGGCGAGCAGCAGGTGCCCGGCGCCGTTGCCGGCCAGCCAGCGCGCGACCCGGCCGGCCTGGACGCCGCCGCCGCCGGTGATCAGCACCGTGCCCTCGGCCCGGGGCGCCCAGCGCCGCGGCGCCGGCTCACCGGCGCAGCGGGCGCGGACCAGCCGCCGGGCGAAGACGCCTGCGGTCCGGATCGCGACCTGGTCCTCGTCCCCGGCGGCGAGCACGGCCGCCAGCGAGCCGGCCACCGCCGCGTCCAGGGTGTCGGGCAGGTCGACCAGGCCGCCCCACCGCCGCGGCTGCTCCAGCCCGACGACCCGGCCGATCCCCCAGGTCGCCGCCTGCCCCGGCCGGCGGAGCGGGTCCGACCCGCCGACCGAGACGGCCTGCCGGGTGACCAGCCAGAGCGGGGCGGCCAGCTCGAGGTCGCCGAGCGCCTGGATCAGCGCGAGCGTGCCGGGCAGGCCGGCCGGCAGCCCCGGACAGCCGGGGTCCGGCGCCTCGTCCAGGGCCAGCAGCGACAGCACCCCCGCCGGCACCGCAGCCCCGGTCCCGGCGGCCACCTCGTCCTCGGCCGGCGCCCCGGCTCCGGCCGGCACCGCAGCCCCGGCGGCCCGCAGCGCCGCGGCGAGCCCGTCGCGGCCCGCCCCCGCGGGCACCTCGACCGCGGTCACCGTGGCGCCGGTGCCGCGCAGGTGGTCCAGCAGCTCCGCGACCCACTGGTCGCCGGCCGCCGCGGCCGGCACCACCGCCAGCCAGGGCCCGGTGGCGGCCGGGGCCGGCGGCACCGGCACCGCGGGCCAGGAGATGCGGTAGCGCAGCTCGTCCAGCTGCACCTCGGCCGGGGTGTCGGGCCAGAAGCGCTGCCGCTGGAACGGGTACGGCGGCAGGTCGACCCCGGTGGCGCCGGACCCGGCGAAGGCCGCGGCCCAGCGCACCGGCGTGCCGGTGACGAAGACCTCCGCCAGCGAGGCGTGCAGCCGGCGCGGCCCGCCGTCGTCGCGGCGCAGCGTGCCGGTGACCACGAGCCGGTCGACGCGGTCGCCCAGCGTCTCGGTCACCGCCGGGACCAGCACCGGGTGCGGGCTCACCTCGACGAAGGTGGTGTGGCCCTGGGCCGCCAGCGCCTCGACCGCGGCCATGAAGCCGACCGGCTCGCGCAGGTTGCGGTACCAGTAGTCGCCGTCCAGGCCGGTCCCGTCCACCCACTCGCCGTCCACAGTGGAGTAGAGCGGGACCGCCGCCCGGACCGGCCGGACCGGGGCCAGCGCGTCGCGCAGCGGGTCGGCCAGCCGCTCGGCGTGCCGGGAGTGCGCGACGAAGTCGACGCCCTCCACCCGCCAGCGCATCACCCGGCGCGCGGACAGCTCCCGCTCCAGCTCGGCCAGCGCGGCGGGCTCGCCGGCGACGGCGACCGAGCCGGGCCCGTTGACCGCGGCCACCGCCAGCCGGTCGCCCCACGGCGCGACCAGCTCGCGGACCCGCTCGACCGGGGCCACCACCGAGACCATCCCGCCCGGGGTCGCCCGCTCCACCAGCGCCCGGCTGCGCAGGGCGACGACGCGGGCCCCGTCGGCCGGCGTCAGCGCGCCGGCCACGCAGGCCGCGGCCACCTCGCCCTGCGAGTGCCCGACCACGGCGGCCGGCTCGACGCCGTACGACCGCCACACCTCGGCCAGCGAGACCATCACCGCCCACAGCACCGGCTGCAGGACGTCCACCCGGGCCAGCATCTCCGCGTCGTCGAGCACCCCGACCAGGTCCCAGTCGACCCACGGCCGCAGCGCCTCGGCGCAGCCGTCCATCGCCGCCGCGAAGGCCGGGGACGCGGCCAGCAGCTCCCGGCCCATCCCCGGCCACTGCGAGCCCTGCCCGGGGAAGACGAAGACCGGGGCGCCGTCGCCGCCCTCGCCGGCGACGCCCCGGACGACCTGCGGCGCCGGCTCGTCCCCGGCCACGGCGGCCAGCCCGGCGAGCAGCTCGGCCCGGTCCCGGCCGAGCACGACCGCGCGGTGCTCGAAGACCGAGCGGGCGGTCGCCAGCGTGACGCCGACACCGGCCGGGTCCAGGTCCCGGTCCGGCTCGACCCGGGCGACCAGCCGGGCCGCCTGGGCCCGCAGCGCCGCGGCCGTCCGCGCCGAGACCACCCACGGCACCACCGACGGCGGCCGGCGGGCCGGCGCGCCGGTCCCGTCCGGTCCGGCCGGCGGCTCCTCCAGGATGACGTGCGCGTTGGTGCCGCTGACCCCGAAGGAGGACACCGCGGCCCGGCGGGGCCGGCCGGTGGCCGGCCAGTCCCGCGCCTCGGCCAGCAGCGCCACCGTCGCCGGCGTCCCAGTCCACCTCCCGGGACGGCTCGGCCACGTGCAACGTGGCCGGCAGCACCCCGTGCCGGATCGCCTCCACCATCTTGATGACGCCCGGCCACCCCGGCCGCCGCCTGGGTGTGCGCGATGTTCGACTTCACCGACCCCAGCCACAACGGATCGCCGCCATCGCGGTCCTGCCCGTAGGTGGCCATCAGCGCGTGCACCTCGATCGGGTCCCCCAGCCGGGTCCCGGTCCCGTGCGCCTCCACCGCGTCCACCTCCGCCGGACCCAGCCCGGCCACCGCCAGCGCGCGGCGGATCACCCGCTCCTGGGCCGGGCCGTTGGGGGCGGTGAGCCCGTTGGAGGCGCCGTTGTGGTTGACCGCGCTGCCCCGGACCACGGCCAGCACCGTCCGGCCGTGCCGCCGCGCGTCGGACAGCCGCTCCAGCAGCACCACCCCGACGCCCTCACCCCACCCGGTGCCGTCCGCCCCGTCCCCGAACGCCTTGCACCGCCCGTCCGCGGACAGCACGTGCTTGCGGGAGAAGTCCACGAACGCCTCCGGGGAGGCCAGCACGGCGACCCCGGCGACGGCGGCCAGGTCGCACTCCCCGGCGCGCAGCGCCTGGGCGGCCTGGTGCAGCGCCACCAGCGACGACGAGCACGCCGTGTCGACCGTGATCGCCGGCCCGTGCCAGCCCAGCGCGTACGCGAGCCGGCCGGACAGCAGGCTGGCGGCGTTGCCGGTGATGAAGTAGCCCTCGCTGGCCGGCGGGATCGCGGCGAACCGGGTCCGGTAGTCCTGGTAGTTGGTGCCGACCCAGGCGCCGGTGACCGACCCGGCCAGGCCGGCCGGGTCGATGCCGGCCCGCTCCAGCGCCTCCCAGGTGGTCTCCAGCAGGATCCGCTGCTGCGGGTCCAGCACGGCCGCTTCGCGCGGCGCGATGCCGAAGAACGCCGCGTCGAAGCCGGCCACGTCGGCCAGGAAGGAGCCCTCCCGGGTGTGCGACGTGCCCGGGTGCGCCGGGTCGGGGTGGTAGAGCCGGCCCAGGTCCCAGCCCCGGTCGGCCGGGAACCCGGTGACCGCGTCACCGCCCGCCGCGACCAGCTCCCACAGCTGCTCCGGCGAGGACACCCCGCCGCCGAAGCGGCAGGCCGTGCCGACGACGGCGATCGGGTCGCGCGGGTCGACCGGCTCGGCCCGGTCGGCCGGCCCGGTCCGCTCGCCGGTGAGCCGCTCGAGCAGGTGCCGGGCCACCGCGGCCGGGGTCGGGTGGTCGAACAGCAGCGTGGCCGGCAGGGCCAGCCCGACCGCCTCGGACAGCTCGCGGCGCAGCCGCTCCCGGGCGTCCTGGGTGACGCCCAGCGCCCGGAACGGCCGGTCCACCCGGACGGCCGCCGGCGGCCCGCCGAGCACCGCGGCGACCCGGGACCGGACGAGGTCCAGCAGCAGCCGGGCCCGGCGGTCCGCCGGCTCCCCGGCGAGCCGCTCGCGCAGGCCGGCCGCGGGCGCCTGCCCGTCGCTCACGCCGTCGTCCCGACCGGCCACAAGCTGCCACCCACTAGAGGGTCGCCGTGCCGCGCTCGGTCGCGTTCACCAGCACGGCCATGTTGCCCGGCGGGTGCGCGTTGTCGTGCATGAGCTGGTGCAGCCGGCCGACGTCCTCGAAGCCCTCGCACAGCGACAGGCACGGGTGCAGCAGCCCGGCGTCGACCAGCCGGACGACCTCGCGGAACTGCCGGGGTGCGGCCCCGTGCGAGCCCTGCAGCCGCTTCGAGCGCATCCACAGGTGCCGAAGGTCGAGGTCACCGTTGTAGCCGGAGGTCCCGCCGCAGAGCACCACCATGCCGCCGGCCTGGCACAGGTAGACCGACGTCGGCAGCGTGTCCTGCCCGCTGTGCTCCAGCACGATGCGGGGCGCCTTGCGCTCGCCGAGGATCTCCCAGATCCGCCGGCCCACCCCGCGGGCGCCGCGGTAGAACGCGGCCATCGCCTCGGTGTCGGCCGCGTCCGGCAGCCGGCCCCAGTGGTCGAAGTCCCGCCGGTTGACCACACCCTCCGCGCCCAGGCCGAGGCAGTAGTCGCCGCGGGCCTCGTCGGAGACGACCGCGACCGGGATCGCGCCGACCATCCGGGTCAGCTGGATCGCCATCGACCCCAGTCCGCCGGCCCCGCCCCAGATCAGCACCGCGTCGCCGGGCAGCACGGTGTGCCCGGTCCACCCGAACAGCTGCCGGTACGCGGTCGGCCCGGTGAGCATGAAGCAGGCCGCCTCCTCCCAGGACAGCCGGGCCGGCTTCGGGTGGCACTGGTAGTCGAAGACGAGGCAGAACTGCGCGAACGAGCCGTAGTTCGTCTCGTAGCCCCAGGCGAAGCCGGTGGTGTCGGCGGTGTAGTCGACGTACCGGATGTCGGCGGAGGGCTGGGTCCACTGGCCGCCGGAGAGCACGACCTCGTCGCCGACCGCCACCCCGCGCACGCCGTCGCCGACCGCCCACACCACCCCGGCGCCCTCGCTGCCGCCGATGTGGAAGTCCTCCGGCAGCCCGTACCGCTGCCGGGCGGCGATGACGTCGACCGGCTGCCCGAGCGAGGCCCAGACGTTGTTGTAGTTGATCCCGGCCGCCATCACGTACACCAGGACCTGGCCGGGACCGGGGGTCGGGACGTCGATGACCTCGGTCCGCATCGCCTGCTTCGGCGGCCCCAGGCGGTCCTGGCGGATCACCGTCGCGTGCATCTGCGCCGGCACCTCGCCGAGCGGTGGCACCTCGCCGAGCGCGTACAGCGACTTCGTCATCGGCGTCTCCCAGGGCACGAGCCGGCCCGGGCAGGCGGGCCGGCCTCCCCGGACCCGCCGGAGGTGGCGGGCGGGGAGCAGGGCGGAGCTCGGATGGTTGGCTCCCGCCGTCCTCAGGCGGGAACCAGGCGCCTGCCCCGACGTTAGGAGGGCCCGGATCGGCGCGACAGGCCCGCGGCCACATCCTGCCAAGCCCGGCCGGCGGCGGCTCCCCGCGGCGGCGGCCGGCTCACTGCGGCGGCAGCGGTCGGCTCACTGCGGCGGCGGCAGCAGCCCGGCGGCGGCGGCGCGCATGCCGGCCTGGAAGCGCGAGCGCGCCCCCACCGCGGCGACGATCTCGGCGACGTAGCGGCGGTAGGTGCGGACCGAGACGGCCAGTTCCTGCGCCGCCGCCTCGTCGGTGTAGCCGGTGTAGAGCATCCGCAGCACCTGCGCGGCGAAGGCGGCCCGGTCCGGGCCGCCGAGGTCGACCGGGTCCGGGGCCGGTGGCGCGCCGCGCCAGACGCCGTCGAACAGGTCGGCGACGGCCCGCACCACCGGCTCGGACCGGACGATGATGGCCGGCCCGCCGCCGGCGGCGTCCGACCGGGTCAGCGCGACGCGGCCGTCGGCGACGACGGCGTCCAGGGCGCGGACCGGGCCCACCCGGAGGTCGACCACCGCCGGCGCCTCGGCGCGGGCCCGCAGCACGGCGGCGATCGTCCGGGGGCTGCACAGCACCCGCACCCGGACGGCCGCGCCGGCCGCGGTCAGCAGGCCGTCGGCCCCGGCGGCCAGCCCGGGCCCGCCGTCCGCGGCCAGGATGAGGTCCACAGTGGACAAGGCTTGGCGGACCAGCCGGGTCGCGGCGGCCGGCACCGCCTCCGGGCCGCCGGCCAGCTCCTGCACCGGCGCCGGGGCCCGCCCGCAGCGGCCGCGGTACCGGGCCACGGTCGACCGGCCGAGCGCCCGCAGCTCCAGCAGCGCCCGCTCCAGATCGTCGCCGCCGCTGCCCACCTCCTCGCCCGCCGGCTCACCGGCGGCCGGGTCGGGGGCGGCGGGCGGGGCGGGGCGGGTCATGCCGAGGCCGGCAGCAGCCCGGCCTCGACCGCGAGCGCGCCGGCCTGGAACCGGGACTCCGCGCCGAGGTCCTCCATCAGCGACGCCACCCGCCGGCGGTACGTCCGCAGCGAGATGCCGAGCCGGCGGGCCGCCTGGATGTCGGTGGTGCCGGCACAGAGCTGCCCGAGGATGCGGCGAGCGAGGTCCGGGGGGACGCCGCCGGCGGGGCGGGCCGGCCGGGCGACCGCGGCCGCGTGCGCCCAGGCGCCGACGAAGAGCGCCTCCAGCGCGGTCACCAGCACCGCGGACCGGATCAGCGACGCGGCCGGGTCGGCGGTGCCGGGCGCGCGGCGTACCAGCGCGACCTCGCCGTCGACCAGCAGGGCGCCCCGGACCGGCCCGCGGGACACCCGCAGCTCGCTGCCGGGACGGTGCCGGACGACGTCCCGGACGACGCCGGCGGCCAGCGGCGGCGGGCACAGGATCCGGACGGCCGCGGTCCCGGCGTCGCTCCCCGGACCCGCCGGACCCAGCGCGGCGGCGTCGGCGGCGTCCGAGACCGCCAGCGCGATCGACCGCAGCGCCCGCGCGGCCAGCTCGCGCGCGGTCGGCAGCGGATCGGCCAGGCTGTGCACGACCTCGTCGGGGCGGGGCGCGGACCGCCGGCGGTGCTCCTCGATCGCCGCCTCGATCAGCTCGTTCGCCCGCAGCAACGACTGCTCGAGCCCATCGCGGGGATTCGTCACGGTCGTCCTCCCAAATCGTCCGGGGGCGGGGGAACAAGGCCAGCCGGCGGAGAACAACGCGACCGGCTCCGTCTTGGCCGGCATACGCGCATTCAGCTCTTATCTACATAACCGAGGCTAGTTACCTCGACCTGGGCTAGTCACGGTGCCGTTGTCACCACTCGATCTCCGGGCTGGTGCCCGGGTCACCACGGCTGCGGGGTGTTTCCTGGACCACCCCGGGCCCCGGTGCCACGATGGCACCCGGTCCTCGGGCCCCGCCGGGGACATGGCCCGCGCGGGTCTGGAGCCAGGTGGCGACTGCTCGACGGATGAGAGCAGTGCTGCACACCCTCCTCCCCCGGATACTGACCGGAGTCGACGCCGAACTGGCCGCGACGCTGGGCCCCGACTTCCGCGCCGGCGGCCGCCACGGGCGGCGGCTGCCCGCCCTGGTCCGGACCGGCGCCGAGCTGACCCTGGCCAGCGCGGTCGCCGAGCAGCTGGTCGGCGCGGACAGCCTGGCCGAGTTCGCCGAGTCCGCCCGGGACCACGCCGCGGACGGCCTGTCCGCCCAGGTCCTCCGGCAGGTCGTGGTCAGCGGCCACGCCGCCGCGCTGCGCGCCGCGCTGGCCGACGTGGACCGGGCCGACCGGGTCGCGCTGATGGCCCTGGTGTCCTGGGCGGCCCAGCTGGGGCCGGTGATCGAGCAGGTCGAGATGACCGCGTTCCTGGACTGGCACCGCCGGTCCGGGCACGGCCAGCAGCTGCGCCGGGAGACCGTCCGGGCGCTGCTGCGCGGCGCGCCGCTCGGCGCGCCGGCCGGCACCGCGTACCTGGTCTGCCTGGTCGGGTCGCCCGGTCCGGACGGGCCGGCCGGGCCGGGACCGGACGCCGCGCTGGGCCGGATCGCCGCCGAGCTCCTCGAGACCTCCGCGCTGGTGCTGCCGCGGTCGCGGTACGTGGTGCTGCTGCAGCCGCTGCCGGGGCAGCCGCCCGCGCTGCCCGCCCGGGTGGCCGTGCCGGTGCTGGACCAGCTGACCGGACCGGTCCGGGTGGCCGTCGCGGCCGGCGTGGTCGGCGAGCTCGACCTGGCCTACCGGGAGGCGGTGCGGGTCTGGCGGCTGCTGCACCGGCACCGCTACCCGGCCGGCCGCTACGACCTGCTGGCGGTGATCGCCGAGCACCTGGTGGCCGCCGACCCGGTCGCGGCGGACCGGCTGCGGTCGCTGGCCGCGCCGCTCGCCGACTCCCCCGTGCTGGCCGACACGCTGCGCCGCTGGCTGCAGGGCGGCGGCCTGGACCGGCAGCAGGCCGCGGCGACGCTGCACGTGCACCCCAACACGCTGGACCGCCGGCTGCGGCACATCGAGGAGCTGACCGGGCTGTCCACCCGCCGGCACCACGACCTGTGGCTGCTGCACCTGGCCGTGTCCGCGCGGCCGGACTGAGCTGCCCGGGCCCGCCGGGTACGGTGCAACGGTGACCTCGGTACGGCGGCGGTGGGTCGTCCTGCTGGTCGCGGGGGTGGCCGCGGCCGGCTGCACGGGTGGCGGCGAGGCGGCCGGGCCCGGCTCACCGAGCGCCGCCGCGGCGGCCCCCGGCCGGACGATCGAGTGGACCGACTGCCGGCTCCCGGCCGCGCCGGGCGCGCTGGTGCGGGCGGTCGCCGCCGGCGGGGACGGCGCGCCGTGGACCGCGGTCGGCCAGGAGGGCGGCGGCTCGACCCCGGTGCGCCCGGCGGTGTGGACGTCCCCGGACGGCTGCGCCTGGCGCAAGGCCACGGTCGTCGCGGTGACCCCGGACGGCGAGCGGACCGGCTTCTCCGCGGTCGCCCGCCGCGGCCGGCTGGTGGTCGCCCAGGGCCGGTCGTACAGCCAGGTGCACGGCAACATCCGACCGACGCTGTGGCGGTCGACCGGCGGCGCGCCGCTGCGCGAGGTCGAGCTGCTCCGCGAGGTCTTCGGCGGCGAGGGCGGCATCAGCGTGGACGCGCTGGTCGCGACGCCGGAGGCCTTCCTCGCCACCGGCGCGTACGTCGGGCCGGACAAGTCCGTCGCCGCGCAGGTCTGGCGGTCCACCGACGGCGCCGACTGGGCGCGGCTGCCGCCGGGCCGGGCGCAGTCCAGCACCGCGGTCGAGCAGCTGCTGCCCCGGGACCTGGCCGCCGGCCGGGCCGGCACGGTGATCGTCGGCACCGCCCTCCAGGTCGTCGGCGGGAAGGGCTTCGACGGCGCGGCCTGGTCCGCGCCGGTCGGCGCCCGGCAGTGGCGGCGGGCCGACCTGGCCGGCTCCGGGCTGGCCGGCGACGGCGACCAGCGGCTGCTCACCGACGCCGCGGTCGGCTCCGGCTTCGTGGCGGTCGGCTCGGTGCTGTCCGGCGACGGCTTCCGGCTGCGCTCCGCGGTGTCCACGGACGGGGCGGTCTGGGCGGCCGGCGGCGAGCTGCCCGGCGCGACGCTGCCGGCCGCCGCCCGGCCGGCCGCGGACGTCGCGCCGGCACCCGGCGGCGGCGCGGTCGCCGGCGCGGCCACCACCGGCGGGGTACGGCTGTGGGTGAGCCGGGACGGCCGGACGTGGACACCCGAGGCGGTGCCCGGCCCGGCCGGCCCGAGCGGCCCGGGCGGGGCGGCGGGGCGGCGGGGTCGGCGGGCGCGGTGGTGCTCGGGCCCGGTCCGGACCGGCTGGTGCTGGTGGTGCAGACGCCGGCCGGCCCGCGGGCGTACCTGGGCCGCCCCCGCCGCTGACCCCGGTTACCGTGCGGGCGTGGACACGCCGCCGCACATGACGCCCGAGGAGTTCCGCCGGTACGGCCGGCTCGTGGTCGACCGGATCGCGGACTACTGGGAGCGGATCGAGTCGCTGCCGGTGCTGTCCCGGGTGTCCCCCGGCGAGGTCGCGGCCGCGCTGCCGGCGCACCCGCCGGAGACCGGCGAGCCGGTCGAGGCCCTGCTCGACGACCTGGACCGGGTGATCCTGCCCGGCCTCACGCACTGGCAGCACCCGTCGTTCTTCGCCTACTTCCCGGCCAACGCGTCCGGCCCGGCCGTGCTCGGCGACCTGCTGTCGGCCGGCCTGGGCGTACAGGGCATGCTCTGGGCCACCTCGCCGGCGGCCACCGAGCTGGAGACCGTGGTGCTGGACTGGCTGGCCGAGCTGCTCGACCTGCCGGCCGCCTTCCGCGGGCACGGGGTCATCCAGGACACCGCGTCCAGCGCCACGCTGTGCGCGCTGCTCGCCGCGCTGCACCGGGACTCCGGCGGCACCGTCCGCACCGACGGCGTCCGCTCCCGGTACGCGGTGTACGTCTCCCCGGAGACGCACTCCTCGGTGGAGAAGGCGTGCCGGATCGCCGGCCTCGGCGACGCCGCGCTGCGGGTGCTCGAGGTGGACCCGGACGCGCTGTCGGTCACCGCCGAGTCGCTGCGCCGGGCGGTCGCGGCCGACCGGGCCGCCGGGGTGCGGCCGCTGCTCGCGGTGGCCACCGTCGGCAGCACCTCGACCACCGCGATCGACCCGGTCCGGGCGATGGGCTCGCTCTGCCGGGCGGAGGGGATCTGGCTGCACGTCGACGCCGCGTACGCCGGGGTGGCCGCGGTCTGCCCGGAGCTGCGCTGGCTCAACGACGGGCTGGAGCTGGCCGACTCGTACTGCACGAACCCGCACAAGTGGCTGCTGACCAACTTCGACTGCGACGCCTTCTACGTCGCCGACCCGGCCGCGCTGGTCGGCGCGCTGACCGTGCTGCCGGAGTACCTGCGCAACTCGGCCACCGAGTCCGGCGCGGTGATCGACTACCGGGACTGGCAGGTGCCGCTCGGCCGGCGGTTCCGGTCGCTCAAGCTGTGGGCGGTGCTGCGCTGGTACGGCGCCGAGGGGCTGCGCGCGCACGTCCGGTCGCATGTGGACCTGGCGGCAGACTTCGCCTCCTGGGTGCGCGCCGACCCGCGCTTCGAGGTGGTCGCGCCGCACCCGCTGTCGCTGGTCTGCTTCCGGCTGGTCGGCGACGACGGCCCCAACGAGGCGCTGCTGGACGCGGTCAACGCCTCCGGCGAGGCCTACCTCAGCCACACCCGCGTCGACGGCCGGTACGTCCTCCGCCTCGCCATCGGCGGCACCCTCACCACCCGCCGCCACGTCGAAGCCGCCTGGTCCCTCCTCACCCGCCTCACCCCCACCCCCGCCTCCCCGGCCGCCCCCTCCGCCGAGTGACGCCCCCCACCGCCGAGTGACGCCCTCCGGCGCCGAGTGACGCCCCTCGCCGTACGGCGCCAGTGACGCCCCGTACGCCGCGACGGACCCAGCACCCAGTGACGGAGGTTCCGGCCGAGTGACGACACCGCAGCCGTCACTCGGGGGCGGGGCCGTCACTCGGGGGACGGGGGCGTCAGTCGGGGGCGGGGGCGTTAGTCGCGGGTGGGGGTGGGCGGGTGAGGACGCGGATGAGGCCTTCCTGGACGACGGAGGTGACGAGGCGGCCGTCGGCGCTCCAGATGCGGCCGGTGGCCAGGCCGCGGCCGCCGGACGCGGACGGGCTGTCCGACTCGTACAGCAGCCACTCGTCGGCCCGGAACGGCCGGTGGAACCACATCGCGTGGTCCAGGCTCGCCCCCTTCACGTCCGCGGCCCAGGCGACCCCGTGCGTGCTGAGCACCGAGTCGAGCAGGGTGAGGTCGTGCACGGGCCCGCTGGCAGGTCCTCTACTCGCCCGCCGCCGACGTCCCCGTCCGGCCGGTCCGGGCCGTCGCCCGTCCGCGCCGCGCTCGCGCACCGCGCCCCCGCCCTCCTCACCCGCCCTCCGACCAGCTCGCCGCCCAGTGACGGCCCCCCGCACCGAGTGACGGAGGTTCCGGCCGAGTGACGACACCTCAGCCGTCACTCTGCGGGCGGGGCCGTCACTCGGCGGGCGGGGCCGTCACTCGGCGGGCGGGGCCGTCACTCGGCGGGCGGGGCCGTCACTCGGCGGGCGGGGCCGTCACTGGGCGGGCGGGGTTCAGTCGGCGAGCCGGGCCGACAGTCGGGGGGGCGGGGGGCGGCGTCGCCGGGGGCGGGGGTCACTGGGCGTGCGTCGTGCGGGTGGGGGGTTGGCGGGTGAGGACGCGGATGAGGCCTTCCTGGACGACGGAGGTGACGAGGCGGCCGTCGGCGCTCCAGATGCGGCCGGTGGCCAGGCCGCGGCCGCCGGACGCGGACGGGCTGTCCGACTCGTACAGCAGCCACTCGTCGGCCCGGAACGGCCGGTGGAACCACATCGCGTGGTCCAGGCTCGCCCCCTTCACGTCCGCGGCCCAGGCGACCCCGTGTGTGCTGAGCACCGAGTCGAGCAGGGTGAGGTCGCTGGCGAAGGTGAGCGCGCAGACGTGCACCAGCGGGTCGTCCGG
>CAWKIV010000016.1:0-31250 GCA_963849885.1 uncultured Actinomycetota bacterium | reverse complement strand
CCCGCACGCCTCAAGCGGACTCGGCTGCGCGCTTCATGCCCTGAGCCTCGACGGTCATGTAGCGGTTGGTCAGGCCCTTGTAGAACAGGGCGACGACCGGGACCAGCAGGCCTCGCATGTCCAGTGTCAGGATCAGGCGGGAGCGGCCTTCCTCCAGCGCCTCGACACGATGGCCCGCGACAGTGGTGACGCCGCCGGACTGCTGGCGGAACTCGAAGTAGGACGGCGCATCCCAGACGGTGACCTCCCACATGCCCTCTGGCAGCTTCGGTTGCTTGAGACGCACGCGGCTGCCTTCACCCACGGGAGCGGGTGTGAGCAGCTCGACGACGTCGACCGTCTCGATCCGCTGCGGCCACGCTTCGAGGTCGCTGAGCACCTCCCACACGCGCTGCTGCCGGGCGTCGATGTCGATGGATTGCTCGAAGCGCATGGCGGACGGTCACCTCGAAGGTCGCTCAACCGAGCCTGGTGATCGGGCCAGCTTATCGTTCGACGACCGCGAGAAGGCCTGCCGGGCCGCGCGTCACAGTGGACGGTCGCGCCAGAGCACCTCGCCGAAGTCGTCCCGGGTCAACCGGCTCGTCGGCGCGAACCCGATCTTGTCGAGCACTCGCAGCGATGCCCGGTTCCAGGGCCGCACGGTCGCCCACAGGCCGCCTGCGCCCGGTAGCCGCCGCCGCATCGACAACGGCCCGCGCGGCCTTGGTCGCGTACCCCAGTCCCTGGAAGCTGCGCAGCAGCTCGTAGGCCAATTCTGGTTCGGCGAGCGTCGCGCGACCCTGGGTCAGCCCGCAGTAGCCCGCGAACGCCGCATCCCGCCGGATGACCAGCAGCGCGATTCCCCGGTCAGCCAGCGCGGACTGCTGACGGCGGATGTTGTCGCGCAGCTTGTCGAGGTCTGGGCGGCCGTCGCGTGGCGCTGCGGCCGACCGCCGGTCTGCTCACCAACCAGCGTGGCGTAGTCGTCGAGGTCGTCGTCGCGCCAGGGGCCGAGGCGTAGTCGCTCGCTCCGCAGTTCCACGGGCATCGGCTGCCACCGCTCCACCGGCCCATCTCGCAGCCGTCCCTCGCGTCCCCCCCTACCACCGCCCCCACCTCATTGATCCACCACGACTTCCCTCTCGACCATCCGCACTACTCGTCCCATCCTCTGCCCCGCGCCGTATCGATCACTCCACCGACTCGGATGTCCACACCTCGCGGTGCCGTCCACCTGGACCCACGCCTCGTTGAGCCCTCGCCGAGCGCCTCGCCCCGTCCCGCCTCTCGTTGCGCGCCTTGGCCCGGGCCGGGTAGGTGGACACCACGATGCGGTCCTCGGCGTCGATCCCGCAGGTGACCGGGGACAGCTGCGGGCCCCCGTCCGCGCGGCGGGTGACGAGCAGGCCGCGGTGCCGCGGCCGGAGGAAGTCGACCAACGTCCGGCGGTCGACGCGGTCGGCGGTGGCGATACGGGACGAGCTGTCCTCTCCCGGGCTGCGCGGTGAACGCGGGACCGTCGGATCCATCCTCGCGTGTTCGTGGTGTGGGTGTGGGGCCGCGTCCAGGGCGGCCGGTCTCGAGGAGTCCAATGGCGATCAACCGCACTCGAGGAGAGCACCGTGACCGCGACCTACACCTTCGACGTCTTTTCCAGCCTCGACGGCTTCGGCGCCCACCGGGGCGACTGGGGCGGCTACTGGGGCAAGCAGGGCCCCGAGTTTCTCGACCACCGCCTCGCCTTGTACGGCGAGGAGCAGCGGATGGTCTTCGGGGCCACCACGTACCGGGCGCACGCGGAGATGCTGGCCTCGAGCACCGAGGAGTCCGAGGTCCGTGACCCCTGGGTCACCCGGATGAGGAACCTGCCGGCAACGGTGGTGTCGACCACGCTGGGAGGACCCCTCGACTGGCCGGACGCGACAGTCGTCAGCGGCGACCCGGTCGACATCGTCGCCCGGCTCAAGGAGGAGTCCGAGGTGCCGTTGCGCTCGCACGGCAGCCTCTCGCTGAACCGGGCGCTGATGGCCGCCGGTCTGGTCGACCGCGTCCAGGTGACGCTCTTCCCGGTGATCACCGCTCAGACCGGACTGGACCCGATCTTCCAGGTGGGGCCGACTTCGACCTCGAGCTGGTCGAGAGCCGGACGCTCGACGGCCACACCCAGGAGCTCATCTACCGGCCCACCAAGCACGCCTGAGTCCGTCCCCGCGCCCCACCCCGTCGAGCAGTCGTGCAGCGAGTCACTCTCGGCCCGGCGCCCACGGTCCGATCACTTGACCGTCGATCTGGCGCGTTCCTAGGATCGCCGCTTCCACTCGGGCGATGCGAGGAGGTCGCATGGACCCGGCCAGGCGAACGTCCTTCTACTTCGGCCTCTGGTTCATCGGGACGTTCGTGTTCTCGATCCCCGCCTTCTTCCTGTACGACCCGGTTCTCAGCGACGCCGACTACATCCTCGGCTCGGGCGCCGACACCAGGATCGCGGTCGGCGCGCTGCTGGAGATCCTGCTCGCGATCGCGAACATCGCCACCGCGGTCGTCCTCTACCGCATCGCGAGGCGCGTCCACGAGAGCGTCGCCCTCGGCTACGTCGCTCTTCGCATCATCGAGAGCGCGCTCATCCTGGTCGGTGTCGTCAGCCTCATGTCGGTCGTGACGCTGCGCGAGGACTTCGCCGGCAGCGGCGCGGACCCCGACACGCTCAGCGTCGTCGGCCAGTCGCTCGTCGCGGTCCACGAGTGGACGCGCATCCTCGGGCCGCAGTTCTGTGCCGCGTTCGGAAACGGCATCCTGCTCGGCTATCTCATGTTCAGGTCCGGCCTCGTACCCCGGCCGATGGCGATATGGGGGCTCTTCGTCGCCGGGCCGCTGGCCTTCCTGGCCGGCATTCTCCTCCTGTTGGGCGTGGGCGATCCGCAGAGCGGGCCGCTCTTCCTGCTCACGGCTCCGGAGGTCGTGTGGGAGGCGTTCATCGCCATCTACTGCACGTGGAAGGGCTTCAGGCCCTCGCCGGTCCTCGCGGATCTCCAATCCCCAACGCGACCTGCGTAGCGCCGGCGCCGGGACGTCAGCGCGCCGGCGCGGGCCCGGAGCCCGCGCGGGTCAGGTCGTCTCGCCGGTCAGCGTGAAGGACCGCAGCCGGTCCACCGCCAGCACCGTGCCGCCGACCAGGAAGACCGCGGACATCACGACCGCCACCGGCATCGAGACGCGGCCGTCGAGCAGGTCCGAGGACGTGGTGTCGGCGGCGATGGTGACCATGTACTGCTGGATGGACAGCAGCCGGCTGCCGGACAGCAGGTTGCCCAGCACGCCCTCCCAGATCAGCACGTAGAGCAGGCCGAGCAGCACCGGGCGGCGGGTGAGCAGGCTCAGCGCGACGAAGACGGCGCTGTACGCGATCGACCCGGCCGCGCAGGCGACGGCCAGGCCGAGCCCGAACCGGGCCGACTCGATGATCACGCCGGTCACGAACATCGCCGACGCGCTCACCACGGTGGTGATGCCGACCGCGACAGCGAGCTTGGTCAGCACGATGTCGCGGCGGCGCAGCGGAGTGGCCAGGAGGTGCACGATCGTGCCGTCGTCGATCTCCGAGCCGAGCACGCCGGTGCCGATGACGAGCGCGATCAGCGGCACCACCACGCCGAACCCGAGGCCGACGACGATCGGCTCGGCCCAGTCGACCGGGTCCGGCTCCAGGCTGTGCGCCAGCGCGGCGAGCCCGACCAGCAGCAGCGGCAGCGGGAGCAGCACCGCGAAGCGGCGCCGGCCGAGCATGGCCCGGGTGGTGATGGCGGCAACGGTCCCGTTCATGTGGTGACCCCGTTCGTCCGGCTGGCGCTGCTCACGAGGCGACCAGGTAGGCGAAGACACTCTCCAGGGACTCGTCCGACGGCGTGACCTGCTGGACCCGCAGCCCCTCGCGCACCGCGATCTTCGGCAGGGCGCGGGCGAAGGCACCGTAGTCGCCGGCCCGGACGGTCAGCCCGGACGGACCGACGTCGACCCCGGCGACCGCGGGCTCGGCCATCAACGCGACCGCCAGCCGGCGGTCGTCGGTCGACCGGATCGCGAAGACGTGCGGTCGGTGGGTCATCAGCCGGCGGATGGTCCGGTAGTCGCCGGACGCGGCCAGCCGTCCGGCCACCATCACCTGGACCGTGCCGGAGACCTGCTCGACCTCCTCCAGGATGTGCGAGGAGAACAGGACGGTCGCGCCCTCGTCGGCCATCCGATGCAGCAGGCCCATCATGTGCATCCGCTGCCGGGGGTCCATTCCGTTGAACGGCTCGTCCAGGATCAGCACCTGCGGCTGGTGCACGAGCGCCGCGGCGACCCGGGTGCGTTGTCGCATGCCCTTCGAGAACGTGCCGATCCGGCGGTGCTGGGCGTCCAGCATCTCCATCTGGGCGAGCGCCTGCCGGGCCGCCTGCTCGGGCTCGGCCAGCCCGTGCAGCCGGGCGCTGGCCAGCACGAACTGCCAGGCGGTGAGGAACCCGTGCACCGCCTCCCGGTCGGCCACCAGGCCGAGCGTCCGGTACACGTCGGGATTCCGCCACGACGGCTGGCCGCCCACGGTCAGCTCGCCGCGGGACGGGGCGAGGAAGCCGGCCATCATGTGCAGCAGCGTGGTCTTGCCGGCGCCGTTGGGGCCGAGCAACCCGGTGACGCCCGGGCCGAGCGTCATGGTCACGTCGTTGACCGCGACCACGTTGCCGTACCAGCGGGAGACGCGGCGCAGCTCGACGGTGTTCGTCGGGGCGTTCATCAGGCCTCCACCTTCCGGTACCGGAGGATCAACGCCATCGTGCCGATGCCGACCACGGCCACCGCGGCCGCCAGGTACAGCGGGCCGAACCGGCCGATCTCCAACTCATCGGTCTGGTAGATCCAGGACTCCAGGCCCGTCACGATGCCGACCGGGTTGACCAGCGGCACCAGCTGCCGCGCCGTCGTGCCGCCGATCTCCTCCACCACCCCGATGATCGGCGTGGTCACCGTGAACGCCGCCGCGATCACCACCGCGCCGACCGCGCGCCGGGAGCTCAGCGACGCCAGCGGCACCGCGAACGCGCCGAGGACGACCGCGGTGATCGCCGCATAGCCCAGACCGCCGAGGAAGTCGGTGAACTCGGTCCAGGCTCCGGAGACACCGCCGGTCTGGTCGAACACGCCGCCGAGGAACATCAGCAGCAGCGGCCCGGCCAGCAGCAGCCACACCGCGCTGATCATCGCGGCCAGCTTGGCCAGGGCGTAGTCGCTGCGGCCGAGCGGCCGGGAGAAGTACAGCGGCAGGACCCGCGCCCGCAGGTCACGACAGACGATCTCGGGCCCGACCACGGCCAGGAACAGCACGATCGGGATCGCCAGCCCGTCGATGTACTGCAGGTACGTCATGACGACCTGGTCGGTCTGGGCGCGGATCGCGACCGCCACGACGGCCACGGCGAACGCCAGCGTGACGACGATCCCGGGGAAGACCTTCGCCTTGGCACTGCGGCCCAGCCCGAACGCGGTCCGCAGGCTGTGCACGTACAGGGCGGTGGTCGCGTGCCGGCGCCCCAGCCGGGGACCGGTGTAGCGGCGGTAGCCGATGTCGTGGATGACACCGTCGGGGCGGGACGTCCGGTCAGCGGCGGTCATCGGTGGGCTCCCCGGCGCGGTCGGCGAACAGCTCCGCGATTCCGTGCCGGCGCTGGTCCAGCCGGTGCAGCGGCAGGTCCAGCTCGGCCACCGCACGCATGATCAGGTCGAAGGTGCCGTCGGACTCCAGCGGCACCAGCAGCTCCCGGCCGGTGCGGCGTACCGCGACCCCCAGGTCGGTGAGCCGGCGGAACAGCTCCTCGACGCCCTCGTCGACTTCCACCACCAGGACGTCCCGGCGCTGGGTCATCGACTCGACCCGGTCCGCGCGCAGCAGCTTCCCCGCGTCGATGGCGATCAGCGACTCGCAGATCCGCTCCACCTCGCCGAGCAGGTGCGAGCAGACCAGCACCGAGATGCCGAACTCCGACCCGATCCGCTCGACCAGCCCGAGCATCGCGTCCCGCCCCGCCGGGTCCAGCCCGTTGGTCGGCTCGTCCAGCAGCAGCAGGTCCGGGTCGTGCACCAGGGCCTGGGCCAGGGTGACCCGCTGCTTCATCCCGGTGGAGTAGCCGCCGATCTGCCGGTACCGCTCCTCGTAGAGGCCGACGTGCCGAAGCGCCTCGGACGCCCGTTCCCGGGCGGCCGTCCGCGGCAGGCCGCTGATCCGGGCCATGTGGGTGACGAACTCGGCGGCGATCATGTCCGGCGGCAGGCTGCCGTGTTCGGGCATGTACCCGACCCGGGCGCGGACCGCCTCGCCGTCGGTCGCCGGGTCCAGGCCCAGCACCCGCACCGAGCCCTCGCTCGGGTCGAGCAACCCGAGCATGATCTTGATGAGCGTGGACTTGCCCGCCCCGTTCGCACCGACCAGGCCGATGATGCCCGGCTCGACGTCGACGGTGAGCCCGTCCAGCGCGGTGACCCGCGGGTACCGCATGGTCAGCGATCGCGTCTCGATCAATGGCACGGACGGACCATACGGACTGGAGACGACCGGGCGCCTCCGGTGTCTCCCTGATCTGACCCCGAGAGCGCGGATCGAGATGCCCGGGGTGACGCCCCGGACGCTGGCCGGGACCGGACATCCGCCGCCTAGGGTCTCCGGGCGTCGTAGGCGGCGACGGCGCGCTTGCCGGCGCGCATCCGCCAGGCCTGCTCCAGCAGCGCGGCCACGGTGTCCCAGTCCGGCGGGACGCCGGTCATCCGGATGCCGACCCAGGTCGGCACGTACGGCGGGCGGTAGTAGCGGTCCGGGTCGGTGGCGAGCAGCGTCTCCAGCTCGCCGGGCGGCGCCTTGACGCACAGCCCGAGCCGGCCGTCGCCGTGGTGGTCGATGAGGAGCCAGGCGAGCCGTCGCCCCTTGAGGTGGTAGCCGACGTGCCCGAAGGACTCCTCGACCACGACGCCGGGCAGGTCCCGGACCAGCTCCTCGAGCCGCTCCTGGACCCGGGCGACGTCCGCGTCGGTCCAGTCCCGCCCACTCATCCGGGCAGCGTACGGCCGGTCAGAAGGCGCGGCGGCGGCGGAGCGGCCGCGGGCGCCCGTCCGGGTCGTACACCGCGTGGTAGAGCGGGGTGGCCCACAGCCGGGTGAACCGCGACAGCGGCTGGTCGGCCAGCGGCCGCAGCCGCCCCGGCGGCCGCGGCCCGGACCGCCCGCGGTCGTGCCAGTCCTGCAGCGCGGCGGCGGCCCGGCGGAACGCGTCGAAGGCCGACCCGGGGTCGAGCAGGTCGCCGTCGTCGCCGTCGGCCCGGTCGAGGTGCTCGCGGGCCAGCGCCAGCCGGAGGTCGCGGGCGTACCGGCGGGGCGCATCCTCGGCGGGCCGCGGCGGGCGGTCGTCCACCGTCTCGTCCAGCACGGCCGCGCTCAGCTCGGAGTCGTGGGTCCACGACCGGCGGTTGACGTTGTCCGACCCGACGGACGCCCACACGTCGTCGACCACGCAGACCTTGGCGTGCACGTAGACCGGGGTGCCGGCGTGGTTCTCCGGGCCGTAGACGGCGACCCGGTCGCCGCCGGCGGCCCGGATCAGCGCCAGCGCCCGCTGCCGGCCGACCAGGTTGGGCGGCAGCGAGGTGCGCCCGTCCTGGTCCGGGTGGTGCGGCAGCACGGCGATCAGCAGCAGCTCGGGCCGGGCCCGCAGCGCCTCGGCGAAGGTCGTCGCGACCTCCACCGACCACAGGTACTGGTCCTCCAGGTAGACCAGCCGCCGGGCCCGGTGCAGCGCCTTGCTGTAGCCGCGGGCGACGCTGCGCTCCCCGTCCGGGGCGAACGGGTAGCGGCCGGCCCGGCGGGGATAGGTGCGCAGCAGCTGCACGGTGTGCGGGCCGGCCGGCGGCGGGTCGGCCAGCGGCGGCGGCAGCCGGCGGGCGGCCGGGTCGTCGTGCCGGACCAGGTCGGTGACCAGGTGGACCGGGTTGCGGCTGAGCGGCTGCCGGTCCTCCCACCGCTCCCGGAACACGGTCTCGACGTCCCCGACGGCCGGACCGCGGATGGCCAGCTGCACGTCGTGCCACGGCGGCCGCGGCCCGTACGCGGCCGCCATCGGCTGCGGTTGCGGGTCGCCGGCGTGGGTGGCGTCGTCGCGGCGGCTGTGGCACAGGTCGATCCCGCCGACGAACGCCAGGTCCAGCTCCGGCCGGCCCGGGTGCCGGAGCACGACGAACTTCTGGTGGTGGGAGCCGCCGACCCGCACCCGCATGTCCAGCAGGCCCTGCGCCCCGACCCGGTCCAGCTCCTCGCCGAGGTGCCGGTTCTCCGCCGCGGAGAACTGGAAGTAGTCCAGGTGCGACCGCCAGATCAGCCCGCGCACGTCGACCCCGCGGTCCGCGGCCCGGCAGAGCACCCGGGCCACCTCGCTGCCCGGCTCGCCGGTGAGCCGCTCGTCCGGGTCGCCGCGCCAGTCCACGAAGACCAGCAGGTCGCCCTGCTCCATCCGGTCCACGGCGCGCCGCAGCTCGGCGAAGTAGGTGGCGCCGTCGACCAGCGGGCGGACCAGGTTGCCCCGCGACCACGCCGCCCCGTCCGGGTGCCGGGTGTCCAGCCGGGTGGCCGGGTTGCCCCGCTCCGCCGGGGTGAGCAGCCAGTCCGCGAGCCGCATCCGCCGCTACCCCGGCGCGCCCGCTGCCGGCGTCACGCCGGGTCGTCGTCCGTACGGACCGGGGTGACCGGCGGGGTGGGACGCGGGTGCTCCGGGTCCGACCAGCGCGGCGAGCGGGCGTTGTCCCGCAGGTCCTCGGCGACCCGGGTGACCGCGGCGCCGAACGACCGGGCCGCCTGCTGTGCGGACTCCCGCACCACCGGGTCGCGGGCCGCCTCGCCGGCCTGGGCGGCCAGCTGCTGGGCGGTGCGGCCGAGCCGGCGGACGGTGTCCCGGGTCTCGCTCCACCGGTCGCCCGGCCGGTCGTCGTAGCCGCCGTCCGGCGGCGGGCTCCAGCTCGCGCTGTCCGGCGACTCCGGCTCCAGGTGGCCGCGGACGGCCCGGCCCAGCTCGCTGAGGTGCTCGCCGACCTCGGCCCACAGCTCCCGGGCCTCCGGCCGCTGCTCCGGCTGCTCCGGCTGCTCCGGCTGCTCCGGCTGCTCCGGCTGCTCCGGCTGCTCCGGCTGCCCCGGCTGCCCCGGCTGCTCGGTCATCGTGCGCTCCTTCCGTGCTCCCGCTGCCGGTCCTACCCAGGACGGCGTCAGGCGCCGCCAGCCATCGCCCGGCCCTGGGCGAAGAAGGCGAGCACCTCCACCTCGCCGCCGAGCGCGCCCAGCGGCTGGGCGGCGCCGAACGGCGCGTTCCAGAACGGGCCGGTCCGCGGCGTGTGCGGCCCCACGTACGCGTACGGCTCCGGGAGGAAGGAGTCGCCGGGGGAGACCCCGTAGTTGACCGCGTCCAGGGTCACGCCCACGTCGAAGTGCTCCGGCCACAGCACCGGCTCCGGCCCGCCGTCCCCGGCCAGCGCCCGCAGCGCCCCGTCGCCGGCCGCCCAGGCCGCGGCCAGCAGCGCCGCCGCGTCCGGGTCCACCGCCAGCGGCTCGTCCGCGGACACCCCGGAGGAGTCCGCGTACGCCCCGTCCAGGCCGCCCGGCTCCAGCCCGGCCGCGGCGCCCAGCGACGCGCACGTCCCGGTCAGCGGGATCCGCCGGGTCGTCGCCCCGCGCGCCACCACCAGGTCCGTGCCGGCCACGGCGACCAGCTCCACCTCCCCGTACGTCCGGGTGGTGCCGAAGCCGCCCGGCCGGACCGCGAGCCGCATCGTCCCGGTCGCCCGGTATTGCGGGCCGGCGACGAGCAGCTCGGCCACGCCGTGCAGGGCGCGGCGGGTGGCGGCCGGTGGTGAGCTCACCGGGGCACCGTACCCGCCGGTCAGGCCGCGCCGAAGGCGTTGAACGCGCACCAGCTGACGAACGACCGCGGGTCCTCCCGGTCGAGCGTGGACCGGGCGTGGTGCAGCGCCGCGGCCAGCGTGGCCCCGGACCGGACGGCCCGGTGCAGCTCGCCCATCAGCGGCACCACGTCCCAGTCCGGCACCACCACCGCGCTGGCCACCAGCCCGGCGCTGCCGCGGGCCAGCAGCGAGCTGACGAAGCCGAGCGTCTCGTTGCCCTCGTACGCGACCTCGGAGCCGGACTCGCAGGCGGCCAGCACGATCCGGTGCGGCACCCGGCCGCCGGCGCCGCGCAGCTCCAGCTCGTGCACGGTGAGCGGCCCGTCGGACAGCAGCAGCGCGGAGAAGATCGGGTTGTCCGCCCGGACCCGGCCGTGGCAGGCCAGGTGGGCCAGGTCGGCGCCGGCCAGCGCGGCGGTGACCGCGTCCGCGGTGCTGTCCGGCGGGTGGAGCACCACCGCGTCCGGGTACAGCTCGCCGAGCAGCTCGATCTCGCGCACGCCGCCGGGCACGTCCGGCCCGGCCACCAGCACCGGCCGGCCGCCGCCGGCCGGCGGCTGCCGGGCCGACCGCTCCCACATCGCCGCGGCCGGCGCGATCGACACCGGCGCGCCGTGCAGCGCCGACCACGGCACCCGCTGCAGCTCGCCGACCGGCACCACCACCAGGCCGGCGTGGTCGGCCAGCCGGAGCGAGCCGATGAGCAGGTCGGACAGCCGGGCCAGGCTGACCTGGGCGGCCCGCCGGGCCGCCGTGGTGGCCGGCCCCGGCTGCGGCCGCCAGGCCAGCCGGCGCAGCGCGAACAGCAGCGAGCTGGTCTCGAACCGGACCGCCGCGACCGGGCCGAGCCGCTCCAGCCGGGTCCGCCGCGGCTCCACCACGGCGGCCAGCAGCTCGCCGTCCAGCATGTCGTACTCGACCAGCACCTGGTCGCCGAGGCGCGACCGCAGCAGCGCGGGAGACAGCCGCGGCGGGCGGGCGGCGGCCGCGGCCGCCTCCCGGGTCCACGAGCTCTGCCGGATCCGCGCCTCCAGCTCGGCCTGCCGGGCGACCAGCTCGGCCTGCCGGGCCACCAGCTCGGCCCGCCGGCCGTCCGCCGCCCGCGACCCGGCGTCGGCCTCGTGCTGGCGCAGCTCGGCCTGCACGGCCCGCATCGCGGCCAGCTCGGCGCCCTCCACCGCGGCCGCGTCGGCCGGCTCCACCGCGGCCACCGCCGCCGCCCGGGTGCGCTCCATCCACTCCAGCACCTGGGCCGGGGAGCCGCTGCGGACCAGCGCGGCCAGCCCGAGCCGCCCCAGCTCGACGCCCTGCCCGGAGGCGAGCACGCGCAGCTCGTGCGAGGCCAGCGCGGCCCGGTGCCGGGCCAGGTCGGCCAGCCCGGCCCGGCCGTGCCGGAGCACCTCGGCGTCGTCGCCGGCCAGCCGGCCGGCCAGCGCGCCGGCCACCCGGCCGCGCAGCCGGACCAGCACCGGCGCGCCGCGGGACCGGTCCCGGGCCTGCGCCCAGGCGGCCGCGGCCGGCCCGCGCCGCCCGGCGGCGGCCGCCACCCGGCCGGCGACCAGCCCGGCCTGCACGGCCGCGGCCGGCATCCCGCTGCGGTGCAGGGTGGCCGCCGCCCGCCGGGCCGCGGCGCTGTCCGCCGGCCGGCTGGTCCCGGCCCGCAGCCGGGCCTCGACCGCGACCAGGTCGGCCCGGGCCGCCCAGCTGGCCCGGCGCTGCCGGCGGAACCGGTCGGCCACCTGCTCGGCCTGCTCGGCCGCCGGCTCCGGCTCGCCCATCAGCAGGGTCAGCTGGGCGACCCGCAGCTGGGCCTCGGCCGCCATCAGCGGCACGCCCTCGCTGTCCAGCAGCCGGACCGCGAACCGGGTCTGCTCCTGCGCCTCCGGCAGCAGCCGCAGCTCGACCAGCGCGTCGGCCTGCTCGACGTGCAGCTCGCCCAGCGGCAGCCCGGCCCGCTGCCAGCGCCGGGCCGCCTCCTCGAACAGGGCCAGCCCCTCGGTCAGCCGGCCGGCCTGCACGGTCGCGGCGGCCCGGGACTCCGCGATGATCGCCGCGTACGTCGGGACCACGCCGGCGGCGGCCTCCGCGGCCTGGTCCAGCCAGCCGAGCGCGACCTGCGGCCGGCCGCGCTGCGACTCGATCACGCCGAGGTTGTTCGCGATCTTGGCCCGGACGTCCGGCGGCACCCCCGGGGTGGCCAGCACCCGCCGGTAGAGCCGGGCCGCGTCGGCCAGCCGGCCCCGGTTCTGGTGCAGCGCGCCCTGCTGGGCGGCCAGCTCGGCGGCCATCCCCTCGTCGATGAGCTGGCCGGCCCGGTCGAAGTCGCGCTGGGCCTCCTTGGGCCGGCCCAGCTCGTGGTTGACCGCGCCCCGGGTGACGAGCACCTCGCCCAGCCGGGCGGGCAGCCGGTGGCGGCGGGCCAGCCGGGCCGCCTCGTCCAGCAGCCGCTTGGCCCGGGCCTCGTCCAGCCGGGTGCGGTGGAACCAGGCCTCGGCCCGCAGCGCGGCGACCAGCGCCTCGGGCGGACCGTCCCGGCGCGCCTCGGCGACGAGCGCCACCGCCGCCGGACCGCCGACGTCGGGGTCGGCGACGACCTTGACGTACGCGGTCGAGGCGCGTATCAGGATGTCCGGGCTGCGCTCATCCATCCGGGCCGGTCCGTCTCTGGTGACGGCATCCGGCCCAGGTTACGGCCCACCCACAGCAGGGGGTAGCGAGAATGACCGTACGTCCGGACGATGCCGACGCCGCCGACGCCCAGGTCGTGCAGCGGCACGACGACTCCGTCGGCGATACCTGGCGCGACCCGGAGCGGCGCCGCCGGCTCTTCGAGCGCGCGGTGCGGCTGCGCAAGAGCGACCCCGACCTGCCCGACTTCCAGCTCGTCGAGGACGAGCGGGACGGAGCCGGGCTGCTGGTGAGCAGCGAGGAGCTGCTGGTGCGCCGGGAGGACCTGACCGGCCGCGACGACGCGCTGCGCCGCCTCGGCATGGTCGCGCAGCCTATCGAGGCGCTCGGCGGCCGGGTGGCCCGGCTGGTGGCCGAGCCCAACGCGCCGCGCCGCAGCATCGTGGACCGGTCCGGCGAGCTGCGCCGGGACCAGGTGCCGGCCGAGTTCAGCTACATCACCGCGATGGCGGTGGTGATCAAGAGCCTCGGCGGGGCCGAGCCGGCCGAGCGGCGCTGGCCGCCGCTGGCCGTGACCAAGTCGACCGTCGGCAGCGTGCGGGTCGCGGTGGTCGACACCGGGGTGACCCGGCAGGCCCGCACCGACGGCTGGCTGACCGGGCTGGCGCACGACCCGGGCAACATCGACGAGCTCGACACCAGCCCGTGCAACGGCAAGCTGGACGCGGCCGCCGGGCACGGCAGCGCCGTCGCCGGGCTCGTCCAGCAGGAGGCCCCCGAGGTCACGCTGGCCGTCTACAACCCGATCCCGCCGGACGGCGCGGCCACCGAGACCGCGGTGGCCGCGGTGATGGTGGCCGCGGTGCAGGAGGCCTTCGCGGCCGGCCAGTCGGTGGTGCTCAACCTGTCCCTCGGCACCACCACGACCGACGACAGGCCGCCGGTCTCCCTGCAGGCCGCGGTGGACGAGATCGAGGCGCTGGCCGCCGCGTCGCCGCACGAGGCGCTGATCGTCGCCGCCGCCGGCAACTACGGCGAGGACCGCCCGGTCTTCCCGGGCGCCATCCCCGGCGTGGTGGCGGTGGGCGCGCTGCAGCAGGACCTGACCCCGGCGCCGTGGTCGAGCTACGGCGACTGGCTGACCTGCTCGGTGATCGGCGACGGCGTCCTGTCGACGTACGTCGAGGGCACCGAGGACCCGGAGTTCGACCCGGTCTGCCCGGACACCTTCGGGCCGGACCCGTTCGCCCTGCAGTTCGGCACGTCCTTCGCCGCGCCCCAGGTCGCCGCCCGGGTGGCCCGGGTGGCCCAGCAGGACGGCATCGGCCTGCGGGACGCGCTGGACCGGGTCCTCGACGGCGCGCCGGTGGAGCCGGGCTACGGCCGGGTGCTGGTGGTGCAGCCGGCGATCGGGAGCTGACCGTCAGTGCCGGGCGGTGATCTGCTGCACCGCCCAGCCGTTGCCGTCCGGGTCGGCGAAGAAGCAGAAGCCGACGTTGTTCAGCTCGTCGCCGTCCCGGTACGGGCGGAGCCCCTCCCGGTCGTAGACCTGCACCGGGCCGGCCTCGACGCCCCGGTCGAGCAGCTGGTCGTGCGCGGCCAGCAGGTCGCGCACGACCAGCTGCAGGCCCTGCAGCGAGCCCGGCGCCATGTCGACGTGCGCGTTGCCGATCACCACCGAGCAGCCGGAGCCGGGCGGGGTCAGCTGCACGATGCGCGCCGCTGGATCGCCAGTACCGACCACGGTGTCGTGGTCGACGGCGAAGCCGAGCCGGTCGGCGTAGAAGGCCTTGGCGCGCTCGACGTCGGTCACCGGCACGCACACCACTTCGAGGGTCCAGTCCACCCGGGCATCCTGCCCGACCGGCGGCCGGTGGGTGGTGCGACCGGCCCGCCGCCGGGCACGATGGGAGCGTGACGCCGCTCGCGCTCGCCCTCCGGCTGCACGACGCCGGCCTGCGCTGGGACCCGGCGCCCGGCGACCGGTTCGCCATCCCGCACAAGGGGATGGACGACGAGGTCTTCGTGCTCAGCACGATGACCATCGAGGTGCACGACCTGCCCGGCCGCACCGTGATCGGCTTCAACGGCACCACCGAGTGGGCGCTGGACGACGTCGACATGGAGGCGACCATCTGGTTGCCCCAGGAGGACCAGCTGCGCGAGCTGCTCGGCGACGCCTTCCACCGGCTGGAGCGGGCCGGCGACCGCTACCGGGTGGTGGCCACCGTCTGGGACGAGGTGGTCGAGTTCGTCGGCGTCGACCCCTGCGCCGCGTACGGGGAGGCGCTGCTGCACCTGCTGGCCGGCGGCCGCAGCGTGCCCGGCGCCTGGGACGCGCCCCCCGCCTGAACCCGGCCTGAACCCCGGGCCGGGGCTGGCGCCGCCCGCCCGGAGCCGGTTGGCTGTCGGCGTGGACGTCTCCGCAGAGCAGGTCGAGCGCAACGCCCCGCCGGCCGTGCTGGTCATCTTCGGCGCGTCCGGCGACCTGACCCGGCGCAAGCTGGTGCCCGCCCTGGAGAGCCTGGCCCGGGCCAAGCGGCTGCCGGCGCAGTTCGCCGTCGTCGGGGTGGCGCGCACGCCGATGAGCGACGAGGACTTCCGGGCGAAGGTGCTCGACGACGGCGCCTCGATCAACCCGGAGCTGACCGGCGGCTACCGCTACCTCGCCGGCGGCTACGACGACCCGGAGACCTACCAGCGGCTGGGCGCGCTGCTCGCCGAGCTGGACGCCGAGCGCGGCACCGGCGGCACCCGGGTGTTCTACCTGTCCACCCCGCCGGAGGCGTTCGAGCCGATCGTCACCGGGCTCGGCGGGGCCGGGCTCAACCGGGTCCGCGGCGGGGTGGCCCGGGTGGTCATCGAGAAGCCGTACGGGGCCGACGAGCGCAGCGCCCAGCAGCTGGACCGGACCGTGCACGCCGCCTTCGACGAGCAGCAGGTCTTCCGGATCGACCACTACCTGGGCAAGGACACGGTGCAGAACGTGCTGGCGCTGCGCTTCGCCAACGCGGTCTTCGAGCCGATCTGGAACCGGACCTGGGTCGACCACGTGCAGATCACGGTGGCCGAGACGCTCGGCGTCGGCACCCGCGGCAGCTTCTACGAGAGCGCCGGGGCGACCCGGGACATCCTGCAGAATCACGTGCTCCAGGTGCTGGCGCTGGCGCTGATGGAGCCGCCGACGTCGTTCACGGCCGAGGCGGTCCGCAACGAGAAGGTCAAGCTGCTGCAGGCGATCCGGCTGCCGACCACCGCGGACACCGACCGGATCGCGGTGCGCGGGCAGTACACCCGCGGCGGCACCCGGGACGAGCTGATGCCCGGCTACCGGGACGAGCCCGGCGTGGACCCGCTGTCCCGCACGGAGACGTACGCGGCGCTCCGGCTGGAGGTGGACAACTGGCGCTGGGCCGGGGTGCCGTTCTACCTGCGCACCGGCAAGCGGCTGCCGCAGCGGGTGACCGAGGTGGCGCTGCAGTTCCAGCGGCCGCCGCACCTGCCGATCGCCGCCGGCCAGGCCTCCGAGCTGGACGCGGACGCGCTGGTGCTGCGGATCCAGCCGGACGAGGGGATCACGCTGCGCTTCGGCGCCAAGGTGCCCGGGCACAGCTTCCGGGTCCGGTCCGCGTCGATGGAGTTCTCCTACGGCGAGTCGTTCCCGGAGGAGTCGCCGGAGGCGTACGAGCGGCTGCTGCTGGACGCGCTGCTCGGCGACCCGACGCTGTTCATCCGGGCGGACGAGGTCCGGCAGTGCTGGCGGATCGTCGACCCGGTCATCGAGCACTGGGCCGACGACGCCAAGCGGATCCCCACGTACGAGGCCGGGTCCTGGGGGCCGGACGAGGCCGACCGCCTCATCGAGCGCGACGGGCGCGCCTGGCGCAATTGAGCTAGGGGGTGGCGGCGGTGCGGGGGAGGTCGGCGCAGTCGACCTCCGCGCCGGCCGGGGCCGGGACCGCCGGCGGGCGGGAGGTGGCCAGCACCGAGCCGAGCAGGATCAGCGCGAAGCCCACCGCCGTCGCGACGGTGAAGGACTCGTCCAGGATCAGCACCCCGAGCAGGACGGCGACGGCCGGGTTGACGTACGTGATCACCGTCGAGCGGGCCGCGCCCACCTCGGCGATCAGCGCGAAGAAGACCAGGAACGCGACCGCCGTGCAGAGCACCGCGAGCACCAGCACGGCCAGCATGGCCTGCGCGGACGGCCAGGCCGCCGGCGCCTGCAGCACCCCGGCCGGCACGTAGACGACCGCGGAGACCGCCAGCGACACCGCGACCACGCCGAGCGCGGGCAGGTCGGCCAGCGTGCGGGCGAGCACGAACGGGCCGAGCGCGTAGCAGAACACCACCACGGTGATCGCGACGACCGCACGGGCGTCCCCGGTGCCGACCTCGAAGCCGACCAGCGCGGCCACCCCGGCCACCCCGACCAGCAGGCCGAGCAGCCGCCGCCCGCCGAGCCGCTCCCGGTCCGGGCCGAACCGGGCCAGCAGCGCGCCGACCAGCGGGACGCCGGCCACCAGCAGGCCGGCCAGCGAGCTGGACAGCCGCTGCTCGGCGTAGCCCAGCAGCAGCCACGGCACGCAGATCTCCACCGCGGTGTAGAGCAGCAGCGGCCGCCACCGCGGCAGCAGCGGCCGGACCAGCCCGCGGGCCAGCGCGACCGGCAGCAGCAGCAGGGCGGCCAGCACGGTCCGGGCCAGCACCAGGGTGGCCGGCGAGATCTCGTCCACCGCCACCTTGATCAGCAGGTACGGGATGCCCCAGATCACCGCCATCGCGACGAACAGCACCCAGCCGCGGCGGCTCATCGGCGCTCACCGTCCTCCTCGTCGAGGTCCCGCCAGTCCTCGACCGACCGCGGTGGCCGGTTGTTCCCGGCCGGCCGGCCTGGACAGAGCGAGAGGTCCGAATCATGCTTTGGTGAGACTGTTCGGGCGATTATGGGAGGCGTCGATGCTGCCTGACCACCCCCTCGGACCGGAGCTCAGCCGGCGGACGCTGCTGCGGGGCGGCGCCGTCCTGGCCGGCACCGCCGTGCTCGGCGCCGGTCTGACCGGCACCGCCCACGCCGGGTCGTACAGCCGGATCGGCACCGGGGGCTACGCCGTGCCGACGACGCTGCGCACCGGCTTCGCCCCGTACGGCGGCGGCAGCATCGGCACGCACAGCGGCGAGCGGGCCTTCGCCTACGACGACTGGTTCCACCTGATCTGCGACAGCTGGATCGAGACGTACCACTCGATCCTGCGCTGGCAGACCGCCGGGACGGTGGGGCTGTGGTTCGTCGGCTGCGCCGGGGTGACGGTGAACAAGCCCGGCAGCAACCACCAGACCGGCAACGCCTTCGACCTGACCGCGGTCTACCACTCCGACGGCGGCTTCGTGGACTGCAACTACTCGCACCACGGCTACGCCGGCGCGGTCGCCAACCGGCAGTACGCCGCGCTGGCCTGGTCCGGGCGCAAGCACCTGCCGGAGGTCGGCATCGTGGGCACCGGCGCGGTCCACGCCAACCACGTCCACCTGGGCCGCTTCAAGAACGGCTCGGCTTCGCTGCTGCTGTCCCACTGGGGCCGCAGCTGGGACGCCTGGCTGGTGCAGTACACCTGCAAGGCGTTCCTGGGCGTCCCGATCGCGCTCGACGGCGACTGGGGCAACCAGACCGAGGGCTACTACCTGGAGCTCATGCGCCGCCTCGGCCTGGGCGGCCGCAACCCGTTCGGCTCGGTCGCCGACCTGCAGCAGCTGGCCCACCTGCTGACCGCGTACGGCGTGGTCGGCGCCGCGCTCTGAGCGCGGGGTCCGCACCCACCGCGGATCTGGGCGGCGCGGCGTGTCGGCGCCGCGTGTCGCCGGTGATCGTCCGCGGCCGGGAGGGATCGCCTCATGAGGCGGATGGAAACCGGCGGCCGGTCGGGTAGAAGCAGAGCGACACCGAACCGTCCCGGAGGTCCGATGCCCGCCCGTGCCCGTGCCGCGCTTCTCGCCGCCCTGCTCCTGTCCGTGCTGCTGGCCGGCTGCGGCGTGAGCATCGAGACCGGCGGCGGGGACGACGGCGGCACCACCGCGCCGATCGACGAGGTGGACCGCGACTCGCTGGCCGGGGACGAGCGGTCCGCGGTGGCGGTCACCGACGCCTTCTGGCGGGAGGAGTTCCCGGAGGTCTTCGGCCGGTCGTACCGGTCGCCGGAGGTGAAGGGCGCCTACCAGGGCGAGGACGGTCCGAGCTGCGGCGGGGAGCCGTCGGTGCCCTTCAACGCGTTCTACTGCCCGGCGGAGGACTTCCTCGCCTGGGACGAGAACCTGATGGCCGCCGGGTACGAGCAGATCGGCGACGCCTGGGTCTACCTGATCATCGCGCACGAGTGGGCGCACGCCATCCAGGCCCGGCTGCAGCGCGACCAGGTGTCGGTCCAGGCCGAGCTGCAGGCGGACTGCCTGGCCGGGGCGACCATCTTCGGCGCGGCCGAGCGCGGGCTGGTGGAGATCGAGCCCGGCGACACCGACGAGCTGGCGGCCACCCTGCAGGCGGTGGCGGACGACTTCCCGTGGACCAAGGAGAGCGACCACGGCGACGCCCGCGAGCGGACCGCCAGCTTCAGCCGCGGCGCCCAGGGCGGCGTGCAGGCCTGCGTCCCGGCCTGATCGCCGCGGCCCGCGCCGCCGGGCGGCGACGCGGTCGGGCCCCGTGGGCCCGGGCCGGCGGCGGGCTCAGGGGGTGCTGGTCGGGGTGGGCGTCGGGGTCTCGCTCTCCGGCGTGGTCGCGGCCGGCGTGGGCGGTGGCGTGGTCGGCGGTGGCGTGGTCGGCGGGCGTGGCGGTGGTCGTGGGCGGCGGGGTCGTGGGCGGCGGGGTGCGTGGGCGGCGGGGTGGTGGGCGGCGGCGTCGTGGGCGGCGGCTCGGTCGGGGCCGGCGTGGTGCTCTCCGGCGTGGCCGGCGGCGTCGTCTCCGGCGGCGTGCTGGGCGGCATCGTGCCCGTCGGGCTGGGCGCCGGTGTGGTCGGCGCCGGTGTGGTCGGCGCCGGTGTGGTCGGCGGCGGCGTCGTTCCCGGTGGCGTGGTCCCTGGCGGCGTGGTCCCGGGTGGCGTCGTGCCCGGCGGAGTGGTCCCCGGCAAGGTCGTGCCTGGCGGGGTAGTCCCAGGCGGCGTCGTGCCGGGCGTCGTCGTGCCCGCTGGCGGCACCGTCCCTGGCGGCACCGTCCCCGGCGGCACCGTCCCCGGCGGCACCATCCCCGGCGGCACCGTCCCTGGCGGCAGCGTCGTCGGGTCGACGCCGCCCGGCGGCGGGCTCGGCAGCGTCGCGGTCGCCGGCCCGCCGGCCACCCGCACCGCCCCCGCATACCCGGACAGCCACAGCGGCGCCACCCGCACCACGTCGCCGGCCTGCGGTGCGTGCACCACCATCCCGCCGCCCAGGTAGAGCGCCACGTGGTGCACCGTCGACAGGTCCGACGGGAAGTAGGCCCAGAAGACCAGGTCGCCCGGCAGCAGGTCGGCCAGCCCGACCGGGCTGCCCACCTGCGCCTGCAGCACCGAGGTGCGCGGCAGCAGCACCCCGGCGGCCGCGTACGCGCTCATGGTCAGCCCGGAGCAGTCGTAGGTGTCCGGCCCCTCCGCGCCCCACACGTACGGCTTGCCGAGCTGGGCCAGCGCGTACTTCAGCGCGGTCGCGACCGCCTCCGGACCGACGAGCACGGTCCCGTCGCGGGGCAGCGTGGGCGCCGGGCCGGCGGGCGGGGCCGGCGGGGGAGCGGGTGGCGCCGGCGCGGTGGTCGACGGCGCCGGCACCGCGGCGGGCACCACGACGGCTTGTCGCTCGCGCAGCAGCAGCGTGGCCAGCGCCAGCTGCTGCTCGGCCGGGTCGCGGACGGTCCAGCCGGGCCAGTCGGACAGCCCGGCGCCCTCCGGGGCGATCAGCGCGGAGGTCAGCGTGGCCGGCGGCGCGGCCGCCCCACCGGTGGAGAGCACCGCGACCGCGACGACGGCGCCGGCGGCGGTGAGTCGGCGGACGAGCGCCCAGGCGACCGGCCGGCGCCTTCCGTCGCTGCGAACCACCCGCGCGCCTCCCGCCGACCGTCGTTGGACCGTCCCGCCGATGGTGCATCACGATCCGGCCTCGCGCGAGTGCCTTGGCAGGAGTGGGCCGGAAACATCCGGCCGGCGCCGGTTGTGGGGGATGCGGACGTTTTCGCCGGCGCCGCCCCCGGCCAGCATCGGAGTCCGGCCCCACCCCAGACCCGGAGGCGAGCAATGAGGCTTGGACGGTTCCGTACAGGGGCGCTCGCGGTCGCCGGCGCGCTGGCGGTGACGGCGGTGCCCGCGACGACGGCGCAGGCGGCCCCGGCGACCGGCGCGGCCGCGAGCTGCGCCGGCCTGGCCCGGGCCTGGGTGCCCGGCGCCGAGCGGCAGGAGAAGGCCTGCCTGGCCGACCTGACCACGGCCGGGACGGTGGCCTCCGGCCACACCGTGCCGGGCGACTACGCGGGCCTGACCGCCGCCGGCACGGCCAACCCGACCGGCGTGCCCGGCATCCAGGTGGACGGCTACTTCCCGGACACCTCGACGTCCAACACCCACCGCGGGTGGAACCACGACTCCCAGTTCGTGCTGCGGCTGCCGGAGCGGTGGAACGGCGGGCTGGTCATCACCGGCGCCCCCGGCGTCCGCCGGCAGTACGCGAACGACCTGGCCATCTCCGACTGGGTGCTGGCCCGCGGCTACGCGTTCGCGGCCACCGACAAGGGCAACACCGGGGCGGCGTTCTACACCGACGGCCGCAAGCCCGGCGACGCGGTCATGGAGTGGAACCTGCGGATGACCCAGCTCGCCGTCGCGGCCAAGGCGGCGGTGACCCTGCGCTACGGCAAGCTGCCCCGCCGGACGTACGTGACCGGCCTGTCCAACGGCGGCTACCTGACCCGCTGGCAGCTGGAGAACGTGCCCTGGCTGTACGACGGCGGCGTCGACTGGGAGGGCACGCTGTTCCGGGCCGAGGGGCCCAACCTGTTCACCTACCTGCCGACCGCCCTGCGGGAGTACCCGAAGTACGCCGCCGGCGACGACAGCGCCCGGCAGGCGATGCTGGCGGCCGGCTTCTCGCCCGGCTCGGAGCCGCTGTGGCCGTTCCACTACCAGGTCTACTGGGACCTCACCCAGCGGATCTACCGGGAGGAGTTCGACCCGACCTACGACGGCGACCTGCTGGCCGGCGTCCCGTTCTGCGCCAGCGGCACGCCGAACTGCGACGCCGACTACGACTACGCGAGCCGCCCGGCCGAGGTGAAGCAGGCGGTGGCCCGGGTGTCGCTGACCGGCCGGATCGGCAAGCCGATGCTCACCCTGCACGGCACCAAGGACACCCTGCTGCCGCGCGAGCTGCACTCGGACGTCTACACCCGGCTGATCGCCGGCCAGGGCCGCGGCCGGCTGCACCGCTACTACGTGGTCGAGGACGCCAACCACGTGGACAGCCTGTACGACCTGATGCCGCAGGTCACCCGCCCGCTGCTGCCGTGCTACCGGGACGCGTTCGGCGCGCTGGAGGCGTGGGTGGACCGCGGCACCGCGCCGCCGCCGAGCCGGACGATCCCGCGCCCGTCCGGTGACGTCGTGAACACCTGCTGAGGACACACCGACATGACACCCGATGTGTCCGCGACACCCATGCCCAACGGCCGGGCCGCTGGTTACGGTCCGGGCATGGACGCCGCCGCCGACCTCCGCGGCCGGACCGCGGTGGTCACCGGCGGGGCCAGCGGCATCGGCCGGGCCTGCGCCCGCCGGCTGGCCGCGGCCGGCGCCCGGGTGGTGGTCCTCGACCTGGACGGCGACGCCGCCAAGGAGGTCGCCACCGAGGTCCGCGGCGAGGCGGTGCAGCTCGACCTGTCCGACCTGGACGCGGTGGACGGGCTGTCGCTGGCCGCCGACGTGCTGGTCAACAACGCCGGCCTGCAGCACGTGGCGCCGGTGCCGGACTTCCCGCCGGAGCGCTTCTCGCTGATCCTGCGGGTGATGCTGGAGGCCCCGTTCCGGCTGCTGCGGGCGGTCCTCCCGCACATGTACGCGCAGGGCTGGGGCCGGGTGGTCAACATCTCCTCGGTGCACGGGCTGCGCGCGTCGCCGTACAAGTCGGCGTACGTGGCGGCCAAGCACGGGCTGGAGGGGCTGTCCAAGGTGGTCGCGCTGGAGGGCGCCGAGCACGGCGTCACCTCCAACTGCGTCAACCCGGCGTACGTGCGGACGCCGCTGGTGGAGCGGCAGATCGACGCCCAGGCGACGGCGCACGGGCTGTCCGCGGACGAGGTGGTGCAGCGGGTGATGCTGGAGCCGGCCGCGCTCAAGCGGCTGATCGAGCCGGACGAGGTGGCCGAGGCGGTCGCCTACCTGTGCTCGCCGGCCGCCTCGTTCGTGACCGGCTCGTCGTTCGTGCTCGACGGCGGCTGGACCGCCCGCTGACCCCGGAGGGCGCCAGGATGTCGGTGGCTCGGGTCGACGGGACGGCCGACGGGACGAAGATGGCGGACATGGGCGCCGCCGTCTTCCTCGAGCTGCTGGCCCGCGACGCCGCCGTGGTCGAGTACGAGCGGCCGCTGGTGGAGGCCCGGGCCCGCCGGGCGCCGGCGGACGAGATCGACGAGCTGGAGCGGGCCAAGCGGGACGCGCTGCAGGTGCGGGCCACCCTGGAGCGGCGCCGGCGGCGGGAGGCGCAGCTGGTCGCGCTGTTCGACACCGCCGGCGAGATCGCCGCGCTGCAGGACCTGGACGCGGTGCTGCAGGCCATCGTCCGGCGGGCCCGCCGCCTGCTCGGCACCGACGTGGCGTACCTGACGCTGAAGGACCCGGACGTCGGCGACACCTACATGCGGGTCACCGACGGCAGCGTGGCGGCCAGCTTCCAGCGGCTGCGGCTGCCGCTCGGGGCCGGGCTGGGCGGGCTGGTGGCGCAGACCGCGACGCCGTACTCGACGCCCAACTACCCGGCGGACGCCCAGTTCCAGCACACCTCGGAGATCGACCGGGCGGTCCGGGACGAGGGGCTGATCGCCATCCTCGGCGTCCCGCTCCGGCTCGGCTCGACCGTGATCGGGGTGCTGATGGCCGCCAACCGCAGCGAGCGGCCGTTCGCCCGGGACGAGGTGACGCTGCTCGCGTCGCTGGCCGCGCACGCCGCGGTGGCCATCGACAACGCCCGGCTGCTGCACGAGACCCGGGCCGCGCTGGACGAGCTGGCCACCGCCAACCAGCTGGTCCGGGCGCACAGCGAGTCGGTGGAGCGGGCCGCGGCCGCGCACGACCGGCTGGCCGACCTGGTGCTGCGCGGCGGCGGCGTGGAGGACGTGGCCGCCGCGGTCAGCGACGTGCTCGGCGGCGCGCTGCTGGTGCTGGACACCAGCGGCCGGGTGCTGGCCGCGACCGGCGCCGGGGACGGGGCCGCGGCCCGGGCGGCGGCCGGCTGCCCCGACCCGGCCACGCTGGCCGACACGGTGACCGCGTCCCGGGCCTCCGGCCGGGCGGTGCGGGCCGGCGACTGCATGGTCGCCGCGGTGGCCGCCGGCCCCGAGCAGCTCGGCGCGCTGGTGCTGTCCGGGGTGCCCGAGCTGGCCGGCGCGGACCAGCGCATCCTGGAGCGGGCCGCGCTGGTCACCGCGCTGCTGCTGCTGTTCCGCCGGTCCGCCGCGGACGCCGAGGAGCGGGTCCGCGGCGAGCTGCTCGGCGACCTGCTGGCCGCGCCCCGCCGCGACCCGGACGGCCTGCGCGAGCGGGCCCGCCGGCTCGGCGTCGACCTGGACGGGCCGCACACGGTGGTGGTCGTGGACGCCGGCGACCTGCCCCGGCAGCGGGTCGCCTCGTACGCGACCATGCTGGCCGCGGAGCGCAAGGGGCTGGCCGGCTCGCACTCCGGCCGGGTGCTGCTGATGCTGCCGCAGCCCGACCCGGCGGTGGCCGCGCGGGCGGTGGCGCAGGCCCTGGAGCACGGGCTCGGCGGCCCGGTCACCGCCGGCGCCGGCGGCCCCGGCCGGGGCCCGGAGGGGGTCGCGACCGCGCACGCGGAGGCCGAGCACTGCCTGGAGGCGATGCTCGCGCTGGGCCGGCGCGGCACCGGCGGGGCGATGTCCGACCTCGGCTTCCTCGGCCTGGTGCTGGGCGAGAGCCGGGACGCCGGCGGCTTCGTCCGGCGCACGCTCGGCCCGCTGCTGGACTACGACGCCCGGCGGGGCACCGAGCTGCTGGCCACCCTGGAGCAGTATTTCGCGCACGGCGGCAGCCTGGCCCGCACCCGCGAGGTGCTGCACGTGCACGTGAACACGGTGGCCCAGCGGCTGGAGCGGATCGGCCGGCTGCTCGGCGAGGACTGGAACACCCCCGAGCGGGCCCTGGAGGTCCAGCTCGCCCTCAAGCTGCACCGCGCCACCGGCAGCTCCTAGCCCGCCTGGACGCGGGCCGACACCGCCCGGTGCCGGGCCAGCATCTCGTCGAGGCCGGGGTGGACGGGGGCGCCGTCGAGGACGACCGGCTCGCCGCCGACCACGGTGTGCCGGGCGGCGGTCGGCCCGCAGCGCAGCCAGGCCTCGACCGGGTCGGACAGCGCCCCCGCGTACGGGACGCCGGTCAGCGGCCAGACCGCGAGGTCGGCGCAGGCGCCGACGGACAGCTCGCCGATCTCGCCGGTGCGGCCGAGGCAGCCGGCGCCGCCCCGGGTGGCGATCTCCAGCGCGTCCCGGGCCGACGTGGAGCCCGGCCCGTGCCGCAGCTTGCCCAGCAGCATCGCGGTCCGTGCCTCCAGCCACAGCGACGCCGAGTCCGCGGACGCCGAGCCGTCGCAGCCCAGCCCGACCGGCGCGCCGGCCTCCCGCAGCTCCCGCACCGGGGCCAGCCCGGCGCCGAGGATCAGGTTGCTGCTCGGGCAGTGCGCCACCCCGGTGCCCCAGCCGCCGAGCCGGGCGACCTCGGCCGGGTTGGGCTGGATGCAGTGCGCCACCCAGGACCGGTCGGTGCCCCAGCCGACCTCCTCGAAGTGCTCCACCGGCCGCCGCCCGAAGGTGGCCAGGCAGAAGTCGTCCTCGTCCAGGTCCTCGGCCAGGTGGGTGTGCAGCCGGACGTCGAGCCGCTCGGCCAGCTCGGCGGTGGCCCGCATCAGCTCGGCGGTGACCGAGAACGGCGAGCACGGGGCCAGCGCGATCCGCACCATCGCGGTGGGGGAGCGGTCGTGGTGCCGGCCGACCAGCCGCTCGGAGTCGGCCAGGATCTCGTCCTCGTCCTGCACCACCTCGTCCGGCGGCAGCCCGCCGTCCTTGACCGACAGCGACATCGAGCCGCGGGTCGGGTGGAAGCGCATGCCCAGCTCGGTGGCGGCGGCGATCTCGGCCGAGATGAGGTCGCCGGCCCCGCGCGGGTGCACGTACAGGTGGTCGGTGGAGGTGGTGCAGCCGCCCAGGGCCAGCTCGGTCAGCCCGACGTACGCGGAGACGTACGCGGCCTCCTCGTCCAGTCTGGTCCACAGTGGATAGAGCGTGGTCAGCCAGTCGAACAGGCTGCCGGCCAGGGCGGGCGCGTACGCCCGGGTCAGGTTCTGGTAGAGGTGGTGGTGGGTGTTGACCAGGCCCGGGGTGACCAGGCAGCCGTCCGCCCGCAGCGTCCGGCGGGCCGGCGGCGGCTCCTCGCCGGGCCCGCCGAGCGCGCTCACCACGCCGCCGGTCACCGCCACCCAGCCGCCGCTGATCTCCCGCCGCCCGGCATCCACCGTCGCGACGTGCTCGGCTCCCACGACGACCAGGTCCGCCTGCTCCGGTTCGGTCATCCCGGCATTCTGCCGCGACGCCCGCCGCTGGGCCGGACAGGTCCGGAGGAATCGCGGGAGGTGGTCAGTCGGGGTCAGGCCGGCGGGCCGTCGACCAGCGCGGCGACGGGCGGGGGGAGCGGGCCGGCGCCGAGGGTGGGGCGGGCGTCGACGGCGGCGGTCGCGTCGGCGGCCGGGACGCCGGCGGCGCGCAGCACCTCGACCGCGGTGGCGGCGGGGAGGGTGTCGAACCAGGTCCGGCCGAGCCGGGACCGGCCCTCCGCCGTCGGCACCCCCCACAGCCGCAGCCGGGCCATCCCGCCGTCCGGGTAGGCGTCCAGCCGCACGTCGGTCACCGCCGGCCCGGCCGGCAGCACGAAGCGGTGCCGGGTGTCCGGCTGCAGCGGGGTCCGGGGGAGCAGCTCGACCCAGCCGGCCGGGTCGTTCGGGTCGGCGCCGTCCGGACAGCCGGTCAGCCGGGCCGCGCCGGGCGCGTTGTGCAGGAACCAGCTGGTGTCCAGCTCGGCCAGCCGGACCACCCCGGTGGTGGCCAGCCGCACCGCGACCCAGTCGTTGCCGTCGTCCCGGCGGCGCGCGGTCTCCCAGCCCTCGCCCATGTCGCGGGCCAGCCCGGGGGAGATCAGCTGCACCGGGCGGCCGTAGAACTCGTTGCTGCAGCCGGTCAGCAGCCCGCCGTTCTCCAGCGCGGCCAGGTCGAACGGCCCGGCGTCCAGCGGCCGCGGGTCGGGCACCGGGACGCCGTGCACCCGCAGCCGGGCCACCCCGCCGTCCGGGTCGATGGTGAGCCGGACGTGCGTGAAGCGCTGCCCGCACTCGACCGCGAACTCGTTGCGGGTGTCGCCGGCCAGCGGGACCGCAGGCAGCAGCGGGGTCCAGTCGGCCGCGACCAGCTCGGCCGCGGACGGGTGGCCCTCCGCGGCCAGCCCGTGCAGCGCCGCCCGGGGCGGGTAGTTGCCGGTGAAGAAGCTGGTGTCCACCACCACGCCGTGCACCAGCCCGGGCACGCCGAGCCGGACGATCACCCAGTCCGTGCCGGGCTCCCGGCGGCGGCGGGTCTCCCAGCCGTCGTACACCTTGCCCTTGTGCCCGAACTCGTCGTGCCGCTCCGGCGGCCCCGGGCGGAGCAGGTTTTCCCGCTCGGCGAAGGACTCGTCGCTGGCGGCCACCGCGGCCCCGCCGACCGCCCGGGAGGCCAGGTCAGGCAGCCGGTCGAAGCTCACCGCAACACCCCTCTCGGCTCGAGACCGGTCGGCACGCCGCGCAACCAGGTGGTGCGGACGACGCCGTGCAGCGTGCGCCCCCCGTACGGGCTCACCGGGTGCCGGTGCCGCAGCCGGGCCGGGTCGACCACGAAGGTCTCCGCCGGCGCGAACGCGACCAGGTCCGCGTCCGCGCCCACCGCGATCCGGCCCTTGCCGGCCAGCCCGGCCAGCCGGGCCGGTCCCGCCGCCATCCACCGCACCACGTCGGGCAGCGTATGCCCCCGCCGCCGGGCGCCCGTCCACACCAGCGGCAGCGCCAGCTGCAGCGAGGCGATCCCGCCCCAGGCCGCGCCGAAGTCGCCGGTGTCCAGGTGCTTGAGCTCCGGTGGGCTGGGCGAGTGGTCGGAGACCACGCAGCTCAGCGTGCCGGCGCGCAGCCCGGCCCACAGCGCCTCCCGGTTGGCCCGGCCGCGCACCGGCGGGCAGCACTTCGCCGCGGTGGCGCCGGCCGGCACGTCCTCGGCGGCCAGGGTCAGGTAGTGCGGGCAGGTCTCCGCGGTGATCCGCACCCCGTCCGTGACCGCCGCTGCCAGCAGCGGCAGCACGGACGCGGCGGACACGTGCACCACGTGCACCCGCGCGCCGGTGGCCCGGGCCGCGTCGATCAGCGTGGCCACCGCGCGGGTCTCCGCCTCCGGCGGGCGGGACCGCAGGAAGCCCCGGTAGTCCGGCCCGGTCGGCGGCGGCGCGGCCGCGATGGTCGCCGGGTCCTCGGCGTGCGCGATCAGCAGCCCGTCGTACGCGGCCACCTCGGCCAGCGCCGCCCGCAGCTGCCCCGGGTCCAGCGGGGGGAACTCCGGCACCCCGGAGTCGAGCAGGAAGCACTTCACCCCGACCACGCCGGCCTCGTGCAGCGCGCGCAGCCCGCCCAGGCTGGCCGGCACCGCGCCGCCCCAGAACGCGACGTCCACGTGCACCTGCCCGGCCGCGGCGGCCCGCTTGGCCGCCAGCGCGGCCGGGTCGGTGGTCGGCGGCAGGCTGTTCAGCGGCATGTCGACGATCGTGGTGATGCCGCCGGCCGCGGCGGCCGCGGTGGCGGTCGCGAAGCCCTCCCACCCGGTCCGGCCCGGCTCGTTCACGTGCACGTGCGAGTCGACCAGCCCGGGCAGCAGGACGAGGTCGTCCTCCAGGGTCACCGCGCCGGCCGGGACGTCCTCGTACGGTCCGACGGCCGCGATCCGCCCGCCGCGCACCGCGACCGCGGCCGGCCCGTCCCCGTCCGGGGTGACCACCCGCCGGGCCCGCACGACCAGGTCCGGGCCGGTCACCGGGCCACCGCGGCCCGGCCGCCGGCGCGGCCGGCGAGCCGGTCCAGGGCGGCCGGGTCCAGGCCACCGAGCTCGGCGGCGTCGAGCGCGCCGCAGTCCACCGCCCGGACCAGCACCGTGGCCAGGGCCCGGGCGGTCGCCGGCTCGTCCAGCACGGCCCCGCCGGCGCCGGCCAGGTATGCCGTCAGCCGGTCCAGCGCGGCCGGCGCCGCCTCCCGGAAGAAGCAGTAGACCGCCAGGTAGCGGGTCGGCAGCTGGGCCGGGTGCAGGTCCCAGCCCTGGTAGAAGCCGCGCCGCAGCGCCCGGGTGACCAGCTCGGCGTGCCGGCGCCAGGCCGCGTCCCGGTCCGCGCCGACCGGCAGCAGGTTGGACGAGCCGTCCACCGCCCGGGCGCCGGTGCCGGCCACCGCGACCTGCATGACCGCCTTGGCGTGGTCGGCCGCCGGGTGGTCGGACGCCTGGTGGGCGGCGGCGATGCCGAGCGCGGCGCTGTAGTCGTACGTCCCGTAGTGCAGGCCGCGGCACCGGCCGGCGGCGGCGTGCACCATGGCCGCCGCGGTCGCCGCGCCGCCCGGGCCGAGCACCGCCTGCGGGGTCTCCACCTGCAGCTCCAGGCCGAGCCGGTGCCCGTGCGCGTCCTCCAACGCGGCCAGCAGGCCGACCATCGCGGTGACCTGGGCGACGTCGGTCACCTTGGGCAGCGTGACCAGCACCTCGTCCGGCCGCCGCGGCAGCGCGCCGAGGAACAGGTCCAGCGACCGGACCCCGCGTCGCCGGGTGGCCGGCTCCAGCGACTTGGCCCGGATCCCGACGAACGCCGGCGCGTCGGCGAGGGCCCGGGCGGCGGCGACGACGTCGGCGTCCTCGTCGGTGCCGCGGTAGCCGTCCTCGGCGTCCACCCGCAGGTCCTCGACCGGCTCGCGGGCCAGCTTGGCCAGCACCCGCGGCATCACCGCGGGGTCCAGCCCGGTCAGCGCGGGCAGGTCGACCCGTCGACCGAGGCCAGCGCGGCCGCCCCCCACTCCGCGGCGACGCCCGGCCGCACCCGGTCGGCCGGGACGTACACGGTGTGGACCGGCTGCCGCCCGGCCGGCTCACCCGGGTACGCCGCCGCCCGGGCCGCGTCCGAAGCGGTCAGCCGCCGATCGAGGTCGGCCAGCACGGACTCGGGCAGCACCCGCCCATCGTGGCAGGCCGGTCCCCACGGTGGATGCGGTCAGCTGCCGGTCGAGGTCGGCGAGCACGGACTCGGGCAGCACGCTCATCGTGGCAGGCCGGTCCCGACGGTGAGCGGCCAGCTGCCGGTCAGGTCGGCAGCACGGATCGGGCAGCACCCGCCATCGTGGCGCGCCGGCCGGCGGATGCGACCATGGGGGACCGCAAGCAAGGATGTCGAGAGGTGCTGAATGGCGCCGACTGGAGCCGCCCGAGCGGCTGCCGTGGGGTGTACGAGGCGGAGCTGCCCGGCTGCAGGCCGAACTGGTGAAGCATGCAGGAGTGGGTGCGGCATCGAGGCGCTCGGGTGGTGGTCGTCTTCGAGGGCCGGGACGCGGCCGGCAAGGGCGCACGATCAAGCGGGTCACCGAGTTCCTGAACCCCCGCGTCGCGCGGATCGTGGCGCTGCCGGCGCCCACCGAACGGCAGCGCACCCAGTGGTACTTCCAGCGCTACGTCGAGCACCTGCCGGCAGCGGGCGAGATCGTGCTGTTCGACCGCACCTGGTACAACCGCGCCGGGGTCGAACGGGTGATGGGCTTCTGCACCCGGGAGGAGCACAAGCGGTTCCTCCAGCAGTGCCCGATCTTCGAGCGGCTGCTCGTCGAGGACGGCATCCTGCTGCGCAAGTACTGGTTCTCGGTCAGCGACGCCGAGCAGGAGAGGCGGTTCGCGCTCCCGGCTCGACGATCCGATGCGGCGGTGGAAGCTCTCCCCGATGGACCTGGAGTCGATCACCCGGTGGGAGGACTACTCCCGGGCCAAGGACGAGATGTTCGTGCACACCGACATCCCCGAGGCGCCCTGGTACGTGGTCGAGGCGGACGACAAGCGGCGGGCCCGGATCAACATGATCACCCACCTGCTGTCGACCATCCCGTACGCGAAGGTGCCGCGACCGGCGCTACCTGCCGCCCCGGCCTCCTCCGGCTACCGCGCACGCCGCGGGAGATGCAGACCTACGTGCCCGACCACGCGGCCGTGGTGCCGGACGGCAGCGCGCCGAAGAAGAAGAAGAAGAAGAAGAAGGCGCGGGCGAAGCAGGCGCGGGCGGCCGCGGGCTGACCCGGTAGCGTGCGCCGGGTGGGGAGCCTGGCGGAGTTCAACGAGCTGCCGGTGGCGGCGGCCGA
>CAWKIV010000015.1:0-133120 GCA_963849885.1 uncultured Actinomycetota bacterium | reverse complement strand
TGCTCGACGGCTGGGCGATCGGTCTGGTGCTGCGCGAGATCCTCGACCGGTATGCGGCCTACGCCGCCGGCGGGGAGCCCGACCTCGGCCCGCCGGCCCGGATGGAGGGCCTGCTGCGAGCCCAGCGCCGGCTGCGGGAGACCGGCGAGTGGGACCGGCTGGGCGACTTCTGGGAACGCCGGCTGGACGGGGTCCCGACGCTGCTGGACCTGCCCGCTGACCGGCCCCGCCCGCAGGTGCAGGACCCGGCCGGCGCGCGGCGGCCCTTCGATGCCGGGCCGGTGGCCACCGCGGCGGTCGTCCGGCGCGCCCGCGAGCTCGGCATCACGCCCTTCGCCTTCCTCCTCGGCGCCTTCGCGCTCGCGCTGCGCCGCTACACCGGTGCCGACCGGCTGCTGGTCGGCGTGCTGCTCGCCGGCCGCTCGTCAGCCGAGCTGGAGGAGCTCGTCGCGGTGGCCGGCAACCTGCTGCCGGTCCGGGTGGACGTCGACGACGGCCGGTCGGTCGCCGACTACCTGCGCGGGGTGCACCGCTCGGTGACCGACGGCGTGCGGCACGGGGCGCTGCCGTTCGACGAGATCGTGTCCCGTGTCGGCGCCGGCGGCGGCATCGACCGGCACCCGCTGGTGCAGGTGTCCTTCGGCATGCACGACCAGCTCGTGCCCCGTCGGTTGCGCACCGCCGACCTGGACGTGCGGGTCGAAGAGGGCCACGGGGGCGGCTCGCAGTTCGACCTGACGCTGCTGATCCGCGACCGCGACCCCGCGTTCGCCGGCGACCTGGAGTACGCGACCGCGGTGTGGACCGCGGCGGAGGCGGAGGCGTTCCTGGCCGACTACGCCGCCGCCGTCGACGGGCTCGCCTCCGACCCGGACCGCCGGCTGGAGGACGTCCGGTGCATCGCCGGACCGCGCCGGTCGCTGCTGGAGCGGCTCAACGACACCGCCCGCCCGTACCCGGCCACGTCGGTGGAGGCGCTCTTCCGTCGGCAGGTGGCCGAGCGGCCGGACGCGGTCGCCGTACGGGAGGGGGACACCCAGCTCAGCTACGCCGAGCTGGCCGAGGCGGCGTCGGTACAGGCCCGCCTGCTGGCCGATGCCGGCGTCCGCCCGGGCGACTCGGTCCTGGTGGGACTGGACCGTTCCGTCGCCGAGGCGGTCGGGCTGCTCGGCGTGCTGTGGGCGGGCGGCCGCTACGTGGGCGTGGACGCCAACCTGCCCGCCGCCGTGCGCGACCAGATCGTCGACCGGGTGCAGCCTGCCGCGGCGCTGGAGGACCCGGCGGCGGAGCCCGGCCGTTTCGGGGCCGTGCCACTGGTCGAGACGTGGCACGGGTCCTGGAACGGCCGGACAGGGATGGAGCCCGCCGGACCCGCCGACCCGGAGCGGGTGGCGTACGTGGCCTTCACCTCGGGCTCGACCGGGGTGCCGAAGGGCGTCTGCGTCCCGCACCGCGGCATCGTCCGGCTGGTCCACGGGGTCGACTACGTCCGGCTCGGCCCGGACGAGCGGGTGCTGCGCCTGTCGCCCCTCGCCTTCGACGCCTCCACACTGGAGGTCTGGGGGTCGCTGCTTACCGGGGCTGCTCTGGAGATCCATCCCGCCGGCCTGCCATCACCCGGCGAGCTGGGCGACTTCCTGGTCCGGCGGAAAGTGACCGTCGCTTGGCTCACCTCCGGGCTCTTCCGGCTGGTGGCCGAGTTCGCGCCGGGATCCTTCGCCCACCTGCGGCAGCTGCTCACCGGCGGTGACGTGGTGTCGCCGGCGCATGTCGCCGGGCTGCTCGCCCGACATCCCGGGCTCGTGGTGACCAACGGCTACGGGCCAACCGAGAACACGACCTTCACCACCACGCACACCGTGCGCACCGCGGCCGAGGTCGAGGACCCGCTGCCGATCGGCAGGCCCGTCCCCAACACCAGGGTGTACGTCCTCGACGACCGGTGGCGGCTGCTCCCGCCGGGCGCGGTCGGCGACCTCTTCGCCGCCGGCGACGGTCTGGCCGCCGGCTATCTCGGCGACGAGGCAGAGACGGCGCGGGCCTTCGGCAGCCCGTCCCCCGACGTGGCCGAGCGGCTCTACCGCACGGGGGACCTGGTCCGACTGGACACCCGCGGCCGGCTGCAGTTCCTCGGCCGGCGGGATGAGCAGGTGAAGCTGCGGGGCTACCGGGTGGAGCTCGGCGAGATCAGGGCAGCGCTGTGCGCTCACCCTTCCGTGCAGGACGCGGTCGTGGTCGTCACCGGCAGCGGGAGCGCGGACAAGCGGCTGCTCGCCGGTTGCGTGCCGGCCGGGGTGGCGCCGGACCTCGGCGAGTTGCAGAATTTCTTGGCCGGACGGCTGCCCGGCTACATGGTGCCCTCGCTGTGGGCGGTGCTGGACCAGGTACCGATCACCCGCAACGGCAAGCTGGACCGGCGGGCCCTGGAGGCGGTCGCCCGGCCCGCAGCCGGCGGGACGAACCAGGCCGCCGCTGGCACCGCGGGCGGCCGGGTGCGCGAGCTGGTCGCCGAGGTCCTCGGCCGCGACGACGTCGGTGCCGACGAGGACTTCTTCGCCGCCGGCGGCGACTCCCTGCGGGCGATCCGGCTGGTCGGCCTGATCCACGATGAGCTCGGCGCCGACGTGCCGTTGCGGGACTTCCTTCGCAACCCGACCAGCGCGGCCCTCGCTCGCCTCGTCGACCCGTCGACCCCGTCGTCAATTCGTTAGCAGCCCGGACCGGGCATGGTGGGCCGGGCATGGTGGGCCGGGCACGGTGGGCCAGGCATGGTGGGCCGGGCACGGCCTGACGTGGCTGGAGTGGAGTGGACGAAGGGGCGGGATCGGCTGAGGCGGCCTCGTGCGACATGAAGGCCCGGTGAACCCGTCCACCTTGATCACCGTGAACAGTGGTGCGGCCAATGGAGAGTCGGCGCGGTCCCGCTCGGCGGGGGGAGCGGGGCCGCCCTTGCATTCCGGTTACTCCGGAGTATCCTGCCGCGCCAGCGGCCCGCTCCGATCCCCCGTGCGGGGCGGGTCGCCTGCCTCCGCCGCGCCTCCGCCGTCGCCAAGCCTGCGCTCAGTCCGGTCGACGCTGTCCGTGCTGCCCGCCGCAGAGCAGGGTGGCAAGCGTGGTTGACGTCGAGGCCGACCTGCGCCGCAGGCCCACGACAGCCCCCGGATCACCTGCAGCATCGGCGCTGCGTACGGCCATCGCGACCGGCACTGATCAGGCCCCACCCACCCCAAGAGCGCTTTACAACGGGCATCCCTAACGGCGCGGCTCGCGGCACCAGCGGATATGGACCCGGACGATGCGGGACAACGCCATCCAGTTGAGCAGCGCGATGAGCAGCGCCACGCCGAACGGTGAGCGCGCGCTCGGGACGGCGGCCGCTACCACGATGACGACCGCCAACAGCGGGAGTGTGAAGGTCACGTCGAGCAGCCGCATCAGCGCGTCGTCGATCCGGCCGCCGAAGTAGCCGGCCACCGCGCCGTACAGCACGCCGATCGTCCCGGCGGTGATGATGAACACGGCCGCCATCAGCATCGACCACTGGATGCCGCGCATGGTCAGCAGCAGCACGTCCCGGCCGAGGGTATCGGTGCCGAACAGGTGCCCGCCGGTGGGCCGGCCGACAGCGTGGTGCCTGCGCGTCGTAGTCGTACGGGAAGAACAGCGGCCCGGCGAAGGAAAGCACCAGCATGCCGACGAAGGTGACCAGGCCGCCGATGGCCAGCGGGTTGCGCCGGAAGCGGCGGACGGCGTGCTGGAGCTGGCTTCGGGACCGGACGGTGAACTGCGCTCGATCGCGACCGGCGTGTTGCCCGTCTGCGCCATGGTGCTCATACAACTCACCGTGGCACGGTTGCCACTTCAGCCGGGCCTGGACGGAGGCTTCGTGCCCGGAAAGACATCGTTGCGCGACGCTCGGCTCAGCGGTCCGTCCTCCATTCGCCGGTCACGGCCCTCAAAGGGCCGGGTCGGCTGCACGCTGGACAATGCCGGCCCAGGCGACCGGCTGCCGGGCCAGCGGTGTCTCCGAATTGCGGTTCTATCAGCGGAGGCCCATTGGCTTGGGCTGCGACGTGCTCGCGCCAGCCCTCCGAATGCACTCACATCGGCACACTGGCGGGTGATGGCAAGACGGCGACGGCTGCCTAGGGTTGGTCCGGGCGTCATGCGGCGGTTGAGCGGCGCTGGGTGGTGTCAGGGTCGCGCCGACGCCGGATGCCGCTCAACCTGTCGGCTGGGATGAACGTCGGCGCGGCGCCGCTGTGGCGTCAGTGCGCCGGCCGCTGCCGGGTTGGCCGGGACGGTGGTAAAGGGTGCCGCCGACGTGGTTGGCGGCCGACGCAGCCGCGAGCTACCGGTATCGGCGTGGCGTGGCGCGCCGAGGCCGCTCCAACAGTGCTCCGCGGCGACGGCCCGATAGTGGGCAGTGCGGTGGCCGGCTGCCGAGAAGCCGGACCGGACCATCCTCTGCGGCGTCCCGCCCCGGTGGCGGAGTTGTTGTCGGCGGGTCGGTCTGAGCCGGCTGCGTTCGGTGTGCCCGGAAGGGCAGCAACCTCGGCTCCCGCCGCGCGTCCTCATTGCATGGCCGGTCCACCGGGGGCTGGCGACGGTGGGGGACACCATGCAGACGAGGACGAGGACGAGGACGAGGACGTGGACGTGGACGGCGGCGATGGGGATGCTGCTGATGCTGGGCGCGGGTTGCACTTCCGGAGACGGCGCGGCGGCCGGTAGCGCTGCCGGGGACGCGGCGGGAACGGCGGCACCGACCGTGCCGGCCGACGGCGCGGCTGCTCCCGCGCCGTCCCGACCGCCAGGCCCGAGGCCATCTGAAGGCGAACAGCCACGGCGGCCGGTGATCGGTCGGGTGTGGATCACCCCGGAACCCGACTGCGACGCCGGCACATGCGTGCTTGCGGGAGCGGGCTCAGCCGTCGTCCACGCCGAGGTGAGCAGTGCGCGGGCGGTGGAGGTCTTCCTGGTGCCGACCGGCACCGGGACCTCCCCTCTGCGCAGGTCGCTCGGGGTGGACCGCGACGGCCGCGACGGCTGGTCGGTTCCGTGGGCCTATCCGGATGAGCCGCTGCTGGCCCACCTGTTGGTGCAGGCGCGCGGACCCGGGGGCACCACCGAGGCGCTGCCCCTGAAGGTCGTTCACGACCAGCCGGGAACCGTCCGTCCGGCAGTCGATCGCGTGTGGACCGACCCGGCATTGCGCTGCGCTCAGGGGTGGTGCCGCCTTCCCGCGCCGTCCGGGACGCTCACCATTGCCGCCACCGTCCGCGGCGCGCACGACGTGTGGTTCTACATCGACACCCTCAACAGCGAGCCCTACCGCCTGGCCGCCCCCACCCGTAACGGCGACCGCTGGTCCGTCCGCTGGACCTGGCGCCACCAGTACGACGCCCGGCTCCGCATCGTCGCTGCCAACATCGCCGGCGCAGTGACCGTCGTCCCCTTCGGCTTCCGCCAGTACCCCCCGACGACACCAGCCACCTGATGCGACACCGGCCGGCGCGGCCGAGGTCCTCGTCGGCTGCCGCGCACGACTTGCGCGGAAAGCATGTGATTTGGCATCCGCGGCAACGAGGGTTAGGCGGGTATTCCGATGATCTATGGACCGGCATCCGCGGCTGATTCTCAGTACGTTAGCACCGCGGCAACGCGAATTGCTCGGAATCCCGGACAGGAGGCCACGGCATGGTTAGCCTCGTCAGTAGCGCGCTACCAGGGTCCTCGGACCATCCTCCGGCCAGTCGCATTCAATCGCGACGGTGGCCTCCGACCAAACGGTCCTTCAGGGAGTGGTAGTCATGCGTGCCAGTAACATGATCGCTTTCGTCAGTGGCGCAGTCATCTCTCTTGTGCTGGCTGCGGGAGGATTCTCGATCGCGGCTCCGGGCACCACCGCTGCCCCGCCGTCGGGACCGTTCGACGGCACCACCCCAGCATTGACGCTGCAGCCGCCCCGGTTCGTGATCGGGTCGTCCATCGACGCCACCGACCCCGATCCGAACGGCTGCGACCTCTGGCATGTGGCCATCCCGATGGAACTGCGATGGACTGCCAGTGACACCGGCAGCGGGCTGGCCGGCTTCCAGATCTACACGGTGCTGTCCTTCGACGAGCCCGAAACCCAGGAGCTGCCGGTCACCACCCGGTCGTACCGCTTCAACGCCGGCGACTACGACAGCGACTGCGGCGGCGGCTCGACCGACGCCTCCTACCAAGTGATCGCGAAGGACAACTTCGGTGGCAGCGCCACCTCCACTCGGTCCAGCCAGCAGGTCCTGGTCTGGCAGGAGGACGGCACCAACCTCGGCCGACCCGACACCTTCCCCATCGCCCTGAGCACCACCCGTAGCGGCTCGTGGTCCACCTCGAACTGCCTCTGCTTCGACGGTCGCAAGACCGCCTACACCACCCAGTCCGGCGCCACCATGACCTTCACCGTCACCGGCGCCCGACGCCTGGCCCTGGTCATGCCCAAGAACACCAACCGCGGCCAGGTCGGCATCTCCGTCGACGGCGGCACCCCGACGATCGTCGACACCTACGCCGCCAGCCCGCAGAACCGGGTGATGGTCTGGCGGGCCGAGTTCCCCTCCACCTCAGCGCACCAGGTCGTCGTCACAAACAAGGCCACAGCCGGTCGCAGCCGCGTGGACGTCGACGCCGTCGTCGTGCAGTGAGGAGCTGACCAGAAAGGGGGAGCCGACGAGCCGGGTGAGCGCGCGACTCGCGGCTACTTGTTCACTGGGTGGCACGGCCGGCCCGGCAGGGTTGGGTCGAGGTGCCCGGCTGGACGCTCCACTCGCGGCTGGTGCGGTCGTGTCCCGTGCGGTCGTCCATCAACGGCTCGACGCTCCCACGCGACCCTGGGTGCGTTGAGCTGCCGGCGCTGCGTTGGGGCACAGTGCGGACCAAGCTTGCCGTGCAGGTAGACGATGCCGTCGAAGTCGTCGACCATGGGCGGCGCCGGCGCGAAGTACTCCATATGCGGGCGGCCGCGTGCCTCCACCGCCGTCGACAGGTGGGCGTCGTAATTCGTGGTGACAATCGTCGGTGTCGGGCCGGCGAGCGCCAGGGCGCTGATCGCCTCATGGAGCTTGTTTGGCCGGGACGCCGGGTTGCCGACCTTCTTCGCAACGCGGGCGTGCAAGTCGACCTGATGAGCATCCTTCAACGTGCCGAGGGCCTGGTCCAACTGCAGTGTCTTTGAGTTGCTCGCCGTTCAGTAGCGGGCCCGACTCCGCTGCGATGGCCGCCGCCGTCAGTCCTTCAAAGTCGGCAATGTAGTGAATTTTCCGCGTGGTGCTGGTGCTCAGCAGCTGGTGAACATGACCCTTGGGCGGCCGCCGTGGGCACAGGTGCTTGCAGCGGTGCAGTTGGGCGTAGTACCGCTCCAGCAGTTCGGCGTCGAGACGGCCGATCTTGAGGCCGCCGAACCGCGGCAGGATGTAGAGCCGGATGAGGTCCTCATACCGGTCGCGGGTGGTCTCTTCGAGTTCCGCGACGCTCATCCATTGCTCGACCGCTTCGGCGACCGTAATCGCGGACTTCGGGTGCTTGTCCTGGTCGACCTCGCGCTGCAGGCGGGTCAGCTCAACTTCCGCCTCGGCATAGGTCTTCCGGGTCTCGCGTAGGTACCGCAGGCGTTGGGTCACCGGGTCCACCCCGGCATAGACGACGGCCCGGTAGCTGCCGGACGGCAGCTGCTCGATGTAGCCGCGGCGGCCGGCGTGGACGAGGAGGCACGGTTGCACCGTAAGGCCGCTCATCCCACGATCCATCCCACGTGTCCACAGGGACGGTAGGGTCACCAGAGAACGGGCAGGCCAGGCAGGGTGCCCCCGGCAGGATTCGAACCTGCGCACCCGCCTCCGGAGGCCGGTCAGTCGCGCTGACTCCGCCGTCTCAGGCATGCACGGCCTGCCGTGAGCGGCACTCTGCCTGCTTCCGCGCCGACGGCGGACCTTGTTCGTCCCAGGATCCGCTCCACGAGATCAGGGCCGGCCGAGGCTCGCACTGCCGATGTGAGGGCACCGGAGAAGCCAACACATTGCTAAGTGACGCGGTGCACCGGGACACCCAGCCAAGATCATGAAGAGCCAGGACTAGCTGGTGAATTCCACCAGGTCCGCACAGAAGTCGCGGTCCGAGAGGTCGCTGTTTCCGGTGGAGGAGCGCACGACCCGGAACGAGTCGGGGACCTCGACATCGTCGCTGGGGTCACCAGGAGTGCCGTTGTAGTCGATGTCGATGGCGAACCGGGTCTGGCCGGGATCCTTGAGCACCAGCTTGCCGTTCTGGTCGTAGAAGCGGGAACCACCGGAGGCGAAGGTGGTGATGGTGATGGTGCCGTCGCCGTTGTCGACGATCGTGTGGTCCCTGCTGTTGCCGGTGAACACGTTGGTGTAGGTGCCGCCGGTCGCCAGGTTGGTGGTCACGACGGTGCCACGCACGCTCTCCCGGGCGTACGGGAACGGTGACGAGCCGCGCTGGTTGAACACGAAGTTGCCTGAGACGTCCCCGCTGTCCTGGGCCGGGGTGCCGTCGCAGTCGTAGACGTCGCTGGTGAAGATGTCGTGGAAGTGGCCCTTGTCGATCGGTCGGGCGGTAGCGGGTGTGCTAGCGAGCATCGTGACCGCGATGGCCAGCCCAGCGATGAGTAGTACAGAACGTCCCCTCATGACCCCTCCTCTTGTCGGACTCGACGACCAAGTTGAACGTGCCAGTGCACCCGGCAACGTGGACGATCAGCGGCCTGGGATAGCGGGCTCCGCCGGACCGTGCCATTTGCCCGGCGAAGCTCTCGCCCACGATCAGTCGTGGCAGTGCGTGAAGAAGAACTCCGCTCCGGTCGGAGTCGCGTTGAAGTGGTCGGTGACATGGTTGGAGAAGGACGAGCCGTCCGAGCCCTTGCCCCGCACGTTGAACGTGAAGGTCCCGTTGACGGACGTCCCGGTGTCGTTGAACCCGCCCCAGGTGGTGAACCTGCCGGTGAAGCTCGGCAGGCTCGGGTCATCCAGGGGCACGGCGACGAAGGTGCCCGTGCTGGTGAACGTGGCGTGGACGCGGCCGTCGTCGAACGCCGTGACGTGCTCGATGCTGTTGCTGGTCGTGGTGATCGTGTAGAGCGGGCCGCCGCCCTCACACGATGGGACGACGTCGACGAACGTCTCGACGACGTTCTTCTGGGTGATCGTCTCGGTCTGCGGTGGCGCCGCCACGGCAGTCCCGCCCAACAGCAGGAACAGACCCCCCGCGAGAACGCCAGTGAACACGCGACGAGGCATGCTGCCTCCCGATGATCAAGCCCCCTGGCACCGGAAGAGAGGGGCGTGCAACTGGTCTATGGGCGCCCGCGGCCACCACGGCCAGCCAGCCGAGATCACCCCCAGTTCCCCCTCGGCGCGCCCGTGAGAGACGGTCCTCCGGCCGCCGGCCCCTGTATAGTCGTCCTGCGAAAATGCGCCGATGAACTGCCTGGCTGCCTCCGATCGGCCTACCCGCACCAAGTGCCGATGCCTGCGCACCGGGCCGCCCGGTCGACCGTGATGCGCCGCGCGGACGCCTCGATCACCCCCGAGCCCGCCTTAGCGACCTCCAAATCGAGGCCTGACCGGGACTCAGCGGGCAAGCCCGTCGCCGGAGACAGCGGCGAACCCACCGATGCAAAGCCGGACGCCGTGACCGCCGGCCGCGAACACGTCGCCCGGGCTGACCGTACGTCCGCTCGTGCCGGTGTTCTCAACGGGCCATCGCAACACTTCATGATGGCTGCGCATGCCTGGGCGGTGGACCGGTTGTCGACGACTCCGGCGTAAAAGGGGGTAATTGACCGAGACATCGTCATTGCTGCCGACGGTGACATAGCTGGGCGAACTCGTCCCAAGCTGCCCGAAAAGACGATTTCGCAACGGGCTCCCGACCCTCTTGTTGAGGTCACTGCCCGGGTCTAGCGTGCGAGCAAGCGATACTTGGAGCGTCGATGCAAGAGGTTGTCAAGCGGAGGAACGATGCTGAACAGCGGCACGGTCACAGCGAACATTCCCGCCGCGGATCTGAAGCGGGCGCGAGAGTTCTACGCCGAGAAGCTCGGGATCACTCCGTCGGCTGAAGTCGAGGGCATGATGCTGCTCTACAAGACCGCCGGCGGGACGATGTTCAGCCTCTACGAAACCGAGTTCGCCGGTCAGGCGGGTCACACCATCGCGCAATGGCACGTCGACGATGTCGGGGCCGAAGTGCGCGACCTTAAGGCCAGAGGGGTCAGTTTCGAGCAGTATGACATGCCCGGAGTGGAATGGAACGACGGCGTCGCGTCCATCCCCGGAATGGGAAAGGCCGCCTGGTTCAAGGACAGCGAAGGAAATATTCTCTGCGTGGACGACGGCGCAATCGAAGCCTGATCGTACGGCGGCTGTTCGCGTCACGAAGCGGATGAACATCAACGCGGCTAGAGCCGGCCATCATAGTGCCGCGGGATGCTTCGGCAGCGTCGGTGACAGCAGGTAGCCACCACTCCCGTCGCAGGCGGTGCAGTCGCGAGTGGAGCGTCCGCTGTGCCTCCCGCGGAGAGAACCTTCGGATCAAGGGTGTCCCGCCGCGGCCGCAGGGCACGGAAGGCGGTCAGCGTGGCGAGTGCAGCCAGGGCTGCTTGAGGTCGAAGAACTCCGGCTCTCCGATGTTGAGCTTGTTCATCTCCTCCATCTGGGCGGCGATCTCGGGCGGTGGCTCCTTCCGCTCGCCCTCCCGGGCCTCGGCCTCGGAGGTGAAATAGATCGCCATGGTGTAGCCGCCGCCCTCGTGAGCGACCGCGACACTGCCGAGGACCTCCGGGCGGAACTCGGCCCACCTGTCGGAGTCCTGGGTCATCAACTCCTTCGCCCGGTCCGGGTCGGACCCACGCCCCAGCATGACCTGCACGAACCCGGCCCGGTCGGGGTCGCCGGTCAGGTCAAGGGTGACGTCCTCGCTGTCGGCGAAAGTGGCTTCACCGTCGATCGCCTTGGACGTCTCGGCCCACCACCGGTCCTGCTCCGGCCGTTCACTGTTGCGGCGCGCGGCCTCGGCCGACTCGAAGCGGGCCAGCGCGATGAAACGACCGTCGTCGGTCACGCCGCCGGTGGAGCCGAGCCAACCGATGGCTCCCGAACTCAGCTCCTTGTCCCATCGCTCGATCGCCGCGTGCAGCGCCTCGGGGTCTCGCGTCCTACCTTGGATCACCTGGATGAACATCCCAGTCCCCCTTGGAGTACGTCGTCCGCCGACGTCCGGCTGGGACGACGCTACGAGCACCAGGGAGGCCACGACAGAGCCGGGTTGCGGAACTTCAACCGAGCAAGCGCCACAGCCAGCACGCCGCTCGCGCAGCGGGTACTGGCGGGAACCCCGGCATCCTCGGCATCTTCGACGAGATCAACGCCACGGACGGCAGCGAGTGGAGCTACCGGGTGCGGGACCGCCGGACGGGCGTCACGGCACAGATCGACGGGTGGACCGGCGAAGGAGGACCCGACGACCTGCTCGGCCGGCAGCGGCTGGTGGAGGTGAAGTCCGACCAGGGCTTCCGCACGACCTCGCGCCGTGATCCGGTCCCGAGGAACTACGACGTGCTCGACCGGCTGCGCGGAACGCCTCGGACGGTCGCCGACGTCAAGCCGAGCTGTTCTGGTGCTAGGCGCCTCACCCAACATCCGACTTTGGCGCAGTCCGCGCTTCGCGCGACCATCCGCGCTGCGCGCGCGGCACGCGCGCTCGGCCGGCCGCGCGGGACTCGCGCTCGGGCGCTCGGCGCTGCGAGCCTGACTGCAGCGTGCACCGGGAGTTAGAACTCGGGCTACGTTGGTGGCCGTGGCGGACGGTGCCGGCCAGGATGCGGGCGAGCTCGCGGGTCTGGCGGAGGAGGAGTTGGCCGGGCTGCGGGCGCAGGTGGGTCGGCTGGAGGCGGAGAATGCCCGGCTGTTGCGGCTGTTGGCGTTGTCGCCGGTGGAGGCACGCCCGCCTGGTCCGGCGCAGTTGGGGTGGTTTGAGGCGGCGCCTGGTCCGGTGTGGGCGAGGTCGTCCGCGGAGGAGAAGGTCGGGTTCTTCGCTGCTCTGTTTGGAGCGCGACCGGATGTCTACGCGGTGCGGTGGGAGAACTCGAGAACTGGCCGGTCGGGGTGGTTGCCGGCGGTTCGGGGTGGGTGGCGGAAAGGAGTCCGGCATGAGGACCGGGACTATCTGCCGCTGACCGCCGATGTTGTCACCGCGCACTTGTCCGGCGAGCTGGACTTGGGGCTGTATCCATTGCTCGACGGGGACCGGTGCTGGTGGCTGGCGGCGGACTTCGACGGACCCGCGGCGATGTTGGATGCGCTGGCGTACTTGAAAGCGGCCCGGGCGGTCGGGGCGCCGGCGGGTCTGGAGGTGTCGCGGTCGGGGGTCGGCGCGCACGTCTGGGTGTTCTTCACCGCGCCGGTGGCGGCTGAGACCGCCCGGCGCATGGGGAGTGGGTTGCTGCGGGAAGCGATCACCCTGCGTGGGCGGATGGACCTGTCCGGCTACGACCGGCTATTTCCATCGCAAGATGTGCTGCCGGCTGGTGGAGTGGGCAATCTCATCGCGGCGCCGCTGCAGGGCCGGCTGCGCCGGGACGGCGCGACGGTGTTCCTCGATACCGCGACGATGGAACCGCACGAGGATCAGTGGGCGTACCTGTCCAGCCTGCCGCGGATGACACCGCGGGAGGTGACCCGGCTCGCCGACCGCACCGGGACGGTGGAGGTTGGCACGAAGGCCACCCGGCTGAAGGTGCCGTCGTCTTCAAGGATCCGTCCGGCCGTGGCAGCGGTAGTGCCGGCCCGGCTCGGGGCCGGAGTCCGGCTCGAGGTCAATGAGTTGACTCCGGCCTTGCTGGCGGCGATCAAGCACGCGGCGAGCATGGCTAACCCGGTGTTCTACGAACGGCAGCGTCGCCGGATGTCCACCTGGGACACCCCTCGGTTCCTGCGCAGCTATGACGAGACCCTCGATGGTGGGCTGATCGTGCCGCGTGGCCTCGCCGACACGGTCGCAGGCCTGGTGGAACAGGCAGGCAGCCGCCTCGAGCTGGCTGACGAGCGGGTCGCCGGCATCGAGCAGCAATTTTCCTTCTACCGCCGTGCTCACCGAGGTTCAGCGGTCGGCGGTGGAGGCGATGGCCGGGCACGACCTGGGAGTGCTGGTCGCTCCACCCGGAGCCGGCAAGACGGTCATGGCCTGCGCTTTGATCGCCGCGCACCGCACGTCAACGCTGGTCCTGGTCGATCGAAAGGCACTGGCCGACCAGTGGCGATCCCAGCTCGAGCAGCTGCTCGGCGTGCGGGCCGGGCAAGTGGGCGGCGGCCGAGCCCGCCGCCGGGGCAGCGTGGACGTGATGACCCTGCAGACCCTCACGCGCCGTCAGGACGTGCCCGACCTAACCGCCGGATACGGTCTGGTCGTCGTCGATGAGTGCCACCACGTGCCGGCCGCGGCGTTCGAGCATGCGGTCAAGCAGATCCCCGCCCGCCGATGGCTGGGGCTGACGGCCACCCCCTACCGCCGAGACAAGCTCGACGACCTCATCGCCCTGCAGCTTGGCCCGATCCGGCACACCGTCGACCACAACGAGAGCACTGACCGGGCCTTCCGCCGCGCCGCCGACAGCGGATCGACGCCGGAAATCGACTTCGCGCCGACGGGCGGACGAGAACAGCGACCACGGCCGGTGCTGCACATTCATCCCACGCGCTTTTCCTACACCGGCGACGCGGATCCCTCGGCTCCCGGCGGGATCGCCGCCGTCTACCGGCAGCTCGTCGCCGACGACACCCGGATCCGGCAAGTAATCGCCGACGTCACCGCCGCCCTTCACCGCGGCCGGCACTGCCTACTGTTGACCCAATGGACCGCCCACGTGGAGCGACTGACTGACGCCCTCCGCGGCGCCGGATTCGACCCAGTGGTGCTCCGGGGGGGAATGGGCGCCCGAGCCCGCCGGGACGCGATGGCCCGGCTCACCCAGATCGACGACGGCACGCCGCTGCTCGTCGTCGCGACCGGCCCCTACGTCGGCGAGGGCTTCGACTGCCCGCGACTGGATACTCTATTCCTCGCCGGGCCGATCGCCTTCAAGGGCCGAGTCGTCCAGTACGTCGGCCGAATTCTGCGTCCCTACCCCGGAAAGAACACTGCCGAAGTGCACGACTACCACGACGTCCCCACCGGCGTGCTCGCCTCATCGCTCAGTAAACGCGCCCCCGGCTACACCAGCCTCGGCTTTCCCGACCCCCGCACCCAACTCCGGTCGACATTGAAACGCGAGCCGCCGTACCCGGCTCCCTGCATCGCAAGCGAACAAGATCCTTGAGCCCCGGCGACCCCGGCGCGTGGACTGGGACGGCTCGCAAGCCGCCTAGGTGAGTCGCTCAATCGCCATCGATCCCGAGGCCTGGTCCAAGTCGTTAGGTCATGGCGTCTCTATGTGACGCTCCGTCATCGCGCCTTCGTACACGAACGCTGCAGGACTCAACGAGCACCGCCCCCGTGGGCGGTGCCTCGAATCGTGAACCGGTGCTGTCGTCGCTGGTCAGACGACAGCCGTCGGTTCCGGCGCAGGGATCGAGGGTCTCTGTAGGATCGGCTCGTCCCACGATTCGTCCCACGAAACGGGCATATCGGCCTCGGGACGCAATTACCCGTGTCATAGGCGCAGGGTCAGGTAGAGCGCCCCCGGCAGGATTCGAACCTGCGCACCCGCCTCCGAAGGCCGGTCAGCCGCACCGACTCCGCCGTCCCAGGCGTGCCCTCCGGCCGTGAGCAGTGCTCCGCCGGCACCCGTCGCCTCATCCGACCGTGGTTCGTCCCACGATCCGCTCCACGGACTGCGCCCGACGAGGCTCGCACATGGCAGCCGATGTGCGGTCGAGTCAGAGTCCGACGAACACGACGTTGAGATCGTCGTGATGAAAGGTCCAGGTCTCCCATCCGGAACGGTCGGACCTGACGTCGAGAGACCCGTCCGACAGGCTGAACGAGCAATCCCCGTCGAAGGCCGGGTCGGGAAAGTTGACCCCGATCACCTCCGAACCGCACAAGTCCCAGACCGCATCCTCCGCCCCGGGTTGGCCCCAACTGGTCACAACGCCGCTGCCACGACGCCACGTCCAGTCGCCTAGGAGCGCGAGAGACCAACGTTCGCCGATCACGATCAACGTCGGGTCGTTGTATTCGACCGTACCTATCCGCAGGGGCAGACGAGGCCGCAGTGCGCCAACGAGAGACGTTCCATCCTGCATGGCGGCATCATGCCCCGAGCGTCCGCTCAGCCTGCGGGCGGCACGCGCTCGCCGAGGCACTTCGGGTTCTGAGCAGCGTCCGGCAGCTCCGGCGGTCCGCAGCCGGCTGGAGAGGCCAACGCGCTTTTTATGCCGCGGAGTTGCTTGCGGGAGAACAGCGCCAGGTGTTCGGTCGCGTCCTCGCTGGTTAGGCAACGGGCTCGCCGCTGAGCCGCTCGGCAGCTCCGGGGCGTATCAGAACGCCCTCCCGCAGTCTCCGTCTAGGGCGAGACCGTGCCGCCCGAGCAGCGGAGCTTGCTCGAGCGGGCGACGGACGGAAGGAACTCGACGACTATTCGCGCAACGAGCACTCGGAAGGACACACCCCATGGCCGAGCGACAGAACAGGAATTATGGCAGCGAGCGCCCTGAGCTCCTGGTGCAAATGCAGATCAACAGAAGCAATGCCACCGCGGGAGACTCAGGGGCCAACGTTCCCGCCTCGGCACTGATCAGCGTCCTCGTCACGATGAGGGGCGAACCGGTCGATGACCTGGGCGCTAATGTCGGCACCCAGACCAGTGCAGTCAGCCTGCCGGCCGGATGGACTCTGAGAGGCGGATTCAACGTACGTCCCGGAGGCTGCGACATATCCGTCACCGAATTCATCAACCAGAGTGATGGCCTCTACGGCATTCGCATCGTGCCATTCGTCGGGAACGCCGCCTGCGCATGGCTGTCGGGCGAGTACCTCTACGCCATCCAACTTGAGTTCCAGCGCACCGTCGATGGAGAGACCGTCGTGCTCCAAGGAGGGGCGTTAGGCAAGCTCATCATCCCGTGAGTTCGGCGAGGGAGCCCGTCGTGTCAGAAGCGCGACGGTGTGTGGGCGCCGACGCCAGCGTCGCTGGCGGTTGAGAGGTGATCAACGTAAAGACCCGGCGCCACCGCCGGGGACTGGCGACTTCGCCGCGCTGCGCGCGGGACACGCGAAGCCGCGCTGCGCGGGACGCGCGAAGCCGCTGGTCGCGCACACGCTCACGCCGGCAGGCGAGGCCGGCCCAACGGGGGAGCGTTCAGAGCTGGTTGCCGTGGTCAGGTGCGCGGTCGCTCGGAGAGCGATGCTCGCTTCGATGAGGGTGTCGGTGAAGTCCGGGACCGGTCGGTCAGCTCCTCGAAGCGGCGGAGGCGGCAGCGCATGTGGTGATGTGGACCGGCACCGACCGGGCGGCGCGGGGATGTTGCGATCGGCGGCGAGGGAGGATCGGACCCGTGTGCTCGTCGCATGAGCCGAGGTCGTCGAGGCGCTCGACTCTGGGCTGAGTCTCGGTGGCTTTCCGCCGGGTGACTGGACCGGGCCCGTCCTGTGCCGGTAGACGTGAAGCCGAGCTCGATCGTTGTCACCCCCTTGGCCGACGCGTGAGCACGAACAGTCATGCGGTGGCGGCCCTTCGCGTGATCTCGGCCTGTACGCCTGACGAAGGGCTGCGGCTCTGCTTCAGTGGGGCGGGGTCTCACGATCTGGTGCAGGAGTCGACCATGGCGCACCCGAATCAGCACGACGAGGGACGACCGGCCGACATCACGGTGGGCCTGGCTCGGCAGGCGGCCCTGGCCGAGGCGTATCCAATGCCAGAGAAGCAGGCATACGAATTGTTCGACGAATACGGGGGACATTGCAGTCCGCTGCTACCGGTGCAGATCTCCATCGACCGGTTCACCTTCGTCGACCTCGTCGCGTTGCGGCGGTCCAAGCGGCCGTTGATGTTGCCGCTGTACCGGACCGTCGACGCCGTGGACCTCGCCGGGCTTGACGCGCCGACTCGTGCGGCGCTGCTCGCAGAAGCACCGCTCCTGGACCGGTGGGAGGCTCCGCCGGAGCTGCGGGACGGAACCACAGCGCCTGCCGAGACCCGGGTGCCGCTCGGCGTGCTGCTCGCGCGACGAGCGATCGACCTGGACGGCGAAGAGGTCCCGCTCGCGACCGAGAACCTCCGGCAGCTGCTCTTCACCGGCCGCACGGGAGTGCGGTCGGGGGAGGGTGAAACCGCCCGCCAGTTCGTCGTCGTCGCCGAGGCCAGCGGTCAGGCTCCGGGCGCCTCCGAGCACCTGACGCTCCGGGTATCTGACCTGGCGGCGTTCCTCGCCACGCCGCGTCTGCCGAGTGGGCAGTCGCTTTCCCTGACGGAGAACCAGGCCACGGCGCTGGCCGCGGGCGAGAAGGTGGTGCTCACTCCCGACGGCGGTGCGCCGATCACCGTCGTCAGGGCGGGAACCCCAGACCTGGTGACCGGTGCAGCCCGAGCCGGCTCCCTAGCTATCGACCTCTCCACGTCGAGGACGCCACCAGAGCGGCCGCTGCCCGGCGGATACGAGTTCGTCCTGCGGTGCCCGCATCGTCAGGTGTGGACGCTGCTGGGCTACACCCGGGGCGGCTTGCTCAACTCGATCCCCCTGGCGCCGCAGGAGGAGACGACGATCGAGATCTTCTCCTGGGATCGGCGCCGTACGGAGACCGAGACCACGACGACCGACGAGTCGGAGATCTCGACGCTCGGTCGGCAGACGATCAAAGATGCCGACCAGGTCGTGCGGGAGGCGCAACGCCAGCGCAACTGGAACGCCAACGGCAAGGGTGAGATCGGCGTCAAGTTCGGCATCGTGAACCTCGGCGGCCAAGCTGGCGGCACGATCGGCAAGCAGCTCACCGACTCGGCGCGGCGTACGTCCGACGACGTCGTCGAGGCGACCGACGAAGCGACGCAACGGGTGAAAGCCGTCCGGCAGACCCGCGTGACCGAGTCCGCGGAGTTCGGGTCGGAGACGCGGGTGACGCGAACTGTTCGGAACCTCAACATGACCCGGACGCTGACCTTCGACTACTTCGAGACCCTCGCGAGCTACCGCGTCGAGACGCGTCTGTCCAAAGGGGACGTACGGCTGTGCGTCCTCGTGGACGACGTGCTCCCCGGTGGGATCAACCGCTACTTCGTCCTCCACAACGAGGGGGCGTTGCGCGCGGCGCTGACCTCCGAGTCGTACCGGGCGGGCTTCGATGCCGTACGCCTGCTCGCGGAGTTCGAGGCCACGTGCGAGGTCGCCTGCGCGCCGGGCTGTGCCTGCGAGGAACCGGTCTGCCTGTGTGAGCCCGCGGCGAGCCCGACCGGACCGGGGACCGGGCCGAGCGAGCCGGGCACGGAGCCCACCACCGGGACGACCCGCGTCTGCATTCCCGTGCCTCTGCCGATCCTGCCGGGGCACTCCCTGGAGATCTGCCGCGAGGGCGCCGGTCCGTTGAGCGTCCGGCTGTCCGGCCCGTTCGCGAGCGGGCCGTTGACCGGCGAGGGCGAGGGTCCGTGCCTGCGCTTCCCGGTCCCGCTGCCGGTCCCGCCGGTCGTCGGCTTCGCCGACGTCTGCCTGAGCCCGGCCGGGCAGGTCAGCGTCCGCGCCGGGACGGCTGTCTGGCTGCCGTTCGCGGGTTTCACGGAGCTGTTCAGCGCCCAGATCTGGAGCGGGCAGCTCGGCGGCGGCACTGGGACGGCGACCGGCACCGGTGCCGGTGGAGTCAGCGGCGGGATCAGCGTCGGAACGACGACCGGTGGATGCGCCGGGTGTTCGGGGCCGCTGCCGGCGGCCGTGACCGAGGTGCTCAGCAGGTTCGCCCAGACCGTTCTCCAGCTGGAGGTCGCGACCCGGGAGACGCTCGCCTACAGCCCACCCGACGCGGCCGCGCAGGAGCAGTGGATCCGCACGCTGCACACGTACCTTTACCGGACTCTCGCGCTGGAGACCGCCTGTCCGGCCTTCTGGCAGCGGATTCGCGCGTGGGCGCACGCGTACCGGCCGGCGGCCCCCGAGCTCGGGGTGCTGAAGCAGGCCCTGCACGAGCAGCGGGACCGTGTCGTGACGATGGCGATGCTCCCCCACGCGATGCTGGGGGAGTACGCCCGGCTGATCCGCGACACGGCCCGGGTCGTCGGCTTCCCCCGGTCGGACTTCGTCGTCCGCGACGCGGGGTTCCTGGACCTGGGTTTCGAGTCGTCCCTCGCCGAGGTCCGGGCCGTGCTCGCCGCTGTCATTGCCAGACCGTGCCCGGAGGAGAACCCGTCGACCACGACCGGCACGGGCACACCCGTCGCCGGCGCTGCGCTGGGCAGCGGCAACTGGTCGCTCGAGGAGCTGGCGAAGCGCCTGCTCAACCCGATCCTGTGGACGGTCGAGAAGCTCTACGAGGGCTTCACCACGGACGAGGCCCCGCCGGACCTGAGCTTCATCGAGGAAGGCGGCGTCGGCGCCGCCCTCACCGCCGCGGCGATCCGCATCGCACGGGACGGGCCGCTGCCCACGAAGATCCGCGGATTCGACGTCCAGCGGATCGCCGAAGCCGTCGTCCTCGAGCAGCAGCTGCTCGGGCACATCAGCGCGAACGAGAGCCACTACAGGCAGGCCATCTGGAACGCCATGTCCGCCACGGACCGGTTCAACCTGCTCACCGCACGGGGCGACCGGCTCGCCGAGTACGCCGACAACGAGGTGATCGGGTTCGTCGGACGTAAGGCCGTGCTCCCGTTCCGGATGGAGGCCGACCCCGACGTCGCCCGCTGGATGGTCGAGCAGGTGCTCTTCGCCGAGGACTTCGAGCCGCCGGCGGCCACCCGGATCGAGACCGTGCCGACCAAGGGGATCTCCGTGCAGGCCCGGCTCGGACCCTGCGACACCGGCGAGTCGTTCGTGATGGATCTGCGCGAGGCCGAGGTGCGGTCCCGCCGGGCGGACGCCTCGCGGGCCGAGCACCGGGCCGCCCAGGCCGAGCAGGAAGCCCGCCGCCGGAAGCTCCGGCTCGACCGGAACCCGCCCAACCTCTCCGATCCCGTACGCCGGCAGGGCGCCGTGCGCCTGTCCGTCAGGAAGAAGGGCCGCAGGACGCCACGACGAGAGAACTGACGTCATGAGCGACCAGCAGCCGCGGTACCGGGTCGAGCTGGAGCCGCAGTGGATCACCGTGCTGCTGCCGCCGTACCGCGGCGACGATTCTCCGTCACGGCTGCGCGACGAGGACGAGGCGGCGGGCGGCCCGGGCACGACTCCTTTGGACGACGAGAGGTCGCCGAGTCCGCCGCCACTGCTCGCGTCCGAGCCGGACGAGGCGGGATCGGCGAGCCCGCCGCCGCTCCTCGCTGCCGATCAGGACGACGAGCGCGCACCGACGGAGCCTCCGCTCGTCCCCGCGCCGGCCGAGATCGAGCAGCCGACGGCGGCCATCCGTGCCCAGGCGACGGCGGTCGTGGACGCCCCCCGCGAGGAGGTCGTCGAGCAGGTCCTCGAGGACTGGCTCGCGACCCCGCCGGCGCCGACCCTCCCGCCTCCCCTCGTCGCCGGCGCGCTCGAACGCGCCCTCGCCGACGAGCTCGACCTCGTGCTGTCGGACCTGCTGAACCGCCGCATCGCCGTCGACAACCTGGTCTACGCGCTTGAACCCGCGCCGCCGCCCGACCGTCCGCGGGTGCTCGGCGTCAAAATCCAGGCGCCCGGGGATCTGCTCGAAGGCGCGGGGCTGCTGGCCGAGGAGATCAGGGCGCAGCTCGCCTACACCAACCCCGACTTCGGCCTCACCCCCGGCGAGCGCGAGACCGCCCGGGCGACGGTCCGGAACGTCGTACGCCGCGCCTCCGACACAAGCGAGTTCGAGAGCGCCGTCGAGCGTGCGCGGGACCTGCGGCAGGCGGCTCGGGACGGCCGACTGCCGCCGGGACAGGCCCTCGAGGACGCCGCCGTCGCGGCCGACGAGGCACTCATCCTCCATGTGATCGCGACCCTGCGACTGCATCTCGCCACACTGATCTCCGTCGACGCCGTCGCCGGCATCAGCGAGGCACCGCGTCCCGAGTTCCTCGATGAGTGGCGCCTCGTGCTGGAGACCACCCAGCCCATCCTCGACGCGGCGCGGACGCGAGACCACGCTGCGGTCCTCGAGCGGTGGACCGCGCTGGTGTCCAACCTCGATCCCATCCTCCGGCGCCTCGCCGAGTGGAGCGAGCGGCAGAGGGTCGTCGTGAACGTGCTGCGCGCCGCCGCGCTCACGGGCGCCGCGGCAAGCCTGCTCGAGGCCGGTGCCGCCGTGTTCGGCCCGGCCGGCGGACTCGGGCCCGGCGGGTTCGCCGGCGGCGGGGCGGCCGCCGTCGTACGGGTCAGCCCGCCGACCGCTTCGGTGAATGCGGCCGTGCTAGCTGTCTCGGCCGCCGCCATGGCGGCCGGCGGAGGCACACCCGCCCCGCCCGCGCCGCCGGCCACGTCGGGCGGCGCCGGCGGCGGGGCCGGCGGTGGTGGTGGTCCTGATCCGCCGTGGCAGGACCAGAGGTTGCCGAGACGGCTGCGCGCACTTTGGCAGGCGCGCCTTCGCACCCAGCCCGACCTCGCGACCAACTTCGAGATCACCGCGGAACGCCGGAACCCCGGCATCCTCGGCATCTTCGACGAGATCAACGCCACGGACGGCAGCGAGTGGAGCTACCGGGTGCGGGACCGCCGGACGGGCGTCACGGCACAGATCGACGGGTGGACCGGCGAAGGAGGACCCGACGACCTGCTCGGCCGGCAGCGGCTGGTGGAGGTGAAGTCCGACCAGGGCTTCCGCACGACCTCGCGCCGTGATCCGGTCCCGAGGAACTACGACGTGCTCGACCGGCTGCGCGGAACGCCTCGGACGGTCGCCGACGTCATCGAACGCCGGCGGACCGCGATCGGTGAGTTCCGGCAGGAACGCTGGTCCGAGCAGATGCTGCGGCAGGCGGAGCTGGCGGCCGGCAACGGCATGGTCGTCGAGTGGCGGTGCACCGGGCCTCGGTCGCTACGGATCGCGAACGCGCTGGTCGACCGGCTGGGATTACGCGGTCAGGTCTTCGTCGTCGACGCGAGCGCCCTCGTCGTGCCCTGAGAGCCGTTCGGCCGAACCCTCGAGTCCGGGTCACCGGCCCAGACCAGCTCTGGCATATCGACATGACCAAGGTCTGGACCGCACAGCACGGCTGGGTCTACCTGCACGCCGTCGTCGAGTGCTGCACCCCGCGAGCTGGTCGGCTGGTCGGTGGACCTGCTACCGCGACGACGAAGCCATCTCCATGGTCGACGCTACCGTCCTCCGCCGGCGAGTCGAACCGGGCCGGCTGACCCTCGGCAGCGATAACGGCTCGCAGTTCACCAGCCGGGACTTCCGGAAGCACCTGTCGACCAGGGGCGTCACCCATCGCCGCGGTGGCTACCGCGATCCGGAGTCGCAGGCGTTCATCGAGTCCTGGTTCGGCCAGCGGGTGCCCCCGGCAGGATTCGAACCTGCGCACCCGCCTCCGGAGGGCGGTGCTCTATCCCCTGAGCTACGGGGGCTCAGCGACCGGGGAAGGGTACCAGGACGCGCTGGGCCGAACGCGCCCGCCGGGGTGGTCGGCGGGCTACCGTGGCGGGGTGCCGGACCGCCCGCCCCGGGTGCTGGTCGTCGACGACGAGGCCGTCATCCGGCAGCTGATCGCGATCAACCTCGAGCTCGAGGGCTTCGAGGTGCACCAGGCCGTGCACGGCCTGGACGCGCTGGACAAGGCGCGCGAGCTGGACCCGGACGTGGTGACGCTGGACGTGATGATGCCGGAGCTGGACGGCTGGGCGACGGCGCGCCGGCTGCGGGCCGATCCGGCGACGAGCCGGGCCCGGATCGTGATGATCAGCGCGCGGACCCGGTCGGCGGACGTGGAGCGGGGGCAGGAGGCGGGGGCGGACGAGTACGTCACCAAGCCCTTCGACCCGGACGACGTGATCGCCGCGGTGCGCCGGCTCGCCGCACCCCAATAGCGTACGCTGTACGGCGTGGCGGGCGAGCGGACCATCCCGATCCTGCCGTGCCGGCAGCTGGACGACGTGCTGCCGTTCTACGCCGCGCTCGGCTTCGTGGTGACCTACCGGCAGGCCCGCCCCAACCCGTACGCGGTGGTGGAGCGGGACGACCTGGTGCTGCACTTCTTCGGCCTCGCCGACTTCGACCCGGAGCAGTCGATGGGCAGCGCCATCGTCCTGGTCCCGGACGTGGACGCGCTGCACCGGGCCTTCGCGGACGGCCTGCGGGCCGCGTACGGGAAGGTGCCGCTGCGCGGCATCCCGCGGCTGCTGCGCCCGCGCCGGAAGCAGGGCACGGTCCGCGGCTTCAGCGTGGTCGACCCGGGCGGCAACTGGCTGCGGGTCAGCCGGATCGGCGAGGCGGAGGAGCGGACGCCGACCAGCACCGGCCTGGCCCGGGTGCTGGAGGTGGCCGCCCGGCAGGGCGACGCGCACGGCGACGAACGGACCGCGATCCTCATCCTGGACCGCGGGCTGGCCCGCCACCCGGACGCGCCGGCGGCCGACCGGGAGGCGGCGCTGGTCTACCGGGCCGAGCTGGCCATCCGGACCGGCGACCCCGCGACCGCCCGGGCGCTGCTGGACCAGGTGCCGGGCGCGGGGGAGGAGCTGCGGGAGCAGCTTCAGGACAGCGGCTGACCGCCCCGCTCGCGCAGCATCCGCTCCATCGTCACGACCTCGGCCTGCTGGGCCTGCGCCATCTTGGTCGCCAGGTCCCGCACGTACGGCTCCTTCGCGTGCTCCGCGCCGTACTGCGCCATCTCCAGGCCGCCCCGGTGGTGGCGGATCATCAGCTGCAGGAAGTAGACGTCCAGGGCCCGGCCGGTCAGCGAGCGCAGCTTGGTCAGCTCGGCGGTGGTGGCCATGCCCGGCATCAGCTCGCCCGGCTCCAGCGAGTGGCCCATCCAGGCCATCGCCGGCTCGGCGGAGTGCCCGGTCAGCCCCCAGCTCTGCAGCCAGCCGCGCATCTGGCCGACCTGGCTGAGCTGCTGGGTCTCGATGTCGTAGGCCATCAGCCGCACGGTCGGGTCGGTGCCGGTGTCCCGCACCACCTGGGCCATCTCGGTGGCCTGCACGTGGTGGGTGGACATGTCCCGGACGAAGCCGGCGTCCACCGACCGCTCGCCCGGCGGCCGGTCGGCGCCCAGCCCGGTGGCCACCGCCAGCCCGGCGCCGGCGGCGAGCAGCGAGATCGCGCTGACCAGGGCCAGCACGACGAGCAGCGTGCGCGGCCGGCCCGGCGGCGCGGCCACCGGCGCCACCGGGTCGGAGGTGCTCACGGCCACGGTCAGCCCGAGGTCGGCGTCGGGGCCGGGGCGCTGGCGGAGCCGGACGGAGCGGCGCCGGTCGCGTCCGGCGGCAGCGGCGACGCCTTGAACGTCGGGATTCACGCACGACCCGTTGGGCTCGGGGGCGACCACCGGGTTGAGCCGCAGGTCGTCGATGAACTGGTCGATCCGCTCGTCGGAGGCGTTGTCCACGGCGAGCTGGTGTCCCCAGGCCTGCAGCGAGATCGGCGACTTGAGGCCCGGGTAGGGGCTCATCAGCATCTGCCCGACGCCGTCCACCCTCTTCTTCAGCGCCTCGACCTGGTCGGCCGGCAGGTCCGGCCGGTAGGTGATCCAGATCGAGCCGTGCTCCAGCGAGTGGACCGCGTTTTCCTGGCGGATCGCGCTCGGATACACGGTGCCGGTGCAGTCGGCCCACTGGTTGGCGTGCTCGCCGCCGATCGGCGGGGTCTCCGCATACTTGATCGGGCCGTCGTTGTGCAGGCCGCCCTGGTAGTCCTTGACCACCACGCCCTGGATGGACTTGGCCGCCTCGGCCTTGGCCTCCGGGGTGTTGCCGGCCGACTCGTTGACCTTGACCAGCGCGTACCCGATCACGCCGGCGGCGAAGAGCACGACCGCCGCCGTCATCGCGATCAGGCCCCACGGCTTGGGCTTGCTCACCGTGATCGGCGGCGGCGCCTTGCGCCCCGGCCGGCCTCCGCGGGCAGCGCTCGCGCCCTTGGTGGTGCTGGACTTGCTCTTGCCGGCGGTCTTTCCCTTGGGCGGCATCCGGGCGCTTCCGTGAGAGGGTCGAGGTGATCCCGCCCATGGTACGTGCGCGGCGTGAAAGCGCCGTGAGCCTCCCCGGCCACCGTCAGTAGCATGGCCGCGTGACTCCCGCCGAGCTCTCCGCCGCCGTCCTCGACGCCGTCCGCGCGACGGTCGAGGCCGGTGACCTGACCGTGCCGGTCCCGGACACCGCGGTCGTGGAGCGCCCGAAGAGCCGCGAGCACGGCGACTACGCGACCAACGTCGCGCTCCGGCTGGCCAAGCCGGCCGGCCGGCCGCCGCGGGAGGTCGCCGAGCTGGTCGCCGCCCGGCTGCGGGAGCACCCCGGGATAGACCGGGTGGACGTGGCCGGCCCCGGCTTCCTCAACGTGACGCTGGCCAAGGACGCGCTGGCCGGGCTGGTGCGGACCGTGCTCGAGGCCGGCCCGGCGTACGGGCGGGGTGACGCGCTGGCCGGCCAGCGGCTCAACCTGGAGTACGTCTCGTCCAACCCGACCGGTCCGATGCACCTGGCCCACAGCCGGTGGGCCGCCGTCGGCGACTCGCTGGCCCGGCTGCTCGACGCCGCCGGCGCCGAGGTGACGAGGGAGTACTACTTCAACGACGCCGGCGCCCAGATCGACCGGTTCGCCGCGTCGCTGCTGGCCGCCGCCACCGGCCGGCCGACCCCCGAGGGGGGCTACGCCGGCGACTACATCACCGAGATCGCCGCCGCGGTGGTGGCCGCCGACCCGGCCGTGCTCGACCAGCCGGAGGAGAAGGCGCTGGACGTCTTCCGGCAGGAGGGCGTGGCGCTGATGTTCGCCTCGATCCGGCGGTCGCTGGCCGACTTCGGGGTCGAGTTCGACGTCTACTTCTCCGAGCGGACCCTGCACGCCAACGGCGAGATCGAGCTCGCCGTCACCCGGCTGCGGGGGCAGGGCCACGTCTACGAGGCCGACGGCGCGGTCTGGCTGCGGACCACCGACTTCGGCGACGACAAGGACCGGGTGCTGGTCCGCTCGGACGGCCGGCCCACCTACTTCAATGCCGACTGCGCGTACTACCTGGACAAGCGGGAGCGCGGCGCGGACCGGGTGATCTTCCTGCTCGGCGCCGACCACCACGGCTACGTCGGCCGGCTGCGGGCGATCGCGGCCTGCTTCGGCGACGACCCGGACCGGACCGTCGAGGTCATCATCGGCCAGCTGGTCACCCTCGGCGGCGGCCGGATGAGCCGGCGGGCCGGCAACCTGGTGCTGCTGGACGAGGTGCTCCAGCTGCTCGGCCGGGACGCCGCGCGGTACGCGCTGGTCCGCTGGTCGATGGACTCGCCGATCGACATCGACATCGACCTGTGGGCGAGCCGGACCGCGGACAACCCGGTCTTCTACGTGCAGTACGCGCACGCCCGGCTGGCCTCGCTGGGCCGCAACGCGGCCGACCTCGGCCTCACCCTGCCGGCACCGTCCGAAGTGGACTACGGCCTGCTCGGGCACGAGCGGGAGGGCGACCTGCTGCGGGCGCTGGGCGAGTTCCCGCGGGTGGTCGCGTCCGGGGCCGAGCTGCGGGCGCCGCACCGGGTGGCCCGCTACCTGGAGGAGCTGGCGGGGACGTACCACCGGTTCTACGACGCCTGCCGGGTGCTGCCGATGGGCGACGAGGAGCCGACCCCGCTGACGTACGCGCGGCTGGCGCTGTGCGAGGCGACCCGGGTGGTGCTGGCGAACGGGCTCGGCCTGCTCGGCGTGTCCGCGCCGGACCGCATGTAGCGGCGCATGAGGACACACGAGGCGGGCGCGCTGCACGCCGACGTCAGCGAGCCCCAGCCCGGGCTGCTGGCGCCGCCGGCGGACCCGGCCGCGCTGGCCCCGGCGGTCTGGCCGGTGACCGCGGCCCGCGGCGACGACGGCGCGCTGGCGGTCGGCGGGGTCGACGTCCGGGACCTGGCCGCGGCCCACGGCACCCCGGCGTACGTGCTGGACGAGCACGACCTGCGCACCCGCTGCCGGGACTTCCGGACGGCCTTCGGGGACGCCGACGTGCAGTACGCGGCGAAGGCGTTCTGCTGCCTGGCGGTGCTGCGCTGGGTGACCGAGGAGGGCCTCGGGCTGGACGTGTGCACCGGCGGCGAGCTGGCCGCGGCGCAGCGGGCCGGGGTGCCGGCCGGCCGGATCGCGCTGCACGGCAACAACAAGTCCGTGGCCGAGCTGGAGCTGGCCCTGGACGCGGGCGTCGGCCGGGTGGTGGTCGACTCGTTCGTGGAGATCGCCCGGCTGGCCTGGCTGGCCGAGCAGCGCGGGGTCCGGCAGCCGGTGCTGGTGCGGGCCACCGTCGGGGTGGAGGCGCACACCCACGAGTTCATCGCCACCGCGCACGAGGACCAGAAGTTCGGCTTCTCGCTGGCCGCCGGCGACGCCTTCGAGGCGGCCCGGCGGGTGGTCGGGCACCCGTCGCTGGAGCTGGCCGGGGTGCACTCGCACATCGGCTCGCAGATCTTCGACACCTCCGGCTTCGAGGTGTCCGCGCGGCGGGCGGTCGGGCTGCTGGTCCGGATCCGGGACGAGCTCGGCGTGTCGCCGCCGTACCTGGACCTGGGCGGCGGTTTCGGCATCGCGTACACGGCCGCGGACGACCCGATGGACGTGCCCGCGCTGGCCGGGTCGATGCGGGGCATCGTGGAGCGCGAGTGCGCCGCCGCCGGGCTGGCCGTGCCGCGGCTCGCGGTGGAGCCCGGTCGGGCGATCGCCGGCCCGGCCGCGATCACCCTCTACGAGGTGGGCACGGTCAAGGACACCCCGCACCGGCGGTACGTCGCGGTGGACGGCGGGATGAGCGACAACATCCGGACCGCGCTGTACGACGCGCACTACACCTGCGTGCTGGCCTCCCGGGTCAGCGAGGCGCCGCCGGTGCTGTCCCGGGTGGTCGGCAAGCACTGCGAGAGCGGGGACATCGTGGTCCGGGACACCTGGCTGCCGGGCGACGTGGTGCCCGGCGACCTGCTCGCGGTCGCCGCGACGGGGGCGTACTGCCGGTCGCTGGCCAGCACCTACAACCACGTGCCGCGCCCGCCGGTGGTCGCGGTCGCCGGCGGGACCGCCCGGGTGGTGGTGCGGCGGGAGACCGTGGACGACCTGCTGCGGCTGGACGTGGCCCCGTGATGGCGACCCGCCGCCGGCCCAACCGCAGCACCATCCTGGTGCTGGTCCTGCTGCTGCTCGTCGTGCTCCTGCTGAGCACCGGCGAGGGCGGCGGCTCGCTGGCGCTGACGCTGCTGGCCGGCGTGGTGGTCGTCTGGGTCGTCTTCACCATGCTGTTCCGGCGGCGGCGGTGAGGATCGCGCTGCTCGGCTGCGGCACGGTCGGCACCGAGGTGGTCCGGCTGCTCGGCGAGCAGGCCGCGGACCTGGCCGCCCGGGTCGGCTCGCCGCTGGAGCTGGCCGGGATCGCGGTCCGCCGGCCGGCCCGGCACCCGGACGTGCCGGCGGCGCTGCTCACCACCGACGCGGCGGAGCTGGTGGAGCGGCCGGACGTGGACGTCGTGGTCGAGGTGATCGGCGGCATCGAGCCGGCCCGCACGCTGCTGCTCGCCGCGATGAAGGCCGGCAAGTCGGTGGTGACCGCCAACAAGTCGCTGCTGGCCGAGGACGGCGCCACCCTGCACGCGGCGGCCCGGGAGGCCGGCGTCGACCTCTACTTCGAGGCGTCCGTGGCCGGCGCGATCCCGCTGCTGCGGCCGCTGCGCGAGTCGCTGGCCGGGGACCGGATCAGCCGGGTGGTCGGCATCGTCAACGGCACCACCAACTACGTGCTGTCCCGGATGGACAGCACCGGGGCCGGCTTCGCCGAGGCGCTGGCCGAGGCGACCGCGCTCGGCTACGCCGAGGCCGACCCGACCGCGGACATCGACGGCTTCGACGCCGCGGCCAAGGCGGCGATCCTGGCCGGGCTGGCCTTCCACACCCGGGTGGCCGCGGCCGAGGTGCACCGGGAGGGCATCGCCGGGGTGACCGCCGCCGACGTGGCCAGCGCGAAGGCGATGGACTGCACGGTCAAGCTGCTGGCGATCTGCGACCGGGTCGTCGACGCGGCCGGCGCCGAGTCGGTCGGCGTCCGGGTGCACCCGGCGATGATCCCGCGGTCGCACCCGCTGGCCGCGGTCGGCGACGCCTTCAACGCGGTCTTCGTGGCCGGCGACGCGGCCGGGGACCTGATGTTCTACGGCCGCGGCGCCGGCGGCGCGCCGACCGCGTCCGCGGTGCTCGGCGACCTGGTCGCGGTGGCCCGCAACCGGCTGACCGGGGCCCGCGGGGCCGGCGAGTCGGCGTACGCGGACCTGCGGGTGCGGCCGATGGGGGAGACCCCGACCCGCTACCACATCTCGCTGGACGTGGCCGACCGGCCGGGCGTGCTGGCGGCGGTGGCGCAGGCCTTCGCCGCGCACGACGTGAGCATCTCCACCGTCCGGCAGTCCGGGCGGGGCGCGGACGCCACCCTGGTGCTGGTCACCCACACCGCCCCCGACGCCGCCCTCGCCGCCACCGTCGACGACCTCCGCCGGATGCCGATCGTCCGCGAGGTCGACAGCGTCATGCGCGTCGAAGGCGACTGACCCCCCACTCCCGCCGCCCCGCGCCCGCCGAGTGACGGCGCCGCCCGCCGAGTGACGGCGGCGGCGGGCGAGTGGCGGCGGCGGCGGGCGAGTGGCGGCGGCGGCGGGCGAGTGACGGCGGTGGCGGGCGAGTGACGGCGGTGGCGCCGTCACTCGGTGCCGACGTCCGTCACCCGGCGGGGGGATCCGTCACTCGCGCCGGACTGGGGCGGGGCGAGCCTTTAGGCTGGTCGGGTGACGGCGGTGGGGGTGGCGCGGGGGACCGGGTGGCCGGGCGTGATCGAGGCGTACCGGGAGCGGCTGCCGGTGGCCGCGGCGACGCCGGTGGTCACGCTGCTGGAGGGTGGCACCCCGCTGCTCCGGGCCGCCGAGCTGTCCCGGCGGACCGGCTGCGAGGTGTGGCTCAAGGTCGAGGGGGCCAACCCGACCGGGTCGTTCAAGGACCGCGGCATGACGGTGGCGATCACCCAGGCGGCCGCGCGGGGCGCCCGGGCGGTCATCTGCGCCAGCACCGGCAACACCAGCGCGTCCGCGGCCGCGTACGCGGTGCGGGCCGGGCTCACCTGCGCGGTGCTGGTCCCGCAGGGCAAGATCGCGCTCGGCAAGCTGGCCCAGGCGCTGGTGCACGGCGCGCGGCTGCTGCAGGTGGACGGCGGCTTCGACGACTGCCTGACCGTCGCCCGGGACCTGTCCGAGCGCTATCCGGTCACCCTGGTCAACTCGGTCAACCCGGACCGGATCGAGGGCCAGAAGACGGCCGCGTTCGAGGTCTGCGACGGCCTCGGCCGGGCCCCGGACGTGCACTGCCTGCCGGTCGGCAACGCCGGCAACATCACCGCGTACTGGAAGGGCTACTCGGAGTACGGCCAGGGTCGGCCCCGGATGCTCGGCTTCCAGGCCGCCGGGGCGGCGCCGATCGTGGCCGGGCAGCCGGTGGACCGGCCGGTCACCATCGCCACCGCGATCCGGATCGGCCGGCCGGCGTCCTGGGCGGCCGCGCTGGCCGCGCGGGACGAGTCCGGCGGCTCGATCACCGCGGTCACCGACCGGGAGATCCTGTCCGCGTACCGGCTGCTGGCCCGGGCCGAGGGCGTCTTCGTCGAGCCGGCGTCCGCGGCCAGCGTGGCCGGGCTGCTCGGCGCCGGCCTGGCGCCGGGGCAGACCGTGGTGTGCACGGTGACCGGCAACGGGCTCAAGGACCCGGACTGGGCCATCGCCGGGGCCCCGGCCCCGGTCACCATCCCGGCCGACGCGGCGGCCGCCGCCGCCTCCCTCGACCTCAGCTGACCGCCCGATCAGGTTTGCGCGCGTCCTCGTCGCGACACGCCGTACCAGCGGTGCTCTCCGGCGAGCCGGCGAGCAGAGGTGATCGGCACGAGCGGGACGGCCTCACCCGGTAGCCTGCCGCCGTGGGGAGAGCGGCGTCGCGCGGATCCCGGGCCGCGTTCCGGGCCGCGCCGGTGCGGGTCCGGGTGCCCGCCACCAGCGCCAACCTCGGGCCCGGCTTCGACGCGCTCGGCCTGGCCCTCGCCCTGTACGACGACGTGGTCGTCCGGGTCGCCGACGAGGGCCTGTACGTCGACGTGGCCGGGGAGGGCGCGGAGACCGTGCCGCGCACCCGGCGGCACCTGGTGGTGCGCGCGCTGCAGGCCGGCTTCGACGCGCTCGGCGGGCAGCCCCGCGGCCTCGAGGTCGTCTGTGCCAACCGCATCCCGCACAGCCGCGGGCTCGGCTCGTCCGCCGCGGCCATCGTCGCCGGCCTCGTCGCGGCCCGCGCGCTGGTGCTCGGCGGCGAGGAGACGCTCGACGACGCCGCGCTGCTCGGCCTGGCCGCCGAGCTGGAGGGCCACCCGGACAACGTCGCGGCCTGCCTGTTCGGCGGGCTGACCCTGGCCTGGACGCCGGCCGAGGGTCCGGCGACCGCGGTGCGGCTGCCGGTGTCCCCGGCGCTGCGGCCGGTCGTCTTCGTGCCGGCCACCACCTCGTCCACCGCGAAGGCGCGCAAGCTGCTGCCGGAGTCGGTGCCGCACGCCGACGCGGCCGGTAACGCCGGCCGGGCCGCGCTGCTCGTGCACGCGCTGGCCGCCGATCCCGGGCTGCTGCTGGCCGCGACCGAGGACCGGCTGCACCAGCCGTACCGGGCGGCCGCCCAGGCGCGGACCGCCGGCCTGGTGGCGGCGCTGCGGGCGGGCGGCGTGCCGGCGGTGGTGTCCGGGGCCGGCCCGACCGTGCTGGCCTTCGCCGGAGCGGCCGACGATCTCGGCCCGTACGCGCCGCGGAACTGGACCTGCGAGGCGCTGGCGGTCGACCCGACCGGAGCGGAGCTGCTCGCGCTCGCCGGCTGACCGCCGACGGGGAACACGCAGGCGCCCCTGGTTGTTGCCGGTGCGGCAGCACAGCGTCTACTCTTCATCCCACCAGCCGCCCCGAGGGTGCGCTCTCGGTGGGTCGTCGGTTTCATCGCCTCCGCACGTTGATGGATCGTCCGACGTCCCGCTGTCCCGGTCGTTCCGAGGAGTCCCGCAGGTGCTCCGAGGCGCTCCAGCGAGGCTGCCACACCTGTCCGCCGCAAGGCGGACCGTCACCGGCCGTTCCGGCCGGTAGCTCGACCCCGGCCGCGGGCTGAGTCCCGGGCCGACCCCGAAGGGAAACCACCGTGAGCGACACCACGGACATCCTGACCGGCCCCGCCGGGCAGGACGCCGAGCCCGCCGCCCCTGCCGCCGCGCCCGCCGAGGCCACCTCGGCGCCGGTCGCCGCGGACGGCGGCGCGCCGACCACCGACCCCCGGCCCCGCCGCCGCGCCGCCGGACTGTCCGGCATGCTGCTGTCGGAGCTGCAGGCCATGGCCACCTCGCTGGGCATCAGCGGCGTCGGCCGGATGCGCAAGGGCGACCTGGTCAGCGCCATCCAGGCCCGGCAGAGCGGCACCGGCGCGCCGGCCGGCGACGGCCAGGGGCAGCTGCCGCTGGGCGGCGGGCCGGTGGCGGCCGCGGCCGAGCCGCCGCCCGCGCCGGTCACCACGCCGGTGACCGAGGTGCCGGCGGAGGCGCGCCCGGTGTTGACCGGGCAGCCGGACGCCGCCGCGACCGACGGGCCGGTCGGTGACGCGCCCGTCGCCGGTGCCGATGTGAGCAGTGACACAGCCGCCGGGTCCGGCCGGCGTGAGGGCCGGCAGCGCCGCGGCGCCAGCCGGCCGGCCGGCAGCCCGGATGCCGCCACCGCGCCGGAGGCGGTGGCGCTGGCTCCCGCGGCGGCGACCGCGGGCGACGAGGACGCCGGGACCCGGTCGGACCGGGGCGACCGCGGCCGAGCGGGGCGACCGGTCCGAGCGGGCCGAGCGGGCCGAGCGCGGTGACCGGGCCGAGCGCGGCGACCGCGGCGGCGACCAGCGCCGCGACCGCAACCAGGGCGGCGACCGGCAGGGTGACCGGCAGCGCGACGGCGACCGGCAGCGGACGGGGCGACCGGCAGCGCGACGGTGGCGACCGGGACAACCAGCGGGCCGCCCAGGGCGACCGGCAGGGCGGGGACCGGCAGCGCGACGGTGGCGACCGGGACAACCAGCGGGCCGCCCAGGGCGACCGGCAGGGCGGGGACCGGCAGCGCGACGGCGGCGACCGGGACAACCAGCGCGCCGCCCAGGGCGACCGCCAGCGCGACGGCCAGCGCGACGGCCAGCGCGACGGCCAGCGCGACGGCCAGCGCGACGGCAGCCAGGGCGGCGGGCCGCGGGACGACGACGACGACTTCGACGGCCGGGGCGGCAGCCGCCGCCGGGGCCGCTTCCGCGACCGCAACCGGCGCAACCGGAGCGACCGCTTCGGCGCCGGCGAGCAGGCCGAGCCGGTCATCGCCGAGGACGACGTGCTGCTGCCGGTGGCCGGCATCCTCGACATCCTGGACAACTACGCGTTCGTCCGGACGAGCGGCTACCTGACCGGGCCGAACGACGTGTACGTCTCGCTGGCCCAGGTCCGCCGGCACGGCCTGCGCCGCGGCGACGCGATCACCGGCGCCGTCCGGCAGCCGCGCGAGGGGGAGCGGCGGGACAAGTACAACGCGCTGGTCCGGCTCGACACGGTCAACGGCGTGGACCCGGAGCAGGCCCGCAACCGGCCCGAGTTCATGAAGCTGACCCCGCTCTACCCGCAGGACCGGCTCCGCCTGGAGACCGAGCCGCACGTGCTCACCTCGCGGGTGATCGACCTGGTCATGCCGATCGGCAAGGGTCAGCGGGCGCTCATCGTGTCCCCGCCGAAGGCCGGCAAGACGATGATCCTGCAGACCATCGCCAACGCCGTGACCACCAACAACCCGGAGTGCCACCTCATGGTCGTCCTCGTGGACGAGCGGCCGGAGGAGGTCACCGACATGCAGCGCGCGGTCAAGGGCGAGGTGATCGCGAGCACGTTCGACCGGCCGCCGACGGACCACACCACGGTCGCGGAGCTGTCGATCGAGCGCGCGAAGCGGCTGGTCGAGCTCGGCCACGACGTCGTGGTCCTGCTGGACAACATCACCCGTCTCGGCCGGGCGTACAACCTGGCCGCGCCCGCCTCCGGCCGCATCCTGTCCGGCGGTGTCGACTCGACGGCGCTCTACCCGCCGAAGCGCTTCCTCGGCGCGGCCCGCAACATCGAGCACGGCGGCTCGCTGACCATCCTCGCGACCGCGCTGATCGAGACCGGGTCGACGATGGACACGGTGATCTTCGAGGAGTTCAAGGGCACCGGCAACGCCGAGCTGATCCTGTCCCGCAAGATCGCCAACAAGCGGACCTTCCCCGCGGTGGACGTGATCGCGTCCGGCACCCGCAAGGAGGAGATCCTGCTGGCGCCGGAGGAGCTGGTGATCGTGCACAAGCTGCGCCGGGTGCTCAACGCGCTGGACCCGGAGCAGGCGATCGACCTGCTGCTGGACCGGCTCAAGCAGAGCCGGACCAACGTCGAGTTCCTCATGCAGATCGCCAAGTCGACTCCCGGCCAAGACTGACGGTGCAGGCGACCCTGCACGGTCCGCGGGTGACGTTGCGGCCGCTGGTCGAGGCGGACGCGGCCGACCTGCTGCGGGCCACCCAGGACCCCGAGCTGCGCCGGCTCACCGGCACCCACCGGGTCTTCACGCTGGTCGAGACGGTGGCCTGGGCGGTCAGCCGGGCCACCGCGCCCGGCCGGTACGACTGGGCGGTGGTGGACACGGCGACCGGGGAGTGGCTCGGTGACTGCGCGCTGAACGAGATCGACGAGGACAACCAGACCGCCGGCTACCGGATCGCGATCGAGCGGCCGGGCCGGGGCCTGGGCACCGAGGCGACCGGCCTGGTGCTCGACTTCGCCTTCGGCCGGCTCGGCCTGCACCGGGTCGAGCTGGAGGTCTTCGACTTCAACGTGCGGGCGCAGAAGTCGTACGCGAAGAGCGGCTTCGCGGTCGAGGGCACCCGGCGCGAGGCGCTGTGCTGGGACGGCCGGCGGCACGACGCGATCATGATGGCCGCGCTCGCCCCCGGGCGGGAATCCGCAGGCCCCGGCCACCGTTGACAGCGTCGGTGTGCCGCTCTGGCACACTGGGCACGACCTCGGCTCCGGTTCACGCCACGCATCCCGGCGACCCGGCGGCCACCGACGAGAGGACCCATCCGTGAAGCCCGGAATCCACCCCGACTACGTCGAGACGACGGTGACCTGCTCCTGCGGGGCCACGTTCACGACGCGCAGCACCGCGAAGAACGGCGTGATCCACGCCGACGTGTGCTCGCAGTGCCACCCCTTCTACACCGGCAAGCAGAAGATTCTGGACACCGGTGGCCGGGTGGCCCGCTTCGAGCAGCGGTACGGCAAGCGTCAGCGCACCAGCTAGCTACCTCGACGGCGCCCATCTCCCGCAGGGAGGTGGGCGCCGTTCTGCGTACAGGAGACGATCATGACCACCCCGGACAGCCTGCCGGCGCTGCTGGCCGAGCACGCCGACCTGGAGCGGCGGCTGGCCGACCCCGGCGTGCACGCCGACCAGGGCCTGGCCCGGCGGCTGGGCCGGCGCTACGCGGAGCTCACCGCGGTCGCGGACACCGCCCGCCAGCTGGAGGCGGTGCAGGGTGACCTGGGCGCCGCGCGCGAGCTGGCCGGCGAGGACGCGTCGTTCGCGGCCGAGGCGACCGAGCTGGAGCGGCGGGCCGGCGCGCTCTCCGAGAAGCTGCGCGAGCTGCTGCTGCCCCGCGACCCCAACGACGGCAAGGACGTGATCCTGCAGGTCAAGGCGGGGGAGGGCGGCGAGGAGTCGGCGCTGTTCGCGGGCGACCTGCTCCGGATGTACCTGCGGTACGCCGAGCGGCACGGCTGGAAGACCGAGGTGCTGGACGCCGAGCCGAGCGACCTCGGCGGCTACAAGGACGTCACCGTCGCGGTCCGCGGGCGGGCCGACACCGGCGTCTGGCGGCGGCTGAAGTACGAGGGCGGCGTGCACCGGGTGCAGCGGGTGCCGGCCACCGAGTCGCAGGGGCGGATCCACACCAGCGCCGCCGGCGTCCTGGTGCTCCCCGAGGCCGAGGACGTCGAGGTCCAGATCGACCCGAACGACCTGCGCATCGACGTCTACCGGTCGTCCGGCCCGGGCGGGCAGAGCGTCAACACCACCGACTCGGCGGTGCGCATCACGCACGTGCCGACCGGCACGGTGGTGTCGATGCAGAACGAGAAGAGCCAGCTGCAGAACCGGGAGGCCGCGATGCGGGTGCTGCGGGCCCGGCTGCTGGCCGCCGCCCAGGAGGAGGCGGACAAGGAGGCCTCCGACGCCCGCCGGTCGCAGGTCCGGACGGTCGACCGCAGCGAGCGGGTCCGCACGTACAACTTCCCGGAGAACCGGATCTCCGACCACCGGGTCGGCTACAAGGCGTACAACCTCGACCAGGTGCTGGACGGCGACCTCGACGGCGTGCTGGACGCGCTGGCCAAGGCCGACACCGACGCCCTGCTCGCCGGCCCGCCCGCCGATCTTGGTTGAGTCGACGCCTCCCGGCGGCCGACGAGGTTGACATGACCAAGATCGGCGGGACGGCGGAGCTGCGGGGGACGATCGCGGCGGCGGCGGCGCGGCTGGCGGCGGCCGGGGTGGCCAGCCCGCGGTACGACGCCGAGGAGCTGGCCGCGCACGTGCTCGGCCGGTCCCGGGCGACGCTGGCGCTGGTCGACCGGCTGCCCGCGGCCGCGGCCGCCCGCTACGCCGAGCTGGTCGAGCAGCGGGCCGCCCGGGTGCCGCTGCAGCACCTCACCGGGGTCGCCGGCTTCCGCCGGCTCGACCTCGCGGTCGGGCCGGGCGTCTTCGTGCCGCGGCCGGAGACCGAGGTGCTGGTGGAGTGGGCGCTGGCCCGGCTCGCGCCGGGGGACCTGGTGGTCGACCTGTGCGCCGGCTCCGGCGCGGTCGCGCTGGCGATCGCGGACGAGGCGGCCGGGGTCACCGTGCACGCGGTCGAGCGGGAGGAGCACGCGCTGGCCTGGGCCGCCCGCAACGTCGGGACGACCGGCCTGCCGGTCACCCTGCACCGCGGGGACGTGGCCGACCCGGCGCTGCTGGCGGCGCTGGCCGGCACCGTGGACCTGGTCACGGCCAACCCGCCCTACATCCCCGTCGGCGCGACCGTCGAGCGCGAGGTCGCCGAGCACGACCCGCCGGCCGCGCTGTGGGGCGGCGAGGACGGGCTGGACGTCGTCCGGGCGGTGGAGCGGGCGGCCGGCCGGCTGCTGCGCCCGGGCGGGCTGGTCGCGGTCGAGCACGCGGACGCGCAGGGCGAGTCGGTGCCGGCCGTCTTCGCCCGGGCCGGCTGGGCCGACGTGGCCGACCACCCCGACCTGGTCGGCCGGCCGCGCTTCACCACCGCCCGGCGCTGAGCCGCCCGGTCAGAACGTGAAGCGGGTGCAGTCGGTCGGGAACGAGAACCAGGCCAGCGCCCGCCGCGGCGTGATCACCCGCAGCCCGCCGCCCTCCGCGCCGGACCAGGAGTCGGCGCCGGGCGAGTAGCCGTGCGGGTGGTATTTCTCGAACGCGGCGGCCAGCCGCGCCCCGAGGTCGGCCGCGTCGGCCCGGGTCGGCGCCGACGTGCCCTCGATGATCACCACCTCGGTCCCGCTCTCCAGGGTCAGCGTGCAGGCCGGGTTGTGCGTCAGGTTGCGCGCGTGCCGGGTCTCCGGCGACCCGTCGTAGTAGAACCGGCCGTCGAGCCACACCCCCCACCGGGGCACCGAGTGCGGGGTGCCGTCCGGGCGGACCGTGGCCAGCCAGTAGTGCAGCGAGGCGACCAGCCGCGGCTCGACATCGGACCAGCTCAGCAGGCCCTCGGTGCTGGCCGGCAGCCCGTAGCCGGCGGGGAGGGTGGGCCGCTCGGAGGCGGGCCGGGCGTCGGTGTCGGTCATGGCGCGGACCGTACGCCGCCGCTCCGACAATTCTGCGGCTCCCACCGGTCGAGCCGGGAGCCGGCCCGCCGGGGCCGGGCGGGCTTGGTTGCCTAGACTGCTCGGTCGATGAGCCTGTTCTACGACTGCGCCGACCCGGCCGAGCGGGCCGAGGGCCTGGACGCCGCGGTGGACTCGATCCGCCGCGGCGAGCTGGTCGTGCTGCCGACCGACACCGTCTACGGGATCGGCGCCGACGCGTTCCAGCCGGACGCCATCGACGCGCTGCTGGCCACCAAGGGCCGCGGCCGGGACATGCCGGTGCCGGTGCTGGTCGGGTCGTGGACCGGGCTCGACGGGCTGACGCTGCTGGTCCAGCCGATGGTGCGGGAGCTGGTGGAGGCGTTCTGGCCGGGCGGGCTGACCCTGGTGGTCGAGCACGCGCCGTCGCTGGCCTGGGACCTCGGCGACACCCGGGGCACGGTCGCGGTGCGGATGCCGCTGCACCCGGTCGCGCTGGAGCTGCTGGCCCGGACCGGCCCGCTCGGGGTGTCCAGCGCCAACCGGACCGGCGAGCCGGCGCCGGTGACCGCCGAGGAGGCCCGCGACCAGCTCGGCTACCCGGTCGCGGTCTACCTGGACGGCGGCCCGTCCGGGGACCCGGTGCCGTCCACCATCGTGGACGTGACCGGGGACCTGCCCCGGGTGCTCCGGCTCGGCGCCGTCTCGCTGGACGAGCTGCGCGAGGTCGTGCCGGAGCTGGTCGCTCCGGCCACCCGGTCGTGATGCCGACGTAACCTGGGCCGATGGGCGATCCCCCGGCCTCAGTGCTCTGCGTGTGCACCGCCAACGTATGCCGGTCGCCGGCCGCCGAGCTGCTGCTGCGCGCCGGCCTGCGCAGCCGGCTCGGCGCGGCCGCGGACGAGCAGGTGGTGGTGACCAGCGCCGGCACCTGGGCGACGCCGCGCCGGCCGGTCGAGCCGGGCACCGCGGCGGCGCTGCGGAGGGCCGGGGTCAGCGCCGGCGACGTGGCCGCGGCCGTCTCCACCCGGCTCACCCAGCGCGCCATCGTCGACGCCGACCTGGTGCTGGCGTCCACCGCGGAGCACGTCCGGGCGGTCTGGCGCTACCAGCTGGCCGCCCGGCACCGCACCTTCACCCTCGGCGAGCTGGTCCGGCTGACCGAGGGGGTGCGGGACGAGGAGCTGCCGCCCGGCGACGCCGGCGCCCGGCTGCGCGCGCTGGTCGCCCGGGCCAGCGCGCTGCGGGAGGAGCGGCACGTGCCCGGCATGCCGTACGTGTGCGAGGCCTACGACCTCGCCGACCCGACCGACAACGACCCGGCCCAGCGCGACATGGTCGCGCAGACCGTGGGCTGGATGGACCTGCTGCTCGACGTGGTGGCCGGACCGGCGCCGGCTCGCCGGACGGTCCGGGATAGGGTCCCCGGGGTCGCCCGGGCCCTACAGTGGAGCCGCCACCGAGCCGCGCGAGGAGCAATCCGATGAGCACAACCCCGTTCTGGGGCCCGGACTTCGCCGCCCTGCAGGCCGAGGACCCGGAGATCGCCGACGTCGTGCTCGGCGAGCTGGACCGGCTGCGCAGCGGCCTCCAGCTGATCGCCAGCGAAAACTTCACCTCGCCGGCGGTGCTGGCCGCGCTCGGCTCGACGCTGTCGAACAAGTACGCGGAGGGTTATCCCGGCCGCCGCTACTACGGCGGCTGCCAGCAGGTCGACATCGCCGAGGAGATCGGCATCGCCCGGGCCAAGGAGCTCTTCGGCGCCGAGCACGCCAACCTGCAGCCGCACTCGGGGGCGAGCGCCAACCTGGCGGCGTACGCGGCGATCTGCCAGCCCGGCGACACCGTGCTGGCGATGTCGCTGCCGCACGGCGGCCACCTCACCCACGGCAGCAAGGTCAGCTTCTCCGGCAAGTGGTTCCACACGGTGTCGTACGGGGTCCACGAGGACGACGAGCTGATCGACTACGACCAGGTCCGTGACCTGGCCCGCGAGCACCGGCCGAAGATGATCATCGCCGGTGCGACCGCGTACCCGCGGCTGATCGACTTCGCCGCCTTCCGGTCCATCGCCGACGAGGTCGGCGCCAAGCTCATGGTCGACGCGGCGCACTTCATCGGGCTGGTCGCCGGCAAGGCGATCCCGTCCCCGGTGCCGCACGCGGACGTGGTCTGCTTCACCACCCACAAGGTCCTGCGCGGCCCGCGCGGCGGCATGATCGTCTGCCGCGAGGAGATGGCGAAGGCGATCGACAAGGCGGTCTTCCCCTTCACCCAGGGCGGCCCGCTGATGCACTCGGTCGCGGCGAAGGCGGTGGCGCTGAAGGAGGCCGCCCAGCCGGAATACCAGGCGTACGCGCGGCAGGTCGTGGCCAACGCCCAGGCGCTGGCGGCCGGGCTGGCCGACGAGGGGATGCGGCCGGTCTCCGGCGGCACCGACACCCACCTCGCGCTGATCGACCTGCGCGAGCTCGGCGTCACCGGCAAGGACGCCGAGGCCCGCTGCGACGCCGCCCGGATCACGCTGAACAAGAACGCGATCCCGTACGATCCGCAGCCGCCGATGACCGCGTCCGGCATCCGGGTCGGCACCCCGGCGGTGACCACCCAGGGGATGACCGAGTCCGACCTCAAGGAGGTCGCCGCGCTGATCGGCCGGGCGGTCCGCGACCCGGACGCCGCCGACGAGGTGGCCACCGGGGTGCGCCGGCTGGTGGAGGCGCACCCGGCCTACCCGGCGCCCGGGAGCTAAGCAGTCCCGTGCGCGAGTACGCGCTGGTCTGCTGCATCGCCGCGGCGGTGACGTTCCTGCTCACCCCGGTGGTGCGGGTGGCGGCGCGGCGCTGGGGTGCGGTGGCCCGGCCGCGGGACCGGGACGTGCACGCGATCCCGACGCCGCGGCTCGGCGGGGTGGCCATCTTCGCCGGCATGGCGGTCGCGCTGCTGGTGGCCAACCTGATGCCGACGCTGCGCCGCGCGTACGACACCGGCTCGGAGACCACCGCCCTGCTGGTCGCCGGCGGGATCATCTGCCTGCTGGGCGTGCTGGACGACCGCTGGGAGCTGGACTCGCTGACCAAGCTGGCCGGCCAGGTCTTCGCCGCCGGCGTGATGGTGCTGCTGGGCGTGCAGCTGCTGACGCTCTACCTGCCGTTCGGGGACATCGGCACGCTGTCCTTCGGGCGCAACGACTCGGTCGGCCTGACCGTGGTGCTCTGCCTGCTCACCATCAACGCGATCAACTTCATCGACGGGCTGGACGGGCTGGCCGCCGGGGTGTCCGCGATCTCCGCGCTGGCCTTCTTCGCCTACTCCTACCACCTGTCCCTGGACGGCTACGGCGACGTCGCGTTCGCCCCGACGCTGCTGTCCGCGGTGCTGGCCGGCGCCTGCCTGGGCTTCCTGCCGCACAACTTCTCCCCGGCCCGGGTCTTCATGGGCGACTCCGGCTCGATGCTGATCGGGCTGACCCTCGCCGCGGCCGCGGTCACCGCGTCCACCAGCGCGGACCCGCAGACCTTCGACGGCGCGGTGGTCAACACGGTCCCGCTCTACCTGCCGTTCCTGCTGCCGCTGGTGGTGCTGGCGGTGCCGCTGGTCGACCTGCTGATGGCGGTGTTCCGGCGGGTCAAGGCGGGCCGGTCGCCGTTCGCGCCGGACAAGATGCACCTGCACCACCGGCTGCTGGAGATCGGCCACTCGCACCGGCGCGCGGTGCTGCTCATCTACTTCTGGTCCGCGCTGCTCGCCTTCGGCGGGGTGGCCATGTCGATCGCCAGCGACCCGATGCCGGTGCTGTCCGCGGTCGGCGGGCTGGCCGCGATCGCGCTGGTGCTCTCCAGCGTGCCCCGGCTGCGCGCGGCGAGGCGGCCGTGACCGGGCCGGGCGGGCCGGCCGACGGGCCGGGCGGGCCGGGCGGGCCGGCCGCCGACGGGCTGCCGGTGCCGGCGTCCGCGGTGCCGTGGGACCTCGGCCACCTGCGCAGCGGGCTGCTAACCACCGCGGTGCTGGCCGCGGTCGGGGTGCCGGCGGCCTGGCTGCTGCGGGACGCCCGGGCGGCGGCCTGGGTCGCGGTCGGGCTGGCCATCGTGGCCGTGTTCTTCTGCGTCGGGGCGCTGGCGGTCGCCGCGGCCGGCAAGCTGGGGGAGGAGCTGACCCTGCCGGCGGCCCTGGGCACGTACCTGGTGAAGGTCGTCCTGCTCGGCGTGCTGATGGTCTCGGTGCGGGGCCAGCCGTGGCTGGACCCGGCGGCGCTGGGGCTCTCGGTGCTGGTCGGCACGCTCGCCTGGACCACCGTGCACGCGCACCGGGTGTGGACGTCCCGGATCTACTACGTCGATCCGGGCGCGGGCCGCTGACCTGCCGACTTCCGCCCGCGGACCGGGGGGACCCGAGGTCCGGGAGAGTCCGGACCGGCTGATACGGTACGGCTGCCATGACCGAGGGACGACAGCCTTCGCACTGGTCCGGCGCCAGTGAGGGCTGGGCGGTCCTCGGCACCCTGCTCGCGGGAATCTGCGTGTGGGGTGGGATCGGCTGGCTGGTCGACCTCTGGCTGGGTACCACCTTCGTCAAGGCGATCGGTGTAATCGTCGGAGCGGCTGCATCGATTTACTACGTGACGGTCCGGTACGGCAGAGGGGAGCAGGGGTGAGCACCAGCGTCGTCCTCGCCAGCGAGTGCCCGCCGGAGGATCCGGGCTTCTGCTCGCCGACCGTCACTGAGTTCTTCCCGAAGCCGCTGATCGAGTTCGACTGTCCTCGGCATCCACTTCGAGATCACCCGGATCACGATCATCATGCTGATCGCGACCGCGGCCGTGCTGTTCTTCTTCGTCGCCTCGGTCCGCCGGCCGCAGATGGTGCCCGGCAAGCTGCAGTGGATGGGCGAGGCGGGCTACTCGTTCGTCCGGGACGGCATCGCCCGGGAGGTGATCGGCAGGGAGGGCCTGCGCTTCGCGCCCTACCTGGCGGTCCTGTTCTTCTTCATCCTCGCCAACAACCTCATGGGCATCATCCCGTTCGCCCAGATCGCCCCGACGTCGAGGATCGCGATCCCGGCGTTCCTGGCGGTCATCACCTACGTGCTGTTCAACTGGGTCGGCATCCGCTCCCAGGGCGTCGGGCCCTACTTCAAGGAGATCGCCTTCCCGCCGGGTGTGCCGAAGCCGATGTACGTGCTGATCACCCCGATCGAGCTGGCCTCCACCTTGATCTTCCGGCCGTTCACCCTGGCCGTCCGGCTGTTCGCCAACATGTTCGCCGGTCACCTGCTGCTGGTGATCTTCGCGCTCGGCACGGTGTACCTGCTGCAGGTCGGCAACTTCTCGGTCGTCTTCGCGCCGGTGTCGTTCGTGATGGCGGTCATCATGACGTTCTTCGAGCTTCTCGTGCAGGTCCTGCAGGCCTACGTGTTCACCGTCCTCACCGCCGCCTATCTCGCCGGCGCCATGGAAGCGGCGCACTAGGCCGCCGGCCGCAAGCCCCGTTCGCCACGCGTGAGCAGCTCACGCGACTCGTCAGGAGGAGAGCATCCCGTGTCCGTTCTCGCAGAAGTCACCGGCAACGTCGGGACGATGGGCTACGGCCTCGCTGCCATCGGTCCCGGCATCGGCGTCGGCATCGTCTTCGCCGCGTACATCCAGGCCACGGCCAGACAGCCGGAGTCGGCGGCCCTGACCCGGACCTACCTGTTCCTCGGCTTCGCGCTGTCCGAGGCGCTGGCGCTCATCGGCTTCGTCGTGCCGTTCATCATCACCTGATCCGGCGCGAGACGGGACGTCCCATGCTGCTCTACCTGGCGACCGAGGGCTCCGAGGAAGGTCCCAACCCTGTCGTCCCGGTGGTCGGCGAGATCATCATCGGGTCGATCGCCTTCGCGATCCTGGCCTACGTGTTGATGAAGTACGTCTGGCCGCGGATGGAGGCGACCTTCGAGGCGCGCCGCGACGCGATCGAGGGCGGGATCAAGCGCGCCGAGGATGCGCAGGAGGAGGCCAAGCGGCTGCTGACCGAATACCGGCAGCAGCTGGCCGAGGCGCGCACCGAGGCGGCCCAGATCCGGGACAACGCCCGGGCCGAGGGCCAGCGGATCATCGAGGAGATGCGGACCACCGCGCAGGAGGAGTCCGCGCGGATCGTGGCCCGGGGCGACGAGCAGCTGACCGTGCAGCGCCAGCAGGTGGTGCGCGAGCTGCGCGGCGAGATCGGCACGCTGGCGACCCAGCTGGCCGAGCGGGTGGTCGGCGAGTCGCTCGGCCGAGGACCAGGCCCGGCAGCGGACCGTGGACCGGTTCCTCGACGACCTGGACGGGATGGCGGAGTCGGTGCCGGCCGGGGTCGGGGCGCCGGCCGCGGCCGAGGCGAGCGGTCCGGCCACGCCGTCCGGCGGTGGTCCGAGCTCCGGTGGTCCGAGCTCCGGTGGTCCGAGCTCCGGTGGTCCGAGCGGTGGCGCTGGTCCGGCCGGTGGCGGTGCCGGCTCCGGCCGGCGGATCGGCGCCGAGCGACACCGAGCGGCGGCCGGGGTCGGCGCCGCGGCGCTGGACCGGCCGGCTCGACGGTGGTTCGGCCGGCGGCGCTGGATCCGGCCGACTGGCGGTTCCGGCTCGACCGGTGGTTCCGGCTCGACCGGCGCGGCGGCCGAGCGGTGGCTCGACCGGCAGCGGCGGTGGCTCCGACCGGGGGCGGCGGGACGCCCCGGCGCGACGGTGCCGGCGGCGCGGACGGCGAGGGCGACGGGCCCGCTCCCCGACGGCGGCGCTGAGATGGACTTCACCGGCGCGGCCAGCCGCGAGTCGCTCGACCTGGCAACCCGCGGGTTGGACGACTTCATCGACAGCGCCGACCCGGACGACCTGGCCCGGATGGCGGACGACCTGTTCGCCACCGTGGTGCTGCTGGACCAGCAGCCCGGGCTGCGCCGGGCCCTGGCCGACCCGGCCGCCGACCCGGACCGCCGGGCGGCGCTGCTGGAGCAGCTGCTCGGCGGCAAGGTCGGCGACTCGACGCTGCGGCTGCTCCGGCCACTGGTCCGGTCCCGCTGGTCGAGGCCGGCCGACCTGGCCGACGCGGCCGAGCTGCTCGGCCGGCGGGCCGCGCTCGGGGTGGCCGAGCGCGGCGACACGCTCGACGACGTCGAGGACGAGCTCTTCCGCTTCGGCCGGATCCTGGACGGCCAGCCGGAGCTGCGGCTCGCGCTGGAGGACCGGACCGCGGGCCAGGAGCGCCGGATCCCGCTGCTCGACCGGCTGATCGGCGACCGGGTCGACGCGACCACGCGGCGGCTGCTGGTGCAGGCCGTGCGGTCGCCGCGCGGCCGCACCCTGGACCGGTCGATCGACGAGCTCGTCGAGCTTGCCGCCGCCCGCCGGCAGCGCTACGTCGCATCGGTCACCGCCGCCGCGCCGCTGACCGAGCAGCAGGAGCAGCGGCTGTCCGAGATCCTCGGCCGGATCTACGGGCGGCGGGTGTCGGTGCAGGTGTCCGTGGACCCGGAGCTGCTCGGCGGGCTGGTGGTCCGGGTGAACGACGAGGTGATCGACGGCAGCGTGCTGACCCGGCTGGCCGAGATCCGGCACCGGCTGGCCGGCTAGGCGCGGGGCGAGGGACGATGCCGGCAGGCAGACCGGGCACGGCAGGACGGATAGACGACGACGGAGCACGACGGACGAATGCAGGGGTGCAGAGCACATGGCTGAGTTGACGATCTCCTCCGATGAGATCCGGAGCGCTCTCGACGACTACGTCCGGTCCTACTCCCCGGACGTCTCCCGCGAGGAGGTCGGCACCGTCACCGAGACCGGCGACGGCATCGCCCGGGTCGAGGGGCTGCCCTCGGCGATGACCAACGAGCTGCTCGAGTTCGAGGGCGGCGTGCTGGGCATCGCGCTCAACCTCGACGTCCGCGAGATCGGCGTGGTGCTGCTCGGCGAGGCCGACAACATCGAGGAGGGCCAGTCGGTGCGCCGCACCGGCAACATCCTCTCGGTGCCGGTCGGCGACGGTTTCCTCGGCCGGGTGGTCAACCCGCTCGGCCAGCCGATCGACGGCCTGGGCGACGTCGCCGCCGAGGAGCGCCGCGCGCTCGAGCTGCAGGCGCCCACGGTGGTGCAGCGCCAGCCGGTCAAGGAGCCGCTGCAGACCGGCATCAAGGCGATCGACGCGATGACGGCGATCGGCCGCGGCCAGCGCCAGCTCATCATCGGCGACCGGCAGACCGGCAAGACCACCATCGCGATCGACACGATCCTCAACCAGAAGGCCAACTGGGCCACCGGCGACCCGAAGCAGCAGGTGCGCTGCATCTACGTCGCGATCGGGCAGAAGGGCTCGACGATCGCCGCGCAGCGCGCGGTGCTCGAAGAGGCCGGCGCGATGGAGTACACGACGATCGTCGCCTCCCCGGCCTCGGACGCGGCGGGCTTCAAGTACCTGGCGCCCTACACCGGCTCGGCCATCGGCCAGCACTGGATGTACGGCGGCAATCACGTGCTGATCGTCTTCGACGACCTGTCCAAGCAGGCCGAGGCGTACCGGGCCGTGTCGCTGCTGCTGCGCCGCCCGCCGGGCCGCGAGGCGTACCCGGGCGACGTCTTCTACCTGCACTCGCGGCTGCTGGAGCGGTGCGCCAAGCTGTCCGACGAGCTCGGCGGCGGCTCGATGACCGGCTTCCCGATCATCGAGACCCGCGGCAACGACATCTCGGCGTACATCCCGACCAACGTCATCTCGATCACCGACGGCCAGATCTTCCTGGAGACCGGCCTGTTCAACTCCGGTGTCCGGCCGGCCATCAACGTCGGTGTCTCGGTGTCCCGGGTGGGGGGCAACGCGCAGCTCCGGGCGATGCGGACGGTCGCCGGGTCGCTGCGGCTGAACCTCGCGCAGTACCGGGAGCTGGAGGCGTTCTCCGCGTTCGGCTCCGACCTGGACAAGGCGTCGCAGGACCAGCTGGCCCGCGGGGCGCGGCTGGTCGAGCTGCTCAAGCAGCCGCAGTACTCGCCCTACCCGGTCGAGCACGAGGTCGTCTCGATCTGGGCCGGCACCACCGGCGAGCTGGACGTCGTCCCGGTCGCCGACATCCGCCGGTTCGAGCGGGAGTTCCTCGACTACGTCGGGCGCGAGCACAAGGGCATCTACGACGCGATCCTGCAGACCGGCAAGCTGGAGCAGGACACGGTCGACGCGCTGAAGAAGGCGATCGCCGCGTTCAAGCAGGAGTTCCAGACCACGGACGGCGGCACGCTGGTCGGCCACGAGGCCGAGCCCGAAGCGATGGAGGCGGGCGAGGTGGGCCAGGAGAAGGTCAAGCGCTACAAGCAGCCGCGCCCGGTCGAGCGAGGCTGACCGGATGGCCGGCCGTCTTCGCCTCCTCCGCCGCCGGATCCGCACCGTCACCCAGACCAAGCAGATCACCAAGGCGATGGAGCTGGTCGCCACGTCCCGCATCGCCAAGGCGCAGCAGCGGGTCGAGGCCGCGCTGCCGTACACCAACGAGCTGACCCGGGCGCTGTCCGCGCTCGCCTCCAACTCGACGACCGACCACCCGCTGCTGACGGAGCATCCGGAGCCGCGCCGAGCCGCGGTGCTGATCATCACCAGCGACCGCGGCCTGGCCGGTGCGTACAGCTCCAGCGCGCTGCGCACGGCCAACGAGCTGATGGCGCTGCTGCGCACCGAGGGCAAGGAGCCGGTGCTCTACGTCATCGGGCGCAAGGGCGTGGCCTACTTCCGGTTCCGCCGCCGCGAGCTGGCGGGGGAGTGGACCGGGTTCTCCGAGCAGCCCCACTTCAGCAACGCGCGCGAGGTGGGCTCGACGCTGGTCGACGCCTTCCTCGCCGGCGTCGACGACACGGCCGACGGCCCAGGCGAGGACGGGGTGCTCGGCGTCGACGAGATCCACGTCGTCTACACCGAGTTCCGCTCCATGCTCAGCCAGGTGCCGGTGGCCAAGCGGATCGTCCCGCTGGTCGTCGAGGAGAGCGAGGAGGAGGCGCCGGAGGGCTACCTGCCGGCGTACGAGTTCGAGCCGGAGCCGGAGCAGCTGCTCGGCGCGATCCTGCCGAAGTACGTCAACGCGCGGATCTACGCCGCGCTGCTGGAGTCGGCGGCCTCCGAGTCGGCGTCCCGCCGGCGGGCCATGAAGTCGGCCACCGACAACGCCGAGGAGCTCATCAAGTCCTACACCCGCGAGGCCAACCAGGCCCGGCAGGCGGAGATCACCCAGGAGATCAGCGAGATCGTGGGCGGCGCGAACGCGCTCGCCTCGGCAGGGAGCGAGAGGTCATGACCGCGGTACGCGAGCCCCAGGAGACCACCACCACCGGACGGGTCGTTCGGGTCACCGGACCGGTCGTCGACGTCGAGTTCGCCCGGGACGCGATGCCCGAGCTGCACAACGCGCTGCACGTCGGCGTCGACCTCGGCGACTCCCCGCGAGGCGGCCGCGCTGAACAAGGAGCTCACCCTCGAGGTCGAGCAGCACATCGGCGACAACATCGTCCGCACGGTGTCCATGCAGCCCACCGACGGCCTGGTCCGCGGCGCCCCGGTGACCGACACCGGCCGCCCGATCGAGGTCCCGGTCGGCGACCAGGTCAAGGGGCACGTGTTCAACGCGCTCGGCCGCTGCCTCGACGACCCGGACCTCGAGCTCACGGGCGACCGCTGGCCGATCCACCGCGTCGGCGCCGCCCTTCGACCAGCTCGAGGGCCGGACCCAGCTGCTGGAGACCGGCATCAAGGTCATCGACCTGCTGACGCCGTACGTGGCCGGCGGCAAGATCGGCCTGTTCGGCGGCGCCGGCGTGGGCAAGACGGTGCTGATCCAGGAGATGATCCGCCGGGTCGCGCAGGAGTTCGGCGGGGTGTCGGTCTTCGCCGGGGTGGGGGAGCGGACCCGCGAGGGCAACGACCTCTTCCTGGAGATGACCGAGTCCGGCGTCATCCAGCAGACCGCGCTGGTCTTCGGCCAGATGGACGAGCCGCCGGGCACCCGGCTGCGGGTCGGCCTGTCCGCGCTGACCATGGCGGAATACTTCCGCGACGTGCAGAAGCAGGACGTGCTGCTCTTCATCGACAACATCTTCCGGTTCACCCAGGCCGGCTCCGAGGTCTCCACGCTGCTCGGCCGGATGCCGTCCGCGGTGGGCTACCAGCCGACGCTGGCGGACGAGATGGGCGTGCTGCAGGAGCGGATCACGTCCACCCGCGGTCACTCGATCACCTCGATGCAGGCGATCTACGTGCCGGCGGACGACATCACCGACCCGGCTCCGCACACCACGTTCGCGCACCTCGACGCCACCACGGTGCTGTCCCGGCCGATCTCCGAGCTGGGCATCTACCCGGCGGTGGACCCCCTCGACTCGACCTCGCGGATCCTGGACCCGCAGTACATCGGGCAGGAGCACTACGACGTCGCGCAGGAGGTCAAGCGGATCCTGCAGCGCTACAACGAGCTGCAGGACATCATCGCGATCCTCGGCATCGACGAACTGTCCGAAGAGGACCGGGTGCTGGTCGGGCGGGCCCGCCGGATCCAGCGCTTCCTCTCGCAGAACCTGCTGGTGGCCGAGCAGTTCACCGGCCAGCCCGGTTCGGTGGTGTCGCTGTCCGACACGATCGAGTCGTTCCAGGCGCTGACCCGGGGCGACTACGACCACCTGCCGGAGCAGGCGTTCTTCCTCTGCGGCGGGATCGAGGACGTGGAGAAGAAGGCCTCCGAGCTCAACAAGTAGCGGCGCGTACGACGGCGGCGGCCGGGCCCGGCAACGGGCCCGGCCGCCGCCGTCGCTCAGCCGAGCAGGTGGTGGTTGGCGGCCCGGACGGCGCCGGCCAGCTCGGGCAGCTCGACGACCTCCACGCCGGCCGCGGCCAGCCGGTCCGCCCCGCCGCCGTCGGCCAACAGCGGCGGCTCGCGCAGCGCGAAGACCACCCGCCGCACCCCGGCCGCGACGATCAGCTCCGCGCACGACACCGGCCGGGACCGGCGGCACCCGCACGGCTCCAGCGAGCTGTAGACGGTGCCCCCGGCGGCGGCCGCGCCGGCCCGGGCCAGCGCCACCTCCTCGGCGTGCACGTGCCCGCCGGTCTCCCGGGAGTGCCCGCGGCCCCGCTCGGTGCCGTCCGCCGCCACCACCAGCGCGCCCACCGCGTACGCGGTCGTGGACACCGGGCAGCTCCGGGCGAGCTCCACCGCCAGCCGGAGGAGCTCGTGGTCGGCGGCGGTCACGAGGCGCGGTCCGACAGCGCGTACCGCAGCAGCGCGGCGTCCCCGACCGGCCGCATCCCGAGCAACCGGGCCCGGCGCGGCCCGGCGCCGAGGAAGCGCGGCGCCCGCGGGTCGCCGACCAGCAGCGGCGCCACGGCCAGCTGCAGCTCGTCGGCCAGCCCGGCGCCGAGGAAGCCGGCCAGCACCGCGCTGCCGCCCTCGACCATGAGCCGGCGCACGCCCCGCCCGGCCAGGTCGTCCAGCACCCGGCCGAGGTCGCCGGCCGGGCCGGCGTCCAGCACGGTCGCCACCGCCGCGAGCCGTTGCCGGGTGCCGGCCAGCCCCGGCGTCGCGCAGTAGACCAGCCGCTCGGCCGTACCGGAGCCGAACAGCCGCGCGCCCGGGTCCAGCCCGCCGCCGCGGGTCAGCACCACCCGGACCGGGGACGGCGACCGTCCGCTGTGGACCCTGGCCTGCCGGCGCGGCGCCGACCGCACCTCCAGCCGCGGGTCGTCCCGGCGCACCGTGCCCGCGCCGACCAGGATCGCGTCGCAGCCGGCCCGCTCCGCGTCCACCCGGTCGAGGTCGGCCGGGCCGGACAGCACCAGCCGCCGCGCGGTCGTGTCGTCGAGGCAGCCGTCCAGCGACACGGCGCAGCTCAGCAGCACGTACGGGCGGGATGGCACAGGCCCGACCCTAACCGGCCGGCGGGGACTGGCTAGACTGCGCAGGACCCCGCCGACGAAGGAGATCCGCGTGGCAACTGTGCACGTCGAGCTCGTCTCGGTCGAGCGACTGCTGTGGTCGGGCGAGGCTCGCATGGTGATCGCCCGGACGACCGAGGGTGAGCTGGGCGTGCTGCCCGGCCACGCGCCGCTGCTGGGCGAGCTCGCCCCCGGCGGCATCGTCCGGATCCAGCAGGAGGACGGCGGCGGGGAGCTCGTCTTCGCGGTGCACGGCGGCTTCCTGTCGGTGACCGACGACGGGGTGTCGATCCTCGCCGAGCTGGCCGAGCGCGCCGACGAGATCGACGTCGGCCGGGCCCAGCAGGCGCTGGAGCGGGCCCGCTCGGCGGGCGACGACGACCACGAGGCGGGCGCGGCCGCCAGCCGGGCGCTGTCCCGGCTGCGTGCCTCGGGCCAGCCGGTCTAAGTCGGAGGGCGGCGGCGGTGGAGGTCCTGCTGGCCGTCGCCGTGGCCGTCGGCCTGGTCGTCCTGTTCCTGGTGCTGCTGGCGTTGCGGCGGCGGGTGCTGCTGCGGCCGGCCGGCTCGATCGACATGAGCCTGCGCACCCGGTTCGGCCGGATCGGCGGCGGCTGGGCGCTCGGCGTCGGCCGCTACACCGGTGACGACCTGCTGTGGTATCGGCTGTTCGCGCTGTCGGTGAAGCCGGCCCGCACGATGTCCCGGCGCGAGCTGCAGGTGGTCGGCCGGCGGCTGCCCACCGGCGCGGAGTCGTGGGCGGTGCAGGCCGGCGCGGTGATCGTGGAGTGCCAGGCCGGCAGCGGGCCGGTGCAGGTGGCGATGAGCGCCGGCGCGGTCACCGGCTTCCTGTCCTGGCTGGAGTCGGCGCCGCCGGGTTTCACGGTTCCCGGCTACGCAGCCTCGTGAACTGAAACCGTTTAGCGGTTTGCCCCCGGCGCCCAGAGCACGTCGCCGTCCGGGTTCGCCGTGCGGGCCAGGATGAAGAGCAGGTCCGACAGCCGGTTGAGGTAGCGGGCCGGCACCTCGCCGGTCCGGTCCGGGTCGGCCTCGAGCAGCAGCCAGGTGCTCCGCTCGGCCCGGCGCACCACGGTGCGGGCCACGTGCAGCAACGCCGCCCCCGGCGTGCCGCCCGGGAGCAGGAAGCTGTCCAGCTTGGGCAGCCGCGGGTTGTACTCGTCGCAGGCCGCCTCCAGCCGCTGCACCTGCGCGTCGGTCACCCGCAGCGGCGGGAACTCCGGGTCGGGCACCACCGGCGTGCACAGGTCGGCGCCGACGTCGAAGAGGTCGTTCTGCACCGTGCGCAGCAGCGCCGCGATCGGCTCCGGCAGCGCGCCCAGCGCGATCGCCACCCCGATGGCCGAGTTGGCCTCGTCGACGTCCGCGTACGCAGCCAGCCGCGGGTCGGTCTTGCGCACCCGGCTCATGTCGCCGAGCGCGGTGGTCCCGGTGTCGCCGGTCTTGGTGTAGATACGGGTCAGGTGCACGGCCATGGGGCCACCCTACGGGCGCCTCCCGGCGGTGCCTCAGACCGCCGGGGGCACCAGGCGGCGGGCCCGGTCCTCGTCGTCCGGGAAGACCAGCACCTGCACGCTGCCGTCCCGCCGGACGCCGAGCGTGGACCGGATGCCGGCGTCGGAGAGCACCGCCCGCAGCGCGGCGCCGGCGGCCCGGTCGGGCAGCTCGGCCACCGGGCGGAGCAGCCCGTGGTCGGCCGAGCCGGCCTGCGGCGGCAGCGCCCGGCCCGCGGCGTGGTTGCGGCCGGTGCCGAAGATCCAGCGGGCCAGCACCGCCAGCAGGCACATGATCACGATGGCCGCGACGGGACCGGCCACATAGTGGAAGCCGCCGGTCTCGATGGGCATGTGTCCAGTCTGGCACCGTTCGCGACCGGATGCCCGTGCCGACAGCGGTGGACACCCGAGGTGACGATCCGGTGACGATCTCGCCGACGGCGAGACGTATCAGGGGCGGATCGGGTCTTCTCAGTACCGGCGTATCGCGGGGGAGGGGCGCCATGCGAGCGAGGGTGACGGACGACGGCGGGGTCGAGCTGGTCGGGCGACTCGACGTGCGGGGTGCGGCGGCGGCGCGGGAGGCGCTGCAGGAGGCGCTCGCGCGCGGCTCCGGCCGGCTGCTGGTCGACCTGTCCGGGGTCGAGCTGCTCGACGCGACCGGGCTGGGCGTGCTCGTCGCCGCCCACCGCCGGGCCCGCCTGCAGGACCGCGAGCTGGTGCTCTGCGACGCCGGCCCCCGGGTGGCCCGGCTGCTCGCGCTCACCCGGCTCGACCGCGTCATCGCGGTGGAGCGCCGCCGGTCCGTGCTGGCCTGAGGAGCCCGCCCGACTGCCCTGCGTGACCGATCACACGATGCCCGCGGGCTGGCCCGACCCTAGTCTGGATGGAATCTCCGGGAGGCCAGCCGTGCCGATGCCGTCTCGCGACCCCGCGGCCGACCCGCCGGTCCGCGACCGTCCCTGGGTCATGCGGACGTACGCGGGACATTCCTCGCCCGCCGAGTCCAACCTGCTCTACCGGCGCAACCTGGCCAAGGGCCAGACCGGGCTGTCGGTGGCCTTCGACCTGCCCACCCAGACCGGCTACGACCCGGACGCCGAGCTCGCCCGCGGCGAGGTCGGCAAGGTCGGCGTGCCGATCGCGCACGTCGGCGACCTGCGGGCGCTCTTCGACGGCATCCCGCTGGCCGCGGCCAACACGTCGATGACGATCAACGCGACGGCGCTGTGGCTGCTCGCGCTCTACGTCACCGTGGCCGAGGAGCAGGGCGCCGACCTGACCCAGCTGGCCGGCACGACGCAGAACGACATCGTCAAGGAATACCTCTCCCGCGGCACGTACGTCTTCCCGCCCGGCCCGTCGCTGCGGCTCACCACCGACACGGTGGCCTGGGCGGTGACCGCGCTGCCGAAGTGGAACCCGATCAACATCTGCTCGTACCACCTGCAGGAGGCCGGGGCGACCCCGGTCCAGGAGGTGGCGTACGCGCTGTGCACGGCGATCGCGGTGCTGGACGCGGTCCGCGACTCCGGGCAGGTGCCGGCCGAGCGGTTCGGCGACGTGGTGGCCCGGGTGTCGTTCTTCGTCAACGCCGGGGTGCGGTTCGTCGAGGAGATGTGCAAGCTGCGCGCCTTCGGCCGGCTGTGGGACTCGCTGGTGACCGAGCGGTACGGCGTCACCGACCCGGACCAGCGCCGCTTCCGGTACGGCGTGCAGGTCAACTCGCTCGGCCTGACCGCGGCCCAGCCGGAGAACAACGTGCAGCGCATCGTGCTGGAGATGCTCGGCGTGACGCTGTCGAAGGACGCCCGGGCCCGCGCGGTCCAGCTGCCGGCCTGGAACGAGGCGCTCGGGCTGCCCCGCCCCTGGGACCAGCAGTGGTCGCTGCGCTTCCAGCAGGTGCTCGCGTACGAGACCGACCTGCTGGAGTACGGCGACCTCTTCGACGGCTCGCACGTCGTCGAGGCGAAGGTGGTCGCCATCGTGGCCGGCGCCCGGGCCGAGATGGACCGGGTGCAGGAGCTGGGCGGGGCGGTCGCCGCGGTCGAGTCGGGCTACATGAAGACCGAGCTGGTCGCGTCGCTGGCGGAGCGGCGGCGGCGGGTGGAGACCGGCGAGGACGTCGTGGTCGGGGTCAACCGCTTCACCGAGACCGAGCCGTCGCCGCTCACCGCGGACCCGGACGCCGCGGTGCAGACGGTGGACCCGGCGGTGGAGGCGGCGGCGACGGCCGCGGTGCGGGAGTGGCGCGCGGGCCGGGACGCCGTCGAGGTGGCCGAGGCGCTGGACGAGCTGCGCGCGGCGGCGAAGACCGAGGCCAACCTGGTGCCGCCGACGCTGCACTGCGCCCGGGTCGGGGTGACCACCGGCGAGTGGGCCGGGGTGCTGCGGGAGGTGTTCGGTGAGTACCGGGCGCCCACCGGGGTGTCCGGCGCGGCGTCCCCGAGCTCGGACGCCACCGGGATGGCAGCGATCGCCGCGGTCCGGGAGCGGGTCCGGGCGACGGCGGCCGAGCTGGGCCGGCCGCGGCTGCGGATGCTGGTCGGCAAGCCCGGCCTGGACGGGCACTCCAACGGCGCCGAGCAGATCGCGGTACGGGCCCGGGACGTCGGCTTCGAGGTCGTCTACCAGGGCATCCGGCTCACCCCGCGGCAGCTGGTGGCGGCCGCGGTGGAGGAGGACGTGGACGTGGTCGGGCTGTCCGTGCTCTCCGGCTCGCACCGCTCGGTCGTCCCCGAGGTGGTCCGCGGCCTGCGCGAGGCCGGGCTGGACGACGTGCCGGTCGTGGTCGGCGGCATCATCCCGCCCGCCGACGCGGTCGCGCTGCGCGCCGCCGGCGTCGCCCGCGTCTTCACCCCCAAGGACTACGGCCTGACCGCCATCCTCGACGAGATCGTCACCGTCCTCCGCACCACCCACGACCTCAGCTGACGGGGCGCTTGGGACCGAAGCGGACGGGCACGCCGGGGGACCAGAGGACGCTGGTGGGCGGGGTGGTGGGCGCGGGCAGGCCGGTGGCGGCGACCAGGCCGTCGTCGAGGTCGAGCAGGTCGGCCCGGTGCAGCGGCCACTCGGGGTGCTCGTTCGGCCAGTAGGCGGTGGCCGGGCGGCTGCCGCGGGAGAGCACGGGCCGGCCGGACAGGTGCAGCCCCCAGCGGGCGGTCACGAAGCGCTCCAGCTCGGTCGGCGCGGTCACCGCCGCGCCGATCCGGACGGCGAGCCGGCTGGCCGCGCCGCGCGGCCCGGGCCAGCGCCGCCGGCAGGTGTAGGTCCGGGTGTCGCCGGCCGCCGCCACCGCCATCCGCGACCACGAGTACGGCACGCCCAGCGCCCGCGCGACCAGCACCGGCACCAGCCGGGTGGCGTCCAGGGACAGGAAGAAGACCCCGCGCCGGCCGCGCGTGTCCACGGTGTAGAGCCGCACGTTCGTCTCCGCGAACGAGCCGAAGTACGGCACCGCCGGGCCCGGCCCGATCCCGACGTCCCGCATCCGGAACGCCACCAGCCCCAGCGGGGTCGCCCCGTCCAGCAGGTCCGGCCGCACCCCGGCCGGCAGCAGCGGCGCCACCAGCGCCGGGTCGACCGCCCAGTGCACGAAGGTGAGGTCCCGCCAGGCCTGGGTGAAGACCGTGCGGCCGACCGGGCGCGGCGCGGTCGGTGTCAGCGGCTCGGGCTGCATGCCTCCTGTGTAGCCTGCGACACCGTGAGACTGGTCGTCGCCCGGTGCAGCGTGGACTACGTGGGCCGGCTGACCGCCCACCTGCCGATGGCGCCGCGGCTGCTGCTGGTCAAGGCGGACGGGTCGGTGTCGATCCACGCCGACGACCGCGCGTACAAGCCGCTGAACTGGATGAGCCCGCCGTGCACGCTGCGCGAGGAGCCGGGCCGCTGGACGGTGACCAACAAGGCCGGCGAGCAGCTGCTGGTCACGCTGGCGGAGGTGCTGCACGACTCCTCGCACGAGCTGGGCACCGACCCCGGGCTGGTCAAGGACGGCGTGGAGGCCGAGCTGCAGCGGCTGCTGGCCGAGCAGATCTCCACCCTGGGCGAGGGCTACCGGCTGGTCCGCCGGGAGCACCCGACCGCGATCGGGCCGGTGGACATCCTCTGCCGGGACGCCACCGGGGCCAGCGTCGCGGTGGAGATCAAGCGGCGCGGCGAGATCGACGGGGTGGAGCAGCTCACCCGCTACCTGGAGCTGATGAACCGGGACCCGGTGCTCGCCCCGGTCCGCGGCATCTTCGCCGCGCAGGCGATCACCCCGCAGGCCCGGGTGCTGGCCACGGACCGGGGCATCGCCTGCGTGACGCTCGACTACGACGCGCTGCGCGGCGTGGACGACCCGTCCAGCCGGCTCTTCTGACGCGTCAGGCGGCGGTCCGGAGGGCGGTCGGGAGGGAGTCCAGCTCGACCGGCCCGAGCGCCAGCGCGGCGGTGTGCCAGCGCTTGAGGTCGAAGCCGGCGCCGAGCCGGGCCCGGGCCTCGTCCCGGGCGGCCAGCCAGGCCCGCTCACCCAGCTTGTACGCGGTCGCCTGGGCCGGCCAGCCGCAGTAGCGGACCACCTCCGGGTGCAGCCGGTGCGCGGCGATCCGGCCACGGTCGCGCAGCACCTCGGTCGCCACCGCGAAGGTCCACTTCGGACCGTGCCGGTCGGCTTCCGCGGCCGGCAGCGGCAGGTCCAGGTGCAGGCCGATGTCGATGACGACCCGGGCGGCCCGCAGCGCGGACGCCTTGAGCATGCCGAGCCGCCGGCCCGGGGTGTCGAACCAGCCGAGCTCGTCGGCCAGCCGCTCCGCGTACAGCGCCCAGCCCTCGGAGTGCCCGGGCACCCCGCCGACCCGCTGGTGCCGGGACAGCCGGTCGCCGAGCACCCGGGCCTGGCCGAGCTGCAGGTGGTGGCCGGGCACGCCCTCGTGGAACACGGTCGTCTGCTCGGCCCACACCCCGAACCGGTCCCGCCCGCCCAGCGGCCACCAGGTCCGGCCCGGCCGGGTGAAGGCCTCGTCCGGCGGCGTGTAGTACGGCGAGCCGGAGCTGGACCCGATCGCCAGCGTGGCGTCGACCGTCCGCAGCGGCGGCGCGATGTCGAAGTGCACGCCGGCCAGCCGGTCGATGGCGGCGTCGTGCTGCTCCTGCAGCCAGCCCCGGTACGCGTCCGCGCCGGTGACCACGTCGGTCTCGTCCAGCAGCGCGGCCGCCTCGGCGGGCGAGGCGCCGGGCCGCACCCGGTCGGCCTCCGCGGCCAGCTCGTCCTCGATCCGGTGCAGCTCGGCCCAGGCCCACTCGGACGACTCCACCGGGTCGAGGTCGGCGCCCAGCATCAGCCGCCGGGCGACGGCGTGCCGCTCCGGCCCGACCCCGTCCGCCTCGGCCGCCCGCGGCGCGTACTCGGTCCGCAGCCAGCGGGCCACCTCCGCGTACGCGGCGTGTGCGGCGGCCGCGGCGGCGGCCAGCTCACCGGCCCGCGGGCCGTCGCCGCACGCGCGGACGACGGCGTCGTGGGTGGCGCCGGCCGCGTACCGGTCGGCCTGGTCGGCCGACTCGACCGCCTGCCGGCGGGCCGCCGGCAGACCCCGGTCGAGCCCGAGCGCCAGGCTGCGCCGCCAGCTGTCCAGCATCGCCGGCACCGCGGCCAGCCGGGCCAGCACCGGCTCCGGGCCGTCCGCGCCGCGGGCGACCAGCTCGACGCTGTCCCGCACGGTCGCCAGCGGGCCGAACGGGGAGCGCAGCAGCCGCAGCGGCTCGCCGGTGTCGTGCCAGTCCAGCTCCGCCTGCAGCCGCCCGCGCAGGAACGCCGCGGCCGCCTCGTCGGCGGCCGACTCCCGCGGCAGCGGGCCCAGCTCGGCGAGCGTGCGGCGCATCAGGTCTGCCCGGGCGTCGTGCCCGTCCGGGCCGTAGTCGGTGCCGGCGCCGGCTGGGCCGGCCACCCCGCGCATGGTCGCCCACACCGGGTCCAGGGCCGCCAGCTCGGTCACGTACCGGTCGCAGAGTTCGAAGACAGGGCTCGCCACGACCCCGAAACTAGTCGGGCGCCCGCCGGGCCACGACCACGCCGGCCACCGCGGCGCCGAGGCAGCCCAGCACCTCGTCACCGAGCGTGTCGGTGTACGCGGTGTCCAGCTCGGTGCCGTGCCGGATGAAGGTGGCCCACTCGCCGACCTCCCAGCCGACCGCGAGCAGGGCGCCGACGCCGGCCACCAGCAGGCCGAGCGCCCACCGCGGCCGGACCCCGCCGCGGGCCAGCAGCAGCCCGGCGCCGAGGGCCAGGAAGAGCCAGTTGACCAGGTGGTTGGCGTCGTCCCACCAGCCGACCCGGTCGTACAGGTCGAGGGTGTTGCCGGTGACGTCGACGAAGAAGGGCAGCATGAGCAGCGCGAAGGCACCCCAGGGGAGCGGCTCCCGGCCGCCGCGGCGGTGCCGGGCCAGCGCCCACAGTGCCGGCACCAGCAGCATCAGCACCGGGTAGGCGAGCAGCCGGCCGGCGAACGCCTTGCCCTCGAACTGCGGCAGCCCCGGCACCAGAGTGGCGACGAGCAGCTGCCCCACCGTGCCGACCAGCAGCCCGACCGCCACCCACTTCCCGTCGATCTTGGTCATGTCAACGCCATGGACTGCCGCATGGCGTTGAGTCAACCAAGATCGGCGGGGTGGGGGTGGGTCAGCCGCCGGCGGAGGGGTCGACGAAGGTGATCTTGACCTCGGTGAAGCCCAGGGAGCGCATCAGCTTCTCGAGGGTGACCCGGGTGTTCTCCTCGGCCTTCGCCTGCAGGCCGACCTGGGTGGCGGCCTCGGCGAGCCGCTGCTGGGCCAGCACGTACATCTGCTGGTTCTGCGGGTTGGGCTGGTCGGAGAACAGCCCGCCGAGCCGGTCGATCACGCCGAGGTCCTGGTTGAGCACCCGGCTCTGCTGCGGGTCGACGTTGGGCTGGGACAGCTGCGCCTTCGGCAGCCGGAGCGTCACCGTCCGGCGGTCCTCGGAGATCGTCACCGCGTCGTCGCCCAGCTGGCGGAAGTCCACGAACGCGTCCACCGAGCCGATCGCCAGGAAGATCGTCCGCTTGCCCTTGAGGATGTCCGGCAGGAACTTGGCGTCCTGCTCGATGTCGATGACGACCTGGTACTGCCCCGCGGCGGCGTGGTACTCGGACAGGTCGCGCATCGCGGTGAGCACGGCCGGGCCGCTGCGGTCGATCTCCTTGTCCCCGAACGACGGCCAGCCGGCGATCGACCGCAGCCCGAGCAGGGCCAGCAGGGCGACCAGCAGGATCGCCGCCCCGGTGGCGACCGTCCGCAGCACGCCGCGGCGGACCGCGCCGGGGCCCCAGCGGGTCGCCCCGCGGCGGACCGGCGGCACGGGACGCGTCTCCGCGGAGTCGTGCCGGTCGGTGTCGCTGGTGGTCATCGCGGTCTCCTACGCGGCGGGACGGCAGTCTCCCCGTTGACCTACCCGCTGGGCCGATCTGCCGAACGGCGACCGGCCGAACGACGGCCTGTCCGTTTCACGTTACCCGCAGGTAGCGTGAGCGCCGTGGAGCGCACGTACGACTACGTCGTGGTCGGGGCGGGCAGCGCGGGCTGCGTGCTGGCCGGCCGGCTGTCCGAGGACCCGGGCAGCCGGGTGCTGCTGCTGGAGGCCGGGCCGCCGGACGACGTGCCGGAGGTGCGCATCCCGGCCGCGTTCTACAAGCTCTTCAAGACCGAGCGGGACTGGGACGTCAGCACCGAGGAGCAGGCCGAGCTGCACGGCCGCCGGCTCTACTGGCCGCGCGGGCGGATGCTGGGCGGCTGCTCGTCGCTCAACGCGATGATCTACATGCGGGGCGCCCCGGCCGACTACGACGGCTGGCGGGACGAGCACGGCGCCGCCGGCTGGGGCTACGCGGACGTCCTTCCGTACTTCAAGCGAGCCGAGGACAACGCCCGGCTCACCGGGCCGTACCACGGGACCGGCGGGCCGCTGCGGGTGGAGGACCTGCGCCAGGTGCACGAGCTGACCGAGGCCTACCTCGGCTCGGCCGCCGCGGCCGGGCTGCCGGCCAACGACGACTTCAACGGCGCGAGCCAGGACGGCGCCGGCCGGCACCAGGTCACCCAGCGGGGCGGGCGGCGCTGGTCGGCGGCGGACGCGTACCTGCGGCCGGCGCTGCGCCGGCCCAACCTGACCGTGCTGACCGACGCGCCGGCCAGCCGCGTGGTCCTCGACGGCGACCGGGCCACCGGCGTGGTCTACCGGCACCGCGGCGAGGAGCGGACCGTCCGGGCGGAGCGGGAGGTGGTGCTGGCCGCCGGCGCCGTGCACAGCCCGCAGCTGCTGCTGCTGTCCGGCATCGGGCCGGCCGCGCAGCTGCGCGAGCACGGCATCGCCGTCGCCGTCGACCTGCCCGGGGTCGGGGAGGGACTGCAGGACCACCCGTACGTGCCGGTCAGCTGGTTCACCCGGGGCACCACCGACCTGCACCAGGCCGAGACGCCGGGCAACCTGCTGCGCTGGTTCGCCGGCCACCGCGGGCCGCTGACCTCGAACGTCTCCGAGTCCGGCGGGTTCGTCCGGACCACCGGCGGGCTGCCGGCGCCGGACGTCCAGTTCATGGTGGTGCCGGCGATCGCGGCCAACCACGGGCTCACCCCGCCGCCCGGGGTCGGCCTGACCATCGCGCCGACGGTGGTGCACGTGCGCAGCCGCGGCCGGCTGACGCTGCGCTCGGCCGACCCGCGCTGGCGGCCGGCGGTGGACGCCGGCTACTACACCGAGCCGGCCGACCTGGACGCCATGGTGGCCGGCGTGCGGGTGGCGCAGGACATCGCGTCCCGGGGGCCGCTGGCCCGGTTCGTGGACCGGCCGTGCCTGCCCGGCCCGGACGCCCGGTCCGACGCGGACGTCCGGGAGGCGGTCCGGGCCGGCACCGAGACGCTCTACCACCCGGTCGGCACCTGCGCGATCGGGCCGGTGGTGGACCCGGAGCTGCGGGTGCGGGGGGTGGCCGGGCTGCGGGTGGTGGACGCCGCCGTGATGCCGACCGTGCCCCGCGGCAACACCAACGCACCGGTGATCGCGGTCGCCGAGCGCGCCGCCGACCTGATCCGCGGCCGGGCCCCGCTGCCCGCCGATCCCCTGCCGGCCGGAGCCGGCCTGCCCACCGCGACGACGGGAGCGACCCGATGACCACTGTGGACAGTCGGGCGGAGACCTTCGACTCCACCGACCCGGCCAGCGGCGAGCTGGTCGGCCGCTTCCCGGTGCAGGACGCGGCCGCGGTGCGGTCCACTGTGGAGCGGGCCCGGGCCGCGGCGGAGTGGTGGGCCGGGCTGGGCTTCGCCGGCCGGGCCGAGCGGCTGAAGGCCTGGCGGGTGCAGCTGGCCGGCAAGGTGGCCGAGCTGGCCGAGCTGGTGCACCGCGAGGGCGGCAAGCCGGTGGACGACGCGGTGATCGAGATCGCCAGCACCATCGAGCACCTGACCTGGGCGCCGGCCAACGCGGAGCGGGTGCTCGGCCGGCGCCGGGTCCGTCCCGGGCTGCTGCTGGCCAACCACGCGGCGACGCTGGAATACCAGCCGTACGGGGTGATCGGCGTGATCGGCCCGTGGAACTACCCGGTCTTCACCCCGATGGGCTCGATCGGGTATGCGCTGGCGGCCGGCAACGCGGTGGTGTTCAAGCCGTCCGAGTACACCCCGGCGGTGGGCGAGTGGCTGGTCCGCTCGTTCGCGCACGTGGTGCCCGAGCAGCCGGTGCTTCAGCTGCTCACCGGCGGCGGGGAGACCGGCGCGGCGCTGTGCCGGTCCGGAGTGGACAAGATCGCCTTCACCGGCTCCACCGCGACGGCCAAGAAGATCATGGCCGCCTGCGCCGAGACGCTCACCCCGGTGCTGCTGGAGTGCGGCGGCAAGGACGCCATGGTGGTGGACGCCGACGCCGACGTGGCCGCCGCGGCCACCGCGGCGCTGTGGGGCGGCATGGCCAACGCCGGCCAGACCTGCGTCGGCATCGAGCGGGTGTACGTGCACACCGCGGTCTACGACGACTTCGTCCGCGCGCTGGCCGCCAAGGCGGCGCTGCTGCGGCCGGGCGACGACCGGGAGGCCGCGTACGGTCCGGCGACCATGCCGTCCCAGGTGGACGTGATCCGCCGGCACGTCACCGACGCGCTGGACCGCGGCGGCCGGGCGGTGGTCGGCGGCGCCGACTCGGTCCGCCCGCCGTACGTGGACCCGGTGGTGCTGGTGGACGTGCCGGAGGACTCCGCCGCGGTCCGGGAGGAGACCTTCGGCCCGACGCTGACGGTGACCCGGGTGCGGGACGCGGACGAGGCGGTGCGGAAGGCCAACGCGTCCGCGTACGGGCTCGGGGCCTCGGTCTTCGCCAAGGCCCGGGGCGAGGAGATCGCCTACCGGCTGCGGTCCGGGATGGCCAGCGTCAACTCGGTGCTCACGTTCAGCGGGGTCGGCGCGCTGCCCTTCGGCGGGGTCGGCGACTCCGGCTTCGGCCGGATCCACGGCGAGGACGGGCTGCGCGAGTTCGCCCGGTCCAAGGCGGTCACCCGGCAGCGCTTCCCGTCCGTCGTCGACGTCACCCGCTTCGACCGGCACCCGGCCGCGATCAAGCGGCTGATCATGGTCGTCGGCGCCGTCTACGGCCGGGCCCCGCGCCGGCGCCGTTGAACCTTTCCCCGGCCACCCGGATAGAAGGGGGTGACCGAGGAGGACGATGCGCACCACCGACGCGGACCGGTTCGCGGGCTACTACGAGGAGCGCTACCGGCCACTCCGACGCACGGCGTACCTGCTCTGCGGCGACTGGCACGAGGCCGAGGAGCTGACCCAGGCCGCGTTCGTCCGGCTCTACCTGGCCTGGTGCTCTCGCTGGACCAGCTGACCGCGATCGTCACCGATCCCGGCGCGCTGCGGCACTTCCCGAAGCGCTGAGCAGGCGGTGTGGCCTTCGTCGCGGGCCGGTCCGCCGGCCCGCGGCGCGTGTCACACTCCCGAAATGGGACGGCACTTCTCCACCGTGGGCGTGATCGGGCTCGGCACCATGGGGGCCGGCATCGCCGAGGTGCTGGCCCGGTCCGGGCTCGACGTGGTCGCGGTGGAGAAGGACGCCGAGGCCCTGGAGCGCGGCCGCGGGCACCTCGAGGGGTCGACCGGCCGGGCCGTGCAGCGCGGCAAGCTCACCGAGACCGAGCAGGCCGAGCTGCTCGGCCGGATCGCGTTCGGCACCTCGGTCGACGACCTCAAGAACGTCGAGCTGGTGATCGAGGCGGTGCCGGAGCGGCTCGACCTCAAGCGCGAGCTGTTCACCCGGCTGGACGCGGTCTGCCCGCCGGACACGATCCTGGCCACCAACACCTCCTCCCTGTCGGTGACCGAGATCTCCGTCGCCACCTCCCGGCCGGGCAAGGTGGTCGGGCTGCACTTCTTCAACCCGGCGCCGGTGATGAAGCTGGTCGAGGTGGTCCGCACCGTGGTCACCGAGCCGGAGGTGGTCGCCGACGTCGAGGCGCTGGCCCAGCGGCTCGGCAAGGTCGACGTCACCATCGGCGACAAGGCCGGCTTCATCGCCAACGCGCTGCTGTTCGGCTACCTCAACCACGCCGCGTCCATGGTCGAGTCCCGGTACGCCACCCGCGAGGACCTGGACGCGGCCATGAAGCTCGGCTGCGGGCTGCCGATGGGCCCGCTGGCCCTGCTCGACCTGATCGGCCTGGACACCGCGTACGAGATCCTGGACACGATGTACCGGCAGTCCCGGGACCGGCTGCACGCGCCGGCCCCGGTGCTGCGGCAGATGGTCAGCGCCGGGCTGCTCGGCCGCAAGACCGGCCGCGGCTTCTACACGTACGCGGCGCCCGGGTCGCCGGAGGTGGTCGCGGACGCGGCCACCCCGACCGGGCCGCCGGCGGCCGAGCAGGCCCGCCCGGTGCGTACGGTCGGCGTGGTCGGCTCGGGCACGATGGCCACCGGCATCGTCGAGGTGTGCGCGAAGGCGGGCTACGACGTGACCGTGGTCGCCCGCTCGGACGCGAAGGCGGCCGGGGTGGTCGCCGCGCTGCGCCGGTCGATGGAGAAGGCGGTGGTCCGCGGCAAGCTGACCGAGCCGGACCGGGACGCCGCGCTGGCCCGGGTCCGCGCCGTGACCAGCCTGGACGAGCTGGCCGACGCCGACCTGGTGGTCGAGGCGGTGATCGAGGACCTGGCCGTGAAGCAGGCGCTCTTCGCCTCGCTGGACGAGATCGTCCGGCCCGGCGCGGTGCTCGCCACCACCACCTCCAGCCTGCCGGTGGTCGAGTGCGCGGCGGTGACCGGCCGGCCCCGGGACGTGGTCGGCATCCACTTCTTCAACCCGGCGCCGGTGATGAGGCTGGTCGAGGTGGTCCGCACGGTGACCACCGGCGACGACACCGTGGCGACCGCGCTGGCCTTCTGCGAGCGGCTCGGCAAGCACCCGGTGACCTGCGGCGACCGCGCCGGCTTCATCGTCAACGCGCTGCTGTTCCCGTACCTGAACGACGCGGTGAAGATGCTGCAGGCGCACTACGCGGTCGCGGACGACATCGACGCGGCGATGGTGGTCGGCTGCGGCTACCCGCTCGGCCCGTTCGCGCTGCTCGACGTCGTCGGGCTGGACGTGGCGCTGGCCATCCAGCGGACGCTCTACGAGGAGTTCCGGGAGCCGGGCTTCGCGCCGGCGCCGCTGCTGGAGCACCTGGTCACCGCCGGCTACCTCGGCCGCAAGACCGGCAAGGGCTTCCGCGACCACTCCGCCCGCTGACGCCGGACCGGGCGGCCGTACGGTGCTGCGGGACAGTCGGCTTACGCTGGGCACGTGGGCGTCGAGTCGGTCGAGGAGTGGCACGGCGAGGACTGGGTGGTCCGCCGGCTGACCGGCTCGGCCAGCACCAAGCCGTACCGGTGTCCCGGCTGCGACCAGGAGATCCGCCCGGCCACGCCGCACGTGGTGGCCTGGCCGGCGGCCGACCCCGATGCCGCGCTCCGGCGGCACTGGCACGCCGCCTGCTGGCGGGCGCGGGACCGCCGCACCGCCCGGCTACCCGCCGGTAGGCGCCGTCGCTAGGGTCTCGGCCATGAGCTTCGACCTGACCGGGAAGACCGCCCTCGTCACCGGTGCCTCCCGCGGGATCGGCGCCGAGATCGCCGTCGCGCTGGCCCGGGCCGGCGCCGACGTCGCGCTCAACAGCCGCAACGCCGAGGCGCTGGAGAAGGTGGCGGCCGAGGTCGGCCAGCTGGGCCGGCGGGCGCTGGTGCTGCCCGCGGACGTGACCGACGTCGAGTCGGTCCGCGGCATGGTCGCCGGCGCGATCGACGGTCTCGGCCACGTCGACGTGGTGGTCAACAACGCCGGCGGCACCGCGTTCATGGTGCCGTTCACCCAGCTGCGGTTCGCCGGCTGGGAGAAGGTCATGCGGCTCAACGTCGAGTCGGTGGTGCACGTCCTGCAGGCGGTCGCGCCACACCTGCTGGAGCGCGGCCGGGGCTCGGTGGTCAACGTGGCCAGCGTGGCCGGGCTCGGTGCCACCCCGGCCCTGTCGCCGTACGGGGCGTCCAAGGCGGCGCTCATCTCGCTGACCAGGTCGCTGGCGGTGGAGTGGGCCTCGACCGGCGTCCGGGTCAACGCGCTCTGCCCGGGCTGGACCGCGACCGAGCTCAACCGCAACCTCTGGGAGGACGAGCAGGCCTCCGCCGGGCTGGTCTCGACGATCCCGATGGGCCGGTGGGGGCGGGCGGAGGAGATGGCCGGGCCGGCGGTGTTCCTGGCCAGCGACGCGTCCTCGTTCATGACCGGCCAGGTGCTGGTGGTCGACGGCGGGCAGACCGCGATCTGACCGATTGGCCGGCCGGCGGCCGGGGATAAAGATCTCGTGCGCTACCGCCCGCTCGGCCGGTCCGGGCTGATCGTGTCCGTGGTCGGCCTCGGCTGCAACAACCTCGGCCGCGGCCTCGACGTCGCCGGCACCCGCAAGGTGCTCGACGCGGCCCTCGATGTCGGCATCACCCTGCTCGACCTCGCCGACACGTACGGCGGGCACCGCGGCGAGTCGGAGGAGATCCTCGGCGAGGTGCTCGGCAGCCGGCGGGACGAGGTCGTGCTGGCCACCAAGTTCGGCATGGACATGGGCGGGGTCAACGGCCCGGACTGGGGTGCCCGCGGGTCCCGCCGCTACGTCCGCACCGCGGTGGAGGCGTCGCTGCGCCGGCTGCGGGTCGACCACATCGACCTCTACCAGTACCACCGGCCGGACGGGCTCACCCCGGTCGAGGAGACGCTGGCCGCGCTGGACGAGCTGGTCCGGGCCGGCAAGGTGCGCTACGTCGGCTCGTCCAACTTCGCCGGCTGGCAGGTGGCGCAGGCCGACCACGTCGCCGCCGAGCTCGGCGTGGAGCGCTTCGTCAGCGCGCAGAATGAGTACAGCCTGCTCGACCGTGGTGCCGAGGCCGAGCTGCTGCCGGCCTGCGAGGCGTACGGGGTGGGCGTGCTGCCGTTCTTCCCGCTGGCGAACGGGCTGCTCACCGGGAAGTACCGGCGGGACGAGCCGCCGCCGGCCGGCACCCGGATCGGCGACCGCAAGCGGGAGCTGCACGAGGCGGCGCCGTGGGACGTGCTGGAGCGGCTGGCGGCGTACGCGGCCGACCGCGGGCTGCGGATGGTGGACGTCGCGATCGGCGGGCTGGCGGCGCAGCCGGCGGTGGCGTCGGTGATCGCCGGGGCGACCTCGCCGGAGCAGGTCCGAGCCAACGCGGCGGCCGGCGACTGGGAGCCCACCCCCGCCGACCTCACCACCCTCGCCGACATCACCACCCCCCAGCCCCCCGAGTGACGGCGCCCACCCCCGAGTGACGCGCCCGCGAGTGACGGCACCCGCCCGCGAGTGACGGCACCCGCCCGCGAGTGACGGCGCCCGCCCCCGAGTGACGCGCCCGCGAGTGACGGCGCCCGCCTGCGAGCGACCCGCCAGTGCGGCCGGGGCGGTCACTCGCGGCCGAGATCCGTCACTCGCGGCCGGGATCCGTCGGCCGCGGAGGGGTCCGGCGGCCGGGGTGGGGAGGGTCAGTCGCGGGGTGGGGTGTCGGGGTCGGGCTCGGGGTCGTCGCCGACGGAGGCGCCGGTCATGGTGGCCAGCATCTCCCGGACGTTCTGCAGCTGGGCCTGCACGCTGTCCCGGCGGCGGACCAGCGTGGCCAGCTCGCGCTCCACCTCGGACCGCTGCCGGGTCGCCTTGCCGGTCGCGTCGGTGACCACCGCCTCGGCCTCCCGCTGGGCCGCGGCCAGGATCTGCGCGGCCCGCCGCTCGCTCTCCGCCCGGTGCGCCTCGGCCTCCCGCTTGACCTGGTCGGCGGTCTCGTTGGTCTCGGTGAGCCGGCGCTCCACCTCGGCCAGCCGGGCCGACAGCTCCTGCTCGGCCTGGTCCCGGCGGCGGTGCAGGGTGGTCTCGAAGTCCTTGGCCGCCTGCGCGGCCTTGGCCCGGGCCTCCTCCAGCTCGCTGGCCGCCTCGGCCCGGACCGCGGCCGCGTCCTGGCCGGCCTCGGCCCGTACGGACTCCGCCTCGGTGACCGCGGCGGTCCGGCGCTGGCCGGCCTCGCGGTCGGCCGCGCCGACGATCTCCCGCGCCTCCCGCTCGGCTTCCGCGCGGACCCGCTTCGCGTCCTCCTCGGCGGCGGCCCGGACCCGGTCGCCGTGCGCACCGGCCTCGGTGCGCAGGCTCATCGCCTCTTCCTCGGCCAGCCGGAGGATGTTCTCCACCCGGGCGCCGAGCCCCGCGTACGACGGCTCGAACTCGGCCACCTTGCGCTGGGCGGTCTGCAGCTCGATCTGCAGCTCCTCCAGCCGCTGCTCGAGCATCCCGACCCGGTCGCCGGCCGACTCCCGCTCGTGCCGCAGGGTGGCCAGCTCGCTCTCCAGCTGGGCCAGGTAGTCGTCCACCTGCCGCCGGTCGTAGCCGCGCAGCGCCACGTCGAAGCCGTGGTTCATGCCCACGTCGGCGAGGTAGTTCAGGTCGGTGGTGCGGTCAGACATGATCCCCATCCCGGTCCACGTGCACGCTGGCCGTACAAACTGTCACGCTGCGTCCTGGCGCGGGACCAGCACCTCCCGCAGGATCAGCTGTATCGCCGCCGTTGCCGGCACCGCCAGCAGCGCCCCCACGAACCCCAGCAGGGTACCGCCGATCAATGCCCCCACGATCGCCGCCGCCGGGTTGACGTCCACCGAGCGGCTCATGACGCGGGGGTAGACGAGATAGTTCTCCAGCTGCTGGTAGACGATGAAGAAGATGCCGGTGGCGATGCCGACCGGCAGCGAGACGAAGAAGGCGACCGCGGTCACGATGACCGCGCCGAGGGTCGCGCCGATCAGCGGGATGATGTCGGTGATCGTGACGATCAGGGCCAGCGCGAGCGGGTACGGGATGCCCAGCGCGCTCACCCAGACCAGGGTCGCGCTGCCGGCGATCAGCGCCACCACCGCGGCGCCGGCCACGTAGCCGCCCACCCGGCCGAGGATCTCGTCCCCGATCAATGTCACCCGGGCCCGCCGCGAGCGCGGAACCAGTCGGTAGGCCATCTCCTTGATCGCGTTGAACGAGGACAGGAAGTACAGGGTGAGGATGAGGACGGTCAGCCCCTTGAAGACCAGGCCGGCCACCTGCTGCCCGATGGCGACGATGTTGCCGGCCACCTGGGTGCCGAGGCTGCCGGTGACGTAGTCGTTGAGCCGGTCCACCAGCCCGAAGCGCCGGTCCAGGTCGGTGATGGTGCGGTTGTCCTGCAGGTCGCGGACGTAGCCGGGCAGCGCCTCGACGAAGTTGGCCACCTGGGTGACCACCGGCGGCAGCACCGCGTAGCCGAACGCGGCGAAGAAGGCCAGCACGCCGACGAAGACGATGGCCACCGCGCCGCCGCGGCGCAGGCCCGTCCGCTCCAGCCGGCTCACCGTCGGGTTGAGCCCCATGGCCAGGAACGCGGCCACCAGCACCAGCACCAGCACCGAGCGGGCGCTGACGATCGCCTGGTAGAGCAGGTAGGCCAGGCCGGCGCCGCTGGTGAAGGCGAAGCCGACCCGGAACGGGGAGAACCGGTTGCCCGGCCGGCCGGGCCGGCCGAGCGGGTTGTCCTCGTCGACGCCGGCCTCCTCGGCGCGGACGTCCTCGTCCACCACCGGGTCACCGTCCAGGACGTCGACCGCCTGGTCGCGGGCCTCCTGGGCGTCCAGCCGGGCCAGCTCGGCGCCGTCGCGGTGCTCGGCGGCGTCGCCGCTGGCGTCCGGGGCCTCGGCCCGGCTCCGGTCCGCGTCCCGGCGGTGGCTGGCCGCCTGCCGGCGCTCGGCCTCGGCCCGCTCGGCCGCCGCCCGCGCCCGTTCGGCCGACCCCGAGGGGTCGTCCCGGCCGTCGTCGCCCACCGCGCGCCTCCCTGCTCAGCCCCGCCGCGGCGAGCCTACGGGGGAGCTCCGAGGATCCTGCCCGCGGTGCCGGGGCCTGAACCCGCCCGGTCAGCGGTCCCGGGCCGGCCACTCCTCCAGCGACGCGGAGGCCGCCGCCGGCACCCGGTCCAGGATGCCGCGCACCGCGGACAGCTGGCTCAGCACGGTCGAGCGCACGGTGGCCAGCTCCCGGGCCCGCTCGTGCGCCTCGCCGACGATTCGCTCGGCCTCCGCCCGGGCCGCGGCCACGTGCTGGTCGGCCGCCTGCGTCGCGGCCGCGCGCTGCCGCTCCATCTCACGCTGCGCCTCCGCCCGGCGCTCGTCGTCGGCCTGCGCCTCCTGGGTCCGCCGCAGCCGCAGCGCGATCTCGAAGTCCTCGCTGGCCTGCGTCCGCTTGGCCTCGGCCTCGGCGTCGGCCTGCCGCCGTCGCTCGTCGGCCTCCGCGGTCAGCGTGGCCGCCGCGCCGCGGGCCTCGCCGGACACCTTCTCCGCCTCCGTGGTGAGTGCGGCCGACCGCTGCTCGGCCTCGGCCAGCAGCGCCGCCGCCCGCTGCTCGGCGTCGGCGAGCAGCGCCGCCGCCCGGCGCTCGGCGTCGGCGAGCACCGAGCCGGCCCGCTGCTCGGCGCCGGCCAGCCGCTCCGCCGAGCTCTGGTCCGCGGAGCTGAGCCGGGTGACCACCTCCTGGTCGAGCTGGTCGAAGCGGCCCTGCAGCTCGACCGCCTCCCGCTGGGCCCGGCTGCGGATCTCGGCGGCCTCCTGCTGGGCGAGCGACAGCATGGAGCGGATCCGGTCGCTCACGTCGTCCAGCGCCGGGGTCGCGGACACCTGGTCGAGCCGGGCGTGCAGCGCGTCGATCTCGGCGTGCGCGGCCGCCACCTGGCCGGCCAGCTCGGCGGAGCGGGCCGCTACGGCGTCCCGCTCGGCGACGGCGATGCGCAGGTCGGCCTCCAGTCGCTCCAGGTGCTCGTGCACCTGGTGCCGGTCGTACCCGCGCAGCACGACGTCGAAGGTGGTCGCCCCCTCCAGCAGGGGCAGGAGTTCTGTCTGCTGTTCGCGGCGGTCCATGGCCCCCATCGTCCCACCATGGCGGGGCCGGCGGCACGCCGGCGGTGGAGCTCAGGCGTCGCGGAAGCGGTTGATGGCGGTCAGGTGCCGCTCCCGCAGGGCGGCGTCGCGCACCCCGAGGCCCTCCGAGGGGGCCAGGCAGAGCACGCCGACCTTGCCCTGGTGCAGGTTGCGGTGCACGTCGTACGCGGCCTGGCCGGTCTCCGCGAGCGGGTACGACTTCGACAGCGTCGGGTGGATCAGCCCCTTGGCGATGAGCCGGTTGGCCTCCCAGGCCTCCCGGTAGTTCGCGAAGTGGGAGCCGACGATGCGCTTGAGGTGCATCCAGAGGTAGCGGTTGTCGTACGCGTGCTCGTAGCCGGAGGTCGAGGCACAGGTGACGATGACGCCGCCGCGGCGGGCGACGAAGACGCTGGCGCCGAAGGTCTCCCGGCCCGGGTGCTCGAAGACGATGTCCGGGTCCTCGCCGCCGGTCAGCTCGCGGATGCGGGCGCCGAGGCGCTTCCACTCGTCCGGGTCGGGGGTGGCCTCGTCCTTCCAGAAGCGGTAGCCCTCGGCGTTGCGGTCGATGATCAGCTCGGCGCCCATCCGCCGGCAGATCTCCGCCTTCTCCGGCGAGGACACCACGCAGACCGGGATGCCGCCGCCGTTGAGCACCAGCTGGGTCGCGTACGAGCCGAGCCCGCCGGAGGCGCCCCAGACCAGCACCGTGTCGCCCTGCTTGAGCTGCGCGCCGTGCCGGGACACCAGCTGCCGGTACGCGGTCGAGTTGACCAGGCCCGGGACCGCGGCCTCCTCCCAGGTCAGATGGGCCGGCTTGGGCATCAGCTGGTTGGTCTTGACCAGCGCGATCTCGGCCAGGCCGCCGAAGTTGGTCTCGAAGCCCCAGATCCGCTGCTGCGGGTCGAGCATCGTGTCGTCGTGCCCGGCGGCGTCCTCCAGCTCCACCGACAGGCAGTGCGCGACCACCTCGTCGCCGGCCGCCCACCGGGTCACCCCGGGCCCGGTGCGCAGCACCACGCCGGCCAGGTCGGAGCCGACCACGTGGTAGGGCAGGTCGTGCCGGTGGGTCAGCGCGGACAGCCGGCCGTAGCGGCGGAGGAAGCCGAAGGTCGGCAGCGGCTCGAAGATCGAGGTCCAGACCGTGTTGTAGTTGACCGCGCTGGCCATCACCGCGACCAGCGCCTCACCGGGACCCAGCTCGGGGGTGGGCACCTCGTCCAGGTGCAGCGACCGGCGCGGGTCCTTGTCCCGGGTGGCCAGCCCCTCGAACAGGCCGGTCTCGGACTCCCGGACCAGCATCCCGCGGTACGACTCCGGGACGGGCAGGGTGCCGAGCGCAGCGGGCTCCTCGGCGAGGATCGCGTCGCGGATCGCCTTGATGTCGTCGGACACGGCGGCACCTCCCGGCGTCGTGGTGGCGAGGGACGTTACCTGCCGGTAGGCAGTCGTGACGAGGGGTCCGTGAGCTACTCCACAGCGTGGCCGGGCACCACCTCGAACCGCAGCCGGGTGCCCGGGCGGGCCTGCGCGGCCAGCCAGAGGTCGTCCGGGTGCACCACGCCGACCACCGGGTAGCCGCCGGTGGCGGGCACGTCGGCGAGGAAGAGCACCGGCCGGCCGTCCGGGGGCACCTGCAGCGCGCCCGGCACCAGCCCCTCGCTGGGCAGCTCGCCGGAGCGGGCGCGGGCCAGCTCCGGCCCGTCCAGCCGCAGGCCGACCCGGTCGCTGTCCGGCCGCACCGCGTACGGGCCGGTGGTGAGCGGGCCGGTGCCGGCGAACCAGTCGTCCCGCGGGCCGAGCCGGAGCCGGAGCACGGGCTCGGCCGGCAGCTCCGGCTCCGGTTCCGGCTCGCCCGGCCCGGTGGGCGGGCCGAGCGGCAGCGTGTCGCCGTCGCGCAGCGGGGCCGGGCCGAGCCCGGACAGCTTGTCGGTGCTGCGGCTGCCGAGCGTGACCGGGACCGCGATGCCGCCGCCGACGGCGAGGTAGCAGCGCAGCCCGCGGCGGGCCCGGCCGACCGCCACGGTCGCGCCGGCCGGGACCAGGACCGGGCCGCGGGCCGGCTCCCCGTCGACGGTCACCGCCGCGTCCGCCCCGGCGACCGCGACCCAGCGGTCCTCGTCGAGCCGGACGGTGACGCCGAGCAGGGTGGTCTCCAGCGCGGCGGCGCCGGCGGGGTTGCCGGCCATCCGGTTGGCCCGGCCCAGCGCGGCCCGGTCGGCGGCGCCGGACCGCGGCACCCCGAGATGGGCGTGCCCGGGCCGGCCCAGGTCCTGGACCGTGGTCAGCGGCCCGGCCCGCACGACCGTCAGCACGGCACGAAGCGCACCCGGGTGCCCGGCGCGAGCAGCGCCGGCGGGTCCCGGTCGGCGTCCCAGAGCACCGCGTCGGTCCGGCCGAGCAGCTGCCAGCCGCCGGGGGAGCGGCGCGGGTAGACCCCGGCGAACTCGCCGGCGACGGCCACCGCACCGGCCGGCACGGCGGTGCGCGGGGTGGCCCGGCGCGGCACGTGCAGCTCGGCCGGCAGTCCGGTCAGGTAGCCGAAGCCGGGCGTGAAGCCGCAGAACGCGACCGTGTAGTCGGCGTCCGAGTGCCGGCGGACCACCTCGGTCTCGGTCAGCCCGGTCAGCCCGGCCACCTCGGCGAGGTCCGGCCCGTCGTACGCCACCGGGACCTCGACCCGCGGACCGTCCGGCGGCTCCGCGGTGTCCAGGTCGGCGAGCAGCGGGGCCAGGTCGGGCAGCGGGTCGCCGGTCACCAGCACGGTGCGCGCGGCCGGGACCAGCTCGACCACCCCGGGCAGCCGGGCGGCCGCCAGCCGCCGGTACGCCGCGCGCACCTCGGCGGTGGAGCCGAGCTCCACCAGCACCGCGCCCCAGCCGACCGGGCGGAGCCTCACCTCGCCGGCTGGACCAGCTCGACCAGGACGCCGCCGGCGTCCTTCGGGTGCACGAAGTTGACGAGGGAGCCGGCGGTGCCGCGCTTGGCCGTCTCGTACAGCACGCGCAGGCCGCGCTCGCGCAGCGTGGCCGCGACCTTCTCCACGTCCTCGACGGTGTACGCCACCTGCTGGATGCCGGGCCCGGACCGGTCCAGGAACTTCGCGATCGCGGAGTCCGGCCGGGCCGGGGCGAGCAGCTGGATGCGGGTCTCGCCGTCGCCGACGGCGAGCATCGCCTCGCGCACCCCCTGCTCCTCGTTGATCTCCTCGTGCACCGCCGACAGGTCGAAGGTGCGCGCATACCAGGCGATCGCCTCGTCCAGGTCAGGGACGGCGATGCCGACGTGGTCGACTCGGGTGAACACGGCCAGACCGTACCGCCGGCGGCCGTCCCGGCGGGTGCCCGGCGTCACAGCCCGCCGCCGCGGGCCGCCGGTAAAGTCGGCGTAACGCCAGCGCTCGTGCTCGGGAGGTCGGCCATGCCCGGATCGGTCATCGTCAGCGGTGCTCGGACCCCGATGGGCCGGCTGCTCGGCTCGCTGAAGGACTTCTCCGCCGCCGACCTCGGCGGCATCGCGATCGAGGCCGCGCTGGAGCGGGCCGGCATCACCGGCGAGCAGGTCGACTACGTGATCCTCGGCCAGGTGCTGCAGGCCGGCGCCGGGCAGATGCCGGCCCGGCAGGCCGCGGTGGCCGGCGGCGTCCCGATGACCGTCCCGTCGCTGCTGATCAACAAGGTCTGCCTGTCCGGGCTGGACGCCATCGCGCTGGCCGACCAGCTCATCGGGGCCGGCGAGTTCGACGTGGTGGTGGCCGGCGGGATGGAGTCGATGACCAACGCGCCGCACCTGCTGCCCGGCTCCCGGCAGGGCTTCAAGTACGGGTCGGTCCAGCTGCTCGACGCGATGGCGTACGACGGGCTCACCGACGCCTTCGACCAGGTGGCCATGGGCGAGTCGACCGAGCGGCACAACGCCGGGCTGGACATCTCCCGCGAGCAGCAGGACGAGTTCGCCGCGCGGTCGCACCAGCGGGCCGCGCTGGCCCAGAAGAACGGGCTGTTCGACGAGGAGGTCGTCCCGGTCCGCATCCCGCAGCGCAAGGGCGACCCGATCGAGTTCCGGGACGACGAGGGCATCCGCGCCGACACCACGGCCGAGTCGCTGGCCCGGCTCAGGCCGGCGTTCGCCAAGGACGGCACCATCACCGCCGGCAGCTCCTCGCAGATCTCCGACGGCGCCTGCGCGGTCGTGGTCATGTCCCGGGCGAAGGCCGAGGAGCTCGGCGCTCCGGTCCTGGCCGAGATCGGCGCCCACGGCGTGGTCGCCGGCCCGGACAACTCGCTGCAGTCGCAGCCGGCCAACGCGATCCGCAAGGCGCTGGACCGGTCCGGGCTGACCGTCGACGACGTCGACCTGGTGGAGATCAACGAGGCGTTCGCCGCGGTCGGCATCCAGTCGATGCGCGAGCTCGGGGTCGGCGACGACAAGGTCAACGTCAACGGCGGCGCCATCGCCCTCGGTCACCCGATCGGGATGAGCGGCGCCCGGATCGCCCTGCACGCCGTGCTGGAGCTGCGCCGCCGCGGCGGCGGGGTGGCCGCCGTCGGGCTGTGCGGCGGCGGCGGGCAGGGCGACGCGCTGGTGCTCCGCGTCCCGGCGCCGTGACCTGGGCCGGCCGGCGGGGCCGGGGGCCGGTCCGGTCCCGCGGCCGGTAGCGTCCTGCCGGTGACCGAAGGTGCTTCCGCGGCGGCGCCGGCGCCCGCGGCGGGCGGCCGGGGTCGGCGGGCGCTGGACGTGCCGACGCTGGTGGCGCGGGCCCGGGAGGGCGACCCGCGCTCGGTGGCCCGGCTGATCTCGCTGGTCGAGGATGCCTCCCCGGCGCTGCGCGAGGTCGCCGCGGCGCTGGCCCCGCACGCCGGCCGGGCCCGGGTCATCGGGCTGACCGGCTCGCCCGGGGTCGGCAAGTCGACCTCGACCTCGGTGCTGGTCACCGCTCTGCGCAAGCAGGGCGCCCGGGTCGGGGTGCTCGCGGTCGACCCGTCCTCGCCGTTCTCCGGCGGCGCGCTGCTCGGCGACCGGGTGCGGATGCAGGACCACGCCACCGACGCCGGCGTCTTCATCCGGTCGATGGCCTCCCGCGGCCACCTCGGCGGGCTGGCCTGGGCCACCCCGCAGGCGGTCCGGGTGCTGGACGCGGCCGGGTGCGACGTGGTGCTGGTGGAGACCGTCGGCGTCGGCCAGGCCGAGGTGCAGGTCGCCTCGACCGCGGACACCACGCTGGTGCTGCTGGCGCCGGGGATGGGCGACGGCATCCAGGCCGCCAAGGCCGGCATCCTCGAGGTCGCCGACGTGCTGGTGGTCAACAAGGCCGACCGGGACGGCGCCGACCAGACGGTCCGCGACCTGCGCGCGATGCAGGCGCTCGGCGGCCGGCACTCCGAGCCCGGCGCCTGGCGGCCGCCGATCGTGCGGACCGTCGCCGCCAAGGGCGAGGGGATCGACGACCTGCTCGACGCGCTGGACAAGCACGCGGAGTGGCTGGAGTCCAGCGGCGAGGGCGACCGCCGCCGGCAGGCCCGGGCGGCCGCCGAGGTGGAGGCGATCGCGGTGGCCGCGCTCCGGGAGCGGATCGGCGACCTGCACGGGTCGGCCGCGCTGGACGCGCTGGCCGCCCGGGTCGTCGCCGGCGAGCTGGACCCGTACGCGGCCGCCGACGACCTGGTCGACACGCTCACCGCCTGACGACCGCGGCGAGCCGCCCGGGAAGCCGGCGCCGCCGGCCGTGCCCGCGGTGCGGCCGGCCGTCCGCCGCTGCGGCCGGCCTCCCGGGCGGCGGCCTCCGGCCGCTGCAGACCGCGGGCGATCACGCGGCGCCGCCGCCCCGGAGGACGGCCGCGCCACCTCATCGCCGGGTCAGGACGGCCCCGCAGGGCCGGGACCGTGGTCGGCGCCGGGTCCTGACCGCGACGGGCCGAGTGGGCCGGTGTCTCTCACGCGGTCGCCGACCTCAGCCCCACGCGCCCCCGAAGCGTACCGGCACGCGTGCGCGCGTCTGGCCGCGGACGTCGGCCAGCCCAGCCCGCGCCCGGTGACGGCGGTGGCCGCCCGCCGGCGCGGGCTTCGCCGAGCCGGCGTAGGTCGCGGCGGCCGCGGGCGCGTCGCGAGCGGGCGGCCGTTGACTCCCGGCCAGTTGGCCGGCGCGCCGTAGCCCCGGAGTAGGCGACGCCGAAGCCGAAGCTGGTCGAGCCGCCGGCGCCGATGGTGCCGTTCCAGGACGCGTTGCGGACGGTCACGTGGGCGCCGGACTGCGACCAGGTGGCGTCCCAGAGCGAGCTGACCCGGTGCCCGGTCGGCAGGTCGAACTCGACCGTCCACGAGCTGATCGATCCCGGTCCGGGGTTGCTGATCCGGTAGTTGCCCTCCCAGCCGGTGCCCCAGTCGGAGGTCTTGGTGAAGGTGGCGGTCGGTCCGGCCGCCACGGCCGCCGGGGCGACCAGGACGAGGCCGGCGGTGGTCAGCAGGGCGGCGGTGGCTGCCGCTGCCAGGCGCGCGCGACTACGGGACATGGTGCTCCTCGCAGGACGATGGGCTGAACGGACGCGCGGCAGCGGATGAAGTGGACTAGACCAGACTAGACCAGTCGGTGTCAAGAGTGGCCCCCCGTCCGATACCGTCGATACGTGCCCAAGCCACTGGATCTGCCGTTCGACCCGATCGAGCGCGCGGGGGAGATCTGGGAGCAGACCTGGGGGCCGGCGGCGTCGATGCGGGTGGCGACGTCGGTCATGCGGGTCCAGCAGATCCTCCTCGCCCGTTACGACGAGGTGCTGCGGCGACACGGACTGACCTTCGCCCGCTACGAGGCGCTGGTGCTGCTGCGGTTCAGCGGCTCCGGCGCGCTGCCGCTCAAGATCATCGGCAGCCGCCTGATGGTCCACCCGACCAGCGTCACCAACGCGATCACCCGGCTGGCCGGGGCCGGCCTGGTGGAGCGGCGGCCCAACCCGCAGGACCGGCGGGGCGTGCTCGCCTCGATCACCGAGCGGGGTCGGGAGGTCGCCGAGGCCGCGACCCGGGACCTGATGGCGATCGACTTCGGGCTGTCCGGGCTGGACGGGCAGACCCGGGAGGCGGTCTTCACCGCGCTGCGCGCGGTCCGGGCCGAGGCCGGCGACTTCCAGGAGAAGCCACCCCCCGAAACCGTCCCCACCAACTGACGCCCGCCCTCCCGACACCCGCCAACTGACGCATCCCGGCCACGAGTGACGGATCCCGGCCGCGGGTGACGGATCCCGGCCGCGAGTGACGGACCCGGCCGCGAGTGAGGACCCCGGCCGCGAGTGACGGACCCCGGCCGCGGGTGACGGATCCCGGCCGCGAGTGAGTACGGACGCCCGCGCGAGTGACGGACCCTGGCCGCGGGTGACGGATCCCGGCGCTGAGTGACGCCGCACCCGGCGTCACTCGGACGCGGAGTCCGTCACTCGGGCGCGGGCTGCGTCACTCGGGTGTGGGCTGCGTCAGTCGGGTGCGGAGTGCGTCACTCGGGTGCGGGCTGCGTCACTCGGGGCGAGGGTTCCGTCACTCGGGGGCGGGGGCGGGGTGCGGGTCAGGCGTTGGCGAGGAGTTGCTCGAAGGGGACGGGGTCGGCGTACGGGTCGGCCGGCCGGCCCGGGGGGCGGCCCGCGACGAGATCGGCCAGCTGGCCGGCCGCGCGGGCGATCCGCCGGTCCAGCCCGGGCCCGGTCCCGTCGCCGCCGGCCCAGTCCTCGGGCGCGGCGAAGACCCCGGTCGGCACCGGGACCGCGTGCAGGTGGCTGAAGAGCGGCCGCATCGCGTGCTCGAGCACCAGCGAGTGCCGGGCCGTGCCGGCGGTCGCGGCCAGCAGCACGGGCGTGCCGGCCAGCGCCTCCTCCTCGAGCAGGTCGAAGAAGGTCTTGAACAGCCCGCTGTACGAGGCCGCGAAGACCGGCGTCACCGCGATCACCGCGTCGGCGCCGGTCACGGTCTCCACCGCGGCCCGCAGCGCGCCGCTCGGGAAGCCGGTGACCAGGTTGTCGGCCAGCGCCCGGGCGTGCTCGCGCAGCTCGACCACCTCGACCTCGGCGGTCACGCCCTGCTCGCGCAGCGCCTGCGCGGTGGCGGCGGCCAGCCGGTCGGCCAGCAGCCGGGTGGCCGACGGCTGGCCCAGCCCGGCGCTGACCACGGCGATCCGGCGGGGGGTCATCGGGCCACCACCGCCGGGTCGGCGGCCAGCGTGGCGTGCGTCGGCGGCTCCTCCGGCACGCCGGCCGGCCGCCGCGCGGCGAACTCCCGGCGCAGCACCGGCACGACCTCCTCGCCGAGGATGTCCAGCTGCTCCAGCACCGTCTTCAGCGGCAGCCCGGCGTGGTCGACCAGGAACAGCTGCCGCTGGTAGTCGCCGACCACCTCGCGGAAGCCGAGGGTCCGGTCGATGACCTGCTGCGGGCTGCCCACGGTCAGCGGGGTCTCGGCCATGTACTCCTCCAGCGACGGGCCGTGCCCGTACACCGGGGCCTCGTCGAAGTACGGCCGGAACTCGCGCACCGCGTCCTGCGAGCTCTTCCGCACGAAGACCTGCCCGCCGAGGCCGACGATCGCCTGGTCGGCGCGGCCGTGCCCGTAGTGCTCGAACCGGCGCCGGTACAGCTCGACCATCTGCCGCACGTGCGAGGCCGGCCAGAAGATGTTGTTGTGGAAGAAGCCGTCGCCGTAGTACGCGGCCTGCTCGGCGATCTCCGGTGACCGGATCGAGGCGTGCCAGACGAACGGTGGCACCCCGTCGAGCGGGCGCGGGGTGGCGGTGAAGCTCTGCAGCGGGGTGCGGAACCGGCCCTCCCAGTCGACCACGTCCTCGCGCCACAGCCGGCGCAGCAGCGCGTAGTTCTCCACCGCCAGCGGGATGCCCGTCCGGATGTCCTGGCCGAACCAGGGGTAGACCGGGCCGGTGTTGCCGCGGCCGAGCATGAGGTCGACCCGGCCGTCCGCGAGGTGCTGCAGCATCGCGTAGTCCTCGGCGATCTTCACCGGGTCGTTCGTGGTGATCAGCGTCGTGGCCGTGGACAGCAGCAGCCGCTCGGTGCGGGCGGCGACGAAGCCGAGCAGGGTGGTCGGCGAGGACGGGACGAACGGCGGGTTGTGGTGCTCGCCGGTGGCGAAGACGTCGAGCCCGACCTCCTCGGCCTTCAGCGCGACCGCGACCATGGCCTTGATCCGCTCCGCCTCGGTCGGCGCCCGGCCCGTCGTCGGGTCGGGGGTGACGTCGCCCACCGAGAACACGCCGATCTGCATTGCCCGCTCCTTTGTTGATTTCGCAACTACTTGCCGAACGCCACGGCGTCGGCCGATATGCCCGGGGAGCGCTGGCCGAAGATATTAGGACGTCCTAGTATTCCGGTGTGGACGCCGACATCCCCGCCGGGCGGGCCCGCTGGCAGGCCCGCTACGACGCGGCCCGCAAGCGCGACGCCGACTTCACCACCCTGTCCGGGGTCGAGCTCGCCCCGGTCTACGGCCCGCCCGGGCCGGTCGAGGGCTTCGAGCGGATCGGCTGGCCGGGGGAGTTCCCGTTCACCCGCGGGCTCTACCCGACCGGCTACCGGGGCCGGCCGTGGACGATCCGGCAGTTCGCCGGCTTCGGCAGCGCCGAGCAGACCAACGAGCGCTACCGGATGATCCTGGCCGAGGGCGGCGGCGGGCTGTCCGTCGCCTTCGACATGCCGACGCTGATGGGCCGCGACTCCGACGACCCGCGCGGCCTCGGCGAGGTCGGCCACTGCGGCGTCGCGATCGACTCCGCCGCCGACATGGAGGTGCTCTTCCGGGACATCCCGCTCGGCGACGTGACCACGTCGATGACGATCAGCGGTCCCGCGGTGCCGGTGTTCTGCATGTACCTGGTGGCCGCCGAGCGGCAGGGCACCGACCTGCGCACGCTCGACGGCACGCTGCAGACCGACATCTTCAAGGAGTACATCGCGCAGAAGGAGTGGCTCTTCGGGCCCGAGCCGCACCTGCGGCTCATCGGCGACCTGATGGAGTTCTGCAACGCCGAGATCCCGGCGTACAAGCCGCTGTCGGTGTCCGGCTACCACATCCGGGAGGCCGGCTCGACGGCCGCGCAGGAGCTCGCCTTCACGCTCGCCGACGGCTTCGGGTATGTCGAGCTCGGGCTGTCCCGCGGGCTGGACATCGAGACCTTCGCGCCCGGGCTGTCCTTCTTCTTCGACGCGCACGTGGACTTCTTCGAGGAGATCGCGAAGTTCCGGGCCGCGCGCCGGATCTGGGCCCGCTGGCTGCGCGACGTGTACGGGGCGAAGACCGAGCGGGCGCAGTGGCTGCGCTTCCACACCCAGACCGCCGGGGTCTCGCTGACCGCGCAGCAGCCGGACAACAACATCGTCCGGACCGCGGTGGAGGCGCTGGCCGCGGTGCTCGGCGGCACCAACTCGCTGCACACCAACGCGCTGGACGAGGTGCTCGCGCTGCCGTCCGCGCGGGCCGCCCAGATCGCGCTGCGGACCCAGCAGGTGATCGCCGAGGAGACCGGCGTGACGAACGTCGCCGACCCGCTCGGCGGCTCCTGGTACGTCGAGGCGCTCACCGACGAGCTGGAGCGGCAGGCCGAGGAGATCTTCGCCCGGATCCGGGAGATGGGCGCGGACGGCACGATGACGGCCGGGATCCTGCGCGGGATCGAGGACGGCTGGTTCACCGGGGAGATCGCCGAGGCCGCCTTCCAATACCAGCAGGCGCTGGAGAAGGGCGAGAAGAAGGTGGTCGGGGTCAACGCGTACCCCGGCGGCGGGGCCGGGGACCTGGAGATCCTGCGGATCAGCGGCGAGGTCGAGCGCGAGCAGGTGCGCGCGCTGGGCGCCCGGCGGGACGCCCGGGACAACGCCGCCGTCCGGACCGCGCTGGCCGCGATGGTCGACGCCGCCCGCTCGGACGCCAACCTGGTCCCGCCGATGCTCGACGCGGCCCGGGCCGAGGCCACCCTCGGCGAGATCTGCGGCGCCCTCCGGGACGAGTGGGGCTCCTACACCGAACCCGCCCGCTTCTGAGCAGGCTCCGGCGGCGGCTTAGGCTGGGGGCATGCAGCCTGGTCGTCCGTCGCGGGGGGCCGCTCCCGCGCCCAGTCCCGCCCTGTCCGCCGCGCTGGCCGGTGCGGTCGACCTGTCCGCGCTCAAGGCGCGCAGCGAGGCGCGGGAGCGCGCCGAGCAGCAGGCCGCCCAGGTCGGCCCCGAGGGCGGCCCGGCCGCGCCGGTCACCGTCCTCGACGTGACCGAGGCGACCTTCCAGACCGAGGTGCTGGACCGCTCGTTCCGCACGCCGGTGATCCTCGACCTGTGGGCCGAGTGGTGCGGGCCGTGCAAGCAGCTGTCCCCGGTGCTGGAGAAGCTCGCCGTCGAGGGCGGCGGCTCCTGGGTGCTGGCCAAGGTCGACGTGGACAGCAACCAGGCGCTGGCCCAGGCACTGCGGGTGCAGAGCATCCCCGCGGTGAAGGCGGTCTTCCAGGGCCAGGTGCTGGGCGAGTTCGCCGGCGCGCTGCCGGAGGCGCAGGTCCGGCAGTTCGTGCAGGCGGTGGTCGAGGCCACCGGCGGCGTCGCCGCGGCGGACGGGCCGGAGGCCGGCCCGGCGCCCGAGGAGCCGGAGGACCCGCAGGTCGTCGCGGCCGAGGACGCCACCGCGGCCGGCGACTTCGACACCGCGGCCCGGCTCTACCAGGAGATCCTGGCCGCCGACCCGGGCCACCCGCGGGCGGCCGCCGCGCTTCGCGAGGTCGAGCTGCTCCGCCGGATCACCGTGGCGCCGGAGGACGCGGTCGCCCGCGCCGACGCCGCCCCGGACGACGTGGACGCGCAGCTGGTGGCCGCGGACGTGCAACTGGCCGACAACGACGTGGACGGCGCCTTCCGCCGGCTGCTGGACACGGTGCGCCGGACCGCCGGCGCCGACCGGGAGCGGGCCCGGACCCGGCTGGTCGAGCTCTTCGGCGTGGTCGGCGGCGACGACCCGCGGGTCACCACCGCCCGCCGCGACCTCTCCCGCGCGCTCTACTGAGCGCCACTCAGGGGCAGGACTTGACGTCGTTGAAACCGGCGCGGTAGGCGGAGACGCGGTCGAAGCCGGTGGTGCTGCGGGCCACGAAGTAGCCGGTCTGCCGGCCGACGAAGGTGAGCAGCGTCTGCACCGCCTCGTCCAGGTCGCCCGGGGACAGCACCAGCGCGTTCGCCCGCCGCTTGTCGAAGGAGTCCCGCGCGTACCCCCCGGCCAGGCAGATCGAGCCGATCAGGGCCGAGTCGCCGTTGATGGTCTTGCCGACCCGCTTGCGGACCGCCTCCCCGTACGCGATCGCGAGCAGGCTCATCATGCCGAAGTCGCCGGTCTGCCCGTACACCTGCTGGAGGCTCTCGGTGGAGGCGTAGATCTTGTCCTGGTCGGCGCAGTACTTCACCGCGGTGCTCTCGGTGCCGGCGCAGTCCGGCGTCTCACCGGCGACCTGCTCGACCCCGGCCAGCGGCTTCCACTCCTGGCTGTAGATGCCGCGGAAGCTGGTCTCCCAGTAGTCGGCGAGGTCGGCGGTGCCGGCCGCCAGGAGTCCGGTCGAACGGCAGGTTTCCCTCCCTCTGGCCTCGTCATCCGTCATCGACGAAGCGGATCTGGGTGAAGGTCCGGCTGTCCGAGAACTCGGTGCAGAACTTCGCGCCCTTCTCGAAGCCGTCCTGGAAGCCGGAGATCCGGTCGAAGCCGCTGCCGTGCGCCTGCCGGTCGTCCTGGTCGGACCCGAGCGGGTCGCGGAAGAGCAGGTAGCCCGACAGCGCCTGGTCCAGCACCGGCCGCCCGATCTCGAAGTGCGGCGCGTTGCCCTTCAGCGCGTACTGCGTCCAGGCGCCGGCGTAGCAGTCGGCCTGGGTCTCCACCACGATCGTCTTGTTGCTCGGCATCCGGGTGCGCTTCTGGATCGCGTGCCCCCACTCGTGCGCGAGCACCATGGCGACCAGGAAGTCACCGAACTTCTTCTGCAGCTCCGGGAAGAGGCCCTTGCGGTCCCAGGCGACGACGTCGCGGGACGGGCAGTAGAACGCGTTGCCCCGGATGTCCGAGGCGCTGTCGGTGCACGGCGCGGCCCGGCTGCCGTCCGGGTCGATCGAGTAGTAGCCCTTGACCTTGTCGTACCGCTCGTTGAAGACCTCGGGCATCTGCTCGGTCCAGAACTGCTCGATGTCCGCGATCGCGTTGCCGGCGAGCGTGTCGATCTCGCCGTTGTCGGTGCCCTCGATGGCGAGCTTGGCGTCGGCGACCTGGACGCGGCCGGAGGAGTAGCTGCCGAGGCCGGGCACCTGCTGCGCGCAGCCGCTGGCCAGCAGGGCGAGCACGGCCAGCACCGCGACCCGCCCGCGCACGCTCCTGGAGGACATTCCGCTCCACCCCTCGTCCGACCGCCGTCAGCCCCCATCCTGCCCGAGGCCGCCGGCGGAGGACTCCCCACACCGTGCCATCGGCGGCGTGTGGCCGGCGTCAGCCCTCCGGCCGGGTCGGTGCCGACCCCGGCGTCCGGTGCTGCTCGGGCACGACCGGCTCCGGCCCGGCGCCGACCGCGCCGGGCGCACCGGCCGCACCGGCCGCACCGGCGGCACCGGCCGCACCGGGCGCACCGGCCGCACCGGCCGCACCGGCCGCACCGGCCGCACCGGCCGCACCGGCCGCACCGGCCGCACCGGGCGTGGCCGACCCGGTGGCGGCGGGCGGCGGCTCCAGCCGGCCCTCGCCGGTGTAGCGGAACCACAGCGCACCCAGCGGCGGGACCCGCAGCCGGGCCGACGCGGGCTGGCCGTGCCAGGGCTGCAGCTCGGCGGTGACCTCGCCCATGTTGCCCACCCCGGAGCCGCCGTAGACGGTCGCGTCGGTGTTCACGACCTCCTCCCAGCGGCCGGCCCGGGGCAGCCCGAGCCGGTAGCCCTCGTGCGGGTTGCCGGCGAAGTTGATCACGCAGGCCAGCACGGAGCCCTCGTCGCCCCAGCGCAGGAAGGAGAACGTGTTGTTGCTGGCGTCGTTCGCGTCGATCCAGGAGAAGCCGGCCGGCGAGGTGTCCTGGGTCCACAGCGCCGGGGCCGACCGGTAGACCCGGTTGAGGTCGCCGATGAGCCGCTGCAGGCCGCTGTGCAGGGGGTTTTCCAGCAGCCACCAGTCCAGCGACCGGCTGTCCGCCCACTCCTCGCCCTGGCCGAACTCGCCGCCCATGAACAGCAGCTGCTTGCCCGGGTGCGCCCACATGTACGCGTACAGCGCGCGCAGGTTGGCCGCCTGCTGCCAGTGGTCGCCGGGCATCCGGCCGAGCAGCGACTTCTTGCCGTGCACGACCTCGTCGTGCGACAGCGGCAGCACGTAGTTTTCGCTGAACGCGTACATCATCGAGAAGGTCATCTGGTGGTGGTGCCACTGCCGGTAGATCGGCGACTTGGACGCGTAGTCCAGGGTGTCGTGCATCCACCCCATGTTCCATTTGAAGCCGAAGCCGAGGCCGCCGAGGTGGGTCGGCCGGGTGACGCCCGGCCAGGCGGTGGACTCCTCCGCGATGGTCACCGCGCCGGGCACCCGGCGGTAGACGGTCGCGTTCATCTCCTGCAGGAAGGCGATGGCCTCCAGGTTTTCCCGGCCGCCGTACTGGTTGGGCAGCCAGCCGCCCTCCGGGCGGGAGTAGTCCAGGTAGAGCATCGAGGCGACCGCGTCCACCCGCAGCCCGTCGATGTGGAACTCCTCCAGCCAGTAGAGCGCGTTCGCGACCAGGAAGTTGCGCACCTCGCGGCGGCCGAAGTCGAAGACGTACGTGCCCCAGTCCAGCTGCTCGCCGCGGCGCGGGTCGGGGTGCTCGTACAGCGGGGTGCCGTCGAAGCGGGCCAGCGCCCACTCGTCCTTGGGGAAGTGCCCGGGCACCCAGTCCATGATCACGCCGATGCCGGCCCGGTGCAGCCGGTCGACGAAGTAGCGGAAGTCGTCCGGGGTGCCGAACCGGGCGGTCGGCGCGAAGAACGAGGTGACCTGGTAGCCCCACGACCCGTCGAACGGGTGCTCGGCCAGCGGCAGCAGCTCGACGTGGGTGAAGCCGGTCTCGACCAGGTAGTCGGCCAGCTGGTCGGCCGCGTCCCGGTAGCTCAGGCCCTGCCGCCAGGAGCCGAGGTGCACCTCGTACGTGCTCATCGGGGCGGAGTGCCAGCGGGTCGAGGCCCGCTTGGCCATCCACTCGTCGTCGTCCCAGACGTGCGTGGAGGCGTGCACCACCGACGCCGTGGCCGGGGTGCGCTCGGTCGCGAACGCCATCGGGTCGGCCTTGTCCCGCCACTGGCCGTCCCGGCCGAGGATGGAGAACTTGTACTTCGCCCCCGGCACCACGCCCGGGATGAAGACCTCCCACACGCCGCTGGTGCCGAGCGAGCGCATCGGGTACGCCCGGCGCTGCCAGTAGTCGAAGTCGCCGCTGACCCGCACGCCGCGGGCGCTCGGCGCCCAGACCGCGAAGGAGGTGCCGCTGACCGGCCCGTGCGGCGTCTCGTACGTCCGGAAGTGCGCGCCCAGCGCCTCCCAGAGCCGCTCGTGCCGGCCCTCGCCGATCAGGTGCAGGTCGATCTCGCCCAGCGTGGGCAGCCACCGGTACGGGTCGTCGACGGTCAGCGTCTCGTCCTGGCCGCCGCCGGCGCCGGGGTAGGTCACCTCGAGCTGGTAGTCCTGCGGCGGGCCGGGCACCAGCGCGGCGAACACCCCGGCGGGGTGGATCCGGTGCAGCTCGTGCCGCTGGTCGCCGAACACGCCGACCACCCGGCTGGCGTCCGGCCGCAGCGTGCGCAGCACCAGCCGGCCCGGGTCCTCCGCCGCGTCCGGGGTCGGGTCGGCGCCGGCCTCCAGCGAGCCGGTGGCCGGGTCGGCGGCCCCGGTCGCGGCACCGGCCTCGGTCGAGGCGTCGGTGCCGGGCGTCGGTGCCGGTGCCGGTGCCGGTGCCGGTGGTGACCGCCGGCTGCGCCGCGGTCGGGTCGGCGACCGTGTCGATCGCGGTCGCCCCGCTGCCCGGCGAGCTCACCGGCGCCCGGACCTCCGGAGCCGGCCCGCCCGTCCGCAGCGGGTGCAGGCCGAGCACCGCGTGCGGGTCGTGGTGCGCGCCGCCGACGAGCCGGTCCAGCTCCTCCCGGCTCAGGCCGGCCGGGTCGGCGGCCACCTCGGTCGATGTCACGATCGCGCTCCTTCGGTCAGCCGGGCCAGCGAGGCGAGCGGGATCGGCAGCCAGGACGGCCGGTTGCGGGCCTCGTACACCGCTTCGTACACCGCCTTGTCCGCCTCGTACGCCCGCAGCAGCACCGGGTCGGTGCGCGGGTCCGGCCCGCCCGCCTCCGTGTAGCCGTCGCAGAACGCGTCCCGGTTGCGCAGCGCCCATTCTTCCGCGCGGTAGGTCAGGTGCGGCTCGTACGGGTGGTCGTGCAGCAGGTGCCGGGCCGCGTAGTCGAACGAGCGCAGCATCCCGGCCAGGTCCCGGACCGGCGAGTCCAGCTCGGTCCGCTCGGTCAGCGGCTTCGCCGGCTCGCCCTCGAAGTCGAGCACCACCCACCGGTGCGAGGTGCGCAGCACCTGGCCGAGGTGGTAGTCGCCGTGCACCCGCTGCACCGGCACCGGCAGGTCGTGCGTGGCCAGCGCGTCGAAGGCGGCCTGCAGGCCGTCCGAGTACGGCTCCAGCTGGGGCACCGCGGCCACCGCCGCGTCCAGCCGGCGGCGCATCTCCTCCGCCTTCGCGGCCAGCTCGTCCGGGCCCAGCTCGGCGGTCGGCAGCGCCCGGGCCAGGTCGGCGTGCACCTCCGCGGTGGCCACGCCGAGCCGCTGCGCCTCGCCGGCGAAGTCGCCGCCGACCTCGCTGGCGTGCAGGTCGCCCTCCGCGTACAGGTCGCGGACGCTGATCTTGGCCAGCTCCCAGCCGTCGCTGGCGGTGCGGAAGAACTCCTGCAGCATGGCCAGGTCGACCCGGTCGTCGTCGCCCTCGGCGCCGTCCGGCCAGGAGCCGGACACGTAGCCGAGCAGCCGGGCCACGTGCCGGGCGCCACCCTCCACCCGGGACAGGGCCTCGTGCACCTCGATGTCCGGGTTGTGGCCGGGGTAGACCCGGCGGAACACCTTGAGGATGGCGTCGTCGTCGAAGACCAGCGAGGTGTTGCTCTGCTCGTGGGGGATCGGCAGGCTGGTCGCCTCCAGCGGCAGCTCGCCGGCGTCCTGGCCGCGGGTGAAGGACAGCCCGTCGTCGGTGCGGCCGGCGTCGATGCCGGCCAGCCAGGCGCCGGTGACCTCCTTGTCGTGCAGCGCGTCATACCACCAGGACCGGCCGCCGTAGTCCGGGTCGGGCGTCTCGCCGACCAGCACGTGCGCGACCTGGTCGGCCGGCTGGGGGCGGCGGACCAGCGGCACCTGGTACGTCTCCGTCGAGCCGTCGTCGGCGTAGCGCACCCGGACCAGCCACAGGTCGCTGCGCCAGGGCCGCTCGGTCAGGATGCCGGCGGCGATCAGCCCGACGACCGAGAACGGGCGGCCCTTGCCGGCGAACCAGCGCTGCCCGGGCAGCCAGGCCTCCAGCAGTCCGCCGAGCTCCTCGGGAGCAGCCATCACGGCCCCTCGGCCGGGAGGCGGAACCAGTAGAACCCGTGTCCGGCCAGGGTGAGCAGGTAGGGCAGCTCGCCGATCGGGGGGAAGCGCACCCCGCCCAGCAGCTCGAGCGGCTCACGGCCCTGCCAGGCCCGCAGGTCCAGCTCCACGGGCTGGGCGAACCGGGAGAGGTTGTTCACACACAGCACGATGTCGTCTCCGAACTCCCGCACGTACGACAGCACGCTCGGGTTGCTGCCTCCCAGGTCGATGAAGGAGCCCAGACCGAAGGCCGGGTTGGCCTTGCGCATCTGGATCATCCGCCGCGTCCAGTGCAGCAGGGAGGACGAGTTGCGGGTCTGCGACTCCACGTTGGTGACCTGGAAGCCGTAGATCGAGTCCATGTTGACCGGCAGGTAGAGCCGGCCCGGGTCGCAGGTGGAGAAGCCCGCGTTGCGGTCCGGCGTCCACTGCATCGGGGTGCGCACGCCGTCCCGGTCGCCCAGCCAGATGTTGTCGCCCATGCCGATCTCGTCGCCGTAGTACAGGACCGGCGAGCCGGGCAGGGACAGCAGCAGCGCGGTGAACAGCTGGATCCGGTCGAGGTCGTTGTCCAGCAGCGGGGCCAGCCGGCGGCGGATGCCGAGGTTGGCCTTCATCCGCGGGTCGTGGGCGTACTCCGCCCACATGTAGTCGCGCTCCTCGTCGGTGACCATCTCCAGGGTCAGCTCGTCGTGGTTGCGCAGGAAGATGCCCCACTGGCAGTTGGCCGGGATCGCCGGCGTGGACTCCATGATCTCCGAGATCGGGTAGCGCTGCTCCCGGCGGACCGCCATGAAGATGCGCGGCATGACCGGGAAGTGGAACGCCATCTGGCACTCGTCGCCCTTGTCCGGGTCGCCGAAATACTGCACGACGTCCTGCGGCCACTGGTTGGCCTCGCACAGCAGCACCCGGTCCGGGTACGCCTTGTCCACCTCGGACCGGACCCGCTTGAGGAACTGGTGGGTCTCCGGCAGGTTTTCGCAGTTGGTGCCCTCGCGCTCGAACAGGTAGGGCACCGCGTCCAGCCGGAAGCCGTCGATGCCGAGGTCCAGCCAGAACCGCAGCGCGTCCAGGATCGCGTCCTGCACGGCCGGGTTGTCGAAGTTGAGGTCGGGCTGGTGGCCGAAGAAGCGGTGCCAGAAATACTGCCGGCGGACCGGGTCGAAGGTCCAGTTGGACGTCTCGGTGTCGATGAAGATGATCCGGGCGTCGGCGTACCGGCTGTCGTCGTCGGACCAGACGTAGAAGTCCCCGTACGGGCCCTCGGGCTCGTTGCGGGAGGCCTGGAACCACGGGTGCTGGTCGGACGTGTGGTTCATGACGAAGTCGACGATGACCCGCATCCCGCGGGCGTGCACCTCGTCCAGCAGCCGGCGGAAGTCGTCCACGGTGCCGAACTCGGGCAGCACGCCGACGAAGTCGGAGATGTCGTAGCCGCCGTCGCGCAGCGGCGACGGGTAGAACGGCGGCAGCCACAGGCAGTCGATGCCCAGCCAGCGCAGGTAGTCCAGCTTGGAGATCAGCCCGACCAGGTCGCCGCTGCCGTCGCCGCCGGAGTCGGCGAAGCCGCGGACCAGCACCTCGTAGAACACCGCCCGCTTGAACCACTCCGGGTCGTCGCCCGCCGACAGCCCGACCAGGGAGTCGTGCTCCCGGTCCCGCGCCGCCTGCCGGGTCGCGGCCCGCTCCTCGGCGGCCGGACCGGCAGCGGCGGCGGCGGACGCCGCGGCCTGCCGGACCCGCGGAGCCGGAGCCGTTGTCAGCGGGGACGTCCACGCACACTCCTGATCAACGCCGCACCACGAAGACGTGTGCCGGCTCGACGTGCGGGTCGAGCCGGACGAAGTTGAACTGACCCCACTCGTAGTCGCGCACCCCCCCGCTCATCTCGTCGTGCGCGACGAAGCGGTCGTGCCAGTCGAGCCCGAGCGCCGGCAGGTCGAGCGAGGTGGTGCCCGCCTGGGCCGCGTAGGGATCGAGGTTGACGACGACGAGCACGGTGTCGCCGGTCTCGTCGTCCCGCTTGGAGAATGCCAGAAGTGCGTCGTTGTCGATGTGGTGGAAACGCAGGTTTCGCAGTTGTCTCAGGGCCGGGTGGTCGCGCCGCAACTGGTTGAGGTGGGCCAGGTACGGAGCGAGACTGCGGCCCTCCCGGATCGCCCCGTCGTAGTCCCGCGGGCGCAGCTGGTACTTCTCCGAGTCCAGGTATTCCTCCGAGCCCTCCCGGACCGGCAGGTGCTCGAACAGCTCGTAGCCGGAGTAGACCCCCCAGCTCGGGCTGAGCATCGCGGCGAGCACCGCCCGGATGCGGAACATCGCCGGCCCGCCGTACTGCAGGCTGGCGTGCAGGATGTCCGGCGTGTTCACGAAGAAGTTGGGCCGCATGTAGTCGGCCGCGGCGACCAGCTCCCGGCCGTACTCCTCCAGCTCCCACTTCGCGGTGCGCCAGGTGAAGTACGTATACGACTGGGTGAAGCCGATCTGCGCGAGCGTGTGCATCATGGCCGGCTTGGTGAACGCCTCGGCCAGGAAGATCACGTCCGGGTCGGTCTTCTTGACCTCCCAGATCAGCCAGTGCCAGAAGTTGAGCGGCTTGGTGTGCGGGTTGTCGACCCGGAAGACCTTGACCCCGTGCGACACCCAGAGCCGGACGATCCGCAGCACCTCCGCATACAGCCCCTTGGGGTCGTTGTCGAAGTTGAGCGGGTAGATGTCCTGGTACTTCTTCGGCGGGTTCTCCGCGTACGCGATCGAGCCGTCCGGCCGGGTGGTGAACCACTCCGGGTGCTCGGCCACCCACGGGTGGTCCGGCGCCGCCTGCAGGGCGAGGTCGAGGGCGACCTCCATGCCGAGCTCGCGGGTGCGGGCGACGAAGTCGTCGAAGTCCTCGAACGTGCCCAGCTGCGGGTGGATCGCGTCGTGCCCGCCCTCCTCGGACCCGATCGCCCAGGGCGAGCCGACGTCCTGCGGGCCGGGCAGCAGCGTGTTGTTGCGGCCCTTGCGGTTGAGCTTGCCGATCGGGTGGACCGGCGGCAGGTAGACGATGTCGAAGCCCATCTGGGCGATCTGCGGCAGCCGGCGGGTCGCGTCCTTGAACGTGCCGTGCCGGCGGGGCGTGCCGTCCGCGTCGATCTCCGCGCCCTCGGACCGGGGGAACAGCTCGTACCAGGAGGAGTAGAGCGCCCGCTCCCGGTCGACCCAGACGGTGTAGCGCGGGGACCGGGTGAGCAGCTCGCGCACCGGGTGGTCGGCGAGCAGCTGCCGCACCTCCCCGGACAGGGCCGGGCCGACCCGGTGGAACAGGTCGCGGCCGGTGTCCCGGAGCGCCTCGACCGCGGCCGAGACGACCTCGCGGCCCGCTGGGCTCCCGGCCGGCACGGTGCGCAGCGCCCGGGTCAGCACCCGGGCGCCGTCCTCCAGGTCGTTGGCCAGGTCCTCGATGCCCTGCCCGGCGTCGATCTTCACCTCGACCCGGTGCAGCCAGGTGGCGAACGGGTCGCCCCAGGCCTCCACCGCGTAGGTCCAGGCGCCCTCGCTGGTCGGCACCACGGTCGCGTGCCACAGGTCCAGCCCCGGCTCGCCCGGGGTCATCCGGATGAACGGCCCGGGCTCGCCGTCCGGCCCGCGCCAGGCGACGTTGGCCGCGACCGCGTCATGCCCCTCGCGGAAGACGGTGGCCTGGATCGGCACCCGCTCGCCCACCACGGCGCGGGCGGGATAGCGCCCGCAGGCGACGACGGGCGAGACGTCCGCGATTCCGAGCCGACCGGTCACGACTGGAACCGTACCCAGCGTGTCCGGGGAGGACACAAGGCGGCCGGGCTGGTCCGGAGCGCGCTGCGGAGGGTGTATCCACCGCCACGGCGAGCGCTCAGCCGACTCCGTCGATGAGCCACTCGGCGCCGGCCCGGGCGGCCTCCAGCCGGCCGCTGGAGCTGCTCTGCCGGCCGTCCACGCTGAACGCGCTGGCCGGGATCTTCGCGCTGTCCCCGCTCACCTGCACCTGCCCGGCGTCCACCTCGATGCGGCGCATCGCGTCCCGCTGGGTGGTGCTGAAGTCGGTGTCCTGGACCGCCTTCTCGCAGTCCGACCCGGCCTCCCGCTGCGCCGACTCGGTCATCAGCCCGCAGGCGGTGTCGCCGTCCCGGTCCGCGAGCGCGTGGTACCAGCGCTCGGCGACCGCGGCGATGGCCTGCTGGTCGGCGCCGGCCGGGCCGCCGGTGGCGGTGCCGGTCGGGTCGCCGGTCGGGCTCCCGGTGGGGCTCCCGGTCGGGCTCCCGGTGGGGTCGCCGGGCGAGCCGGTCGGGGTGGGGCCACCGGTCGGGCCGCCGGCGCTGTCGAAGCTGCCCTGGCCGGCCACCGCGGTGGCGCAGCCGGTGACGGTCAGCGCCAGCAGCGCGGCCGCGGCGGTGGCTCCCAGGATCCTGCGCACGTCGTCCTCCTCGGTCCGGTCGGTGGGCCCCAGTCCAGCCCGAACACGTCCCGGCTGCCTCCCCGGTTCATGCCATCCGGGTGCCGTTCGGCGCCGGGGTCCGACCCGTCGGCTCCTGGTCCTTGCGACGGGCTTGCGGGGGCCTGCCACACTTCCCGGACCCGAGGGCTGTTTCCGGCGACTTGTCGGGTGTGACGGGAGGAGGTGCGTGTGACCGGGGGAGACGACCCTGCCGACCGTGTGACCCGTCCGGACCGGCCGGAGGAGCCCGTCCGGGGCGGTGCCGGCCGGGGCGGCGACGTCCGGGGCGGCGACGTCCGGCGCGGCGACGTCCGGGGCGGCGAGGCGCCGGACGGGCCGGTGCGGCTGGGCGACGACGAGGTCCGGATCCGGCTGGACGACCGCGACGAGGTCGACGTCGAGGCGCTGATCGACGAGTTCGACGCCGACAAGCCGGCCCGCCGGCTGAGCGGCTGGGTCGCCATCGCGGTCGCGGTGGTGGCCGGCGCGCTCTCCGCCTGGGTGCTGGTGTCGGTGTTCCGGCCCCGGATCGAGCTGCAGTACCGGATGATCTTCCTGTCCGTGGTGCTGCCGTTGACCTTCCTGGTCTACCGGCCCGGCCTCCGCCGCCGCTCGGTGCCGGTCTCCGAGCGCGGGCACGACAACCCCGGCATCGCCGACTGGGCGCTGGCCGCGCTGTCCGTGGTGGTCTGCATCTACCCGGTGCTGAACTTCGACGAGTTCGTGGTGCGCGGCCCGGCCGCCACCGACACCGACGTGGTCATGGGCCTGCTGCTGGTGGTGCTGGTGCTGGAGGCGGCCCGGCGCACGGTCGGCTGGGTCTTCCCGGCCATCTGCGTGGCCTTCCTGCTGTACGCGTACTACGGCAGCTACCTGCCGGTCGACTGGGTGATCGGGCACAAGGGCTACGGCCCCACCCGGCTGGCCCAGCAGATGTACATGGGCACCGAGGGGATCTTCGGCACCGCGCTGGACGTCGCGGCGACGTACATCGTGCTGTTCACCATCTACGGCGCGGTGCTGGAGATGTCCGGCGCCGGCAAGTTCTTCGTCGACGTCAGCTTCGCCGCGTTCCGCCGGTCGCGGACCGCGCCGGGCCGGACGGTGACGATGGCCGGCTTCCTGCTCGGCACCGTCTCCGGCTCCGGCACCGCCACCGCGGTCACCCTCGGCTCGGTGGCCTGGCCGGTGCTCAAGCGCGCCGGCTACCCGGCCAACCAGGGCGGCGGCGTGCTGGCCGCCTCCGGCATCGGGGCGATCCTGTCGCCGCCGACGCTGGGCGCCGCGGCGTTCATCATCGCCGAGTTCCTCCGGGTGTCGTACCTGGAGGTGCTGATCTACGCGACGGTGCCGACGATCCTCTACTACCTCGGCATCTTCCTGGCCATCGAGATGGACGCCCGCCGGCTCGGCACCCGGCCGGTCGACGTCGACCTGCCCTCGGCCTGGAAGCTGCTGGCCCGCTTCGGCTACCACTTCTCCTCGCTGATCGTGATCGTCGTGCTGCTGGCGCTCGAGGTCTCGGTGTTCCGCTCGGTGGTGTACGCGACGGTGCTCGCGTTCCTGCTGTCCTTCCTGCACAAGCCGGACCGGATGACGCCGCGGCGGATCGGCCAGGCGCTGTCCAAGGGCGCGCTCGGGGTGCTGCCGGTGGCCGCGACCTGTGCCGCCGCCGGCGTCATCGTCGGCGTCACCACGCTCACCGGCCTCGGGCTCGGGCTGGCCGGGATGATCGTCGACGGCGCGGCCGCGTTCGGCGACAACGCGACCCTCACGCTCACCCTGACCGCGATCTTCTCCGCGGTGGCGATCACCCTGCTCGGCCTGGCCGTGCCGGTGACCGCGTCGTTCATCATCGCGGCGATCGTGGTCGGCCCGGCGATGCAGTCGCTCGGCGTCTCCGCGGCGGAGACGTACATGTTCGTCTTCTACTACTCGGTGCTGGCCGAGGTGAGCCCGCCGACCGCGCTGGCCGCGGTGGCATCCGCGGCGATCACCGGCGGGGACGCGTTCAAGACCATGATCGCGACCTGGAAGTACACGCTGCCGGCGTTCCTGGTGCCGTTCGCCTTCGTGCTCACGCCGAACGGGGAGGCGCTGATCGGGCAGGGCTCGATCGGCCGGATCGTGCTCGCCACGCTCGTCTCCGCGGTGGCGGTGGCCGCGCTCGCGGTGGTCACCGGGCGCTGGCTGTTCGGCCCGGCCGGCCCGGTCGAGCGCGGGCTGTGCCTGGTCGCCGCGGTGCTGCTGCTCTACCTCTCCACCGGCCCCGTGATCGCCGGCCTGGCCGTGCTGGCGGTCGCCGTGGTGGTGCACCTGCTGCTACGCACGTCCTCGTCCACTCCGGAAGGGAAACCCTCATGATGCGCCGACGTCGACGCACCGCCACCGTCCTGCTCGCCGCCGCCGCACTGCTCGCCGCCGGCTGCGGCGGGGAGCGGGACGACAGCGGGGGAGGCGAGTCCAGCGGGGGCCGGCTGTCCATCGGCACCGGCAACACCACCGGCGTCTACTACGTCCTCGGCGGCGGCTACGCCAAGCTGGTCGGCGACAAGCTGTCCGGCTACCGGGTCACCCCGGAGGTGACCGGCGGCCCGAAGGAGAACATCGACCGGGTCGCCAAGGGCGACGACGACCTGGGGCTGTGCAGCCTGTCCTGGGCCACCGACGCGATCAAGGGCCAGGGCGCGTTCACCGCGCCGCAGCCGATCCGGGCGCTGTCCCGGCTCTACCTCAACTACACCCACGTGGTGGTGAAGTCGGAGATCACCAGCCTGGAAGGGCTGAAGGGCAAGCGGATCTCCACCGGCTCCCCGGGCGCGACCGGTGAGCTGGGCGCGCAGCGGCTGCTCGAGGTCGCCGGCCTGGACGTGGAGAAGGACACCCGCCGGCAGAAGATCTCGCTGAACGAGAGCGTGCAGGGCATGAAGGACGGCCAGCTGGACGCGATCTTCTGGTCCGGCGGGCTGCCCACCAGCGGCATCCAGGACGTCACCCGGACGATGGGCAGCCGGGTCAAGGTGCTCGACCTGAGCAAGTACATCCCGCAGCTGCAGAGCAAGTACCCGAACATCTACGAGGTGGCCACCATCGCGCCGGCGGTCTACAAGCAGTCCGCGGCGGTGCAGACGATCGCCGAGCCCAACCTGCTCATCGTCAACGAGTCGATGGACGCCAAGCTGGCCACCGACCTGACCGGCGTGCTGCTGGGCAACCTGCCGGCGCTGGCCCAGGTGCACCCGGAGGGCAAGAACATCACCAAGGAGAAGGCGCAGCAGACCGAGCCGGTGCCGCTGCACCCGGGCGCCGAGCAGTACTACACGGACAACCCGTAGCCGCTGGAGACCTCAGGGGGCCGGGACCCGCACGGGTCCCGGCCCCCTGAGGGTCCGCCGCGTCAGGACGCGACGGTCACCACGCCGAGCTCGGCCTCGGTGGCCAGCAGCGGGTGCCGCGGCAGCACCCGGACCGTGTAGCCGAAGGCGCCGGGCCGCTCCAGCGGCACGGTGCCCTCCCAGCGGTGCAGGCCGTCCCCGTCGTTGGCGTACGCCAGCGGGGTCGACTGCACCTCGTGCAGCCCGTTGCTCTCGTCCACCCGCCCGTACGCGGCCTGCACGTCGACGTCGGACGGGTCCAGCCCGGCCAGGTCGACCTCGGCCCGCAGCGACAGCGAGGCGCCCAGCTCCGGGGTGTCGCCCACGCCGGAGGACTCGACGTGCCGGACGTGCACCGCCGGCCAGGCGCCGAGCACCTTGATCCGCCAGGCGGCCAGCTGCTTGGCCGCCGCGTAGCCGTCCGCGGACACCTGGCCGGAGCTGGCCGCGGCCGGCGCGTACAGCTGGGTGACGTAGTCGCGGACCATCCGGGTGGCCAGCACCTGCGGGCCGAGGCCCTTGAGGGTGTGCCGGACCATCTCCACCCAGCGGGCCGGGGCCTCCCCGCGCCGGTCGTAGAAGCGCGGCGCGACCTGGGTCTCGACCAGGCTGTAGAAGCCGGCGGCCTCGATGTCGTCGCGGCGGTCGTCGTCCACCCCGTCCGCGGACGGGATGGCCCAGCCGTTCTCCCCGTCGTACATCTCGTCCCACCAGCCGTCCCGGATGGACAGGTTGAGCCCGCCGTTGAGGGCGGCCTTCATCCCGGACGTGCCGCACGCCTCCAGCGGCCGGAGCGGGTTGTTCAGCCAGACGTCGCAGCCCCAGTAGAGGTAGCGGGCCATGCCGATGTCGTAGTCCGGCAGGAACACGATCCGGTGCCGCACCGTCGGGTCGTCGGCGAACTTGACCAGCTGCTGGATGAGCGACTTGCCGCCGTCGTCGGCCGGGTGCGACTTGCCGGCGACCACGATCTGGATCGGCCGCTCCGGGTGCAGCAGCAGCGCCCGCAGCCGCTCCGGGTCGCGCAGCATCAGCGTCAGCCGCTTGTACGACGGGACGCGGCGGGCGAAGCCGACGGTGAGCACGTCCGGGTCGAAGACGCCGGCGGTCCAGTCCAGCTCGGCCTCGGCCAGCCCGCGCTGCAGCTGGGAGGCGTGCAGCCGGCGGCGCACCTCCTCCACCAGCCGCTCCCGCAGGGTCCGGCGGACCGCCCAGATCTCCTCGTCGGAGACCTTGTCGACGGCGTCCCAGCCCTCCCCGGTCTGCAGCCGCTCGAAGGACACCTCGCGCTCGGCGATCTCCAGGATCTCCCGGGACATCCAGGTCGGCGCGTGCACGCCGTTGGTGACCGAGGTGATGGGCACCTCGCCGGTGTCGAAGCCCGGCCACAGCGGCTGGAACATCTCCCGGCTGACCTCGCCGTGCAGCTTGCTCACGCCGTTGGCCCGCTGGGCCAGCCGCAGGCCCATGTGGGCCATGTTGAACACGTTCGGGTCGGACTCGGCGCCCAGCTCCAGCACCCGGTCCACCGGCAGCGCGGCCCACTCCGGCAGCGTGTAGTACGACCGGACCAGGTCCTTGCCGAAGCGGTCGATGCCGGCCGGCACCGGGGTGTGGGTGGTGAAGACGGTGCCGGCGCGGACCGCCTGCAGCGCCTCGTCGAAGGTCAGCCCGCTGACCGCCAGCTCGCGGATCCGCTCCACCCCGAGGAAGCCGGCGTGGCCCTCGTTGGTGTGGAAGACGTCCGGCGCCGGGGTGCCGGTGAGCTCGCAGTACGCCCGGACCGCGCGGACGCCGCCGACGCCGGCCAGCATCTCCTGGGCCATCCGGTGCTCGCTGGTGCCGCCGTAGAGCTTGTCGGTGACCTGCCGCTCGCTGGCCTCGTTCTCCTCGATGTCGGAGTCGAGCAGCAGCAGCGGCACCCGGCCGACCTGCACCTTCCACACCTGGGCGCGCAGCGTCCGGCCGCCGGGCAGGCCGAGGGAGACCTTCAGCGCGGTGCCGTCCGCGGCCCGGACCAGCGCCAGCGGCAGCCCGTGCGGGTCGATCGACGGGTAGAGCTCCTGCTGCCAGCCGTCCTTGGACAGCCCCTGGGCGAAGTAGCCGGCCCGGTAGAGCAGGCCGACGCCGACGATCGGCACGCCGAGGTCGCTGGCCGCCTTGAGGTGGTCGCCGGCCAGGATGCCCAGCCCGCCGGAGTATTGCGGGAGGACCTCGGTCAGGCCGAACTCCATGGAGAAGTACGCGACGCCCTTCGGACCGTCGCCGACCTCCTGGTACCACCGCGGCTGGCCGAGGTAGTCGTTGAGGTCGTCCGCGGCGGCCGCCAGCCGGCGCAGGAAGCGCTCGTCCTGGGCCAGCGCGGCCAGCCGGGCGGGGGAGACGCCGCCGAGCAGCCGGACCGGGTCGCCGCCGCAGGCCTGCCACACCTCGGGATCGACGGACGCGAACAGGTCAAGTGTCTCCTGGTGCCAGGACCAGCGGAGGTTCATGACCAGATCGTTCAGGGCGGCCAGCTCGGCGGGCAGGGTCGCCCGCACGGTGAACCGTCGGAGAGCTCTCACGAGCGGGGAGGGTACGGGAGTCACGGACGGTACAAGGGCGGAGCCGGCAACGTTTTCACCCGTCCGCTGCAACTGTTGTCAGTCGACGATCCCGTACTCGTGGATCCGGCGGTAGATCGTCGCCCGGGACATGCCGAGCGCCCGCGCCGCCGCGGCCTTGCTGCCCCCGGCCTCCTGCAGGCTCTGCACGATCGCGTCCCGCTCGATCGACTCCAGCCGGCTGAGCAGCCGCCGGCTCACCGTCCGGGACTCGGGCGGCAGGTCCTCCGCCCGGATCACCCCGGACCGCCGCTGCTGCGCGGCCCGCCGCAGCACCTCGACCAGCTGGGCCACGTTGCCCGGCCAGCTGGACCGCATGAGCAGCTGCAGCGCCTCCGGCGAGCAGGTCAGCCGGCCGCCGGAGCCGAGCCGGCCGAGCAGGAACGGCACCAGCCGGCGCAGGTCCTCCGGGTGGTGCCGCAGCGGCGGGATCCGCACCGTGCGGGGGAGCAGCGGCAGCAGCGCGGCCGGCAGCCGGCCGCCGGAGGTGACCGCCACCCAGGGCCGGTCCGGCCGGGCGGCGGCGGCGCGCAGGGCGGCGGCGACCGTGCGCAGCCGGCCGGCGGCCAGCGTGTCGGCGTGCCGCAGCACCACGGCGCCGGCCCCGCCGGGCGGCCCGGCCAGCTCGCCGCGCAGCTCGGCCAGCCAGCCGGCCGAGCCGGCCTCGGCCGCGTCGAGCACCGCGACCCGGCCGGCCGGGTCCTGCCGCCGGCCCACCGCGAGCAGCAGGGCCAGCTTGCCGACGCCCGGCTCGCCCTCGACGGCCAGCCACTCGCCGGCCCGGTACGCCGCCGCGACCGCCTCGCCGGCCCGCAGCCAGACCGGCGCGGCGCCGGCCAGGCCGGGCAGCCCGGTGGTCCGGGCGGCCGGCTCCGCGCCGGCGGCCCGCGGGGCGTCGCCGGCGAGCAGCTCGACCCGGACCACCCCGCCCCCGCCGGCCAGCGGCCGCAGCGTGAGCCGGGCGGCGCCGCCGGTGGGCAGCGCCACCTCCAGCCGGTCCGCCCGGCCGGCCGCCGCGCCGGCCAGCGCGTCCGCGCCGTGCTGCAGCAGCGCCGCCTGGTCGGCCGGGTCGAGCACCGCGCGGGCCCGGTCGTTGACCATCGCCACGTCGGTGTCCAGGGCGAGCACGATGCCGCTGGTCCGCCGGCAGGCGCGCAGGTACTCCTGGAACAGCGCCAGCTCCCGGGTCCCGGTCCCCGCCAGCAGCTCCTGCCGGATCTGCGCGGCGGTGGTCTTGGCCAGCGTCAGCAGCAGCGAGCCGGCGTCCTCCCGCCAGCAGGTCAGGTTCATCACGCCGACCGTCTTGCCGGACACCGGGTGCGCGATCGGCACCGCGGCGCAGGCCAGGTCCTCCAGGTGCTCGGCGTAGTGCTCGTGGCCGAAGACGTGCATCGGCCGGCCGCCCTCCAGCGCGGTGCCGATCCCGTTCGTGCCGACGTACTGCTCGGCGTAGCTGAAGCCGGGCACCAGCTGGACCCGGTCCAGGTGCCGCTCCAGCTCCGCGTCCGCGGTCAGCCGGGCCAGCACCAGCCCGGCGGCGTCGGTGAGCAGGATGCTCACCGACTGGCCGTCGAGCTGCTCCCGCAGCGAGCGCAGCACCGGCTCGGCGCCGCGGGTGAGCGGGGTGTCCGCGTCGGGGTCGCGGACGTACCGCGGCTGCACCCGGTCCGCGGCGACCTGCCAGTCCCGGGACCGCCGCCAGGAGGCGAGGATCGGGCCGCGGACGCCGGTCGGCGGGGCCGGCTCGACCGGGTCGCCGGACAGGAAGCGCTCCCGGGTCCCGGCCACGGCGGGCCCGTCGGCCAGCTCGGGCGGCACCCCGGTCGGCATCGCGGTCGGCATGGCAGGGCCCCCTGCATCGCGGGCGTTCGGCCCAGGATAGGCACGCCCCGCCCGGCGGGCCTGTCTCAAATTGAGACCGCCCGCCCCGGCCCCGCCGCCTAGACCGGAAGGCAGCGTCCGCGGCCGGAGGAGGAACCGTGTACGAAAAGGACGGGGAGAAGTATTTCGTCGTCGACAGCCACATGCACTTCTGGGACGCCAGCCCGCAGAACTGGGTGCCCGGGGAGGAGAAGTTCGCCAAGGGCTGGATCGAGTGCTTCCACGCGTACCAGGGGCTCGGGCCGGCGGCCACGCACTGGCCGATCGAGCACTTCCAGCGCTACTCCGAGGACGACCTGATGAAGGACGTCTTCGAGGACGGGTACGTCGACGTGGCCGTCTTCCAGCCGACGTACCTCAAGCAGTGGTACGGGGAGGGCTTCAACACCACCGAGCGCAACGGCGCGCTGGCCGAGAAGCACCCCGGCCGGTTCGTCGTCAACACCCGCTTCGACCCGCGCGACGGCGACGCCGGGCTGCGCGAGCTGGAGGCGAACGTCGCCCGCTGGGGCTCGATCGGGCTCAAGCTCTACACCGCCGAGTGGCACGGCGACTCGCGCGGCTGGAAGCTGTCCGACCCGGAGGCGTACCGCTTCCTGGCCCGGGCCCAGGAGCTCGGGATCCGCAACGTGCACGTGCACAAGGGCCCGACCATCTGGCCGCTGGACAAGGACGCCTTCGACGTGTCCGACGTGGACCACGCGGCGACCGACTTCCCCGAGCTCAACTTCATCGTCGAGCACGTCGGGCTGCCCCGGATCGAGGACTTCTGCTTCATGGCCACCCAGGAGCCGAACGTCTACGCCGGGCTGTCGGTGGTGATCGGCGGGCTGATGCACGCCCGGCCGCGGTTCTTCGCCAAGGTGATGGGCGAGCTGCTGTTCTGGGTCGGCGAGGACAAGATGACCTTCGGCAGCGACTACGCCATCTGGGAGCCGAGGTGGCAGGTGGAGGGGCTCGTCGACTGGGACTACCCGGACGACGAGTTCTCCGACTACCCGCGGGTCACCACGGCCACCAAGAAGAAGATCCTCGGTCTCAACGCCGCGAAGCTCTACGACATCGAGGTGCCGGCCGAGTGCCGGCTGCCGGAGGCGGCCGGCGAGCCGGCCGCCCGCGACGACGCCCAGCTGGTCACCGAGGGGTCGCCGGGATGAGCACGGTGCTGTCCACTGTGGAGGACGCCGTGCTGGCCGCGCTGGCCGGCGTCCGGGACCCGGAGCTGGACGAGCCGGTGACCGACCTCGGCTTCGTCGCGTCGGCGGCGGTCGCCGACGGGGTGGCCGAGGTGCACCTGCGGCTGCCGACCTACTTCTGCGCGCCGAACTTCGCCTTCCTGATGGTGGCCGACGCGCACGACGCGGTCAGCGCGGTGCCGGGCGTGCGGCAGGCCCGGGTGGTGCTGGACGACCACTTCGCCGCGACCGAGATCAACGGCGGGGTGGCCGCCCGGGCCGGCTTCGCCGCCGCGTTCGCCGGGCTGGCCGCGGGCGAGCTGGACCAGCTGCGGGTGGACTTCCTGCGCAAGGCCGTGCTGGCCGGCACCGACCGGGTGTGCCGGCCGCTGCTGGCCGCCGGCCGGCCGGCCGCGGAGCTGGCCGGGCTGCGGCTCGGGTCGCTGCCGCCGTCCCCGGAGCTGGACCGGCTGCGGGCCCGGCGGGCCGAGCTGGGGCTGCCGGCCGGGGACGACGCCCCGCTGCTGGTCGACCCGGCCACCGGCGCCGCCGTCGGCGCGGCCGCGCTGCCGCTGCACCTGCGCCGGGCCCGGCTGACCCGGACCAGCCTGGAGGCCAACGGCGGGGTCTGCCGGGGGATGCTGCGGGTGCGCTACCCGGACACCGCCACCGAGGAGGAGGACCGATGAAGGCTGTCCGCCTGCACGGCTACCACCAGCAGCCGGTCGTCGAAGAGGTGCCCGAGCCGGTCGTCAAGGGTCCCTTCGACGTGCTGGTCCGGGTCGGCGGCGCCGGCGTGTGCCGGACCGACCTGCACATCGTCGAGGGCCAGTGGGCCGACGCGATGGCCCCCGAGCTGCCGTACACGCTCGGCCACGAGAACGCCGGCTGGGTGCAGGAGGTCGGCTCCGCGGTGACCAACGTCGCGGTGGGGGACACCGTGATCCTGCACCCCACCCCCACCTGCGGGCTGTGCCTGCCCTGCCGCCGCGGCGACGACATGCACTGCGAGAACAGCACGTTCCCCGGGCTGTCGCACGACGGCGGGATGGCCGAATACCTGCTCACCTCCGCCCGGGCCTGCGTGAAGCTGGACCCCTCCACCCGCCCGGAGGACGTGGCCGCGCTGGCCGACGCCGGGATCACCGCCTACCACGCGGTGGCCAAGGCGGTGCCGCTGCTGCGGCCGGGCACCACCTGCGCGATCATCGGCGCCGGCGGGCTCGGCCACATCGGCATCCAGTGCGCGCTCGCGCTGACCGCGGCCACCGTGGTCGTGGTCGACCGCAACCCGGACGCGCTCGAGCTGGCGTCCCGGCTCGGCGCCCACCACACGGTGCGCTCCGGCGACGGCCAGGACGCCGTCGCCGCCGTGCAGGAGCTGACCGGCGGCCGGGGCGCCGACGTGGTGCTCGACTTCGTGGCCGAGCAGGGCGCGGAGAACGAGGGCTTCGCGATGACCGCGGCGGCCGGGTCGTACTTCGTGATCGGCTACGGCGGCACGCTGACCGTGCCGACGTTGGACATCATCTCCACCGAGCGCAACGTGATCGGCAACATCGTCGGCACGTACGCGGAGCTGGTCGAGCTGATGGTGCTGGCCCAGGCCGGCAAGGTCACCCTGCACACGAAGACGTACCCGCTGGCGGAGGCGGCGCAGGCCATCGCCGACCTGGACGCCGGGCGGGTGCGCGGTCGGGCGATCCTGGTGCCCTGACCCGTCGCCGACCCCCGCCGCCGGCTGCGCCCTCAGCGGCCGGCGGCGGGTCCGGGTCAGGGGGTGCGGGCGGTGCGGAGGAGGACGCCGGAGGAGGCGGCGAGGGGGAGGTCGAGCCCGGCGGCCGGGCGGTCGAGGCCGACGGGCGGGACGCCGTCGCCGTAGGCGGTGTCGACGACGACGTGGTAGCCGGTGGCCCAGGGCGGGCCGGGCAGCGTGAAGGTCGCGTCCTCGGCGCCGGCGTGCAGGACCAGCAGGTACGACTCGTCGACCAGCCGCTCGCCGCGCGGGCCGCGCTGCCGGATCCCCTCGCCGTCGAGGTACATGCCCAGCGACCGGGTGTCCGGCGAGTGCCACTCCCGCTCGGTCATCTCGGTGCCGTCCGGCCGGAACCAGGCCAGGTCCTTGCGGCCGTCCCCGCCGGGCACCGGCCGGCCGGCGAAGAACGCCCGCTGCCGCAGCACCGGCGACGCCCGGCGCAGCGCGATCAGCCGGCGCACCAGCGCCAGCTGCGTGCGCGGTGGCCTCGTCGGCCAGCGCCGCCCAGTCCATCCAGGACACCTCGTTGTCCTGGCAGAACGCGTTGTTGTTGCCGCCCTGGGTGCGCCACAGCTCGTCGCCGGCCACCAGCATCGGCACCCCGGTCGACATCAGCAGGGTGAGCAGCAGCGTGCGGGTCCGCCGCCGCCGGGCCGCGACCACCGCGTCGTCCGCGCCCTCGCCCTCGTGCCCGCCGTTGGAGGACCGGTTCTCGTTGTCGCCGTCCCGGTTGCCCTCGCCGTTGGCCTCGTTGTGCTTGCGCCCGTACGACACCAGGTCCCGCAGCGTGAAGCCGTCGTGGCTGGTGACGAAGTTGATGGAGGCGAACGGTCGGCGCCCGTCGTCGGCGTACAGGTCGGAGGAGCCGGTGAGCCGGTAGCCGAGGTCGCGCACCCCGATCCGCTCGCCGGCCCAGAAGGACCGGACGGTGTCCCGGTACTTGCCGTTCCACTCCGTCCACAGGGGAGGGAACTCGCCCACCTGGTAGCCGCCCTCGCCGACGTCCCAGGGCTCGGCGATGAGCTTCACCTGGGACACCACCGGGTCCTGGTGGATCACGTCGAAGAACGCGGACAGCTTGTCCACGTCGTGGAAGGACCGGGCCAGCGCGGAGGCGAGGTCGAAGCGGAAGCCGTCCACGTGCATCTCGGTCACCCAGTAGCGCAGCGAGTCCATCATCATCTGCAGCACGTACGGGTGGCGGACGTCGAGGGTGTTGCCGCAGCCGGTGTAGTCGGCGTAGCGGCGCCGCTCGTCCGGCAGCAGCCGGTAGTAGCCGGCGTTGTCGATGCCGCGGAAGCACAGCGTCGGGCCGGCCTGGTCGCCCTCGGCGGTGTGGTTGTAGACCACGTCGAGGATCACCTCGATGCCGGCCGCGTGCAGCGCCCGCACCATCGCCTTGAACTCGCGGACCTGCTCGCCGCGGACCGACGCGTACGCCCCGTGCGGGGCGAAGAAGCCGATGGTGTTGTAGCCCCAGTAGTTGGTCAGCCCGCGCCGGGTCACCGCCGGCTCGGTGACGAACTGGTGCACCGGCAGCAGCTCGACCGCGGTCACCCCGAGGTCGGTGAGGTGCTCGATGGCGGCCGGGTGGGCCAGCCCGGCGTACGTGCCGCGCAACGGCTCGGGGATGGCCGGGTGCCGCTCGGTGAAGCCGCGCACGTGCAGCTCGTAGATCACCGTGTCGTCCCAGGGCGTGCCCGGCGGCCGGTCGCTGCCCCACGGGAAGGAGTCGTGCACGACGACCGACCGCGGCACGTACGGGGCCGAGTCGCGGGTGTCCGGGGTGTCCCCGCTGGGGTCGCCGTCGTAGCCGAAGACCGGCGGCTCCGGGGTGAAGTCCCCGTCGATCGCCCGCGCGTACGGGTCCAGCAGCAGCTTGCTCGGGTTGTAGCGCAGCCCGCGGCGCGGCTCGTACGGGCCGTGCACGCGGAAGCCGTAGCGCTGGCCCGGGCCGACCCGGGGGACGTACCCGTGCCACACCTGGTACGTCGACTCGCCCAGCGGGAGCCGGACCTCGGGGCCGCCGGCCTCGTGCCGGCCGCCCTCCGGCCACTCCGCCTCGAACAGGCACAGCTCGACGGCCTCGGCGCCGGACGCCCACAGCGCGAAGTTGGTGCCCTCGCCGTCCCAGGTCGCGCCGAGCGGCATCGGCCGGCCGGGCCACGGCGGGGCGCCGAAACCCGGGGGCTGGATCGGTTCCGAGGTCACCCCCAGCATCCTGCCCGAGACCCGCGTGCCTCGCCCGCGGGTCGCCCGGCCGCGATGGTTGGATGGCGGCGTGCAGGCCGACCGTACCGACAGCGACGTCGTGATCCGGCTGGAGCACGCCGGCGTCCGCCGCGGCAAGGCGCACCTGCTGCGGGACGTGAGCTGGACCGTCGAGCTGGACGAGCGGTGGGTCGTGCTCGGCCCCAACGGCGCCGGCAAGACCACCCTGCTGCAGCTGGCCGCGGCGCAGCTGCACCCCACCACCGGCGCCGTCCAGGTGCTCGGCGAGCGGCTCGGCCGGGTCGACGTCTTCGAGCTGCGGCCGCGGATCGGGCTGACCAGCGCCGCGCTGGCGCAGCGGCTGCCGGCCGAGGAGACCGTGCTCGACCTGGTGGTCAGCGCCGGTTACGCGGTGGTCGGCCGGTGGCGGGAGGACTACGACCTGCTCGACACCGGCCGGGCCCGGCACCTGCTCTACCAGCTCGGCGTGCAGCAGCTGGCGGACCGCCGGTTCGGCACCCTGTCCGAGGGGGAGCGCAAGCGGGTGCAGATCGCCCGGGCGCTGATGACCGACCCGGAGCTGCTGCTGCTCGACGAGCCGGCCGCCGGCCTGGACCTGGCCGGCCGGGAGCAGCTGGTCGGCCGGCTGGCCACGCTGGCCGCCGACCCGGACGCGCCGACCATGGTGCTCGTCACCCACCACGTCGAGGAGATCCCGCCGGGGGTCACCCACGGGCTGCTGCTGCGCGGCGGCCGGGTGGTCGCGGCCGGGCTGCTGCCGGACGTGCTCACCCCGGACCTGCTCAGCGTCACCTTCGGGATGCCGCTCGCGCTGGACCGGCACGGCGGGCGGTACGCAGCGCGAGCAGCGCTGTGAGCGCGGCGGCCGCGGCCCAGAGCGCGTAGCGGATGCGGTCGGCCGCGGTCAGGTCGCGGTCGTCCGGCAGCAGCAGGCCGGCCGGCGGGTGCAGGTCGAGCCGGTCCGGGGCGAGCACCCAGGGCGTGCCGGCGATCAGCAGCGCGGCGTAGTAGGCCAGCCCGGCGGCGGCCAGGACGGCCGCCGCGAGCCGGGCCGCCCGGGAGCCGGTGAGCCAGACCAGCACGGCCAGCACGCCGAGCGGCAGCACCACGACCAGCTGCCGGCCCGGCCACCAGTAGCCGTGCATGGTCAGCGCCACCCAGGTCGCGGTGGCCCAGCCGGCGGCGAGCGGGAGGGCGAGGGCGGCCCAGTGCCGGGGCCTCGCCACCAGCAGCGCGGCGACGGCCGGGACCAGCAGCAGCCAGGCCGGCTGCCAGGCGGCGATCCCGAAGTCGCGGTCGACCAGCAGGCCGAGCAGCCGGGTGCTGCGGCCGAGGTAGTCCGGCTCGGTGCCGACCACGCTGAACTCGCCGGTCCGCTCGAAGTGGTCGCCGCTGGCGTAGACGGTCCAGCCGCCCCAGACCAGCCGGTGCAGGCCGAGGTACGCGGCGCCGCCGGCGGCCAGGATGCCGAGCAGGGCGGCGCGCTGCTTCGTGGTCGCCCGCAGCAGCGCGACGAGGGTGAGCGCGGCGGCGACCGGGACGTACTTGACCGACAGCCAGGGCAGCGCGGTGATCGCGGCGGCGGTGACGGCGAGGGTGGCTCTGGTGGGGCGGTTCGCCGTGAGCGCGGCGACCGCGGTGAGCGCGGCCAGCGCGCCGGGCAGCTCCGGGTAGACCTGCTGGCCGTAGACGGCCAGCGGGGCGGTGGTGCCGGCCACGGCGGTGCCGGCGGCGGCGAGCGGGAGCGGGACCGCGAAGCGGCGGACCGCGACCCAGAGCGTGAGCGCGGCCAGGATGCCGGCCAGCGCGGCCAGGGTCAGCTTGGCCGCCAGCCAGCCGCCGAGGCCCATCGGCACGGCGAGCAGCAGCGGCAGCAGCGGGTCGTGCGGGGACAGCTGCCGGCCGTCCGGCCGCACGCTGGTCTGCACCGGCAGGTCGGCGTCGTGGAAGGCCAGCCAGCGGCGCTCGGCCAGCTCGTCGGCGATGTCGAGGTCACGGTCCTCGTACAGGCTGAGCGCGGTGAGCAGGTACTGCGGCTCGTCGACCGCCGCCGGCCCGCCGTACGTCGACGGCACGCCCGCGCCGAGCCCGGCCGCCAGCGCGGCGAGCAGCGCGACCACCACCATCGCCACCCGCACCCGCCCCGCCCCCGGCGCCGATCCTGAGGAACGGTCGGCGAGCCGCGGCGTGTCGCCGGCCCCTTCCTCGAGATCGGCGCGGGCCGGGGCGGGGGAGGGGGCCGGGGCGGTCGGGTCGGGGGTCACCGGGCGGCGAGGGCCGGGGTGAGCCCGGCCGGTCGCCGGTCGGGCGGCGGGGGCGGCGACCTGGCGGCCGACCAGCGCGTCCAGGTCGGTCACCGGCACGAACCCGAGCCGGCGGCCCAGCAGCGTGGTGTCCGCCCAGGTCGCCGCCGGCTCGACCGCGGCGGCCGGCCGCACCACCAGCTCGGCCGGGGTGCCCAGCGCCCGGCACACCGCGGCGGCCAGCTCGGCCAGCGTCCGCGGCCGGCCGGTGCCCACGTTGAGCGGCCCGGTGACCCCGCGCTCGGCCGCCGCCCGCAGCGCCCGGACCAGGTCGCGGACGTCGGTCACGTCCCGGGTCCGGGCCGCCGAGCCGAGGATGCCGATCGGCCGCCCGGCCCGGACCGCGGCGATCCAGCGGGCCAGCGCCATGTCCGGCCGCTGGCCCTCCCCGGCCACCGTGAACGGGCGCAGCACCGCCACGTCGCCCCGCTCCGCGCACAGCCGCTCCACCGCCGCCTTGCTGCGGGCGTAGCCGCCGAGCGGCCGGAGCGGGTCGCCCTCCCGGCTCGGTCGCCCGGCCGCCCCGCCGTACACCGAGGAGGACGAGGTGACCACCAGCGGGACGCCCCGCGGCACCAGGTCGAGCACGGCGGCGGTGGCGGCGACGTTGTCCCGGAGCCGGGCCGCCTCGGCCGCCGGGCCGGCGTCCCGCACCCCGGGCCGGCCGGCCAGGTGGAAGACCGCGTCCGCGGCCCGCAGCGCGTCCCGGACCGCCGGGTCGCGGTCCAGCAGGTCGGCCCGCAGCGCCGTCACGGCACCGCGCCCCGACCCGCCGACGACCGGTCGGCGGTCGACGGCGACGACGTCCACCCCGTCCGCGGCCAGCCCGGCGACGAGCGCGTGCCCGAGGAAGCCGGCCGCGCCCGTCACGACGACTGCCATCCCACCTCCCGACCTCCCCGCGGAGCGTACTTAGGCTAGCCTCACCTCACCATGCTCCCGACGCCCGCTCCGGCCCGCTCCGGGCTGCGCACGGTGCCGCTCGGGACGGTCCGGCGGTGGCTCGGCGTGCTGGCCCTGGCGGTGGCGCTGGCGTACCTGGTCACGGTCGTCGACCCGGCCGAGCTGGGCGCCGCGCTGGCCGCGGTCGGCCGCCGGCCGGGCGCGCTGCTCGGCGCGCTGGTGCTCTACGCGGCGGCGTTCGCGGTCCGGGCCTGGGCCTGGCGGCGGGTGCTGCCGGAGCTGCCGTACGGGCAGTCCTGGGCGGCCCTGCACGTCTCGCTGCTCGGCAACCACGTGCTGCCCTTCCGGCTCGGCGAGGTGCTGCGGGTGACCAGCGTGCTGCGCCGGACCGACCTGCCGGCCGGGCCGGTGACCGCCTCGGCGGTGGCGCTGCGCGCGGCCGACCTGCTCGCCGTGCTGGCCCTCGCCGCGGTCGCGGTCGGCGCGCTGCCCGGCTGGGGCTGGGCCGCCGGCGCCGCGCTGCTCGCGCTCGCCGGGGGAGCCGTCTGGTGGCTGGCGCGCCTGCGCCGGCGCGGCGCCGCCGTCCGGCTGCCCGGCCCCGGCGTCGCGCTCGCCGCCGCCGTCGCCTGGCTGCTGGAGGCCGCGGTGATGTGGGCGGCCGCGGACGCCGCCGGGATCGCGCTGAGCTACCCGCAGGCGGTCGCCGTGACCGCGGTGACCATCGCCGCCCAGACGGTGGCGGTCGCGCCGGGCGGCATCGGCGGCTACGAGGCCGCGGCCACCGTGGCGCTGGTCGGCTTCGGGGCCGGTCCCGGCCCGGCGCTGGCCGCCGCGCTGGTCGCGCACGCGGCCAAGACCGCGTACGCGCTGGTGGTCGGCGGGGTGGCGCTGGTCGTGCCGGCGCCCGGCTACCTCGGCCGGCTGCGGCTGCCGCGCCGGCTGCCGCCGCGGCCGGACCCGGTGCCGGTGGAGCCGACCGCGCCGGTGGTGGCCATGCTGCCGGCGCACGACGAGGAGGCCACCGTCGGCGCGGTCGTCGGCCGGCTGCCGGCGTCGGTGGCCGGCCGGCCGGTGGTCGCCCTGGTGGTGGACGACGGGTCCACCGACGCCTCGGCCGCCCGCGCCGCGGCGGCCGGCGCGGTGGTGGTCCGGCAGCCGGGCAACCTCGGGCTCGGCGCCGCGGTCCGCCGCGGGCTGGCCGAGGCGACCGCGCTGCGCCCGGCCTGCGTGGTCTACCTGGACGCGGACGGCGAGTACGCGCCGGAGGAGCTGGGCCGGCTGGCCGCGCCGGTGCTGTCCGGGGCGGCCGACTACGTGGTCGGGTCCCGGTTCGCCGGCGGGCCGCGGCGGATGCGGGCGCACCGGACGCTCGGCAACCGGGTGCTCACCGGCTGGGTCCGGTGGACCTCCCGCCGGCCCGACCTCACCGACGGGCAGAGCGGCTACCGCGCCTTCTCACCCGGGGCCGCGGCCGCCGCCGAGGTGGTGCACGACTACAACTACGCGCAGGTGCTCACGCTGGACCTGCTCGGCAAGGGCTACGCGTACGCCGAGGTGCCGATCACGTACGCCTTCCGCACCACCGGCACCTCCTTCGTCAAGCTCGGCACCTACCTGCGCCGCGTCCTCCCCGCCGTCCACCGCGAGCTCAACACGCCTCAGGGCGGACGAATCGCCGGGTTCTGCCCGCCGCCGGCACCCTCGGCGTCCTGGCCGAGCGCCACATCACCGGATCGTCCGGGCTCGTTCACGGATATCGCTCCGGAGACTTACTGCGAGGTCTAGATTCCTGGTCAGCGGCTTGCCACAAGGTTGTGGGGGAGAAGTCGATGACACTTCGGGCAGGGCTGTCCGCGGGTTCCGGCGGCGTCGCGAGGACCGGGAAGACTCGAGGGGTCAGGGGGCTGGGCGTCGGCGCCGTGCTGGCCCTCGCCGTGGTGGGGAGCATGCTCGTGCCGGCGGCCGCGGCGCACGCCGCGCCGGGCGACGTGGTGATCAGCGAGCTCATGTTCGATCCACCGTCCGGTGTGGACGGTGATGAGTTCCTCGAGCTGACCAACGTCGGCGCCTCGGCGGTCGACCTGTCCGGGTGGTGCTTCAGCGGGATCACCCTGTGCTTCGGCGCCGGGACCACCGTGTCCGCCGCCGGCCGCCTGGTGGTGGGCAAGGACGCCGCGCGCTTCCAGCTCCAGTACGGCTTCGCGCCCGCGGCCGTCTACACCGGCGGGCTGTCGAACGGCGGCGAGACGATCGCGGTGAAGGACGCGACGTCCGCCGTGATCGACACCGTCACCTACTCCGACCGGGACCCGTGGCCCACAACGACGGACGGCACCGGACCGTCCCTGGAGCTCGTGGACCCGCTCGCCGACAACACCGACCCCGTGAACTGGGCGGCGTCGACCGCGCCGTCGGGGAGCACACCTGGTGCGGCCAACTCCGTCGCGGCGAGCGGCGTGAAGCCGCACATCTCCGCCGTCGCCGCCACGCCGGCCGTGCCGACCGCCAACCAGGCCGTCACGGTCACCGCGACCGTCACCGGACAGACCGGAGCGGTCGTCCGATACCGGACCGACTTCGGCGCCCAGCTGACCACGCCGATGACGCCCACCGGCGGCAACTCGTACACGGCCACCATCCCGGGCGCGGCGGCGGGCCACCTGATCCGCTACCGCGTCGAGGCGACCAACGCCGCGGGTACCAACTACTCGCCCCGGCTGGACGACAGCTCGCCGTACAAGGGTGTCGTGGTCGGCAACGGGATCGCGACGGCCATCCCGGTCATCGAGTGGTTCATCGCCGACGCGGACTACAACCTGATGACCGGCAGCCCCACGGTCGACATCACCCGGCCGGGCGTCCTCGCGTACAACGGCGCCGTCTTCGACAACACCCAGTTCAGCATCCGCGGGGAGTCGACCCAGTCGAACCCCAAGGTCAGCTGGAAGGTCGAGATGCCGAGAAATCACGAGCTCACCCTGGCCGGCCTGGTCGATCCGGTCGACGAGTTCGCCATGAACGCGGACTGGAGCGACAAGTCGCACGGGCGGCCGACGCTCGCCTGGGACTCGTACGCCACCGCGGGCGTCGTCAATACGCAGGTCATGCAGCTGCGGGTGCAGAAGAACGCGGCGTTCTACGGGCTTTACACGTACCTCGACCTCTTCGACGGGACCTGGCGTGACCGCGAGGGCTACTCCGACAAGCAGTTCTTCAAGGCCGGGCACGGCGCGTTCGACGCGTCCCGGCAGCTGGTCGAGCTGCGGTGGGAGAAGAAGAACCCCGAGGACGAGGACTTCACGACGCTGATCCCCTTCCTGAACGGCGTCGACCTGACCGGCACCGCCCAGCAGAACGCCCTGCTGGCCATGGCCGACATCCCCGAGGTGATCAACTACGCGGTCGCCACCGCGGTGGTGCAGCACACCGACTCGAGCAGCAAGAACTTCTACCTCAGCCAGGACCCGGCGACCGGGCGCTGGTCGGTCATCCCCTGGGACCTCGACCACACCTTCGGGAACACGTGCTGCGGAGTGACCAGCCCGTTCGTCACCCCGGCCGAGCCGGGGGACAAGGCGAGCGAGCTGATGACTGCGATACTCGCCGTCCCGGAGTGGCGGCAGATGTACTTCCGGCGGCTGCGCACCGTGGTCAACTCCGTGCTCGCACCGGGGCGCCTGGAGGCCGTCTACAACGCCGAGGTCACGCCGGCGGCGCCGGAGTCGACGCTCGACTTCGCCAAGTGGCGTCCGGGGGAGGGGCTCACCTTCACCGGCCAGCGGACCCAGCTCTTCGCCGCGATCCAGGCCCGCCGGACCGCGTTCGCCAACGACGCCCGGGTCCCGGGCAACCAGAGCGCGGCCCCGGCCATCGTCGTCAACGAGATCCAGCCCGCGGCCGGCGCCGCGTACGTCGAGCTGTTCAACCCCTCGACCACGGAGGCCGTCGACCTGTCCGGGTGGTCGATCTCCGGCGGGATCGACCTGCGGATCCAGCCCGGCACGGTCATCCTCCCGCGCGGCACGATGACCTTCGTCGGCAACGACCTGGCGTTCCGGGCGGCGTACGGCGGCCTGGTCTTCGTCGGCGGGCGGTTCACCGGGACCCTCGCCACCGGCGACACCCTGCAGCTCAACCGGGCGGACGGCTCCAGCGCCGACACCGTCACCTTCGGTGGCGCCGGCTGGCCGGACCCGAGCGGCGGGCGCTCGCTCGAGCTCGTGAACCCCGCCTCGGACAACAGCCTGGGGTCGAGCTGGGCGCTGTCCACCCGGACCGCGGGCTCGCCCGGTGCGCCCAACCAGACCGCCGTCGCGGGCAGCGCGCCGGGGGCTCCGACCATCGGCACCAGCGCCGCCGGCGCGGCCTCGGCGACCGTCCGGTGGACGGCGCCGACGGTCACCGGCGGCTCGCCGCTGACCGGCTACCAGGTCCGGGTGCTCGACGGCGCCGGCCAGCCGGTCGCCGCCGCGCAGCCGGTCGCGCCGACGGAGACCAGCGTCGTCGTCACCGGGCTGACCGTGGGCACCGCGTACCGCTTCCAGGTCGCCGCGGTCAACGCGGTGGGGGTCGGTGCCGCCTCGGCGGTGTCGAACCCGGTGACGCCGGTCGCGGCAGCGGTGCCGAGCCGTCCGGTGATCGGAACGGCGGCCTCCGGCGCCGCCGGCGGCGAGATCACCGCGACGGCCCGCTGGACGCCGCCCACCTCGGCCGGCAGCTCGCCGATCCTGGGCTACCAGGTCACCGCGCTGCTGATGAGCTCGTCGGCCGCCAACGCGACGGTGCTCGGCGTCGTCGTGGGGCCGGTCACGGGCGCGGCTACCAGATCCAAGACGCTGACGCTCACCGCCGGCACGTACCGGTTCGTCGTGACCGCCATCAACGCGACGGGGTTCAGCCCGGTCTCCACCCGGTCCAACAGCGTCGTCGCGCAGTAGGAGGCCACCAGTAACTGCTCGACCGGCTCGGAACCGCCTGCAGCCGGCCCGCCTCTGGCCCAGAACTACTAGGGTGTCGCGACACTCAGTCCTCGACGACGTGGGCGGCGAAGCGGGTGCGGGCGGCGGCCCAGGCGGCCGGGTCGCGGGTGCCGTCCGGGCGCAGCGCGGCCACCGCGTCGAAGGCCTCGGCGAGCGCGTGGTGGGTGTTGTCGTGGGCGAAGAGCCCGAGCCGGCCGAACGTGGTGACCCGGTCCAGCGAGTCGGCCCAGGCGTCCAGCGGGGCCAGCCGGTCGGCGTACCCGCGCTCGTAGACGGGGTAGACGTGCGGCAGCCGGCGCACCTCGACGCCGGCCAGCGCCACCGCCGGCAGCCCGGTGGCGGCCAGCCCGGCGGTCACCAGCGCGGCGAGCTCGTCCGGAGTGGACGTCCACACGCGATCGCCCACCGCGCAGGGGATCTCCGCGCACAGCACGGTCCGGTCGGCCGGGTCCTCCGCGGACGACCGGTAGTTGGCCGGCTCGCTCAGCCGGGTCACCGGCGTCTCCGGGCCGGGCAGGTAGTGCGCGTCGTACGGCGACCACCGGCCGCCGGCGTGCACCAGGTAGACCAGCACCATGGCCCGGAACCGCAGCCGGCCGGCGTCGGCCAGCAGCCCGGCCGCGGGCTGCGGCCGGACCAGCCGGGCCAGCACCGGCAGCGGCACGGTGGACAGCACGTGCCCGGCCGCCACCGTCCGCCCGTCCGCGGTCGCCACCGCGACCCGGTCCGCCAGCGGCCGCACGGTCTCCACCGCGGCGCCGGTCTCGATCCGCGCCCCGGCCGCGGCGGCCGCCCCGGCCAGCTCGTCGGCGATCTGGCCGAAGCCGCGCCGCGGGTAGTGGAAGACCCGGCCCTGCCCGCTCGGGTCCGGCCGCAGGATCTTTCGGGCGATGCCCCAGACCCCGCCGGCGCTGACCCGCCGGCGGGCCTGCTCCGGGTCGATCCGGTCGCCCCCGACCCCCCACAGCTTCTCCGCGTACGGGCCGTACAGCGCGCCGTAGAGCTCGGGCCCGAGCTTGCGGAGCAGCACGCCGGCGTACGAGTCGGTGCGGCCGCCGCTGACCGGCCGCAGCAGCGCGTCCCGGACGAGCCGGCGCCGGGCGACCGGCGGCAGCTCGCGCAGCAGCTCGGCCGGCCGGAGCGGGAAGCCGACCCACCGGCCGTACAGCCGGAGCCGGCCGTGCCGCGGCCGGGTCTGCAGGTCGGACGCCGAGCAGCTCGCGCAGCGGGCCGAGCACCGCCGGCGGGGTCGCCGGGTGCAGCCGGTGGCTGCCGTGGTCGACCCGGACCCCGGCCACCTCGAAGGAGCCGGCCATCCCGCCGACCGCGGGCGCCCGCTCCAGCACCAGCACCGAGCGGCCCTGCCCGGCCGCCCGCCAGGCCGCGGCCAGCCCGGCCGGTCCGGCGCCGAGCACCACCACGTCGACCGACTCCACGGGCGCCAACCCTAGGAGTACGGCGGCACCTCCACCGGCGGCAGCGGCTTCCCGGCCGCGTCCACCAGCGTGACCTGCCCCGCCCCGGTCGGGAAGTCGGTCCTGAAACCCTGCGCCAGGCCGCTCTCGACCGGCTTTCCGGAGTAGCGCCAGGCCCGCTCCCCGGGACGGGCCGCGGCCAGCGTCACGCCGGTCAGCCGGACCCCGTCGGCGAGGTGGACCAGCACCACGCCGACCTTCTCCTCGGGCAGCCAGCAGCGCGTGACCAGCGCGTAGGTCGCCGCCACCCGGCCGGTGATCTCGGTCAGCCGCAGGCACTGGACACCGTCATCGGCCCGGGGCGGTGGGCCCAGGTACCGGACGCCGGACGCGAGCCACGTCCGGCCGTCCCGCCGCACCTCGTACAGCCAGGACAGGCCGCCGAGCCCGTCGACGTGCAGCTCGGCCGGCTTCCCCCCGAAGCCACCCTCCAGCGCGGCGACCTCGACCGGACCGGTTGCCCCGGCCTCGTCGAGCCGGGGCACGACCTGCCGGCCGATCTCACCGGCGATGGGCACCGGGAGGAGGCGGGCGTGCCGCCAGGTGGGTGCCGCCTGCCGGACGGGCCCGACGACGAGCGGCAGGGAGCCGTCCCGCGCGACGGTCCCCTCGCCGAGGATCTGACCGAAGGCGTCCCGCACCACGTATTGCCTGACCTGGTAGTCCACGGCGTCCTCCACCACGCCGTCGGCCGGCATCTTCTCCGCCCACCCGGTGGATCCCCATTCCTCGAGGATCCAGACGCTCGCCGTGTCCGGCCGCATCAGCAGGAAGCTCGCGGAGCCCACGGCCAGCCTGACCCCCGCCGTCGTCGGGTCGGTCAGCGGGTCGACCCGCACGACGCGCTGCGGGTCACCGGTCGTCAGCGCGACCAGCGCCGACCCGTCCCTGTCCCGACCCTGCAGCAGCACGGTCGGCCCGCCGCCGATCCGGCCGGCCCACAGCAGCGAGACGGCACCGGAGGGGCGCCGCGGGCCGCTGTCCCGCCAGGCCCGTTCGGCCGCGGCCACCAGCGCGGTGTCCCGGGCGAGCGGGCCGCGGGCGGGCCAGTCGAGCAGGCTCTGGTTCGGGGCCGGCGGCGCCGGGGCGGCCGGCGGCAGCGGGCCGGTCGTCCGCAGCGACATCGGGACGACCAGCGCGGCGACGGTGGCCAGGACCACCCCGGCGAAACCCAGGACGGCGTGCCGCCGCTGGGCGCGGGCGCGGGCCCGGATCCCCGCCATCGGCTCGGCCGGCGCGGGCAGCGCCCGGGCCGGGTCGCGCAACGTGCGGACCAGCAGGTCCTCGAGGTCGTTCACCGTGTCACCCCTTGCCGGTCGAGCAGCGCCGCGGACCTCCGCAGCGTGGCCAGCGCCTTGGCGGCCTGGCTCTTCACCGTCCCGGCGGAGACGTCGAGCACCAGCGCGATCTCCGCCTCCGACAGGTCCTCGTAGTAGCGCAGCACCAGCACCGCCCGCTGCCGCGGCGGCAGTGTCGCGAGCGCCGCCCACATCGCGTCCCGCTCGTCGACCGCGGACCGCGCCGTCCGCGACCGGCCGGTCCGGCGGCCGGTCGGTCACCCGCTCCCGGGGGCGCCCGCGCCGCCACCAGGACAGGTAGCCGTTGAGCACCGCCTTGCGCACGTACGCCTCCGCGCTCGCCGGGTCGATCCGCCGCCGGTGCCGGTACGCGGCGGCGAACGCGGACTGCACCAGATCCTCGGCCCGGGCCCGGTCGCCGGTGAGCAGGTGGGCGTACCGCAGCAGCGCCGGCATGCGCTCGGCCGCGAGGTCGGCGAACTCCTGGTCGGTGCTCACGCCCTCTGTACTCCCCTGCGCCACCCGCGGTTGCCCGGACACTAGGGTCCTCTCAGGCGTACCGGAGCAGGGAGGCGTGCATGGGCGAGTTCGTCCGGGTCGAGGTGGAAGGCGGGATCGGCACGATCCGGCTCGACCGGCCGCCGATGAACGCGTTGAACGCGCAGGTCCAGGACGAGCTGCGGGACGCCGCGACCGAGGTGACGGACCGGGCGGAGGTCCGGGCGGTGGTGCTCTACGGCGGGGAGAAGGTGTTCGCCGCCGGGGCGGACATCAAGGAGATGGTCACCGCCGACTACCCGACCATGCTGGCCCGGGCGACCACGCTGCAGGCCGCGTTCGACGCGCTGGCCCGGATCCCGAAGCCGGTCGTGGCCGCGGTGACCGGCTACGCGCTCGGCGGCGGCTGCGAGCTGGCGCTGACCGCCGACTTCCGGGTCTGCGGGGACAACTCGAAGCTCGGCCAGCCGGAGATCCTGCTCGGCGTCATCCCGGGCGCCGGCGGCACCCAGCGGCTGGCCCGGCTGATCGGCCCGGCCCGGGCCAAGGACCTCGTCTACACCGGCCGGTTCGTGGACGCCGCGGAGGCGCTGCGGATCGGCCTGGTCGACCGGGTGGTCGCCCCCGACGACGTGTACACGGCGGCCCGGGAGATGGCCGGGCGCTACGTCGAGGGCCCGGCGCTGGCGCTGCGCGCGGCCAAGGCGGCCATCGACGGCGGCCTCGACCTCGACCTGGGCAGCGCGCTGCGGCTGGAGTCGCAGCTGTTCGCCGGCCTGTTCGCCACCGAGGACCGGACCGTCGGGATGCAGTCGTTCGTGGAGAACGGCCCGGGCAAGGCGAGGTTCACCGGCCGATGAGCGAGCGGGCACAGACCATCTCGCAGGAGGAGATCGAGGCCGCGCGCGACGACCCCAAGCGCGCCAACATCCTCTACCACGACTGGGAAGCCGGCACCTACGACGAGAAGTGGTCGATCTCGTACGACGAGCGCTGCATCACCTACGCCCGGGACCGCTTCACCACGGTCGCCGGTGACCAGGGCTGGCCGTACGGGCGGGCGCTGGAGATCGGCTCCGGGACCGGCTTCTTCCTGCTCAACCTCATGCAGGCCGGGGTGGCCGAGCGGGGCTCGGTGACCGACATCAGCCCGGGCATGGTCGAGGTCGCGCTGCGCAACGCGGCCGGGCTGGGCCTGGACGTGGACGGGCGGGTCGCCGACGCGGAGACGATCCCGTACGAGGACGCCACCTTCGACCTGGTCGTCGGGCACGCGGTGCTGCACCACATCCCGGACGTCGAGCTGGCCCTGCGGGAGACGCTGCGGGTGCTCAAGCCGGGCGGCCGGTTCGTCTACGCCGGCGAGCCGACCCGGTACGGCGACGTGGTCGCCCGCAGGCTGTCCCAGCTGACCTGGTGGGCGACCACCCGGGCGACCCGGCTGCCGGCGCTGGCCGGCTGGCGCCGGCCCCAGCAGGAGCTGGACGAGTCGTCCCGGGCGGCCGCGCTGGAGGCGGTCGTCGACCTGCACACCTTCCCGCCGGGCGAGCTGCGCCGGATGGCGATCGCGGCCGGCGCGGTGGACGTCGAGGTGCGCACCGAGGAGCTGACCGCGGCCTGGTTCGGCTGGCCGGTGCGGACGTTCGAGTGCGCGGTGCCGCCGGGCAAGCTGGGCTGGGACTGGGCGACCTTCGCATACCGGACCTGGCAGCGGCTGTCCGCGGTGGACCGCCGGCTGTCCCGGGTGGTCCCGCCCGGGCTGTTCTACAACGCGCTGGTGACCGGGACGCGCCCTGCGGTCGGATGACCAAAGCGTCGCCCCGGGGTGTTACCGTGACGGCCCCGTACGAATGCTTGAGGAGTGGCACGTGGCACAGGGCACCGTGAAGTGGTTCAACGCCGAGAAGGGCTACGGTTTCATCGCCGTGGAAGGTGGGGGTGCCGACGTCTTCGTGCACTACTCCGCGATCTCGACGTCCGGCTACCGGACCCTCGACGAGGGCCAGAAGGTCGAGTTCGACGTCACGCAGGGCCAGAAGGGCCCGCAGGCGGAGAACGTCCGCCCGCTGTAGTCGACAATCCGCAGACCCCGGCCGGCCCGTGCCGGCCGGGGTCTCCGCATGCGGAGCGGGCCGGTAACCTCGCGGGGTGCTCGGACGTCCCCGGGACCCGCGGCAGGCGCGCTTCCTCACCCTGGCCAGCCTGCGCTGGGTGATCCGGCACCGGGCCTGGACCCCGTTCTACCTGGTGCGCTACTGGCGCTTCCTCCTCTTCAAGCTGCGCAACCCGCACGTGATCACCGAGGGCTTCGTCTTCCTCGGCCGCAACGTCGAGCTGTACGCGCGGCGCGGCTACGGCCGGCTGGTGATCGGCCGCTGGGTGCACATCGGCCGCGGCAACGCGATCCGCTGCCACGAGGGCACCCTGCGGATCGGCGACAAGTGCGTGTTCGGCAAGGACAACACGGTGAACGCGTACCTGGACGTCGAGTTCGGCGCGGCGACCATCGTGGCCGACTGGGTGTACGTCTGCGACTTCGACCACAACTTCGCCGACGTCACCGTGCCGATCAAGGACCAGGGCATCGTCAAGACGCCGGTCCGGATCGGGCCGGACGTGTGGCTGGGCACCAAGGTGACGGTGCTGCGCGGGGTGAGCATCGGCCGCGGCTGCGTGGTCGCGGCCAACGCGGTGGTCAACCGGGACCTGCCGGCCTTCTCGGTGGCGGTGGGGGTGCCGGCCCGGGTGGTGCGGGACCGGATGGTCGACCACCAGGCCGCGGCGGCGCGCCGGGAGGCGCTGGCCGACATCGCCCGCAAGACCCGCGCCGCCGCCGACGCCCCCGACCCGGCCTGACGGATCAGCCCGCCGGACCGATCACGTTTGCGCGCTGGGTCGCCGGCGACAGCCGCTGGCGCGGCGTGTCGAAACGAGGACACGCGCAAACGTGATCGGCCGGCGGACGGCGGGCTACTGCTGGGTAGGGTGCGGGGATGGGCGGGCGGGTCGAGGGGCACGGCGGCGACGTGGCGCTGGCCGCGCTGCGGGCGGCGGGCGTCGAGGAGATCTTCACGCTGTCGGGCGGCCACGTCTTCCCGGTGTACGACGCCGCGGTCAAGGAGAAGGTCCGCATCGTCGACGTGCGGCACGAGCAGACCGCGACCTTCGCCGCCGAGGGGACCGCGAAGCTCACCCGCCGGCCCGGGCTCGCCGTGGTCACCGCCGGCCCCGGGGTGACCAACTCGGTCTCCGCGGTGACCTCGGCGTACTTCACCGGTGTCCCGCTGGTGGTGCTCGGCGGCCGCGCCCCGACGGTCAACTGGGGCCGCGGCGGGCTGCAGGAGCTCGACCACGTGCCGCTGCTCGCCCCGGTGACCAAGCTCGCCGCCACCGCGGGCGGCGCGGACGCGATCGGGCCGGTGCTGCTCGACGCGGCCCGGACCGCGCTCACCCCGCACCGCGGGCCGGTCTTCGTGGACGTGCCGATGGACGTGGTCTTCTCGCCGGCCGCCGCGGACATCGCGTTCGAGCCGCCGGCCGGGGCGGACCCGGACCCGGCCGCGGTGGACGCCGTGGCCCGGCTGGTCGCCGCGGCCGAGCGGCCCGCCTTCGTGGTCGGCGGCGACGTCTACTTCGGCCGGGCCGAGGCGGCGCTGGCCCGGGCCGCCGCCGCGCTGCGGGTCCCGGTCTTCGCGAACGGGATGGGCCGCGGCTGCCTGCCCGCCGACGACCCGCTGGCGTTCTCCCGGGTGCGCGGGCTGCTGCGCAAGGAGGCCGACCTGGTCGTCGTCGTCGGCACCCCGCTGGACTTCCGGCTGGCCTTCGGCGACTTCGGCGCGGCCGCGGTGGTGCACGTGGCCGACTCGACCGCCGGCGTGGCCACCCACCGGCCGCTGGCCGGGTCGGCCGCCGGCGACCTGGCCGCGATCCTGGACGGGCTGGCCGGCTGGTCCGGCGACCGGGTCTCGCACGAGCCCTGGATCGGCCGGCTGCGGGACGCGGAGACGGCGGCCCGGGCCGCGGACGCGGCCGAGCTGGCCGGCGGGTCGGAGCCGATCCGGCCGCCGGCGGTGTATGGCGCGCTGCGCTCGCGGCTGGACCGGGACGCGGTGGTGGTCGGGGACGGCGGCGACTTCGTCTCGTACGCGGGCAAGTACGTCGACTCGTACCGGCCGGGCTGCTGGCTGGACCCGGGGCCGTACGGGTGCCTGGGGACGGGGCTGGGGTACGCGATCGCGGCCCGGGTCGCCCGCCCGTCCGCGCAGGTGGTGCTGCTGCTCGGCGACGGCGCGGCCGGCTTCTCGCTGATGGACGTGGACACGCTGGTCCGGCACCGGCTGCCGGTGGTGATGGTGGTCGGCAACAACAGCGCCTGGGGGCTGGAGAAGCACCCGATGCGGGCCATCTACGGCTACGACGTGGCCGCCGACCTGCAGCCGGAGACCCGGTACGACGAGGTGGTGCGGGCGCTGGGCGGGGCCGGGGAGACGGTGCGGTCGGCCGCCGAGCTGGGGCCGGCGCTGGACCGGGCCTTCGCCGCCGACGTCCCGTACCTGGTCAACGTCCTCACCGACCCGGCCGACGCCTACCCGCGCTCCTCGGTGCTCGCGTAATTCGGGTGACGGGCGCGGGCGGCGCGCCTAGCGTGCGGGCCATGCCCATGGTCATGAGGTTCCGTGGCCGCGCCGTCGGCCGCGCGGGGTGCCCACTTCCTGGTGGACCGCGCGGTCGTTGACCGGCTGGTGAGGTCGGCCGGGCCCGGACCCGGCGACCTCGTGCTCGACCTCGGCGCCGGCTCCGGCGCGCTCACCGCCCCGCTGGCGGCCACCGGCGCCCGGGTGCTGGCGATCGAGCGGGACCCGCGGCTCGCCGCCGGGCTGCGCCGCCGCTTCGCCGCCGCGCCCGCCGTCCGGGTCGTCGAGGGCGACCTGCGCACGGTGCCGCTGCCGCACCGGCCGTACGCGGTGGTGGCGAACCCGCCGTTCGCCGCCACCTCGGCGCTGCTGGCCCGGCTGCTGGACGACCCCGGCGGCGCGCTGGTGCGCGCCGACCTGCTGGTCGAGCTCGGGGCCGCGCTCGGCGTGACCGGACCGCCGCGGGGGCCGCGGGAGGCGTGGTGGACCGCCCGGTACGAGGCGGTGCTGGTGCGGCGGGTGCCGGCCGGCGCGTTCCGGCCGGTGCCGCGGGCCCGGGTCGGGCAGCTCGCGCTGGTCCGGCGGCCGCTGCCGGGCGGCCGGCGCGGGCCGGCGGTGGTGCGACGGCTGGTGCGGGCGGCCTGGCGGGACCGGCGGGTGCCGGCCCGGCGCGGGCTGGCCGGCCTGGTCCCGGCGGACGCCCTCGGCCTGGTCTGGGCGGAGGCCGGCCTCCGCCGCGACACCCTCCCACCCGACGTCCCCCCGGCCGTCTGGACCGCGCTGGCCCCCGCTCGACCCTCGCCCGGTGAGTGCTCCGGGGCCCTCCGGCGGCGTGTCGCTCACCGGCGCATGGTCAGGTGGGGTCAGGCGGGGTCAGGCGGGTCGGGTCAGGGGAAGCGGGCGCGGTCGACCACGGCGCGGAGGAGGCGGCCGCGGGCCACCTCGCGGCCGTCCTGGGTGACCCTCACGTCGAAGGTGAGCCTTCGGCCGGACACCTCGACCAGCTCGGCGGTGGCCGTGACCTCGGCGCCGACCGGGGACGGGGCGAGGTGGTCCAGCTCGACCCGGGTGCCGACGCTGGTGCGGCCGGCGTCCAGGGCACCGGCGAGCGCGGCGACGCTGGCCGCCTCGGCGAGCGCGACGACACGGGGAGTGGCCAGCACGGCGACGTCACCCGAGCCCACGGCGGCCGCGGTGTCACCCTCCGTGACGCGAAGCGTCCGATTCCCGACGAGTCCGGGTGCCAGCACGGCGGGACGTTACCGCGGGTCGTACGCTGCGCGGCATGCGCACCGCTCCGAGTCGAATCCGAAGGCTGCTCGGGTTGCTGGCGGTCGCGGTGTCGGTGGGCTGGCTGCTGCTGCGCCGGCGGACCGACGGCGCGCTGCCGCTGCCCGCGATCGTGCCCATGCCGCCCGCGGCCCCGGTCGCCCCCGTGGCGCCGGCGCCGGACGTGCTGGCCACCGACGCCGGGCTGACCGTCGAGCCGGCCGCCCCCGCGCCCGAGCCCGTGACGGCGGACGCCACGGACCTGCTCGCCACCGACGCCGGGCTGACCGCCGAGCCGGCCGCGCCCGAGCCGGCCGCGCCCGAGCCGGCCGCGCCCGAGCCGGCCGCGCCGGAGGCCGCGGCCGAGCCCGTCGCGCCCGAGCCGGCCGGGGCGTTCGACGACACGATGGTGCTGCCGCGGGTGGTCGACCCGGACGCGCCGGCCCCCACCGGCACCGACGACCTGCGCGCCATCCGCGGCGTCGGCCGGGCCATCGAGCGGACCCTGCACGAGCTCGGCATCACCACCTACCGGCAGGTCGCCGACCTGCACGGCGAGGAGCTCGCCGCGGTCCGGGGCCGGCTGGAGGCGTTCAGCGCCCGGATCGAGCGGGAGGACTGGGCCGGCCAGGCGCGCGAGCTGCACCGCGAGAAGTACGGCGACTGACCCCGCGGGAGGCACCTCGCGCGGCTGGTGCTCTGCCCCGCCCGGCGGGGCGGTGCGCTAGCCCGGGTGGCCGGTGAGCAGGTTGCCGTCCCGGACCACCAGCCGGGGCACCGCCCGGGCGGCCAGCCCGGCCCGCAGCGCGCGCTCCTGCACCTCGGCCCGCGCGTACACGTCCGCGGTCCGCTCGGCGACGCCGGCCCAGCTGTGCTCCCGGCGCAGCACCGCCCGGGCCTGCCGGGCCAGCCGGCGGGCCAGCACCTGGTCGGCGAGCAGCGCGGACGACGGCGTCGGCGAGCGCGGCCGGGTCGCCGGCCGGGAAGGCCAGCCCGGTCCGCCCGGACCGGACGAACTCCGGCAGCCCGCCCGCCCCGGACGCCACCACCGGCGTCCCGGCCGCCGCCGCCTCCAGCGCGACCAGGCCGAACGGCTCGTACCGGCTCGGCACCACCGCGCAGTCGGCCGCGGCCACCAGCGCGGCCAGCTCGGCGTCCGGCACGAAGCCGGCGAAGGTCACCGCCCGGCCGAGCCGCAGCCGGCGCGCCTGGTCCCGCAGCTCGTCCGCGCTCGGCCCCCGCCCGGCCACCACCAGCCGCAGCCCGGGGTGCCGGCGGCGCAGCCGGGGGAGCGCGGCGAGCAGGTCCTGGACGCCCTTCTCGTACACCAGCCGGCCGGAGAAGGCGATCAGCGGCCCGTCCCCGGCCCACCGGCGGCGGGCCGCGGCGACCTGCTCCGGGCGCACCTGCCAGGGCCGCGGGTCCATCCCGTTGGGCACCACGTCGACCTTGTCCGGCGGCAGGTCGAACAGCCGGGTGACCTCCCAGCGCATGTAGCCGGAGCAGGCGATCACCCGGCGGGCCTCGTACGTCAGCCACCACTCGACCGAGTGGATCGACCGGTTGAGCGGGCCGGGCAGCCAGCCCTGGTGCCGGCCGGCCTCGGTGGCGTGCAGGGTGGCCACCAGCGGCACCCGCAGGTGGTGCTTGAGCGTGGTGGCCGCGTGCGCCACCAGCCAGTCGTGCGCGTGCACCACGTCCGGCGGGGACTGCTCGCAGACGGCCAGCCCGGCCCGGGTCAGCGCGTGGTTGAGCGCCATCGTCCAGGCCAGCAGCTCGTCCTCGAAGCGGAGCAGGGACGGGTCCTCCGCCACCCGGACCACCCGGACCCCGCCGACCACCTCGTCGTACGGCACCGGCGCCGGCGGAGACCCGGTCCCCGCCCCGGCCGGGCCGGGGTGCCGGGTGACCACGGTGACCTGGTGGCCGGCCCGGGCGGTCGCCTCGGCCAGCGCGTGCACGTGCCGGCCCAGCCCGCCGACCAGCAGCGGCGGGTACTCCCAGGACAGCATCAGGACCCGCATCGCTACTCCAGCAGGGGGAGCAGCCCGTCCGGCAGCAGCGGCGCCTCCCCGCGGCGGAACAGGTCCACCGGCGCCCAGACCGCGGACGCGTCGCCGCGCCGGCTCATCAGCCGCTGCTGCGCCCACACCGCCGGGTCGCTCGGCGTCGCCTCGTAGACCAGGACCAGCTCGTGCCCGTCCCGCCCGGCGAAGCGGTGGATGCTCTCCAGCGTGGCCAGCGGCTGCACCTCGGCCAGCGCGATGCCGAAGTCCTCCCGCAGCGCCCGGCGGACGGTCTCGTGCCCGCGCTCGCCGAAGGCGACCTCGCCGCCGGGCGGCCGGTAGACCGTGCGGCCGGAGACCGGGTCGGGCATCTCGGTGACCAGCAGCCGGCCGCGGTCCACCAGCAGCGCGACCGCCACCGCGAGCACCGCCCGGGCGCCCGGCGCGCCGAGGATCTGCGCGGCCTGCTCGCGCTGCCCGTCCGGGGAGGCGCGCCAGCGCAGCTCGCCCTCGATCAGGTCGAGGAACGCGTCGACCTCGTCCTCGTCGTAGCCGCGGCTGCCGATCCGCGGCTTGCGGAAGGCGACCTCGTGCACCTCCTCCGGGGTCACCCGGGGCACGTTGGGCGCGTTGCCCAGGGTGTCCGCGACCTTGCGGAGGAAGTCGTCGACCTCGATCTCGTCGTAGCCGCGGCGGCCGAACGGCGGCTTGCCGAACTGGACCGACCGCACGTCGGCGGCGCCGACCCGCTGCTCCGGTCGCCGCGCGGCCGGCGGACTCGGATATCCGTAGGCCATGGCGACGGACCCTATCGCTCCGGCCGTCCTCGGGCCGGGACCGGGGCGCCGCCCAGCGCGTGGTCGAGCAGCCCGAGCGGCGGCGAGCCGAGCGCCAGCATGGCGGCGTGGAAGCGGGGCAGGTCGAAGCCGGCGCCCCAGGCCGCCCGGGCCCGCTCGCGCAGGTCGAGGATGGCCAGCTTGCCCCAGGTGTACCGCCCGTACGTCGGGTCGAAGGTGCCCCGGCGCGCCTCGGACTCCGCGGCCGGCCCGGCCAGGAAGGCGTCCCGCTCGAACCGGCCGGTGGCCTCGGCGACGGTCAGCTCCCCGGAGTGCAGCCCGATCGCGCAGGCCAGCCGGGTGACCCGCAGCAGCGCCTCGATCGCCACCCCGGCGGCGAACCGCGGGTCGTCGGCGTGGAAGCCCTCCTCGACCGCCACCTCCTCGACGTAGTGCGCCCAGCCCTCCACGAACGACTGGCTCATCAGCACCTGCCGGGGCAGGCTGGGCGCGTGCCGCAGGGCCAGCCCGTGCGAGAAGTGGCCGGGGGCGACCTCGTGCACGGTGATCGCCGGCAGCGTGGTCCGGCTGAAGACCTGCAGCCACTCCTCGCGCTCCCGCTCCGGCCACTCCGGCCGCGGCGGGGTCACGTAATACCAGGACGGGGCCTCCGGCTCGCCGGGCGCGGACCAGGCCATCATCGCCATCGCCCACTGCCGCGACTCCGGCGCCGGGCCGACCCGGCAGCTGCCGTCCGCGTACGGCGCCAGGCGGCGCTCCGCGGTCCAGGCGATGACCTCCTCGGTCAGCGCCTGCGCCTCGGCCACCACGCCGGCCGGGTCGGGGTGGTCGCGGACCAGCTCGGCCACCACCTCGGCGGTGGGCCGGCCGGGGGCCAGCCGCCCGCAGGCCTCCTCCAGCAGCGCGCGCAGCCGGTCCCGCTCGGCGTCGGCCCGGGCGGACAGCGCGCCCAGGTCGACCTCGGTCGCCTCGGCCGCGCTCAGGTAGCGGGCGAGCGGGCCGGCGCCCAGCTCGGCCGACGGCGCGCCGTCCCGGGCGGCGGCCTCCAGGTGCGCCACCAGCCGGCCGTGCGGCGCCGCGCCACCGGCTCACTCTCGGCCGGGTCGAGACCGGCGGCCAGGCCGCGGGCGGCGCCGAGCACCGCCTCGGCCACCGGGGCGGGCACCGCGTCGAGCGCCTCGATCGACGCGTCCACCGCGTCCGGCCAGCCGCGCAGGTGGCGCTCGCGGGCCGCGTGCCGGTCGCGCCTCCGGCGCGTAGTCCCGGTCGTAGCAGGCGACGTCCAGGTTGGCCAGGTGCGGCATCGGGTTGGTCCGGTGCTGCGCCAGCTCGCCGAAGCGCACCCGCAGCTCGGCCTCCTTGGCCGCGGTCAGCGCCTCGTCGTACGGGTCGGCGAGCCGCTCGCCGCCGAGCGCGGCCAGCCCGCGGCGCACCCCGTCCGGGGAGAGGTCCTGCAGCCGCCCGTCGTACTCGTGGCGGCCCGCGTACTCCCGGGCCTCGGCGACGTCGAGGTCGCACAGCGCGCGCAGTCTGCTGTCCATGGGCGGCACTGTAGAGCGGCGCTCCGACGGGATCCGGCCCGGCCGGCGGGTATCGTCGGTGCACCACAGGAGGTGGGACATGGAGTTCCTGATCGTGTCGCTCGGTGTCCTGGCCGCGCTGATCGTCACGGCCGCGGTGATGGACCTCAAGGCCCGCCGCTCCCGCCGGCGGCTGTCGGTCGACCAGCGCGAGGTCCACGACGCCCGCCGGCTCAACCAGTCCCGCGGCAACCTCTACTCGCACGGCAACGACTCGGGCTTCGTCGGCCCCGGGCAGTGACCCGGCGGCCCTTGTCACCGGGCCGGACCGCGGGGCCGGCGGCCGAGGGTCAGAGCAGCCGCGCGTCCAGGTGACCGAAGGGCCCGTCCACGGCCCGCAGCCGGTCCGCCAGCGCCGCCGCCCCGGCCCGGTCGCCCGCGTCCAGCAGGTCGGCCAGCGCGTGCACCCGCCCGGCGTGCGCGGCGGCCCGGTCCCGGGCGTACCCGGCCGCGCTGTCGTGCGTGACCATGAAGGCCCAGTCGCTGGACAGCGCGAGGAAGGCCTCCCGGGCCAGCTGGTCGAGCACCGGATCCCGGGCCGGGCCGCGGTGGGCATCCACAGTGGACAGGAGCCGGTGCTGCACGCCCTTCGCCGCCACCACCAGGTCCTGCACCGCCGGCCCGGTCCACACCCGCCAGTCCTTGCCGCTGCCCCAGGACGACGGCCCCAGCTCGACCGGCGGGCCGACGTGCCCGGCGGCCACCGCGCCGCCCAGCGTGGTCACCCGGACGCCGGCCGCCGGCAGCGCGGTCAGCACGGCCGCCAGCCAGTCCGGCCCCTCGTGCCACCAGTGCCCGAACAGCTCGGTGTCGTAGCAGGCCACCACCAGGCCCGGGCGCCCGTCCCGGTCCGCCAGGTCCCGCAACCGGCGGCGCACCACGTCCACGAAGTCCGCCGCGTCCCGCCGGACCGCGGCCGCGGCCAGGTCCGGCTCCCACGGCCGCTTCGCCTCCGGCGGCACGTGCCGGCCGGTCACCCGGGCCGGCCGGAAGCCGGACGCGTGGTCGAAGGTGTGGAAGTCGCGGTAGTCCGGCGCGCCCGGGTAGCCGGCCTTCGGCGACCAGACCCGGTAGCTCACCTCGAGGTCGCGCCCGAGGCAGAGCACGCCGGAGTCGCCGACCGGCCGGGCCGCCGCGGTGTCGCCGTGCAGCGCGGGGGAGTCGACCACGAAGCGCTCCACCCCGGCGGCCGCGTACAGCTGCTCCAGGCCGGGGGCGTAGCCGCACTCCGGCGCCCAGATCCCGGCCGGTGCCCGGCCGAGCCGCAGCCGGGCGTCGTCCCGCCCGGCGGCCAGCGCGGCCGCGGCCACCCGCGGGTCCAGCAGCGGCTGGAACGGGTGCGCGGCCGGGCCGCCGAGCAGCTCGACCACGCCGCCGTCGACCAGCGGCCGCAGCACCGCGGACAGCCCGCCGGTCAGCCACCGGGCCTCCAGGTCGGCCAGGCAGGCGGTGGCCGCGGCCCACTCCTCGCCGGCGAGCCGGCGCAGGTGCGGCTCCGGCCGGCCGGCCAGCTCGGCCGCCCGCAGCTGCCAGTTGCCGGCCCAGGTGTGCAGCTCGCGCAGGCAGTACGGGTCGTCCAGCATGGCCGCGAGCACCGGGGTGACGCCGAGCGTGAGCACGTCCCGGTGGCCGGCCGCGGCCAGCTCGTCGAGCAGCCCGAGCACCCGCCGCCAGGACCCGGTGAAGGCCTGGTGCAGCCACTCCTCGCCGACCGGCCAGGTGCCGGCGTGCGCCACCCACGGCAGGTGGGTGTGCAGCACCAGGCAGAAGGTGCCGACCGGGCCACCCCTCCCGTCGATCTTGGTCAAGTCAACCTCATGAAGGGCCACGAGGCGTTGACTCAACCAAGATCGGCGGGGGTGGGCGGCGGACGGCGACGGCGACCAGGTCGAGGCTGGTGTCCAGGTCGTCGGCGGTGAGCTCGAAGTCGGCGGCGCGGACCCGGGCGACGGCGCGGCGCAGGTCGGCGTGCCAGGTGCCGGGCGGGCCGGCCAGCTGCGCGTCCACCAGCGAGGAGAAGCGGCGGTCCAGCTTGGCCAGCCGCCGGCCGTGCCGCAGCCCGAGCAGCCGGGTCACCTCGAAGCCGGCCTCCGCCAGCAGCTCACCCAGCTCGGCCGGGGACAGCTCGCGGTGGTGGAACGGGTTGAGCGGCCGGTTCGGCGGCGAGAAGGTCAGCCGGTTGGGCGTGGTGAGCAGCAGCGTGCCGGCCGGCCGCAGCACCCGGGCGCAGCCGGCCAGGAAGCCGGGCTGGTCCCACAGGTGCTCGACCACCTGCAGGCTGGCCACCACGTCGAAGGCGCCGGCGGCGAAGGGCAGCGCGGCCAGGTTGCCGCGCACCGCCCGCACCCGGGGACAATCGCATAATGGGAACCTGTTGCAGTTCTGCGAGGAGAGACGCCATGTCACAATACTCATTCCGGGCGGCGGGACACGAAATCGTCGTCGGCTGGGACAACCCGCTTGAGACCTTCTTCGTGCAGGTCTGGGACGAGTCGTCAGACGCGGATGATCCCGTGCTGTGGGTGGGGACAACGCCCGAAGAGGTGGCGACGGTCGAAGCCCTCGCCGCCCTCGCGCGGCCCTACGGCGAGATTCCGGACGAGTTGCTCATGCAGCTTCGCGAGGACTTCGCTCTACGGGAGCCCGCTAACGGAGTGGCAACGCCGGATGCGGGCCACCGTCGTCAAGTCGTGAGCGAGTCGAGGGGACGGCGATGGCGAACCCTTGAGTGCTCACTCCTCCGGCAGAAGACGGAACTCGACCATGATAAGATCCTCGGACGCTTCGACGAATCCGGCTGATTTCCTTCGCCTCGGGTCGGGATGGAACGGGGGAGGTGATCGAGAGGCGCCGGCGGGAGTCGAACCCGCTTCTGCGGTTTTGCAGACCGCCGCCCGGCCGTCAGGCTCCGGCGGCCCTTATTGCTCCGGCCCTCTCCACGGAGGGCCATGTCCTCGCCAGGAATCGAACCTGGGCCTCGACCTTCGCAGAGTCGTGTGCAAGTCCGTCACACCCCGAGGACGTGGAAATAAACCAGCCCGTTGCCGAACCCCCCGCCCGGGAATCGAACCCGGCCTTGCGGCTCGAAGACCGCCGTGCGTCCGCCACACCCGCGGGGAAAGCGAGCGAGTGCCCTCGCCAGGAGTCGAACCTGGCCTTCGGCCTTCGGGGGTCGCGTGCCGTCCGTCACACGCCGAGGGCATGAGCAAGCCGACGGCCGGGCTCGAACCGGCATGAACCTGCTTACAAGGCAGGGGCCTCACCGTTCGGCCACGTCGGCAGCGAGCAGGGCGCAAGGATTTGAACCCTGTCCGCGAGTTTTGGAGGCTCGCTGCTCTCCCAGGAGCACCCCCTGTAAATGGCCCCGCACGTCCGATCGGCGTCACTGTCGTCCCTCCGCCAGGTTCACGGGGAGGGTGTCCGGCGGGGGTTGAACCCGTCGCCTCGAGCTCCACGGGCTCACGTGCTGCCGTTACACCACGGACACCATCGAACTGTCGTCGAATCCACCGGCTCGCGCCGGAGCGGAAGGGGCGGGAGTCGAACCCGCAAGGCTCTTCGCTCGCCCGCTTTCCAGGCGGGTCCCGTCGCCCATCGGGTAGCCCTTCCGTATCGTCAGCTCCAGTGGGCGATGCAGGGTTCGAACCTGCGGCCTCCAGCGTGTCATGCTGGCGCTGTGGCCGGCTGAGCTAACCGCCCGTCTCTTGCAGTACCCCGACCAGGACTCGAACCCGGGACTCCTCGTTAGAAGCGAGGCGTGATCCTCCCTTTCACCATCGGGGCGACAGCGGAAGGCGAGGGATTCGAACCCTCATCCCCCTCGCGGGGGAACCGCCTTAGCAGGACGGCTCGGCGAACCGTATCCGACTACCTTCCGTTCGAGTGGACCCACCGGGAGTCGAACCCGGATCTCCGCCACGCCAGGGCGACGTCGTCCCCTTGGACCATGGGCCCTTCAGAGTCTCTGCCCGCTCTGAGTGGACCGCCGGGGAGTCGAACCCCGATCTCCGGCGTGCGATGCCGGTGTCGTCCCGTTGGACCAGCAGCCCGTTTGACGAATCAAGGTCCGCCCGAGAATCGAACTCGGTCTCCCTCCCTACCGAGGAGGTGTGCTGCCGGAACACCTGCAGACCGGCTCCTGAGAGTCGTCCCGGCAGGACTCGAACCTGCGTATCCTGTGTGTAAGACAGGCGTCTTCGCCGCTAGACGACGGGACGAGCTTCGGGGAGTAGCACGGGTGGGATTCGAACCCACAGGCACCAGGCCCTCGACCTGGCCGCGATGCCAGTTAGCATACCGTGCCATGAACACCGACAGTTGCGGGTCGGGGAGTCGAACCTCCGCCTCCGAGCGTATGAAACTCGGCCGAGCACCGGCCCACCCGCGAGTCCCAGGCCCCGGTATCGAGCCGGGCACGCCGGGCTTATGAGGCCCGGCCGGGCACCTGCCCGCCTGGAGAGGAGCAGTCGCCGGGGGGAGATTCGAACTCCCACGCCTCGGGGGCACGTGCGTCTGAGGCCCGCGCGTCTACCAGTTCCGCCACCCGGCGAGTCGTAAAGTGGTCCGTGCGGGAATCGAACCCGCCTCTTCAGCTTGAGGGGCTGATGTCCTTCCGATAGACGAACGAACCTTCGTCGAGAACCGCCAGTGGGTGGTGAAGGAGTTGAACCTTTCGCCTTCCGCCTCACACCTTTATGGCAACGGCTTTACAGGCCGCCGTGAGGAACACCACCCGAGGAACCGGGTCGCGAGTAGCACGGGTGGGAGTCGAACCCACAGAATCCCCGGGTTTGAGCCGGGCCGCTTTGCCGGTTTGCGTACCGTGCCATCCCTCCCACTCCAGCGCCCCCGGCGGGATTTGAACCCGCGACCTCCTCGCTGACAACGAGGCGAGCACTCCAGGCTGCTCCACGAAGGCGTGATCGATGGCTCAGGAGGGACTCGGACCCTCAGCATCTCTCGTTCTAAGCGAGAGTGGTCTGCCCATTGCCTACCGAGCCGAGATTGCACCCATGACCCAGTACCCAGGGTGGGATTCGAACCCACAAGCACCCTGGCTTAAGCCGGGCCGCTCGGCCGTTGGCGTACCTGGGCCCCGCGAGGCGGAAGCCGTGGGACTCGAACCCACAAGC
>CAWKIV010000014.1:0-100361 GCA_963849885.1 uncultured Actinomycetota bacterium | reverse complement strand
GCGACCCTCGGCGCGATCATCGGACGGCTCAACCGGCGCCGCCTGGCGGTGCTCGTGGTCCGCCTGGGACCAACGCACTTCAGCCCGCTGACCGACCTCTGCGTCGCCACCGAGATCGGCATCCACATCGACCGTACCTTCAGGCTCGACGAGGTACCCGCAGCGCTGCGGCACGTCGGCGAGGGATCCGCCCGTGGCAAGGTCGTCGTGGTCACCGACTGATGTGGACGGTCAGCGGACGGTGCGGGCGGCGGCGACGATCAGGGCGGTGACCGCGCCGGGGCGGGAGATGAGCGAGACGTGCGAGGCGGCGATCTCGACGGTCCGCGCGCCGGCCCGCTGCGCCATGAACCGCTGCCGGTCGGGCGGGATGACCGTGTCCCGGGTGCCGACGAGGTACCAGGACGGGATCGTCTTCCACGCCGCCGCGGTGGCCGTCTCGGCGAAGCCGCCGGCCGCCGACGGCCGCTGGGTGGCGTAGAGCACCGCGGAGGTCCGCCTCGGCAGGTCGGAGGCGAACTCCTCCTGGACGACGGTCTTCTTCAGGTACAGGTCCAGATCCCCGGGCCCGGTGCCGAACGGCACGATGTCGAAGACCGTGGCCGGGTCACCGGCGAGGACGGAGTCCGGACCGACGAGCTGCAGGATCGACTCGCCGACGTCGGGCACGAACGCGTCGACGTAGACGAGGGCCTTCACGTTCGGGCTGGCGGCGGCGCCGTTGCTGATCACGGCCCCGCCGTAGGAGTGGCCGGCCAGCACGACCGGGCCGGGGATCGTCGACAGGAAGCCGGCCAGGACCGCGGAGTCGTTCGCGAGGCCGCGCAGCGGGTTGTAGACGGCCCGGACCGGGTAGCCGGCGCGCTGGAGCCGCTCGATGACGCCGGTCCAGCTCGAGCTGTCCGCCCAAGACCCGTGCACGAGCACGACGGTCGGCTTGGCTCCGTGGGACCCGCCTCCGGTCCGGACGGCGTCCGCGGCGGACGAGGGCGCGGACCGGGCCTGTGGGTTGGGCGACCGCGATCGGCGCCGCGGCAACCAGGCCCAGCATCGAGGCGAGGCCGGCGAGCAGGGCGACGATCGGCGTCACGCGCCGTCGGAGGGTCGGAGCGCTCACGGGCGCACCTCCTGGAAGCGGCCGACCCTTGTTCTAGAGCCGGCGGGGCGGGGTCGCGCTGGTCCGGTCTCGACCGTAGACCCGCTGTCCAGGGCGGCAGGTAGCCGCCGGCCGGGCTGTGACCTCTCCTGCAGCGGGCCACTACGCGGCTGATGCGGACGGTCACCTCGTCATCTCGGACACGGCGATGCGGGCCGCGGAGGGGCAGCCCTTGGTGAACCCGTAGAAGGGGCCGAAGTCGCGGGTCGCGGCGAAGCCGGTCAGGTAGAGCCCCGGCAGGGAGGTCTCGAAGCCCTCGCTGAGGTCCGGGTAGCCCTCGGTCACCGAGACCTGATCCAGGACGCCGGCCAGGTAGGGAACCCGAGCGAGATCGGCCCGGTAGCCCGAGGCGAACACCACCTTGTCCGCGCTCACCGCGGCGCCGTTCGACAGGGTCAGCGTGACGTCCTCGTCGCCGACCGCCACGCGGGTCACCTCCGTGCCCGGGTGACTGGTCACGACCTCCGGCGCGATCCGCGGCACCAGCCAGGGTTCCAGGGTGAGGCGGCCCACCCGCCAGAAGTTCCTGGTGATCTCGCGTTGCTGGATGTCGGAGAGATGTCGCCACCATCCCCGCTGCGCGAGCGTCTGCTCGACGTAGGCGTCGACGAAGGCCCAGCTGACCTTCGCGAACTCGGGCGTGGCGTGCCGATGCACCACGTCCACGTGCTCGGCGCCGTGGTCGCACAGCAGCGCCGCCCACTCGTACGCGCTCTGCCGCCCACCGATGATCGCCACCCGAGCACCGACGAGGTCGTCGAAGGACACGATGTCACTGGTGTGTCCCCGGCGCTGCGCCGGCACCTCGGCGTACCAGGCCGGAAGGTTGACGAAGTACCGAACGCCCGGCGCTGCCAGCACCTTCTCGGCCGTGATCGCCGTCCCGTCGTCAAGCGTCGCGACGAACCCGTCACCCCGACTCGTCAACCCTGCGACCAGGCGCTCGTCGACCTCCAACCCCTTGCACCGGCCGAACCAGTCGGTGTAGTCGAGGAAGACCGCCCGCGGGATCGGGTCGAAGTCCTCGCGCCGCAGATCCCGATCCTCGAAGTACGCCTCGAACGTGTGCTCGCCGCTGCCGTCGAGGTGCCAGTCGGTCCCCGACCGCAGATACATGTCCGCCGGCATCTGCTCCCGCCAGAACGCCATCGGACGACCGACGACACGCGTGTCGATGCCACGGTCACGGGCGAAAGCCGCTACCGAGTAGGCATAGGGCCCCGCGCCGACGACCAGCAGGTCCGTCCGAGTCGCCATGGCCCCCCCGAGGCGAAGTATCACCCGAACGCTACCGCCGATCCTCCCACCCTGAACGGCATCGTCGAGACGTCCCCGATCGCCCGACTCCCAGCCGCCACCGAGCCGCCATCCGCGCCGGTCGGTAGGACCGGTTCCCAGAGCCGAGGACGCGGGGCTCGACTGGTCCGGTCCAGCGGCCGGGGCGGGTGCGGCGGAACGGCACCGTCGCCGTCGGGCTCGTGCGGCCTCACAGCTGGGATCTCAGCACGGCGACCTCGGGCGACGGGTCGAAGCCGTGCTCGACCAGCCAGCGGATCGCCCGCAGGCTTCGCAACGACCACCACGCGCGGATCACGTCGAGGTCGACGTCGGTGCCGTAGCCGGCGACGACGTCGCCAAGGTGCTCCTCGTGTCCGAGCGTCAAGCTGGCGAGGTCGAACAGGGCATCGCCCTGGCTCGCCTCGGTCCAGTCGAGCACGCCGGTGATCTCGTCGACGTCGATGAACACGTGGGCGACCTGCAGGTCCCCGTGCGTGAAGACCGGTGTCCACGGCCGGAGCGCAGCCTCGGCAACCCGGCGGTTGCGCGTGACCACGTCGGTGGGGAGGACGCCGTTCGTGACGAGCCACTCGCATTCGCTGTCGAGGTGCGATGCCACCTCGTCGAGGTTCCGACCGGGCCATGGGGGCAGCGGCGCGTCGTGCAGCATCCGCGCGGCGGCACCCGCCGCCGCCCACGCCGCCGACGACGCGGTCGACGGCTCGCCGAGGCGGCCGAGTGCCGTCCCCGGGAGGGCGGCGAGCGCGAGCACAGGCGGCTTCCGCCACAGGACCTCCGGAGTCGGGATCGGCGCCATGGCCATCGCCTCGACCTCGACGTCGGTGCGCGTCTGATCAGCGTCGATCTTCAGGAACACGTCGCCGACGCGCAGGGTCGCGCAGTCGTGATGGGCGACGACGACCTCGACCTCCCCCATGTCGGCCACTCTCGCGGGATGACCACCGACGTCGCCACGGGTTATCGCGTGCGACTGCGCGGCTGACCTCGGTCCGCCGCCCGGCAGTAGCCATGAGCTGAGTACGGCTGGACTACTCGTAGCCGGTGGCAGCGGCGATGATCTCCGAGAACAGGGTCACCTGGCGCCCGCGGGGCGGAGCGGCGGAGGCCTCGGGAGAATTTCTGGCGGGCAGCCTGTCGGATCCGGAGCGGGGCGTTCGTAGGACAGGCGAGGGGCGGCCGGAGGAGGTCGCCGGGACAAGGAGTCATGGGATGACGCGGTATCTGATCTCGTTCGACGACGGCGCGATGGTCTTCCCCGCGGCGGAGCTGCCGGACGTGGCCAAGGCCTCGCTCGAGGTGGTCCGGGAGGCCCGGGACGCCGGCGTGTGGGTCTACGGCGCCGGGCTGGAGAGCCAGCGCGCGAGCATCGTGGGCACCGACGGGACGGTCACCGACGGCCCGTACCCGGAGACCAAGGAGGTCATCGGCGGGTTCTCGGTCGTGGACGTGACCTCCCGCGAGGAAGCGCTGGAGTGGGCGGCCAAGATCGCCGTCGCCTGCCGCTGTGCGCAGGAGGTCCGGGAGCTCCTGCCCGACCCGACCGGCTGATCGAAAGGAGATCCGCCGCGCTGGAGCAGGGCGTCAGTGGAGCTGCTCCTGGGCCTGCGTGAGCAGCTCCACGCCCGCGCGCCGCCGCTGGAGCAGCGCCGCTACCGCGAGCCGGCAGCGTCGAGCGCCGCGGAGATGGGCTCGAGATCCGCGATGAGCTGGTCGAGCTTGGTGGCGACTCGGCGGCTCAGGCTGCGTGACCGGCGGCGCCAGCGAGGTCGTCGAGGATCCGCCTGCCTCCAGCGCGGCGACGCTGCCCTGCTCGCGGAGCGGCGAGCGCCTGCTCGGCAGTGGCGGTGTCCCGGGCGCGGGCGAATGTGGCGGGCGTCCTCGCCGTCACGCGGCGGGCGGCGGGCTCCATCGCCGCGACGATAGCGGCGATGCCGACCGCAAGCGGGGGTGCTCCATCGGGCGATGAGAATCCGGCTAAAGAGCCGACCGGGGCGCCCATCAATGCGCTACCTTTTGTACGGCCATTGCAGAGGGTTGAGTCAAGGATCGTCACGATGCTCTTGTTGCGTCGACGGGTCGCTCGGGCTGTCGCAGTGCTTTCCGGTGGAATGGTGCTGTGCTTGCTGCTGGCGAACTCGGTGGGTGCGTTGTCGCTGCGTCCGCGTGAGCTCGTCCGGAGTGGCGCCTGGAGCTGGTTCGGGGATCCGCGGGCGGTCCACCACGCCGGCGCCCACCGACGGACGTACGTCGGCTGGGTGGATGCGGCCGGCAGCATCCAGGTGGCCAGCTACGACCACGACACCGGCGTGCGCGTCATCACGACGCTGAAGGCGAACTTCCAGGTCGACGACCACGCCAACCCGTCGCTGCTGGTGCGCCCGGACGGACGGCTGATGGTCTTCTGGTCCGCGCACTTCGGCACCGCCATGTTCTACCGGCGCAGCCTGCGGCCGGAGGACGTCACTGCGTGGGAGCCCGAGCGGACGGTGCCGACCAACAGCCCCGGTGGATTCGGCTACACCTATCCCAATCCGGTGCAGCTGTCCGCCGAGGGCAATCGGATCTGGCTCTTCTGGCGCGGCGGCAACTTCAACCCGACCTTCTCCAGTTCGAGCGACGAGGTGACCTGGGCGCCGGCGCGAACGCTGGTCAGCGTGCCCGAGCCGCGCCCGTACATGAAAGTCGCCGGCAACGGTGTGGACACGATCCACTTCGCTTTCACGCAGGGCCATCCCCGCGAAACGGTGAACAACATCTACTACGCGCGGTACCGCGCCGGCAGCCTCTACCGGGCGAACGGGACGCTCATCGAGCCGCTGTCGGCGGCGCCGATCACTCCCGCCCAGGCCGACCTCGTCTACAGCGCGGCCGCCCACGGCGGGGTGCGGGCCTGGGTCCACGACGTCGCCTACGACACCGCCGGACGGCCGATCATCACCTTCGCGACGTTCCCCACCAACGGCGACCACCGCTACCACTACGCCCGATGGGACGGCACCCGCTGGGTCGACCGGGAGATCGCCCGCGCCGGCGGCTCGATGAGCGTGGACACCAACGAGCCCAACTACTCCGGCGGCATCACCCTCGACCACGAGGACCCGAACCTGGTCTACCTGGCCCGGCAGGTCGGCGGCGTCTTCGAGGTCGAGCTGTGGCGCACCGCCGACGGCGGCGCGACCTGGACACGTCGACCGGTCACCGGCAGCTCGGCCCGCGGCAACTACCGGCCGATCTCGCCGCGCGGGCAGACCGGCGCCGACCTCGGCGTGATCTGGATGCGGGGCGGCTACCTGAACTTCACCCGGTTCCAGACGGCCATCGACGCCGAGACGCTCAGCCGCGACGTCTACGACCCGTCGGTGGTCGCGGAGGACGTCGGCCGGCTGCAGGTGCTCGCCGGCGACGGCACCGGCGGGCTGCTCGGCAAGTCCTTCACCGGCGCCTGGAGCGGATGGGAGGACGTCGGCCGCGGACCGGCCAACCACATCATGGGCCCGCCCGCCGTCACCTCGTCCCGGCCGGACCGCCTGGACGTGGTCGCCGTCGAAGCCTCGACCGGACACCTGCTGCACAAGACCCGGATCGCGGGCGTGTGGAGCGACTGGACCGACCGCGGCGCCGGACCCGGCGGCCACCCCGTCGGCACCCCGGCGATCACCTCGCCCGGTCCGGGCCGGCTCGAGATCGTCGCCCGCGACCTTGTCACCAACGACCTGCTGCGCTGGGCATTCTTCGGCGCCTGGAACGGACCTCTGCGCGTGGCAACCACCCCGGGTGGGGCCTACACGCCCAGCATCGAATCCTGGGCCCTCGGCCGGCTCGACGTCTTCGCCGTCACCAGCACCGGACGGCTCGCCCACCTCTACAACGCGGGCGCCGGATGGAGCCGCTGGGAGAGCCTCGGCGCCGGCCCCGGCGGCCAGCTCTACGGCCGCGCCAGCGCCGTCACCTCCTGGGCAGCACGCCGGCTCGACGTCTTCGCCCCCAGCGCGGACGGGCGCGCGCTGCTGCACCGGTGGTTCGACGGCACCGGCTGGCGCGGACCCGAGACACTCGCGGCCGGCACCGGCCCGGACCGGATACCGCTGCGCGGCATCGCCGCCGCCGCCTGGGCGCCCGGCCGGATCGATCTCTTCAGCACCGACGCCCGCACCCACGGCCTCACCCACACCTGGTACAACGCGCACTGGTACGGACCGGAACGCCTCGACTTCAGCGGCCCCGCCCAGGCCGTCCTCGCCGACCCCGACCCGCGCACCAAGCCCATCCCCGTCGACGCCCGCGTGTTCGAGCACCCCGGCGACTGAACCCACCCCCGACGCGCCGGGACGGTCGGTCGCACCCGCCACCGCGGCACGGGCGGTGCTCAGGTCGGCGACCACTCCTCGTCCAGGATGGCGTAGGCGACCGTGTCCAGCCATCGGCCCGACCGGTGCAGTGACTCCCGGACCGCATGCCGCTCCCGGCGCATGCCGACGCGCTCCATGAGACGCCAGGCGGTGTCGTCGCCGAGGAAGCAGCTCGCGGTGACCCGGCGCACGCCGAGGTCCTGGAAGCAGTAGCGGAGGAGCTCACGCACGGCTTCGGTGGCGTAGCCGTGGCCGGTGTGGGCGGGATCGAGGACCCAGCCGAGCTCGGCCTGCGCGTCGCGGGCCCGGGCGGCGGCAGCGAGCGGGGCCCGGCCGTTCTCGCGGCGGAGCATGAGGTCGCCGATGATCGGGGCGGCCGGGTCGTGGCCGAGGGTGACGACGACGGTGGTCGCGAGACGGGCCGGCTCCCGGAACAGGTCGCGGTAGCCGTCGAGGTCGGCGGGGCAGCCGGTCAGCCACTCGTCGACCGACTCGAGCCGGCGGAAGCTCCAGGTCGCGTCGGCGTCGTCGGCGGTGGCGGGACGCAGGGTGAGGCGCTCGGTGCGCAGCGGGCGCTGGAGCACCGACCGGCGCGGTGGCGCCGGCGCACCGGTGGTGCGGAGCTCGATGAGGACGGCGCCGATGTCGCGCAGGCCGGCGAGCACACCGTGGAGCTGCGCCTGGTCGGCGACCGGGACGGTGACGGTGGTGGTGCCGTCGCCGTCCCGGGTCAGGTCGAGCTCGCCGAGCCAGGCCGACCAATGGTCGTCGAGGTGTCCGTCGACGCGGATCGCGTACGTCGTGGCGGCGGTGTTCATGACAGCGCTCCAGTCCGCTGAGGACCTGCGAGGCGTGCGGGACGGCGACGGGCGGGGATCGCGCTGAGCGGCACCGCCCGTCGCCGCTCCCGGGTGCTCATCGGGTCGCCGGCTCCGCGACCCGCACCGTCGCCGGCGCGTCGACGGTCTCGGCCTGCCGACGCTGGTCGCGCCACAGCGAGACGCCGAGGCCGATCAGCGCGATGCCGGTGGGCACCGCGAACGGGCGGTTGAAGGACTCCGGCAGCACGGACAGCGCGAGAGCGGCGGTGGTGGCGCAGGCGAACAGCACGGAGGCCCAGCGGGCCAGTACGCCGGCGCGGAACAGCGCGATGCCGAACAGCAGACCACCCAGCGAGTAGCCGATGCCGGAGACGAGGAACAGCTCCTGCAGGTGGCCGATGTCCCCTGTCGGGCTGCCACCGACAGCTACGTCCAGGACGTCCTGGACGTAGCCCGGGTTCGAGGACGCCAGCGTCGGGAGGACGTACGCGACGATGCACTGGACGGCGAACAGGGCGAGGTAGCCGACGGTCAGCAGCACGTAGCCGGCGAGCCCGAGGACGCCGAACTGGCGGCGGCAACGGAGGAACATGCCGGTGAAACCGACCAGCGCCAGGACGGTCATCAGGACCTTCGCGGTCTCGCGGACCGCCATCTCGGTGGTGACGAGGTGCGCGACGTCGGCCGGCGGGTGGTTGATCTGGACGCCGATGAAGAGGGCGCCGGCCGCCGCGGCGCAGAGGCCGGCGGCCGCGGTGAGGCGGTTGGCGGTGAGGTTCATGTCGGGTCCCTCGGTGTCCGGTGCCGGACGCGGTTTCCGGCGCTGTCCAGGACGCTAGGAATCGACGTGGTGAGGCCACATCACCAGGCGATGTGACCGGGGTGGTGATTCGGCCCGCGGCGGCGCTCAGAGCAGGCCGAGGTCCGCGGCTCGGCGTACGGCGGCGCGGCGGGTGTTCACGTCGAGCTTGGTGAAGATGTGCTTGGTGTGCGTGCGCAGCGTGTTCACCGAGACGAAGAGCTGTCGCGCGATCTCCGGCCCGCTGAGCTCGGTCGCCAGCAGGCGCAGCACCTCGAGCTCGCGCTCGCTGAGTCCCTCCTCGGAGGCGGGTGCAGCGGGCGCCGACGGTCTCTGTGCGGCGGCCAGCAGCTGCTCGGCGCGCGTCCGCACCTCGGGCGCCGCGGCGCGGGCGACCTGACCGAGCAGCTCCGCCATCGGCTGCCCCTCGTCGAGGAAGAGCCGGCAGTAGCCGGCCGGCACCCCGTCGGTGAGGGCGGCCGCGAGGTCGGCCGCCGCCGAGCCCCCGTCGCCGTTCCGGTGGTGGGCGAGCGCCCGCACCAGGCTCGCCTCGACCACGCTGCCGTCGCGGCCCGCCGCCCGCGCGACGGCCAGCACGCGGTCGAGCAGGTCGAGCGCCGCGCGCGCGTCACCCTCGGCGACGAGCAGCCGGGCGAGGGTGAGCTGGTCGTACTCGGCCAGGTAGGTCGGCGGATCCGTCGGCGCGACGCCGCGCTCGCGCGCCCACGCCCGCGCGTCATCGAGGCGGCCCTGGACGATCCGCACCCGCGCCCTGGTCGCGGCGATCGGCCGCACGTCCGGGAAGTAGCCGGGCAGGAAGAGCGGCTCGGCCTGGTCGAGCATCGCGATCGCGCCGTCGAGGTCGCCTTGCGCCTGCAGCAGTGCGGCCGTCGCGGTGTACGAGCGGTGCCGGTTCTCCAGCAGGGACGCCCGGTCGCCGAGCTCGCGGGCGACCTCCAGGTGCGCCGCGGCCGCACCGAGCTCGCCCTGCTCGCGGAGGATGTCCGCGAGGCCGACGTGCAGGTCGCCGGTGGTGGAGAGCATCGGGCCGGGGTGGCTCCCGGCCGCGGCCAGCGCGCGCTCGTAGAGCCGGCGCGCCTCGACCGGGCGTCCGCGCGCCAGCCACATGGTTGCCAGCACCACGGTCGCGCCCAGCTCGTCCGCGACCATGCCGGCCGCGTGCAGGCTGGCGACCGCCGTGGTGAACGTGTCCACCGCGGTGCCGAGGTCGCCGGCGGCCCAGGCCGCCAGGCCGAGGAAGCCGGCGGCGGCACCGCGCGGGAAGTGGTCCTCCGGCCCGGCCAGCGCGAGTGCCCGGCGGGCGTGCGAGACCGTCCCGTCGACGTCGCCCCGGGCCTGGGCGACCGACGCGCGGTAGACCGCGATCATGGCCGGGAGGGAGCGGACCTCGCCCTCCCGGTCCCGGGCCGCCTCGGCCAGCGGGCCCGCCGCGGGGATGGTCGATGGCGGCATCGTGTCGAGACCGGCCTCGGCGGCGTCGAGCCACGCCTCCACCCCGTCGAAGTCGCCCTCGGAGAGCCGGCTCCACCCCACGAAGCTGGCGAGCAGCGGTCGGCGACGTACGACGTCCTCGGGCAGCGCGACCAGCCACTCGCGGAGGGTGCGGTCCTGGCGTCGTCGGCGCAGGTCGGCCTCGCTGAGCTCGACGAGGTCGGCGGTGTGCTCGTGGTCGCCGCTCGCGATCGCGTGCCGTACGGCGTCGGCGAGCAGCCCGTTCTCGGCGAGCCACCGGCTGGCCGCGGCGTGCAGCTTCCCGACCCGGTCGGCATGCCGGGCGGCCAGCCGGGCCCGCAACGCGTCGGCGAAGAGGTGGTGGTAGCGGTACCACCGGCGCTCGTCGTCGAGCGGGACGACGAACAGGTTGTCGCGCTCGAGGGTGTCCAGCATCGGCTGGCCGTCCGAGCGACCGGTCAGGGCGTCGCAGAGCGGGCCGGTCAGCTCGTCGAGCACGGAGGTGTGGAGCAGGAACGCGCGTACCTCGTCCGGCTGCCGGTCCAGGACCTCCTCGACGAGGTAGTCGAGGACGAACCGATGGCTTCCGGAGAAGGCCTCGACGAACCCGGCGACGTCTCCGGAGCCGCCGGAGCCGCCATGGGTCCGTGCCGACAGGGCCGCCAGCTGCAGCCCGGCCGCCCACCCCTCGGTACGCGCCCCGAGCGCGGCCACGAGTGCGGGCTCCAGCCGCAGCCCCATCACCTCGTTGAGGAACACCTCCGCTTCGCCGGTGGTGAACCTGAGGTCCGCGGCCCGCACCTCGACGAGCTCGCCACGCACACGAAGACGGGACAGCGGGAGCGGCGGGTCGGCCCGGGTGGTCATCGCCAGCGTGACCTGCGGAGGCAGGTTGTCCAGGAGGAAGGTCACCGCCTCGTGGACGGCGGCTTCGTCGATGACGTGGTAGTCGTCGAGCGCCACCACCGTGGGACCGGCGAGGACGTCGAGATCGTTGATCAGGCTGACCAGGACGGCGTCGGTCGGCGTGGCGCCGCCGGCCTCCAGCAGGGCGAGCGCCTCGACACCGGCCTCGGGCTCGGCGGTCTGGATCGCCGCCACGAGGTGGGTCAGAAACCGTCGGAGGTCGGCGTCGCCCGGGTCGAGAGCCAGCCACGCCACTCTGCGCCGCGACGGCTCGGTCGCCGCCAGCCACTGCGCCAGGAGTGTGGTCTTGCCGAACCCGGCCGGTGCCGCGACGAGGACCAGCCGCGGCCCGCCTCCGTCCGCGCCCAGCTGGTCGGTGAGGCGGGTGCGCCGCACCAGCCGTCGACGCGGCGAGGGCACGTGCAGCTTGGTGCCCAGCACAGGCATTCGGTCAGCGTAGGCGCGCGGCGCGCACGCACCCCGGACTCCCCGGGCTCCGGCTCGCCGGTGCTGGCCGGCGGCCCCGCAGTGCGGCCACCGTCGGATCGCGTCTCAGCTGGTCCAGGGCCCGCATGCGGCTGGGTCCGATGCTCCCGATGGGCATCTCCAGCGACGTGGCGATGTTGGCGTACGCGCCCCCCGGATGGCCGCCGTCGTCGAGCAGCGCCTGCAGCAACCGTCGGTTCCGATCGGGCAACCGGGCCACGGCGGCGCGGACGACGGCCGACTCCTCCCGGGCGACGACCGCGTCGGCTGTGCTGTCGAGGTCGCCGTCGGCCGCGGAACTGGGAAGCGCACACAGGTCCGAACTGTCGGCAGGCACCGTCCGACCGTTGCGCCGCAGCGTCACCAGGCACTCGCGGCGGCAGGTGGTGACCAGCCAGCTGCTCACGCTCGCCGGCTCCCGCAGCCGGCCGAGATTCTGCACGCACCGCTGCCAGGTCGTCTGCACCGCGTCCGCCCTGTCCTCCTGGCTGAGGCGGTATCGACCGGCCGTCGCCCACAACAACGGCGTGTACCTCCGCACCAGCGCGCTCCAGGCTTCGCAGTCGCCCCGCCGCGCACCCCCCACGAGCTCCGCCTCAACCGGACGTACGGGCGTCGCCTGCTCCAGAGCACCGGTCATGTGGCCAGAGTCCAGCGCATGGTTGCAGGGAGATTGCACTGAGGACCGCAGGGACCGCACCGCTCACTGCCGCCCAGCAGCTCGCCGTGCCGCGACTACCGCGGTCCCCCCGACTGCTGGCCATGTCGCGGACCTAGGCGCCCTGACGTCATCCGCCCGGTTGCGGCGCTGGTCGGTCGCCGCCGGCCCACCCCGGGATGTCGACCCAGCGGGCGGCCGCCTCGAAGGTGTCCGCCGGGGTGCTGTTGAACGCGATCGCGGCACCGGGAGCGTGTCGTCGCACCAGGTTGATCACCTGCTCGAACAGCTCCAGCTGGTTGCGGACACCGCCGCCGACGGTGACGCACTCCCACGGCCGTCCGCGCAGGGCGTCGGTGACGACCGCCTCCACGTCATCGCTGCCGTCGAGGCCGAACAGGCATGTCTCGACGCCGACGCCGTGCTCGGCGAACCGAGCGATGCCCACCTCGATCGCGTCGGCCACCGGCTTGGGATCCCAGGGCCCGGGGACCCGGTACGGATCGAACCCGATCACCAGGACGCGAGGTGCCGGAGCCGTTGTGCCCACTGCTGAACCCTACGTCGCGGGCGGCGTCAGGCCGTGCGTCGGGCGAGCAGTGTGGAGTCGTGGATGTCGACCGTCCTGCCGTCGCGGGTCACCGTCCGCGGCCGCTGCTCGGCCACGAGGACCTCGAAGCCGTCGGGGAGGCCGGGTAGCAGGTCCTCGGCGAGGAACATCGCCCGGCGGTGGCTCGCGGCCAGGTGCGTGAACACCTCCGACGGTGCGTGCCCGACGACCAGGAGGTGCCCGCCGGCTGCGACGGCCTGGGCCAGCCGGGTGGCCACCTCGACCATCCCGCCGTCCGGCGGGTGCAGGAAGTGGGTGGTGACCAGGTCGTAGGAACGACCGCCGGCGGCGAAGGTCCGGGCGTCGACCTGCCACCAGTCGACGCGATCGGCCACCCCGGCCTGGGCGGCGTGCCGGGCGGCGCGGGCCAGACCGTTGGCGGAGAAGTCCGCGCCGGTGACCGTCCAGCCCTGGCGGGCCAGCCAGATCACGTCGCCGCCTTCCCCGCAGCCGACGTCCAGCGCGGTGCCCGGGGTCAGCCGCGACACCTCGGCGACCAGCTGCGGGTTGGGATCCCCGCTCCAGACCTTCTCCTCGCCGGAATACCGCTCCTCCCAGCTCGGCGGCTCGAACATGGCCGCCGCTTCCTCCTCGGTGAGCTGGTGCTCGTGACCACCCATCAGACGACGTCCTCGATGTCCATGCCACCAGCGTGCCGACCACCGACCGCTGCCGCAAAACGTTGTTGCCGCTCCGGCAAACCGACAAGGAGCCAGGGGCACTGAGCCGAGTCACAGTCCGAGGACGCGGGCGAGGACGTCGCGTCGGGATCGGGTCCCGGTCTTGGCGAAGATCGACTTGAGGTGGTCCTGGACCGTGTGCTCGGACAGGCTCATGCGGCGGGCCAGCTCGCGGGTGTCGACTCCGGTGGCGAGGTGGCGCAGCAGCTCGGTCTCCCGGTGGGTCAGCGCGGCGGACCGGGAGAGCAGCTGCAGCCGCTCCGGCGGTGACGCCGGCTCGATCGTGACGGCGATGGTGCCCTCCAGCCCGGGCTGCGGGTCGGCGATCCGCGCCGCCCGCAGGCTCAGCCACCGCCCGGCGGGGAGATGCACCCGGGCGAGCGGAGGGTTGCGGTCGACCCCGCCCTCGACGGCCAGCAGCTGCGCGGCGACGTTGTACGCACCGGCCGGGACGGGTGCGGCACCCTGCTCCGGCGGGACGAGTGCCCGCAGGTAGGCGTCGGTCTCGGGAGTCTGCGCCAGCAGCCGCAGGCCCGTCGACAGCAGCAGCACCACCGGTCCGGGCGGACTACCGGCGGCGGACGCCGTGAAGGTCGCGGCTTGGGCCCGGCGGAGCGCCGTGGTGACCGCCGGGACGACGTCGGCGAGGAACCCGGCCTCCGCCGCGGTGAACGCGGAGTCGGCACCGTCGATGCGCCAGAGATCCAGGAAACCCCAGCATCCGTACGGATCCCGGAAGACGACCGAGGCGACGTCGACGACTCCGTAGGTGTGCAGCAGCTCCCGCCAGAGCCGGCTGCGGGAGCGGTCACCGTTCGTCGCCGCCACCAGCGTGCCCACGCCGCGCGGCGGCAGCCCGGTCCACCGGTTCACCGGCGTCAGGTACTTCAGCCGGATCAGCCGCGGCAGCTCCGGCAGGGACGGCACGTCCGCCAGCGGCGCCGACCCGACCGAGGTCTCGGGATCGGTCAGCAGCCAGGCGTAGGCGTCGAAGTCGACGGCCCGGCGGATCTCGGCCAGCAACTCCAGCCGGAGCGTCCGTGCGTCGCCGCCGGCGGCGCAGAGCCGGGCCACCCGGTCGCGCGCCGCAGCACCGCCGGACCGCCGGGTCACCAGCGCAGGGTACGCAGCATCCCCCAGGTAGTTGGGATATCCGGCGGCCGGGAGCGATCCCTACGGTCGCCTCAGTCAACTGAGCGCGGAGGACCCCATGCCGACCCTGCACATCGAGCACCCGATCACCGACCTCGACACCTGGCTCGCCGCGTTCGAACGGTTCGCCGACAACCGCGCCGCCGCCGGCGTGACCGACCAGCGCATCTGGCAGCCGGCCGACGACCAGCGCTACATCGTGCTCGACCTCGACTTCGACACTGTCGAACAGGCCACCTCGTTCCTGCAGTTCCTCCGGACCCGGGTCTGGGCTACGCCCGGCAACGCCCCGGCGCTCGCCGGCGAGCCCCGCACCGCCATCCTCGAAGCCGTTCCACCCCAGCTGGCCCCTGGCCGCCGGTCGCCCAGCGGCTAGGTTCGTCGCCGTGCCGGAGTCGCGCTTCGACGCGTGGGTGGCCGCGCGCTACGAGACGCTGTGGCCGGAGCTGTTCGAGCCGGCGGCGCTCGACCCGGTCGTCGAGGTCCTCGCCGACCTGGCAGCCGGCGGCCCGGTGCTCGAGTTCGGCGTCGGCACCGGCCGGGTCGCCGTGCCGCTGCACCGGCGCGGCATCCCGGTCCACGGCATCGAGCTCTCCCCGGCGATGGCCGCCCGGCTGCGTGCCGACCCCGACGCGGACGGCATCGAGGTGACCCTCGGCGACTTCGCCACCGCGACCGCCGCCGGGCCGTTCACCCTCGTCTACCTGCTCCGCAACACCATCACCAACCTGACCACCCAGGACGAGCAGGTCCGGGCTTTCGCCAACGCCGCCGCCCACCTGCGCCCCGGCGGCTGCTTCCTCGTCGAGAACTACATCCCGCAGCTGCGGCGGCTCCCGCCCGGCCAGGACACCCGCGTCTTCGCCGCGACGCCGACCCACCTCGGCTACGAGCAGTACGACACCGCCACCCAGATCGCCGTCTCCCACCACCACTGGACCGTCGACGACCAGCCGGTCGACTTCTCCTCCCCGCACCGCTACGCCTGGCCGTCCGAACTGGACCTGATGGCGCGGCTCGCCGGCCTGACCCTCCGCAGCCGCTGGGCCGACTGGCACCGCAGTCCCTTCACCGCCGACAGCGACGAGCACATCTCCGTCTGGACCACACCCGGCCCCTGACCGGAACGACCACCGGCGCCGGGAGGCTCCCCCGGGACGCCTTCCTGCGGTGGCCGAGCGGCATGGCCGACCGGATCGGCGCTGCCGACCGAAGCCCCGCTGGCGGCTCGGGTTGACCTGGTCGGGCACCGCGCCTACTCTCGGCGCGCGACTTAAGGAGTTGCTTAACTTGCGATCGACGGACGAGCTGAGCCTGGTCTTCGCGGCGCTCGCGGACCCGACCAGGAGGCAGATCCTGACCCGCCTCGGCGACGGCCCGGCGAGCGTGGCCACCCTGCGCGAGCCGCTCCCCATCAGCGCGCCGGCGGTGTCCCAACACCTTGCGGTGCTGGAGCACGCCGGGTTGATCGAGCGGGCGGCGCACTCGCGGCACCGCACCGTGACCGCCCGGCCCGAGCGCCTGGACGGCGCCGCGGACTGGGTGCGACGGCACCGTCGCGAGTGGAACGAGCGGCTGGACCACCTCGAGCAGCGCATCGCCGTGCTCGACCGCGAGAAGGAGGACGGATGACCGGGACGGGTCCACAGTTCACCCTGACCCGCGTGGTCGACGCGCCCCGCGCCGTCGTCTGGCGCCTGTGGACGGACCCGGCGGAGCTGACGCACTGGCTCCACCCGCGCGGCATGCGTACGCCCCGGGAGTCGATCAGCGTCGACCTGCGTCCGGGCGGGCGGTACGCGTACACGATGGTCCGGGAGGACGGCACCGGCGAGTCCCCGACCGGCGGCGTGTACCTCGACGTGGCCGAACCCGAGCGGCTGGTCTTCACCTGGGGCGATCCCGGCGCCGCCGACGACGCCGGGGTCATCGAGGTCACGCTCACCGAACGCGGCGACCGGACCGAGGTCTCCCTCACCGTCCGCGGCATCGCGGGCCACCCCGGCGACGGCAACGTCCACGACGGCTGGGCCGAGGCCCTCGACATCCTCGCCGAGCACGCCACCCACTGACCGGACCGACCGCATCAGGAGACCGCATGGAGTCCGTCAGCCCGCACGCCGAGGTCATCCCGCGCCGGGGTCGCGGGACCAGCCCGCCGGACGGCGACAGCCTGCCGATCGCCGACTGGGCGACCGTGCAGGACGCGCTGCGCCCGCCCAAGGGCGTCATCTGGCTCGCGACGAAGGGTCCGGACGGCGATCCGCACGTCCGCCCGGTGTTCGCCGCCTGGGCCGGCGCGACGTTCTTCATCGCCTCGAAGAGCGTCGCCGTCAAGAGCCGCAACCTGCGCGCCGACCCGCACTGCGCGCTCACCACCGACCTCGGGCCCCTGCACCTCGTGGTGGAGGGCGAGGCGCGCCGGGTCACCGACCCGCGCCGGCTGGCCGCGGCGTCCCGGGCGATGAGCGAGGTGTACGGGTGGCCGACCGAGGTCGTCGGCGCGGAGCTCGACGCGCCGTACGCCGCGCCGACGTCGGGAGGGCCGCCCTTCGAGGTCTACGAGCTCGCACCGGTCACGGCGTTCGGCTTCCCGACCGACGACGACTACCAGCCGACGCGCTGGACCTTCGAGCCGCCCGGCCGACCCGGCTGAACCGCGGGCGGACCCGGTCTACTCGCCGACCTCCCCGGTCCGCGGGTGGCGCCGCGCGGCGCGGCCGGGCTCAGGGTTCGAGGCGGTCGGGGACGAAGCGGCCGGCGACCCGGTCGGTGCCCTCGCGCACCCGGCGGCCGAGCCAGACGTGCAGGCGGCCGTCGGCGCCGCGGGCGGCCTGGAAGCGGCGGTCGACCCGCAGCCCGCTGGACGGCACCGCCTCCTCGGCGACGTACAGCGGGCGGTCCGGCTCGAGGACCTCGCCGCGGGGCCGGCGCGCCTCGGCCTCCGTCTGGTCGTCGGTCGCGACGAGGGCCCGCCGCAGGTGGACCTGCTCGTCGGCGCCGCGGACGGGCACGAACGGGATCCAGTGCAGCGGGACCCACGGCAGGGCCCGGTATCGCCAGCTGTCGGCGAGGACCGGGGCGGGCGCCGGCAGCGGCCGCTCCCCCCGGCGCTCGACCGGACGCCCGCCGGAGCCGACGACGCGGCGCTCGATGGCCCAGGTCAGGTTCGACACCTCGTCGCGGGCCAGGTCGACGCGCTCGAGGACCGGGCCCTGGTCCACGTCGGGCAGGGCGGGGGCGAGCAGCAGCCACGGCGGCCGGCGCCGCGCGCGGTCCGCGGCGTCCGGACCCTTGTCGTCGCCCAGCTCGAAGAACCGCCACGCCCGGCCGGGCCCGTCGACCACGGCCGCGGCGGGGATCTCGTGCCGCCGCCCGTAGTCGTCCAGCACCGCGACGCTGGTGACCCGGGCCAGGCTGCCGACCGGCAGGACGCAGGGGACGCTCAGCCAGTCGCCGGCGTACAGGGCGGCGAAGCCGGCGACCACCGCCCGCGGCAGGTCCTCCGGACCGCCGACGAGGTCGCCGAAGGAGACGTCGGCCCCCTCGATCTCCCAGAACCGCGGCGCCGGCATCCCGGGGAAGCGCAGCGGCGCCGGGAGCAGGGTGCGGCTCCGGCGGATCACCCCGGGCGTCGGGGCGCCGCCGCCACCGGTCCCACCGGTCCCACCGTCGGGGTCGCGGGGTTCGTCGGGGATCTCCACCTCCGGCGCCTCCCGACCCGGCACCTCCGGGCCTCCCCCGCCGGCCGGCAGCTCGTCCGCGGCGACGTCGAAGTGGTACCAGTCCAGCGTCCCGCCCCGGTACTCCGAGGCGGCGAGGCGGACCGAGCCGCCGGCGACGTCGGCCGACACCCGGAACCGGTACTCCATGTCCCGGGCCTGCCAGGACCGGGCGCCGTCGGGCTCGTCCACCAGGCCGGCCATCGACGTCCCCCAGCGGCGCACGGCGGCCACCGCGGCGGCGGCCCCGGCGGCCGGCACGGCGGCGACCCGCACGACCTCCGCGGCGAAGGCGGCGTCCCGCCCCAGGTCCCGGCCGAGGGCGAGACCGTCGAGGGAGCGGCCGGCGAGCAGGGCGAGCGCGGCGACGCCGGCCGGGTCGTCGCCGGCGTCGGCGGGCAGCCGGACGCGGTAGCGGCCGCGGAGGGCGTCGATCCCGGCCGCGGTGGCCCCGAGGGTCTGCAGCGTGCGGACGAGGTGCCAGCCGGTGCGGACCGCCAGCCGAGTGCGCAGCGCCCCGGTGACCGGCTCCTGCTCGGCGAGTGTCTCCAGTGGACGGCCGGCCCGGCCGCGCGGCACCGGGCCGCCCCGGCCGTCGCCGGGAGCGAAGCCGGTCAGCGGCAGCGCCACGACCTCGACCTGGACCAGGACGGGGCTGGCGGCGTCCTCGCCGTGGAACTCGCCGCTCTGCCACTGCCGGGTGAGCAGCCACAACGGGTCGGCGAGCTGGGCCTCGAGGCCTTCGGCGACGTCGTCGTCCACCCCGGCGCCCTCCAGCCGGACCCAGTTCACGACGTCTCCACCGGCGGGAGGACGGCCGAGTCGGACGGCAGGAAGACGCCGGGCACGAACTGGCCGCCGGACAGCAGCAGGTCCGGGCTGACGCCGCGGAGCACCAGGCGGTCGACGGTCTGCATCAGGCAGTCGCGCAGGTACGACGTGGAGAACGCGGTCCGCGCCGTGGCCAGCAGGATGGCGTTCGGCGCCTGGGCCGCGGGCCGGTCGAAGTGGACGGCGATCCCGGTCGGCGCCGTCGTCGCCGGGATCACCTCGGTCCACGACGCCACCTGGAACCCCGCGACCGGTCCCGCCGGCACCGCGCCGGTGATCGAGCACCACGTCGAGGCGGCGCCGCGCTCCGGCCGCGCCTCCGCCAGCCGCGGCGCGAGCTGCACCGAGCCGACGACCGCCTCGGCCAGCTCCAGCGCCTCCGCCGTGGTGCCCAGGTCGCCCTGCACGAGCCCGTGGCGGGCCAGCCACAGGCGCTCGTCCTCGGTCGGCGACGGCCCGGCCGAGAAGGCGGCGCGCAGCGGCGCCGGGACCCCGGCCGCCAGCACCGGCAGCACCGGGACACCCGGGCCGGCGGCGAGCCGCACCTGCTCGAGGAGCAGCTCGCCCCGCCGGTCCTCGGTCGTGGTGGCGTCGACCGGGTGCGCGGCCTGGTGGGCGGCGACGGCGGCGTGCCGCGGGTCGCGGGGCGGCACCCGGGCCAGCGTGCCGGCGAGGCGGGCCGCCAGCTCGGCCAGGTCCCAGCCGGTGCCCGCCGCCTCCCCCGGCGCGGCCAGGTGCGACGCCCGGAGCGGCTGCAGCACGGCGAGCGCCGCCTTGACCGCGCCGGCCACCGCGAGGACGTCGGCGAGCGGGCGCCCGCCGGCCCCCGGCGGCCGCCGGGGCGACTCGACGGCGTCGACGCCCAGCGCCGCCGCCACCGCCGCGGTCGGGTCGTCCGCCAGCACCAGGTCGAGCGCCGCGAGGCCGGCCGCGGCCAGGGTCGTCGGCGTCCGCGTCGTCGTGCCGTCGCCGGCGGTGCCGACCGCCACGACGGCCACCTCGGCGGCCGGGCCGAGCAGGCCGGCCACCCACGCCTCGACGTGGGGCGACCCGGCGGCCGCCGCGCTGGCCGGCGCGCCGGGCCACCGGACCGGTCCGGACGCCGGCAGCAGCCCGATCGCCCGGGTGGTCAGGACCCGGCCGCCGCGCCCCGACTCCGGCAGATCGAAGTCCGGCAGCCCGGCGTCGCCCGACCCGGTGGCGGCCAAGGCCGCCGCGGCCGCCGGGCTCTCCCCCCGCAGCAGCGAGTGGACGGACTGGGAGAAGACCAGGTCGGCGACGGCGTCCAGCTCGGCCACCGTGTCCGCGATCGCCGCCGCCACCCCGGCGTCGGCGTCGGCCATCGCCTGCAGGTCGCCGTGCAGGCCGTCCTCGGCCTCGGTACGGGCCACGCCCTCGCCCATGGCCCGGGCCACGAGCAGGCCGTCGACCACCTGGCCGGCGCGGTTGGCCGCGCCGGGCACCAGCGCGACCCGCTCCCGGATCTCGTCGATGGCCGCGTCCCGCCGGCGGTCGTGCAGGTGGCGCTCCAGGCGGGCGCCGAGCAGCGTCGAGAGGTCCTGCCCGGCGCCGATCGCCTCGACGATCCGCCGCGCGGCCCGGACCCGGGGCGCCGACAGGTCGACCGCCATCGGCGAGCCCGCGCCGCTGGTGCCGAAGGCGCTCCAGCCGCTGCGGAGCACGGCGGCGGTGGTGGCGTGCGGGAGGCTCGGGGCGTGCACGAAGCCCTGCGACGCGCGGCCGGCGCGCGGCTTCACCCGCACGAGCCAGCCGTAGCCGCCGACCTGCAGGCCGAGCCGCCGCTCGGTGCGCCGGCTCGCCAGCGCCTGGCTGGCCAGGCTGGTCACCCACGCGTCGACCCGGTACATCGCCGGGCCCAGGGCGGCGCGGACGAGGCGGTCGAGGTCGTCCAGCGCCGTGGCGGGGGCGTCGTCGAGGTGCCGGCGCAGCCGGGCCAGGCCGTCCCGGACCGGGCCGGCCTGCACCGCCTTCACCTCGGCCAGTGCCACCCGCAGCAGGTGCTGGAGCAGCGGCACGGCGCGGGTCGGGTCGTAGCTGCCGTCGCCGCCCGCGACCACCACCTCGGCCGTCGCCAGCAGGGCGTCCAGCCAGGCGCGGACCCGTACCAGGGCCGCGTCGTCCCGGGCCTCGTCGACGACGGCGCCGACCGCCACCTCCTCGCCGTCCGCGGCGTAGGCGGCGGTGTAGAGGCGGGGCGCCCGCACGGCGCCCAGGTGGTCCTCCGCGCCGGTCCGGGCCAGGTGCGGGTGGGCCTGCCCGACCCGGGACCGGTGATCGGTGACGAGGCCCCACAGGTCGCCGGTCGGCCCGTTCGTGGAGGCGTCGGACACGCCCGGCATGATGTAGTTCGCGACCAGGCCGGCGGCCTCGGCGTTGTGCTCGCTGGTGTTGAAGTCGGCGATCTGATGGGCGAGGGAGCGGACGGCGTCCGACTGCGCCTCGCCCCCGTTGGCGCCGCGGAGGTCGGCCTCATGCTCCGCGAACGCGTCGATGTAGGGGGTGCTGAACTCCCCGTCGGGGTCCCAGAAGCTGCCGTCGAGGTTGGGCACCAGCTGGACGAGGAACTCCACCACGTCGACGCCGTGCGAGAAGTCGTCGGCGGTCTCGTCGCGCGCCTCGTCGACGGCCCGCAGCACGAACCGGCGCAGGTGCGGCACCGCGCCGAGGACGCCGCCGACGTCGGACGCCACCTCCGCCGCATCCTGATTGGAGCCCGGCGGCTGGTCGGTCACGTCGGGCGAGAGCACCGGGACCGCGTCCTCGAAGCCCCGCAGGCTGTTCTCGATGCCGGCGAGCACGTCCTCCAGTGACTCCAGGGTGGTGCCGGGGTCGGCGACCGGCCCGTTGGTCCGGACGGGCAGGATCCCGTACGGGTGGCGGCCCACCCGCAGCGTCGGCAGCGGTCCCTCCGGGCGGACGAAGTCGGTCACCCAGTCGCGGGTGAGCAGCGTGTCGGTGGTGTCGAGCAGCGGCGTGCCGTCGGCCCAGGACAGCGGCCCGGCGAACCAGCCGCCCAGGGCGGCGGGCCACAGCACCTGGTTGGCGGCGCGGGCCAGCTCGGCCGAGGGGTCGGCGGCGTGCCGGGTGCGGTCGAGCGCGGTCCAGCCGGCCAGCCCGAGCGCGATGGCGGTCGCGTCGGCGGCGCCGAGCTGGAACAGGTCGGCCGGCTCGCGCAGGAACCGCAGCGGCACGCCCCGCGGCGGGTCCAGCTCGGCGTCGAAGTAGGCGTCGAGGTCGTCGCTGTCCGGACCGATGCCGGTGGCCGTGGCCGTCGTGTTCGTCGGCGTGCCCGGCGGCAGGATGCCGAGGCCCTGGGTGGCGCGGTGGGCCTCCAGCAGCTCCGCCAGCGCCGTGTGGTGGTCGTCGCCGGCCGCCACGCCGACCACGACGAGGCGGTCGTAGCCCTGCCCCGGCAGGTCCGGCAGCGCGTCCAGCGGGATCCGGATGGCCATGCCGGCCTCGACCGCCGCGTCCACGTCGGTCAGCCAGCCGAGGCCCTGCTCGGTCAGGAACCGGCGTGCGTCGGCGCCGTCGGGCAGCTCGACGAGGCCGGGGGTGACGGCGAGGTCGGCGGCGACGCCGCGCTCGGCCCAGAACGGGCCGGCCCGCTGGCCCTCGAACTCCACGTACGCGGCCCACCGGGCCGGGAGCAGCCGGGCCCGCCCGGGCGCCGGCGCCGTCCGCTCGGCCACCGCCGGCCAGGTCGGCGGCGGCTTGAGGGGAGCGCCGGGCGGTACGGCGGTGGTGGGCGCCTGCCCGGGGTTGGTCGGCGCGGTGGTGCGGGCGACGTGGGCGGCGCGGGTGGCGCCGAGGTCGGCGGCCAGCCAGCGCCGGGCCTCGGAGACGGCGGCGGCGTCCCCGCCGCCGCGCCACACCTCCTCCCAGTAGCGGTGGCCCAGCTCGACCTCGGTGGCCATGAGCGCCGGGTCGTGCGTGTCGACGTGCACCGCGTCCGGGAAGATCCGCACCACCAGCTCGGTCGGGTCGACGCCGGGCCGGTCGGGCAGGAAGCGCACCTCCAGCCGCACCGGGAGCAGGGCGACCGGCAGTCCCGGGTCGAGATCCGCGACGACGTCGTCCGGGCCGGTCGGGATCCCGCCCCCCGGCAGCCCGTCCTCGAACGGCCCGTCCGTGGGCGGGCCGTCCTCGATCCGCCCCGGCGCTCCGCCACCGGCCGGGCCCGGCGCGTCGCCGCCGGGACGAGGACGCGGACGCGGTACGTCGCCGCCGCCGGGCCGCGGTCGCGGCTCGTCCGCTCCGCCGGGCCGCGGACGCGGCTCGTCGCCCCCGCCGGGCCGCGGACGCGGCTCGTCCGCTCCGCCGGGCCGCGGACGCGGCTCGTCTCCCCCGCCGGGCCGCGGTCGCGGGACGCGGCTCGTCCGCCTCCGCCGGGGCGCGGTCGCGGCTCGTCCCCCCCGCCGGGCCGCGGTCGCGGCTCGTCCGCTCCGCCGGGGCGCGGTCGCGGCTCGCCGCCCCGCCGGGCCGCGGACGCGGCTCGTCGCCCCCGCCGGGCCGCGGGCGCGGGGGGCGGGGGCCGGTCATGCCGGCACCAGCGTCGTCGCCGGGAACAGCCGCCGGTACGGGCGCCGGTGCACCGCGGCGCCGAGGTGGGCGCTGTTGCGCCCCCAGGTCACGTCGTCGATCGTCTGCGACGGCAGCCCGGGCACCGTGGTCGCGGGCACGTTGACGGCGTCGCCGAACTGGGCCCAGGTCAGCTCGTCCCAGGTGTCCAGCGCCGTTGCCCGGCCGAGGTCGAGGCCGAAGCGGGGCGCCGCCACCCGCTCCTCGAAGCCGACGAACCACTCCTCCCCGGCGCCTTCGCCGCGCAGGTCACCCGTGCTGACGTCGAAGCCGAAGAACCGCATGTCCCGACCGAGCAGGCCCTCGAAGGTCGGCGCCAGCGCGGTGCCCAGCTGGGGTTCGCCGCCCACCCCGGGCGCCACGAACACGTGCAGGTCGGGGTAGCGGGCGACGACGTCGCCGCGGACGACGATCACCGACGAGGTGCCGACCGAGCCGGCCAGGCTCTCCAGGGTCGCGGCGGCCGGCCACGTCTCGATGGGCTCGATGTCGTCCTCGCCGTCGAGGTGGTCGAAGAAGCGGCGGAACGTGGTGGCGCCCAGGTCGGCCGGATACTCGCGCCACAGCAGCTCCTGCGCCATCTCGTAGTTCGCACCGAGCAGGAACGAGGCGACGAAGGCGCCGTTGACGCCGACGAGGCGCACGCCGTTGTCCGGGAACCCGGCCGCACCCGGCAGCACCATGTCCCGGTCGACGTCGAGCAGGTCCCAGAACAGCGGGTCGCCGAACACCGGCCCGATCCGCACCCGGCAGGGCAGCTCGCCGACGCCGAGCAGCGGCCCGAGCGCGGCCACCCGGGCCACCACGCCGCGGCGGCCCAGCTCCAGCGGGTCGAGCGCCGCCACCGCCGTGGCCAGCGTGCTGACGTCGGCCAGCGAGGTGGTGTGCCCCGGGATCTCGATGACGTCGTCGGGGATCCCCGGCTGCCCCCCGGTCTCCGCCCTGGCCCCGGCGCCCCGGGAGCGGAGCCGGGTGAGCACGGCGGCGGCGGCCGGGTGCGGCCGGCCCCGGGCCACCGGGCGGCGCGCGGCCGAGCGGAGGTCGTCCAGGCCGAGGGTGACCGGCAGCGTGTGTGTCGCCACGTGCTCGAGCGCGCCGCTGGTCAGGACGCCGTCGAAGGTGCCGCCGGTCGGCCCGGTCGCATCCGCCTGGAAGCAGCCGGCCGGAGCCCCGGACGGCTGGTAGCCGAGGCTGGCGGCGAAGCCGCCGGTCGAGTCGGCCGTCGCCCGCAGCATCGCCGTCGAGGGCCTGGTGCCGGGCGGCCGCGGTGCGTGCCGCAGCCAGGCGGCGTCCGCGATGGCGACCGGCGCGGCGCTCGACCGCAGCGCGACGAGCGCCGGCCGCCCGCCGAACTTGGCGAAGGTGAGCACCGGGCCGGCGGCGGAGACCACGTCGCCGTCGTCCGTGCCGGTCAGCCGCGCCTGCCAGGTGCGCTCGATCTCGGCGGCGAGCCGGGCCCGGTTGAGCTCGTCGTTGGCCTCCCGCAGCTGGCCGGCCTGGTCCCAGGCGGCGGCGAGCAGCGGCTCCTGGTTGCGGCGGACCACCTGGGCGCCGAGGCCGGCGGCGATGCGGCGGTCGGTGCGGGTGTTGGCCCACAGCAGCCAGCCGGTGTCCGGGATCTCGGTGGCGCCGGACCCACCTTCGGCCTGGTGCTGCCCGTACAGCGGGAGGGTGATGGCCGGGTCGTCGCGGAGCGGGTCGTACGACGCCGGCACCGGGCGGTCGGCCCGGCGGGCGAGCGCGTCCGTCAGCAGCGGCAGCGTCGCCGCCCGGAAGTCCTCGGTCCCGACCGGCGGCAGCGGCGAGGCGGCGTCGAGGTCCCAGAGGGCGCCACCGACCGCGTTCCGCACCGGGGCCGGGACGTCCCAGTCCACGTCCACACCGGAGCTGGTGACGTCGACGTCGCGCAGGCCGAGCGACCCGACCGCGGTGGCCGGCCGCAGCCGCTCGCACAGCAGCTCGAAGGTGGCGGCGTCGGCGGCGGTCGAGAACGTCCAGGAGTCGTGGACCACCAGGTCCCGCGGCTCGCCGCCGCCGTCCGTCCAGGCCGGCGCGAGCGTGCCGTCGGCGCCGACGGTGAAGGCCTGGACGAGGGCGGCCCGGTAGCTGCGGTCGGGTTCGAGCCGGCGCGGGGCGAGCAGGCGGGCGGTGGTGACCGCCGGGTCGGTGGCGGCGGTGGCGTCGAGGTCGGCCGCCGGCACGCTCGACTGCACGTGCGCCCACGCCCACGACTCCCCCAGCGGCGGCAGCAACGCCCGCTCCGCGCCGCCGACCGTCAACCGGTCGGTCCCGCCGGGCAGCGAGGTGAAGGTGACGTCCTCGCCGTCCTCGGGCACCACGACCAGCACCAGCCAGGGCCGGAGCCGGCCGTCCGGCCCCGGCGCGGCCGGCGTGTAGCGCCACGGGAGGTCGGCCGAGGCCAGCTCCGCCAGCGGGAACCACGCCACCTCGGCCCCCGTGGTGCCGGGCGCCGGGTAGCGGCGCCGGATCTCGGCCGGCCCGATCGCCGCCACCGTGTCGGGTCCGAGGATGCGGACGTCCCGCTCGACCTCGGTCCCGTCGACCGTGACCGCGGCCCGGATGGTGGCGGCGGGCAGCGAACCGGAGCCGGTGTCGGCGCGGGTGACGGAGCGGATCACGCCCCGGCGCTGGTACGGCAGGAAGTGCAGCTCGGTCATCCGGCCACCACCGCATGCAGGGGGACGACCCTCCGGTCGGCCGTCGCCGGGCCGCCCAGCGACCGGACGGCGACGGCGAACGGCAGCCCGGCGCCGGGACCAGGAGGTGGCGGGGGCGGCAGCAGGATCGTGCTGATCTCCGGACCCCGCGGCAGGCCCGGGCCGGTCCCGGGGCCCTGCGGCAGTCCGGAGCCGGTCCCGGGGCCCCGCGGCAGGTCCACGCCGCCCGCCGGGCCCGGCGGTCGGGCCGGACCCCCGACCGGGGCGAACCGGCCGTCCGTGCGGTCCACCACCGCGTACCGCGTCGTGGTCACGGCCACGTCGCCGAGCGGCAGGACGGTGCCGTCGAGCCGGCGGACGGTGGGCGTCCCGACGCCCCGCCGCAGCGGTCGGGCCGGGGCCGCGGCGGCGGTGAAGGCGACCCGCGACCGCTGGGTCCGCGCGGCGCCGACCGGCCCGTAGACGTCCTCCTCGGGCAGCCGCGACACCGAGCGGCACTGGCCGGCCGGGTCGGCCGGCAGGTCGACGGCGTCGTCGGCCAGCACCACGCCGGCGGTCATCAGCTCGTACGACGGCGAGGACAGCCGGGCCGCCCCGGCCAGCCGGTCGAACTGGGCGGGGGCGAACCAGTCGTCCACCCAGTCCGGCGTGCCGTCCACCACCCGCCCGATCGTGGGCGCGGTCAGCGACACCGTCGACGCGATCGGCGCCAGCTCGCCGAACGCGGTCAGCTCGCGGTTGAGCGGGGCCACCGACTGGCGGACCACCAGGGACTGGTCGGGCCGGATCGACGGGCCGGTCCAGTCGCCGCCCGCCGTCCCGTCCGGCACCGGAGTCGTCACCAGTCCGGCCGCCCAGTCGGCGCCGCCGGTGCCGGGCTGCCAGGCCGCGTCGTCGTCCAGCGCGGCGCGCACCTGGGCGCCGACGTCGACGGGATCGCGCGGCGGGATGGCCGGCGGGTGACCGATGTCGAAGAGGAGGTCGACGTGGAAGCCGAAGAAGTCGAAGACCGCGCGCCCGACGGCGTGCCACGGGTCGGGACCCTGCAGGTGCAGGCTCAGGTCGACGCCGAACAGCTCGCGGTCCCCCGCGGACACCGCGACGCCGGCCGTCAGCTGGGCGCTGAGCGAGAGCGGGATGAGCGTGAGCAGCACGTCGAAGCCCACCCAGCCCCGCGCCGTGTACGTGGTGAAGAGCACCTCGACCGAGGCCTCGAGGTCGAGCCGGGCGCCGAACTGCACCGTGTTCGAGGTGATGGCGAGGTACGACTCGAGGCTGATCGAGACGTGCTCGTCGAGCTCGACGGCGAAGCGCATGACCCGCAGGTCGAGCAGCGACGACGGCAGGGCGCCGGGCGGCGTGAACTCGGGGTGGTAGCCGCCGATCGACAGCACGAAGAACGGCTGGCCGGACAGCGCGGCGTGGAAGCCGACGTCGCCACTGAGGTCGTACAGGCCCAGCAGCGTCGAGTCGTAGAGCGACGCGACCACCGTGACGGTCGCCGCCGGGACGTCGACGGCGCCGAGCACGTCGGCGTGCAGGGTGAGGATGGCGGCGTCGGCGTCGGGCAGGACGACGGTGACGCTGGCCAGCAGCATGACGATGAGGTCGGGGACGACCACGACGACGCCGAGCTGGACGGTCACCAGCTCCGGGACCCCCCAGCCGATCTTCGCCACCGGGCCGATCACGGTGCTGCCGTCGGCGATCGGGAACCACTGGTCGAGGTTGCCGAGCAGGGTCAGCGCGTCCTTGGCCGGGTCGTCCGGGAAGAGGACGGCGTCGGCGGCGCCGGCCCGCAGGCCGAGGGCCAGCGCGTCGACGTCGACGGTGCGGTTGAGGGCGAGGATGCCGCCCACGCCGGCGAGGGTGAAGCCGAAGCCGAGCGGGATCGGCACCGGGAAGTCGGCGGTGAGGGTCGCGTAGAGCGCCCAGCCGGCGCCCGGCAGCTCGGTGTCGACGACCGCGAAGGCGGTGATGCCCACGCCGGCGATGTCGATGGCGAGGGCGCCGGAGTAGCGCGGGCCCTCGCGGTCGATGAAGAGGAAGCCGCCGCCGGAGCACAGCGGCGCGACCAGCGTGGCGCCGTAGCCCCGGGGTGGCACCGGACTGGCCCGCAGCAGCAGCGGCCCGATGCTGTCCGCACCGCCGTCGGCGGGGCCGATGCCGAAGGCGACGCCGAGGCCGTCGACCGCGAACGTGACCGGCCCGAGGGTGGCGGTCGCGGACAGCCGGGACGACAGCTCCAGGGCCGCGCCGTCGGCGTCCCCCACGACGGCGGCGATCTCCAGCCGGTCGAGGAACACCGGGCCGACGTCGCGGTCGAGGTTGACGGTGATGGAGACGCCCAGCGACCCGGCGATCGTGAAGCCCGACGCCGACGACCAGCGCAGCTCCAGGGCGAACGGGGCGGACAGCTGCTCGGCCCCCAGCAGGGTGGCCAGGAACGGCGACCCGGTGGCCAGCACCATCTCGGCGTCGCCGACGCCCGCCGAGACGACCACCTCCCGATCGGCGCCGGCGACGAGCTCGACGCCGGCCGCGGCCGAGCCCACCTCGAGCCGGGTCGACGTCGGCGTGCCGAACGGGCGCCACCGGGGACTGGGCGTCCTGGCCACCGTGACGCCGAGCGAGCCGGCGCCGCCGCCGCTCACGTCGGTGGTCCGGCCCGGCTCCACCAGCAGCGCCAGCGCGCCGCTGAGCTCGGCGGTGCCGGCGACGGTGAGCGTCCAGCCGCCGGCCGTCGTGGCCGACAGGGACGACGCGCCCCAGGCGAGGTTCGCCACCAGCAGGGCGTCGGCCGGCGTGCCGCCGTCCGCGGACACCGCGGCCAGGATCACCCCGAGCTCGGCGAGCGCCCCCAGCTCGGGCTGGAACCCCGACACGAACGGCACCTCGACCGCCCGGGCGGCGGCCGGTTGCGGTGCCGGCACCAGCTCGGCCAGCGCCGGGCGCAGCGGCCGGACCCGGCCGTCCAGTCCGAGGTCGGCCACCGCGTCGCTCAGCGGGCCGGTGAGCCAGTCGAGGGAGAGCGGGCCGCCCCAGCCGGCCTGGCCGGCGACCGTGCCCGGCAGGTCGGCCACGGCCGGCCCGACCGCGTCGAGGCGCAGCCGGAGCGTCCCGTCGGCGTCCCGGACGATGATCCCGGCGAGCGCGAGAAGCCCGTGCAGCACGGGGAGTTGCTGCTCCAGCGCCTCGATCACGAGCCGGTCGAAGGCGGTGGCGAGCAGCGCCGCCCAGAATGCCGGGTCCCGGTGCTCGGGCCCGAGGCCGAGCTCGGCCAGATCCCAGTCCGGTACGACGGCGGCCACCGCGGAGAGCTGGCCCGCCACCGTGACGGCGGCGTCGAGCAGGGTCTCGGCCGCGTCGGCCCGGGTGTCGGGGTCGTTGGAGCCCAGGCGGCCGGCGGCGGCGGCCGCGTCGTCGACCGCGCCGGCGACGGCCGCCGCCGGGCCGGCGAGGTCGCCGATGACCGCGGCCAGCGCGGCGACGTCGAAGCGGACGGCCGGATCGAGGGAGCGGACGAAGCCGGCGAAGCGAGCCTCGTCCCGCAGCAGGGGTGGCAGCGGCGCGAAGCACCGCACCAGGGCAGCGAGCACAGAACCCACAGCAGGATCGGCCATCGGACCACCCCGGGCTCGGCTGACGCCTGCGAGGGACCTTACTGATCTCGGTGTCCGCCGTCACGGGATTCGGCCCCGATGATCCCGTCCGGCCGTACGCTCTGACCGCGGGCGGCCGCACCCCGCGGACCGCACCGCCCTCTGGGGGCACGATGCCGGACGCCTTCCTGCTGGCCCAGATCCAGGAGCTGGGCCGCCGCGACGCCGACGCCCCGGCCGCCGACGCCGTCGAGTGGTCGGGCCGCCAGGTTGGCGACGACGACCTCCGCGCGATCCACGCCGCCCTGCACCCGTCGCTCGCGCTGGCCGCCGTCGCCGGCTACCAGCCGGAGGGGGTGCTGCTCATCCCGCCGGGGGGCGGCGACGTCCTCGACATCGTGCTGGCCCCTCGGGTCGCCGGCGTGGTGCCGGCCGCCGACTACGACGTGGCCCGGCTCGTCGACCCCGGCTCGCTGGTGGCCGCGATCCGGCTGCCCACCCGGCCGGGGCTTCGGGGCACCGCCGTCCCGCCGCCCGCCGGCCAGGTGGTGGACGCCGCCGACGGCACGTACCTGGTGCTCGACCTCGGCAACGCCGCGGCGCCGGTCGACGTCGTGGGCGCTCTGCTCGACGCCCAGGACGACGCCGTCGCCGGGCTGGCCGGCGCCATCGCGGCCGCGCACCAGGACGCCGGGCCGACCCTGACCGGCCTGGTGTCGGTGCTCGACCCGGCGCTGTGGGACTTCCCCGGCGAGCTGGTGGACGGCAGCGGCGCCACCACCGAGGCGCTGCGCGACCTGGGCCGGCCGATCGCCGCCGCGGCGCTGCGGGACCGGGCCGGCCTGGAGGCCTTCCTGGTCGAGGAGGCGACCGGCCGGCTCCTCGACGGGGACGCGCTCCCGTCGGTGCAGGCCCGGCTCACCGGCGAGGTGGCCACCGGGGTGCCGGTCGACCCGCCGTTCCCCGACGACGAGGCGCGTGAGCTCGAACGGGCCTGGCAGCGCGAGGCCGAGACGCTCTTCGCCGACCTGAACCCGGACGCGGCGGTGCGGCCGCCGTTCCGGGTCCACGACCACCGGCGACTGACCTACCTGGAGCTTGTGCTCGACGCCGTCAACCAGGGCCTGTTCGGCACGGTGGCGTTCGACCTCGGCGCGCAGGAGCTCGCGTACGGCGGCCACGACCTGCGCTACACGCGCGTCCCGCCGGCCGGCGGCCCCGACCCGACCGACCGCGACCCCGACCCGGCCGTACGGGCCGAGCAGACGTACGTGCACGGCGGGGTGGAGTTCACCGGCACGTTCGCGTCGGCGGCGGCGACGCCCCGGTTCGTGGGCGAGCTGCGCGACGACCTGGCGGCGGTCGGCTTCGGGCCGCTGGCCGACGCCGACCTGCTCGCCACCGACGGCACCCCCCAGAACGCCGCCCGCACCGCCACGGCGCGCCGCCGGTTCGGCGCCTGGCTGGAGGCGGCGCTGCGCGAGTTCCAGATCTACGCCTCGATGGCCCAGGTGGCCCGCACGCCGGTCGGCACCGAGCCGCGGCCCGGCGCCGGCGGCCGCAGCCTCGGCTCGACGCTGGTCCCGGTGCCCAACGACCACCCGTACACCGGCCCGCGCAGCGGCGTGCTGAATGCCGAGACCCGCGAGCTGCTGAAGATGTGGGTCGAGCGGGAATGGCACTGCCCGGTGGTGGTGGAGAATCGCACGCTCTCGTCGGCCCAGCTCACCGCCCTGCGCGACGCCGGCCCGACCACCAGCCGGACCGCCACCGTGCTCGCCGGCACCCCTCTCAACGACCAGAACGTCTGGCGGGCCCGCCAGGTCAGAGCCGGCTCGTTCGTCGTCTGGGACCACACCGGGCGGGCCACCGTCGAGCCGTACCGCCCGGGCCAGCCCATGGTGCTGTGCCGGTACGTCACGAAGGACTGGGGCGGCGCCGGAGCCTTCCAGACCGGCCAGGACCCGACGTCGGCCTACCTGTACCCGTCGGCCGAGATCACTCCGGCCACCGCCGCCGCCGCGCTGCCGGGCCGGGCCGACGACCCGGCGTTCTGGTCGACGTTCCGGGTCGCCCGCGCAGTGTCCGAAGTGGAGTCGATGGGCTACTTCGACGGGCTGAACGGCTACGACACCGCGATCACCTCCGGTGGGCCGTTCCACTGGACGCTCGGCCTGATGAAGAGCGCGGGCGGCGGCAACCCGGTCAACTTCTGGGACGACGCGGTGGCCTATCCCGGCGAGCTGGGCGCGTTCCTGGCCTACCTGGCGGCGACCGAGCCGGCGGAGTTCGAGGAGCTGTTCGGCCGCTTCGGCATCCGCCCGCACGAGGACTGGGTCGGGGCCGCCGGGCCGCACTACGTCCCCGGCCACCGCAAGTACACCGGCTGGGTGGCCTTCGAGGACGACGACGGCAACTGGGTCGACCTGCGCCGGCCGCAGGCGGCCGGCGTCGACCCGGTGGCGTCGCAGCAGGACTCCCTGCTGGGCGAGAGCCTGAAGTCGTGGCACTGGACGCACCGGATCCTCTACGCGTCCCGCACCTCCCCGGTGATGACGGCGCGGATGTGGGAGTTCACCCGGGCCCGGCTCCGCGAGCTGCTCTCCACGCCGTGGCGGGTGAACGGCGCGGTCCGGCCGATCACCGACCGCCTCCCCGACGGCACGCCGTTCTCCCGGGACTGCACCATCGGGGACGTCTTCACCTCCGAGCAGGCCGTGGCCATGGCGGAGCGGCAGCACGTGTTCAACCCGCACCACGTCTTCGGCATCCGGGACAAGCAGGCCCAGTGGCTGGGCCACGGCGCCAGCCGCATGAACCTGACCGAGATGCAGACCCTGTACGACATCGCCGCGGCCGTCCACACCCGACCCGACGCCGGCGACTGGGGCGACGACGAGCAGGCGGCGATCATCGCCGCGATGCTGCTCACCCAGGTGATAGTGGTCGACGGGAAGAACGTGACGGTCAGCGTGCACATGAGCGGCATCGGCTACGGGGAGGCGGCCAACTGGCCGGTCTGGGGCGCGCCCGCCGCCAACCCCCGCCGCTTCGACCGGGCCTGGCTGCCGCTGGCCGGCCTCTCCCCCGCGATCGGGCCGCTCGCCAACCTGCACGTCCAGCCCGGCGACGCCCCGGTGGTGCGGGTGGACGCCGTCAAGGTCAGCCCCGCCGGCCTGCTCGGCGTCGACCTGCAGGTCGAGAACCCCCCGCCCGGCCTCCAGGTCGTCTCGCTCGACGACCCCGCCCCGACCTTCGAGATCCAGGTGCCCGTCGACGCGCAGGGCCGCTGGGTGGCCGTGGTGACCGCGACGGACGGGCTGGTCAGCACCACCCGCCGCTTCGACCTCGACGTCAGCGAGGAGGGCGGACCACCGTCGTCCACTGTGTACGAGGAGGTCCCCGAGACCAAGCTCGACCCCCGCCACCGCACCTTCCGGCTCGACGCCGACCCGCTGACCCCCTTCCCCGCCCCGGCGACCTGACCGCGCGGGGGTCGGCGGCGGGTCAGGACTCCGTGGCGACGGTGGCGGTGGCGCAGGAGCGCAGCGGCGCGAGCCGGGCGGCCTCGGCGTCGAGCGCGGGACGCGTCGAGGCCGGGAGCCGGCCGAACGGCGCCACGGTGAGCCGCAGGGTGTCGCCCTGCACCCGGGACCGCCAGGTGCCGGCGAGCGCGCCGTCCAGCAGCAGCGCGCCGGGCGCGGCGAGGGACGGCCAGACCCGCTTGCGGTGGGCGGTGTCCGGGACCAGCGCGGCCCGGTCGCGGGACTGCAGGTACGGGTCGCCGGGCGGCAGCAGCCGCAGCCCGGCCGGCACGGTGCCGCGGCGCAGCGCGGCCACGTCGGCGGCGAGCACCGACCCGGTCCGCCCGGCCCAGCCCACCTCGGCGAGCTCGCCGGCCAGCGCGGCCCAGCGGGCCCGGGCGTCGAACGGCCCGGCCAGGATCCAGCCGGCGAGGTCGGCCGGCGTGGCCGGCCCGTAGCAGCGCAGGAAGCGGCGGGCCAGCTCCAGGCGCGCCGCCTCCGGGTCCGGGTCCGGCAGCTCCAGCCGGCGCAGGGTGACCCCGCGGCCGGAGCGGGGCTCCAGCGCGTACGCCCCGGCGGCGCCGGCGGCCCGGAACAGGGTGTCGCTCACGTGCCGCGAGCCGCACCGCGGGCACCACGCGGACATCGCCGGCGGCAGCTGCGCGGTCACCACCGCGCTGAGCTCGCCGCGGGCCAGCGGACCGCCGGCCAGCGCCGCCCGCGCCGCCTCCGCCGCCGCCCGGACCGCGTCGGCCAGCCCGAGGCCGGCGCCGGCCAGCGCCTTGGCCGTGTTGTCGCCGAGCGTCTCGCGCAGCGAGCGGTCGTCCGGCGGCAGCGCGCCGACCGTGAAGACGGCCACGTCCGCCGGGAGCACCAGCGTCGGCGTGAGCCGCGGCCCGATCACCTCCACCAGCGCCGCCGCCGAGACCGCGGACATCCCGGTCACCCGCGCGGCCAGCGCGGTCAGCGCCGAGCCGGGCGGGCTGTTGCGGATCCCGCAGGCGGTCGCGGCCGCGCCGAGCGAGCGCAGCGCCAGCCGGCGGCCGAGATGGTGGCGGCGGAGGCGGAAGCCGAGCACCCGCTCCGGGGTGGTGGTCAGCGGCACCGGTCCTCCCGGCCGGGTCGACCGGGCCCCCGCGGCCCGGCGCGGACGCATCCTGGCACGCCGGCTCCGCTCCCGCCGGCAGGACGAGCGTACTGGCGGGTAAGGCGCGTCGGCCTTATAGGGTTGTCCGCCGACGGGGAGGCGGGCCGGCGAACCGGTCCTCGACCCCGTCCGAACGCTACTCGTGAGGACGGCCAGCATGACGATCCCGACGCCGCGGCCGGCGGTCGACGCCGACGACGGCGACGGCGCGCTCGTCCGCCGGCTGGCCGAGGGGGACGACGGCGCGCTGGAGGCGCTGTACGACCGGTACGGCCGGACCGCGTTCGCGCTGGCCTGCCGGGTCGCCGGCGGGCCGGCGGCGGCCGAGCAGGTGGTCCGCGAGGTCTTCCTGGAGCTGTGGCGGGAGCCCGGCCGGTACGACCCGGAGCACGGCGGGCTGCCCTGCTGGCTGCTGGCCAGCACCCACCGCAAGGCGGTCGAGGCGGCCCGGCGGCAGGGGACCCGGCCGCCGCCCGAGCCGGAGCCGGTCCCGCCGGCCGGCGCCGGGGAGCACGGCCGGCGGGTGCGGGCGGCGCTGGCCGACCTGCCGGCGGCGCAGCGGGAGGCGGTCGCACTCGCGTACTACACCGGCCGGACGCAGCAGGAGATCGCGGAGCGGACCGGGGCGCCGGTCGGCACCGTGCAGACCCAGCTGTTCGCCGGCATGCGGATGCTGCGGCACGCGCTGGACCGGCCGGCCGGGGCGGGGGGTGCCCGGTGACCGACCAGACGTGGGACCTCCCCGGGGCCGGCGAGCACGCCGACTGGGACGCGCTCGCGGTCGGCTGGGCGCTGTCCGCGCTGGAGCCGGAGGACGAGGCCAGGGTCCGGGCCCACCTGCCGACCTGCCCCCGGTGCAGCGAGACGGTCCGCGACGCGGTGCGGACCGTCATCGACCTGGCGTACGCGGTGCCGGACGAGACGCCGCCGCGCCACCTGAAGCGGCGGATCCTGGAGGCGGCGGCCGCCGAGCCCCGCCGGCCGGCGGGCGCCCCGGCGGACGCGCCCGAGCCGCCCGCCGGGCCGGCCGGTGCCGACCGGGTCGGGGGCGAGGTCGTGCCGCTCACCCCGCGGCGCCGGCGCTGGCTGACCGGCGCCGCGGCCGCCGGCGTCGCCGTGCTCGCCGGCCTCGGCGCCTGGAACGTGCAGCTGCGCAACGAGCAGGCCGAGCTGCGCAGCCAGCAGGCGGAGCTGCGCCAGTTCGTGGCCGAGCGGGACGCGCTGGTGCAGCGGCTGACCGAGCCCGGCGAGGCGGAGATCGCGGTGATCTCGGCGCCGGGCGGGGAGCGCAAGGCCACCGTGGTGGTCAAGGACGACCGGCTCAGCCTGATCACCGAGACGCTGCCGCGCCGGCCGGGCGAGGGCACCTACTGGCTGTGGAGCCTGCGCGGCCCGACCGACCCCGACCCGGTCCCGCTGGCCGGGCTCAACGTGCCCGAGTCGAAGCTGAGCGCCTGCAACATCGAGCTGCCGGCCGGGCTGGAGACCCGGGCGTTCGCGATCAGCGAGGAGCCCGGGCTGGCCAAGCCGGCGACGCCGACGAAGGTGGTCGGGCTCGGCGAGACCGACACCGGCGGCTGAGCCCGTCCGCCCGCGCGGCGCCGGCGGGCGGGCTCAGAGGCGGCGGTCGGCCAGCGCCGGGAAGTCCTTCCGGGCCCGGGCGACCTCGCCGAGGTCCACCTCGACCCGCAGCGTCCCGGCGTCGCCACCGCCCTCGACGAGCACGGTGCCCCACGGGTCGACCACCGCGCTGCGGCCGGACAGCACCACCTCGCCCTGCCGGCCGGCCGCCCCGCAGGCGGCCAGGAAGCACTGGTTTTCCAGGGCGCGGGCCCGCAGCAGCAGCTGCCAGTGCGCCGCCCGGGCCGCCGGCCAGGCCGCGCCGACCAGGAACAGCTCCGCCCCGCCGTCCACCTGCAGCCGGTAGAGCTCCGGGAAGCGGAGGTCGTAGCAGGTGCTCAGCGCGAGCGTGCCGAGCGCGGTGGGCACCGCCCCGACCTCGGTGCCCGGCGTCAGCAGCGCCGTCTCGCGGGAGCCGTACCCGAACAGGTGCACCTTCCGGTACGTCCCCAGCAGGCTGCCGTCCGGGCCGAAGAGCAGGCTGGTGTTGAAGAGCCGGTCGCCGTCGCGCTGCACGATGCTGCCGCCGTGCAGGTGCACCCCGGCGGCCCGGGCCGCCGCCGCCAGCGCGGACCGGGTCGGCCCGTCCAGCGGCTCGGCGGTCGCCGCGTAGTCGTCGAAGGCGAAGTACGTCGTCGCCCACAGCTCGGGCAGCAGCACCAGGTCGGTGTCCCGGCAGGCCGCCACCTGCTCGCACACCGCCGCGACCCGGTCCGCGTACGGCACCGACGCGTCGACCTCGAGCTGCAGCAGCGTGACCCGCATGCGCCCAGGTTAGCCAGCGCCGGCCGGCGGCCCCGCCACCGGCGGCCGCGCGGCGATGCCAGGATGTGCCGGTGACCGGGCCGAGCGACGCGGAGCTGGCCGCCGCCGCGGCGGCGGTCTTCAGCGACCTGCTCGCCGCCACCCACCTGAGCCGGCCCAGCGACCTGGCCGCCGAGCTGGCCGCGAAGGCCCGCCCGCTGGGCATCGGGGACCTGGTGGTCTACCTGGTCGACTACGAGCAGACCGCGCTGGTCCCGCTGACCGGCGCCGGGGTGCCGGAGCGGACCGTGCTGCGGATCGACGGCACCCTCGCCGGCCGGGCCTACTCGGCCGGCTCGATCCACCGGTCCGACGCCGGCCACCCGGACCGGAGCCGGCTGTGGGTCCCGCTGATCGACGGCACCGAGCGGCTCGGCGTGCTGGAGGTGACCGTCCCGGCCCCCGGCGGCGAGGTGCCGGCGGCGCTGCTGACCTACTGCGAGCGGTACGCGCACCTGGCCGCCGGGCAGCTCGTGGCCAAGAGCTCGTACGGGGACACGTACGAGCTGGCCCGCCGGCGGCGGCCGATGACGGTGGGCGCCGAGCTGCAGTGGACCCTGCTGCCGCCGCTCACCTTCGCCACCCGCGGGCTGGTGGTGGCCGGCGTGGTGGAGCCCTGCTACGCCGCCGGCGGGGACAGCTTCGACTACGCGGTGGAGGACCGGGCCGCGCACCTGGCCGTGCTCGACGCGATGGGCCACGGGCTCACCGCCGCCTGCACCTCCGCGGTCGCGGTGTCGGCGTACCGGGCGGCCCGCCGGCGGGGGCTGGACCTGCCGGGGACGTACGCGGCGGTGGACGGGACGATGCGGGCCGAGTTCGCCGGGGAGCGCTTCGCCACCGCGGTGCTGGCCCGGCTCGACCTGGACACCGGCCGGCTGGCCTGGGTCAATGCCGGCCACCCGGCGCCGCTGCTGCTGCGCGGCGGCAAGGCAGTCCGGCCGCTGCGGGCGCGGCCGGCCACCCCGCTGGGCATGCCGGTGGACACCGGCCCGGTCACGGTCGGCACCGAGGGGCTGCAGCCGGGCGACCGGGTGCTCTTCTACACCGACGGGGTCACCGAGGCGCGGACCGCGGACGGCGACTTCTTCACCGCCGAGCGGCTGGCGGAGTTCCTGGAGCGGCAGGCGGCGGCCGGGCTGCCCACCCCGGAGACGCTGCGCCGGCTGCGGCTGGCGATCCTGGCCCACCAGGACGGGCGGCTGCAGGACGACGCGACCGTGCTGCTGGTGGAGTGGCGCCGGGACGCCGAGCTGGCCCTGCTGCCGGAGACCGTCGAGCCCTAGCCGGACGCGCGGCGCGGCGGGCCCTAGCGACGCGCGGGCCCGAGCCGGACGCGGGCCCTAGCTGGACGCGCGGACGACCAGCTTGGGCGGGAAGACCCGGGAGGTGATCGGCGCGTCCGGGTCGCCGATCCGGTCCAGCAGGGTCAGCGTGAGCGCCTTGGCCATCTCCTCCACCGGCTGCCGGACCGTGGTCAGCGCCGGCCGGGCCTGGGTGGCGGCCACCGAGTCGTCGAAGCCGACCACGGCGACGTCCTCGGGCACCCGCAGCGAGTGCTCCCGCAGCACCGCGAGCGCGTCCAGCGCCATCAGGTCGGAGGCCACGAACAGCCCGTCGAAGGCGGCGCCGCGGGACAGCAGCTGCTCCATCGCCCGGGCCCCGCTGCCCCGGTCGAAGTCCCCGTACGCGATCAGGTCCTCCTCGACCGGCAGCCCGGCGGCCCGCAGCGCCTCGGTGTAGCCGCGCAGCCGGTCCTGCCCGGCGGGCATGTCCTGCGGCCCGGCGATGGTGGCGATCCGGCGCCGGCCGCGGTCGAGCAGGTGGTCCACGGCCAGGCCGGCGCCGGCCACGCTGTCCACGTCCACGTAGCTGATCGGCAGCCGGCCGACCGGCCGGGCCGAGAGCACCGCGGGCAGCCGCTCGGCGACCAGCGTCCGGGGCAGCGGGTCGGCCGCGTGGGTGGACACGAACAGCACGCCGTCGACGTGCCCGTGCCGCAGGTAGTCCAGCAGCTGGTCGCGGGCCCGCTGGTCCTCGGCCAGCATCAGCACCAGGTGGATGCCGAGCGGGCGGACCACCTGGGTGGCGCCGCGGACCATGCTGGCGAAGAACGGGTCGGAGAAGATCCGCCCGTGCGCCTCGGACACCACCAGGCCGATCGAGCCGGTGGCCCGGGTGACCAGGCTGCGGGCGGCCCGGTTGGGCACGTAGCCGGTCTGCGCGATGGCCGAGCGGACCAGCTCGCGGGCCTTGGGACTGACCCCGGGGGTGTCGTTGAGGACCCGGGAGACGGTGGACTTCGAGACTCCGGCCACGGCGGCGATCTCCTTGATCGTCTGGGCTCGCGGGGAGTCCGGTGACCGGGCCATGGGGTCGTTATACCGCGTGGCGCGGCCCGAGCCCGGCACCCTGCGCTTTCCCGGCCATGATGGCATGGCGCTGGGACCGTTCCCAAGACCCGTGATCCCAGCATCCAGGTGCCCTGGTCGGACGACAGGCCTGAAGGCGGGCGATATTGACCCGGATGGGTGAGCGTCGTTGACCCGTCGAAACCTGCTGTTTACCGTCAGGGCTGGGAACGGTCCCAACCGTTCCCAGCCGTGGGGGGCCGCCCGAGCCGAGGAGACTCCGATGCCTCCACCCCGCACCAGGTCCCGCCCGCACCGTCGTCTGCTGGCCGCCGGCGCCGTCGCCGCCACCGCGGCCGCGCTCGTCGTCGTGGCCGGCGCGCCGACCCCGGCCGCCGCCGTGCCCGCTCCCCCGGCCGGCTGGTCGGTGGTCTGGGGCGACGACTTCACCGGCCCGGCCGGCGCCCGGATCAACGAGGCGAACTGGCTCTACGACATCGGCACCAGCTACCCCGGCGGCGCCCCCAACTGGGGCACCGGCGAGATCGAGTACATGACCGACAGCACCGACAACGTCAGCCTGGACGGCGCCGGCCACCTCGCCATCACCCCGCGCCGGGACGCCTCCGGCCGGTGGACGTCGGCCCGGATCGAGACCCGGCGCACCGACTTCATGCCGCCGGCCGGCGGCAAGCTGCGGATCGAGGCGTCGCTGCAGCAGCCGAACGTGACCGGCGCCGAGGCGATGGGCTACTGGCCGGCGTTCTGGGCGATGGGCGCCCCGGCCCGCCCGGTCGGCGCGACCAACTGGCCGAGCATCGGCGAGATCGACATCATGGAGACGATCAACGGCCGCAGCACCCACTTCGGGGTGTTCCACTGCGGACCGGGCATCCCCGGCACCTGCAACGAGACGACCGGGCTGGGCAGCGGCGAGCGGGCCTGCCCGGGCTGCCTGACCAGCTTCCACACGTACGGCGTGGAGTGGGACAAGAGCGTCACCCCGGAGACGCTGCGCTGGTACCGCGACGGGCAGGTCTACTTCACCCTCAACCGGGACCAGGTCGACCGGCCGACCTGGGACACCGCGCTCAACCACGGCTACTTCATCATCCTCAACGTGGCCATGGGCGGCGGCTTCCCGGCCGCGTTCGGCGGCGGCCCGACCGCGGCCACCCGGCCCGGCGTGCCGATGCTGGTCGACTACGTCGCGGTCTACTCCAGCGGCGGCGGCACCAACCCGCCGACGACCCCGCCCACCCCCCCGCCGACCACGCCCGCCGCCGAGCACGCCCCCGCCGGGCGGCGTGAGCGCGTACTCGACCATCCAGGCGGAGTCGTACACCCAGGCCGGCGGCATCCAGCAGGAGGGCACCTCCGACGCCGGCGGCGGGCAGAACATCGGCTGGATCGCCAACGGCGACTGGGCCGCCTACCCGAACGTGGACTTCGGCAGCACGCCGGCCCGGCAGTTCAGCGCGCGGGTGGCGTCCGGGGCCGGGGGCGGGGTGAGCGGCCTGGTCGAGGTGCGGCTGGACAGCCGGACCGCGGCGCCGGTGGGCAGCTTCGCGGTCGCCAACACCGGTGGCTGGCAGACCTGGCGCACGGTGCCCGGCAACATCAGCGGGGTGACCGGCCGGCACACGGTCTACCTGACCTTCACCAGCGGCCAGCCGGCCGACTTCGTGAACGTCAACTGGTTCACCTTCGCCCACTGACGCAGCGTGGCGACGTGGCGGGCCGGGTGCGACTGCATCCGGCCCGCCACGCACGAATCTGTCCCACCGTGCCGGATATTGCGCTACGGTGTGTCACAGCGACCCGAATAGACCCGTGGAGGCAGCGGAGGGGTCGTGTCACCCGATCGGGCCGTTCCGCCGGGCGGCCGGATCAATCCTGTCCAAACCGGTGACGCGGGCCGCACGACGCCCTACTCTGCGCCCCCATGGACTCCGCAGCAGAAAGCAGCCCGACGGATCCCGACGGGGACAGAGTCCTCTCGTCGACACCCTTCCGGGTCGGCCGGTGGGTGATCGGCGGGCTCGCCGGGACGTACGCGTTGAGCACGCTGTTGCCGCCGGACGCCCGCCCGGCCGGCATCGACACCTGGTTCTACAGCCTGGCGCTGGTCGCGGTCGCGCTGTCCGGGCTGGCCCGGCCGCTGCTGATCAAGCGCAACCGGCTGCCCTGGCTGCTGCTGTCGATCGCCACGATCTCCTGGGCGGCCGGCGACGTCTACTGGTCGATCGCCTTCTCCGACGCCGACGAGATCCCGGTGCCGTCCCCGGCCGACGTCTTCTACGTCGGCCTCTACCCGCTGGCCTACTTCGGCCTGGTGCTGCTCGCCCGCTCGGTGCTGCGCCGGGTGCCCGCCTCCATCTGGCTGGACGGCCTGGTCACCTCGCTGGCCGTCGGCGCGCTCTTCTCCGCCTTCACGGTCAAGCAGATCATCTCGGTGGCCGAGGGCTCGCTGCCGGAGGTGCTGACCAACCTGTCGTACCCGGTCGGCGACCTGGTGCTGATCGTGATCGCGGTGGCCACCCTGGCGATGGTCCGGTGGCGGGCCGACCCGACCTGGTGGCTGCTGGTCGCCGGCTTCGCGCTGTTCGCCGTCGCGGACACCGCCTACCTCTTCGGCGTCGCCAACGGGACGTACGAGGACGGCCGGTGGGTGGACGGGCTGTGGATGGTCGGCATCGCGCTGGTGCCGATCGCCGGCTCGCTGCCGCAGCGATCGGCGGCGCCGGTGATCCGCGGGCTGGCCGCGCTGCTGGTGCCCATCCTCTTCTCCACCGCCGCGCTGATCGTGCTGCTGGTCGGCGCGTTCGTGGAGCTGCACCCGATCACCGTGGTGCTGGCCGGCGCCTGCCTGCTCGCCGCCGGCGCGCGCACCGCGATGACCTTCGAGCAGACCAGGGCGCTGGCCCGCAGCCGCACCGAGGCGATGACCGACGAGCTCACCACGCTGGGCAACCGGCGGCTGCTGGACACCCGGCTGCCGGCCCTGACCGCCAACGCCAGCACCGGCCGGCCGCTGCTGGTCGCCGTCGTGAGCATCCGGCACCTCACCGAGATCAACGACACCCTCGGCTACCAGTACGGCGACGGGCTGCTCGCCGCGCTCGGGGCCCGGCTGCGCGAGCGGGTGCCCAGCGGCAGCGTGCCGGCCCGCCTCGGCGGCGCCGAGATCGCGCTGCTGCTGCCCTTCGACGGCCACCTGGCCCGGGCCGAGCAGAGCGTCCGCGACCTGCTGAACGCGGTGTCCGGCCCGGTGCGGGTGGCCGCCGTCGAGGTGGAGCTGGACCTGAGCGCCGGCATCGCGGCCAGCCCGATGCACGCCACCGACGGGCCGGACCTGATCCGCTGCGCCGGCGACGCGCTGCGCCGGGCCAAGGCGACCGAGTCCGACGTCGAGGTGTACGACCCGGCCCTGGACATCGGCCGTGGTTTCGGCCCGCGGCTGCTGCCCGAGCTGTCCGGCGCGCTGGACGCGCACAAGGTGGTGGCCTGCTTCCAGCCGAAGGTCGACCTGGCCACCGGCTCCGCGGTCGAGCTGGAGGCGACGCTGCGCTGGCAGCACCCGGAGCACGGCGTCATCGACTCCACCACGCTGCGGCCGCTGGCCGCCCGGGCCGGGCTGACCCGGCGGCTGACCCGGGTGCTGCTCGGCGAGGCGGTGCAGCGCTGCGCCTGGTGGCAGCGCGGCGGGGTGCAGCTCGGCGTGTCCGTCGACCTGTCCACCGCGGACGTGCTGGACAGCCGGCTGCCGTACGAGCTGGCCCGGCTGACCAGCGAGGCCGGCATCCCGCCGGCCTCGATCCAGCTGGAGCTGGCCGAGGACCTGATGCTGGTCGACCCGGGCCGGACCCGGCGGGCGCTCGGGCAGTTCCGCACCCTCGGGGTCCGGCTGGCGCTGGACCACTACGGCCGGTCGGCCCCGTCGCTGACCCGGCTGCGCACCATGCCGGTGCAGGAGCTCAAGCTGGACCGCTCGTTCGTCGCCTCGGTGCTGCAGAGCGCGCCGGACGAGGCGGTGGTCCGGTCCACCGTCAACCTGGCCCAGTCGCTGGGCATCCGGACCGTGGCGGACGGGGTGGACACCCCCGAGCTGCTCAACCGCGTCCGGTCGTACGGCTGCCGCGGCGTGCAGGGCGGGGCGGTCGGCCACTCGATGTCCGCCGCCGACCTGGCCGGCTGGCTCGGCACCCCCGACCCCGACGAGGCCCGCGCGCCGCAGCCGATCGGATGAGCGCACCGGCCATCCGGCCGGTGACCGGCGCGCCGCGCTGCCAGCGGCCGGCGCCGCGCGTCCGCACCGCCGCCGGGCTCCCGCTGCACTACCCGCCGCGCGGGGACCGGTCGCGGATTGTCCGGATCCCTCCGCTGGCGGCTCCTGCTGCTGTGACGGGGGCACAGACGGCGACGCCGGCGTGGACCGGGCGGGTCGCGGTCAAGCTGCGGGAGTGGGGCCGGCGCTACCTGCTGGCCGAGGTGGTCGGCACGCTCAGCGCGCTGGTCGCCGCGGTCGGGGTCTACGCGGCGACCCGGTCGCCGGCGCCGGCCGCGCTGGCCGCGTCGCTGGCCGAGACGGCCGGCTTCTACGGGGTGGTGCTGTGCCGGACGCTGCCCCCGCTCTACCGGCTGCACGCCGGGCTGAGCCACGGCCGCCGGCTCTGGCAGACCGCCCGGCGCGGGCTGGCGGAGTCGTCCGACTTCGTGGTCGCCGAGCTGACCGACACGCTGGTGCTCCGGCCGGGGCTGATCTTCCTGGTCGCCAGCTGGGCCGGGGACGACATGGTGATCGGGCTGATCGCCGGCAAGCTGCTCGCCGACGTCGGCTTCTACGCCGTGGTCATCCCGTCGTACGAGCTGCGCAAGAAGCTGGTGGGCGGGTGAGCGCCCCGTCCGTTGCGGTCGCCACCCCGGTGGCGGCGGCCGCGCTGCCGGACCACCCGACGCCGTACCTGCTGCTCGACCTGGACCGGGTCGCGGGCGCGTACGCGGACTTCGCCGCCGAGCTGCCCGGCGTGGACGTGCACTACGCCATGAAGTGCAACCCGGACCTGCGCGTCCTGCAGCGGCTGCACGAGCTCGGCGGCGGCTTCGAGGTGGCCTCCATCGCCGAGCTGCACACCCTGATCGACGTGGGGGTGGACCCGGCCGAGGTGCTCTACAGCAACCCGGTCAAGCCGGCCGCGCACGTCGCCGCCGCGGCCCGGGCCGGGGTGTGGCGGTTCGCCGCGGACAGCGCCGCCGAGCTGGCCAAGCTGGCCGAGCACGCGCCCGGGGCCGGCGTCTACGCGCGGCTGCGGACCGAGGCGGGCGACAACACGGTGCCCAGCGAGGGCAAGTTCGGCATCGGCTGGCGGGAGGCGGTCGAGCTGCTGCGGGCGGCCCGGCAGGCCGGGCTCCGGCCGTACGGGGTGGCCTTCCACGTCGGGTCGCAGATGCTCGACCCGACCGCCTGGGACGGCGCGGTGGAGCAGAGCGGGCGGGTGCTGCGGGCGCTGGAGCCGGACGGGATCCGGCTCGGCATGCTCGACCTCGGCGGCGGCTTCCCGGCCCGGTACGCGGACGCGGACCCGCCGCCGCTGGCCGACTTCGCCGCGGTCATCGCCGCCGCGCTGGAGCGGCACCTGCCGTACCGGCCGGCCAAGCTGGCCGTCGAGCCCGGCCGCGCGCTGGTCGGCGAGGCCGGCGTGATGGTGGCGACGGTGATCGGCATCGCCGACCGGGCCGGGCGGCGGTGGGCGCACCTCGACGTCGGCGCGTTCAACGGCTTCATGGAGGCGCTGGAGAGCGGCAACCGGCTGCGCTTCCCGGTCGGCGACTCGCGCGGCTCGGCCCGGCTCGGGCGCTTCCACCTCACCGGGCCGTCCTGCGACAGCCAGGACACCATCCTCTTCGACGTGCCGCTGTCGGCCGACCTGGCCGTCGGCGACCGGGTCTGGCTGGGCACCGCGGGGGCCTACACGACCAGCTACGCCAGCGCCTTCAACGGCTTCCCGGTGCCGCTGACCTACGCCTGACGCCAGCTGACCACCCGGACCGTCGCGCCGGCCCCGCCGGAGCGGACCTGGACCAGGTCGCACAGCTGGTTGGCCAGCCAGAGCCCGCGGTCGTCCGGCTCGCTCGGCGCCGGCCGGCGCCGCCCGGCCAACGGCGCCGGTGCCGGGCCCGGGTCGCGCATCTCGCAGACCAGCGCCGCCGGCTCCACCCACACCCGCAGCGTCCCGGTGCCGGCGGAGCGGACCACCGCGGCCGCCATCTCCTGCAGGGCGAGCCCGACCGCCCAGATCCGCTCCTCGTCCAGGCCCGCGGTCGCGGCCTGCCGGACCACCACCTCGCGCACGTCCCCGACCTCGGCCGCGAACGGCAGGACCTCGACCGGCCCGGTCGGCTCCGGCAGCTCGTCGGCGAGGAAGTCGGTGACGTACTGGGCGCCGCCGTAGAGCGGGCTCCCCGCGTACCAGCCGGCCTGGACGACCAGCGGATGGCTCCGGTACGCGTGCTCGATCACCGGCGCCGGCAGCGCCGTGGTGTCGTACGGGCAGCGCAGCCACATCGGGGTGTCCGGGTCGACCGCGACGTTGAGCAGGCCCTCGTGCAGCTGCGCCTCGAGCAGCTCGGTGTCCCGCCGGCCGGGCCAGATCGGCTCGCCGATGCCGCGCACCGGCTGCCCGTCCAGGCAGTGCCGGTCCAGGAAGCGCTGCCACCCGGGGATGATCCGGGCCGGGTTGTGCCCGAGCTCGGCCATGTCCACGAAGTGCACGTCGGCGGCGTCGCTGCCGAGCGCGTCCCGCAACGGCTCCGCCCGCTCCTCGACCACGGCGACCATGACCGGCTCGCCGGCCGCGACGCCGTCCCGCACGAACGGGACCAGGCCGTCGAGGAACTCGGCCTCGCCGCGGTAGAGGAAGGCCTCGTGCTGGTAGCTGTGGTGGTGATGCGATTGGGTCGGCGCGCGTGTCGGCCCGGGCCCGAATGTCATGCCGTCCCGTCCGGGGAGAGGGATGGTGTGCCGCCGCAATGGTAGAGCACCGCCCGACCCCGGCCAGGGGCGCCGGATGGCCGACGCTGTGGCATTCGGGTGGTTCCCAGTGGGGCCGCCTGGCCGTACCGGTCGAAACAGTCACGACCCGCCCGGCTGGCGCCTAGCGGTCCGGGTAGCTCGACGGCGGGAAGTCGGGCCGCTCGCCGGTCGCCAGCCGGCCGTCGGCCACCTCCCGGTCGATCTGCTCGACCTCCTCCCGGTAGACCTCGGTCTCGGTGAGGTCGACCGGCACCGGGTCGTCGGTGGCCGGCGGGACGGCGTCCGGGTCGTAGTCGGCCAGGCCGGCGTCCACCCGCTCCTGCTGGGTCCGCTCGGCCAGCGCGTCGTCGTCCAGCCGGTCGGCGGCACCGCCGTGCTCCCGGCGGTCCCGGTGCAGCTCCTGGTCCGGTGGGCCGGGCGCGGCCAGCACGTCGGCGGCGACCTCCTCGCCGCTGCGCCGGTCCTCCGGTGCCGTCATCAGAACCCTCCCATGTCGCCGCCGAAGTCCCCGCCGCCGAAGCCGCCGCCGAAGTCGCCGCCCCCGAAGTCGCCGCCGCCGTAGTCGCCGCCGTAGTCCCCGCCGCCCTGGTCGGCGACGCCCTGCTCGCCGCCGGCGTCCCCGCCGTCCCCGCCGTCCGCGGCCGCGTCCGTGCCCTCGCCGCTGTCGTTGAAGTCGAACATGGCGTCGGCGATGGCGGTCCCCACGAACGCGCCGGCGACGCTGGCCAGCAGGCCGCCGGCGATCATGCCGCCCATCCCCATGCCGCCGCCCATGCCGCCGCGGCTGAACGTGCGCTCCAGCGTGCCCGGCTGGCGCATCTCCGCCCGGGTGGCCATCCGGGCCAGATCGCGGGGGTCGTCGGAGCGGGCCCGCTCCGACGGCGGCACCTCGCTGCTCAGGTCGGTCAGCACCTGCCGGCGCTGCTCGGGGGTCAGCTTCGCGAACGCCTCCGCGTGCGCCTGCTCCACCTGCTCGGGCGGGGCGGTGCGCAGCAGGTAGCGGTAGCGCTCGATGGCCACCTCGTCCTCGCTGCGACCGGCGCCCGCGCGCGGCGGGGTGGGGCGGCCGCCGCCCCAGCTGGCGGAGTCCCGGCTTCCGCCCCGATCGCGGCCCAGCAGTCGGTCCAGGAGTCCCACTCCGTGTCGCCTCCTCGGTCGGTCCCACGTCCTTACCCGACCAACGCACCGCCGACCCTCGGCGTGCCGGCCGCCACCTCGTCGAGCAGGCCGGGTCGGTCGCGCCGGTACCACTCCCGCCCGTACGCGGCCGCGAACCCGGCCCGGCGCACCGCCGCCCGCGGCACCTGGCTGCCGTGCGCGCCCATCGCGGCCCGCTTGGCCCGCAGGTCGGCCGGGTCGGCGACGACCACGGTCGCCGGCGCGGCCCAGCCCACCGGCGCGCCGGCGGCCGCGGCGTCGACCAGGTGGGTGCGGCGGCCGCGCGGGCGGGCCCGGTCGACCGTGGCCTCGTACGCGGTGATCCCGGCCAGGGCGGCGGCCGCGGCGCCGACCCGGTGCACGGCGACGTGGTCGGGGTGGCCGTAGATGCCGCCCGGGTCGTAGTGCACCAGCGCCTCGGCGCCCTCGGCCGCGCACAGGTCGGCCAGCCGGCGGGCGACCGCGGCGGTGGGCGCCGCGGCCAGCGCGTCCGGGTGCGCGTTGGCGTCCCAGCCGGCCATCCCCGAGTCGCGGTGGCCGAGCAGCACCAGCCGGGCCACCCCGAGCAGCTCGCAGGCCCGCTCCAGCTCGGCCCGGCGGCGGGCGGCCAGCGTCTCCCCCGGCCGCAGCCGGCGCAGCACCGGGCCGAGCTCGCCGGCGGTCGCGGTGACCAGCACCACCCGGGCGCCGGCCCGGGCCAGCCGGTGCATGGTGGCCGCGGTGAAGATGGCCTCGTCGTCGGGGTGGGCGTGCAGCAGCACCGCGCACCGGCCGGTCAGGTCAGGGGTCGGGCCGGTCGGGGTGGTCGGGGGCGCGGCGGCGGTCGCCGGGACAGGCATGATCGGGTCCTCGCGGGCGGGTCGGTGTCGGGACGCTCGGCCGACCCGCGGCGGGCGGGGTCGGCGGCGTCAGCGACAGCGCTGGTCGAAGTGGTGGGCGCGGCGCCCGACCCAGCACGACCCGTCGACGATCACGCCCCGTATCCAAGCACGGCCGTCAAGCCCGCCCCCGCCACCCCCGCGGCCCGCTGTCAGTGGGGGTCGCCGTGCCGGCCGAGGGTCTCCTCGGGGGTCGCGCCGGGGCGGCGCCACTGCGGCACCGGGCGGCTGGTCGGGCCCCAGTCGGCGGTCCCGTCCCGGTCCGAGCGCCAGTACCAGCACGCGTGGCTCCCCTCCGGCCAGCCCTCGGGCTTGTCCTCCCACACCTCGCCGCGCCCGTACGGCGTCATGTCGAGCAGTCCGAACATCCCGACCGCCGGCTCGTTGCCGCGGCCGGTCGTGGAATAGGTGAGGAAGGCACGGTCGCCGTCGCGCAGATAGCAGGTGAGGTAGCCCATCTCGCCGCCGACCGGCTCCGCCACGTCGCGCACCGAGTACCAGGGCTGGGGGTAGCCCATGAACTCGACGTAGGCGGCCACCTCGTCCCATCGGCCCGTGGTCAGGATGGCGAGCGAGACGCCGCGGGCGTTGAGGTAGACGGCGTCCTTCAGGTGCCAGGTGTTGGCGGTGCAGCCCTCGCACTGCCCCTGGTGCGGCGCGCCGTCGTACCACATGTGCTTGTAGATCACGAGCTCGTCGCGGCCCTGGAACAGGTCCAGGAACGGGACCGGGCCGTCGGGTCCGACGACCTCGACCGTCCCGTCGAACTCGACCATCGGCAGCCGGCGGCGGGCCGCGGCGATGGCGTCGCCCGCGCGGGTGTGGGCCTTCTCGCGGACCAGGAGCTCATCCCGGGCGGCCTGCCAGGTGTTCTGGTCGACGACGGGCGGGCGGCCGGGCCGCGCGGTGGTCGGGTCGTCCGGCGTGGTCGTCATGCGTCCTCCTCGGGTGTCGGCCGCCGCGGGTGTGCGGCGACGCCATCGTGCCGCTGTCGGCCGCCCGGGCCGAGTGTTCCCGGACCCCGTCCAGAATCTGACGCACACCCGGTTGACCGGATCGAACATGTGTTCGAGTATCGACGGGTGACAGCGGCGGTGGTGGCGCCCGCGCGGCAGGCGCGGGTGGAGCGGGCGGGCGAGCGCCCCCTGCCGGTGCTGACCGCGCTGGAGCCGCTGCTGCCGCCCGGCGGGCTGCGCCGCGGCTCGGCGGTGGCGGTCCGCGGCTCGGCCTCGCTGCTGCTCGCGCTGCTCGCCGGCCCGTCCCGGGAGGGGGCCTGGTGTGCGGTCGTCGGGCTGCCCGGGCTCGGCCTGGTGGCCGCCGCGGAGACCGGGGTCGCGCTGGAGCGGCTCGCGCTGGTGCCCGACCCGGGGCCGGACTGGGCCGCGGTCGCCGGCGCGCTGCTCGACGCCATGGACGTGGTGGTGGTCGCCCCGCGCGGCCGGGTCCTCGACGGGGACGTCCGCCGGCTCGCGGCGCGGGCCCGGCAGCGCGGCGCGGTCCTGGTGCCGTACGGGGCGGTCCGCTGGCCCGGTGCCGAGCGGCGGCTGAGCGCCGCGGGCGGCAGCTGGGAGGGGCTCGGCGCGGGCTCCGGCCACCTGCGGGCGCGCCTGGTCGTGGTCCGCAGCGAGGGCCGCGGGGCGGCGGCGCGGGCCCGCGAGCTGCGGCTGTGGCTGCCGGCGCCCGAGGGCGGCGTGCGGGCCGAGCCCACCCCGCTGCTGCGGGCGGTGCCGGACCTTCCCCCGGCACCGTCCCCCGCCGCCCCACCCCTCGCCGCCCCACCCCTCGCGCCCGCGCCGGCGCCGGTCGGGCCGGGCCGGGTGGGGCGGCGCGGGAGCCCGCTGCACGCGGTCCCGGCGCCGAGCGGGGCCGCGGGCCCCGGTCCCGGACCGGGCAGCGCCGGTCCGGGACCGGCCCCCGCGCCGGCTCCCGGACCCGCGCACGGACCCGCCCGCGGACCGGCCCACCGACCGGCCGCCTCCGGATCGGCCGCCCGCGGACCGGCCGGGCCGGCGCCGGTCCACCGACCCCGTCCGGACGGTGTCCCCGTGCCGTCCGGGCGGTCAGCCGCGGTCGGGGGTGGCGGCTTCCCGGTGCCGCCGCCCCCGGTCGGGGCCCAACCCGCGATCCCACCCGCGACCCGCCCGCGGATCCCGCCGGAGGTGCTGGCCCGCCTCCGCCCCGCCTCCGCGCTGCCCCGACCGGCCCGCCGGGTGGCCCCGGGATGACGCTGCGCACCGCGGTGGTCCGCTGCCCGGACTGGCCGGTGGTCAGCGCCATGACCGCGGCCGGGGTGGCCGCCGAGGGCGGCGCCGACATCCCGGCCGCGGTCGTGCTCGCCAACCGCGTCGTCTCCTGCACCCCCGCGGCCCGCGCCGAGGGCGTCCGGACCGGCCTGCGCCGCCGCGAGGCGCAGGCGCGCTGCCCGCAGCTGGTGGTGCTGCCGGCGGATCCGGCCCGGGACGCCCGGGCGTTCGAGCCGGTGGTCGCCGCGGTCGAGGAGCTGGCGCCGGGGGTGGAGGTGATCCGGCCGGGCGTCTGCGCGGTCGCCGCCCGCGGCCCGGCGCGCTACTTCGGCGGCGACCGCGCGGTGGTCGACCGGCTGGCCCGGCACGTCGCCGAGCGCACCCGCGCGCAGTGCACGGTCGGGGTGGCGGACGGCCGGTTCGCCGCCGCGCTCGCCGCCCGGGACGGCGTGGTGGTGGCCCGCGGCGGCTCCCGCGCCTACCTCGCGCCGTACCAGGTGGAGACGCTGGACGCCCCCGACCTCCCCGGCCTGCTGCGCCGGCTCGGCCTGCGCACTCTCGGCGCGTTCGCCGCGCTGCCGGCGCGGGACGTGCTGGCCCGGTTCGGCCCGGACGGCGCCCGCTGCCACCGGCTGGCCCGCGGGCTGGACGCGGTCCCGCTGGCCGCCCGGCCGCCGGTGCCGGAGCTGGCCGTGCAGACCGAGCTGGACCCGCCGGCCGAGCGGGTGGAGACCGCCGCCTTCGCCGCCCGCGCGCTGGCCGAGCAGCTGCACGACCGGCTGGCCCGCCGCGGCCTGGCCTGCACCCGGGTGGCGATCGAGGCGCAGACCGAGCACGGCGAGCAGCTCACCCGGCTGTGGCGGCACGAGGGCGTGCTCACCCCGGCGGCGGTCGCGGACCGGATCCGCTGGCAGCTGGACGGCTGGCTGACCGGCACCGCCCGGGTGCTGCCGCGGGCCGGCGGCGGCCCGACCGGCGATCCGGTGGAGCGGCCCACCGCCGGGATCGCGCTGCTCCGGCTGGTCCCGGACGAGGTGGTCCGGTACGGCGGGCTGCAGCTCGGCCTGTGGGGCGGCATGGGCGAGGCGGACGAGCGGGCCGGCCGGGTGCTGGCCCGGGTGCAGGGCATGCTCGGCCCGGACCGGGTGCTGACCGCGGTGCTGGGCGGCGGCCGCGGTCCCGGCGACCGGGTCCGGCTGGTGCCGTGGGGGGACGAGCGCACCCCGGACCGGCCGGCCGACCCGCCGTGGCCGGGCCGGCTGCCGGCGCCGTCCCCGGCGACGGTGCTGCCGGACCCGCTGCCCGCCGAGGTGCTCGACGCGGACGGGGCGCCGGTCGGGGTGACCGGGCGGTTCGCGGTCACCGCCGCGCCGGCCGTGCTGGCCGTCCCCGGCCGCGCCCCGGCCGAGGTGGTGTGCTGGACCGGGCCGTGGCCGGCGGACGAGCGGTGGTGGGACGAGGCGACCGCGAGCCGGCGGGCCCGCTTCCAGCTGGTCACCGCGGACGGCCGCGGCTGGCTGGTCGCCCTCGACGGCGGCCGCTGGACACTGGAGGCCGCCTACGACTGAGCCCGCCGGCCGGGACCTGCCCGCCGGCCACCCGGGCGGCGAGGACGGCGACGGCGACGGCGGCGACCGCGGTCGCCGCCGCGACCCCCCACCCGGTCCGGGTCACCGCCCCATGGCGGCGGCCCGCGGCCGGCCCGCGCATCCGTGCCAGCACGTACGGCGGATCCGCGGCCGGGACCGTGCCCGCGCCGATGCGCCGGATCGCCGCCGGCGGCGAGGGTTCCGGGCATCCGCACCCGTTCCCGAGGAGGACCCGATGGTCGCCGTCCTGACCCTGCTCACCGCCCTGCCGCTGGGCTACCTGGTCCGCTCCCGGCTGGCCGCGTACGTCGCGTACGGGCTGGCCTTCGCGCACGTCTTCACCTTCCAGACGCTGGCGCTGCTGCTGGAATGGGGCGCCGGCAGCGACGCCGCGTTCGACCGGGACGGCGGCGCCCCGGTCGGCTACCTGGTGGTGACCACGGCGATCTACGCCGCCGGCTTCGGGCTGGTGACGCTGGGCGCCCGGCTGCGGGCCCGCCGGGCCGGCCGGGTGGCGGGGGTCGACCTGGCCCGGAGTTGACTGTTCGAACATGCGTTCGAGTAGCATGGCCCCGGTCGAGAGGGGGCGAGATGGGCTGGGACAACCCGCCGATCCCGTGGGCGGAGCTGGAGCGCAAGCTGTCCGGCCGGCGGCCGGACAGCACGCAGCCCGGCGACGGCGGGGACAGCCCGGCCTGGTCCCGGCGCCGCGGCGGCTACGTCGCGGCGGACCCGCCCGCCGCCCCGGCGCCGTCCGGCCTGGTGCCCTACGCGGAGCTGCACTGCCACTCCAACTTCAGCTTCCTGGACGGGGCGAGCCACCCGGAGGAGCTGGTCGAGGAGGCGGCCCGGCTGGGCCTGTCCGCGATCGCCCTGACCGACCACGACGGGATGTACGGGGTGGTCAGGTTCGCCGAGGCGGCGAAGGCCTACGGCATGCGCACGCTCTACGGCGCGGAGCTGTCGATCGGGCTGACCGAGCCGCAGGGCGGCCACGCCGACCCGGCCGGGCAACACCTGCTGGTGCTCGCCCGCGGCCCGGAGGGCTACCGGCGGCTCTGCCGGCAGATCAGCGCCGCGCAGCTGGCCGGCGGGACCAAGGGCCGCCCGCTCTACGACGCCGACGAGCTGACCGGCGCGCACGACGGCCACTGGCTGGTGCTCACCGGCTGCCGCAAGGGCGCGGTCCCGGCGGCGCTGGCGGCCGGCGGGTCGGCCGGGACGGACGCCGCCCGCGCCGCGCTGGACGAGCTGGTCGGGCGTTACGGGCGGGACAACGTGGCGGTCGAGCTGTGGCACCACGGCGACCCGCTGGACGACGCGCGCAACGACGCGCTGGCCGAGCTGGCCGCGGCCCGGGGGCTGCCCACGGTGGCCACCGGCAACGTGCACTTCGCCTCGCCGCGCCGGCGCCGGCTGGCCACCGCGCTGGCCGCGGTCCGGGCCCGGCGCAGCCTGGACGAGATGGACGGCTGGCTGCCCGCGGCCGGCACCGCCCACCTGCGTTCCGGCGCGGAGATGGCGGAGCGGTTCCGCCGCTTCCCCGGCGCGGTGGCCCGGGCGGCCGAGCTCGGCCTGGAGTGCGCGTTCGCGCTCGACCTGGTGGCGCCGCAGCTGCCGGACTGGGACGTGCCGGACGGGCACACCGAGATGAGCTGGCTGCGGGAGCTGACCCTGGCCCGGGCCCGCCTGCGCTACGGGCCGCCGGAGGCCGAGCGCGTCCCGGGGGCCTACCGGCAGATAGAGCACGAGCTGGCGCTGATCGAGCAGCTCGACTTCCCGGGCTACTTCCTGATCGTGTCCGAGATCGTCGACTTCTGCGTGGCCAGCGACATCCTGTGCCAGGGCCGGGGCTCGGCGGCCAACTCCGCGGTGTGTTACGCGCTCGGCATCACCGCGGTCGACCCGGTGGTCTACAAGCTGCTCTTCGAGCGGTTCCTGGCCCCGGAGCGGGACGGGCCGCCGGACATCGACCTGGACATCGAGTCCGGCCGGCGGGAGGAGGTCATCCAGCACGTCTACGAGCGGTACGGGCGGGATCGCGCCGCCCAGGTGGCCAACGTGATCACCTACCGGCCGCGGATGGCGGTGCGGGACATGGCCCGCGCGCTCGGCTACGCGCCCGGTCAGCAGGACGCGTGGTCCAAGCAGATCGAGCGGTGGGGCCCGCTGACCGACACGGTCGACCACGACATCCCCGCGGAGGTCGTGGAGCTGGCCACCGAGCTGATGCACTTCCCGCGGCACCTCGGCATCCACTCCGGCGGGATGGTGATCTGCGACCGGCCGGTGGCCGAGGTGTGCCCGGTGGAGTGGGCCTCGTTCACCGACCGCTCGGTGCTGCAGTGGGACAAGGACGACTGCGCGGCGGCCGGGCTGGTGAAGTTCGACCTGCTCGGGCTCGGCATGCTCTCGGTGCTGCACACCACGATGGACCTGATCCGGCGGCACCACGGCGAGGAGGTCGAGCTGGCCTCGCTGCCGCCGGACGACGAGGGCGTCTTCGACATGCTCTGCGCGGCCGACTCGATCGGCGTCTTCCAGGTGGAGAGCCGGGCGCAGATGGCGACGCTCCCCCGGCTGCGGCCGCGGTCGTTCTACGACCTGGTCATCGAGGTGGCGCTGATCCGGCCGGGCCCGATCCAGGGCGGCTCGGTGCACCCGTTCATCCGCCGCCGGCAGGGCCTGGAGCCGGTGACCTACCCGCATCCCCTGCTGGAGCCGGCGCTGAAGCGGACGCTCGGGGTGCCGCTGTTCCAGGAGCAGCTGATGCAGATGGCGATGGACGCGGCCGGCTGCACGCCCGCCTTCGCCGACCTGCTGCGCCGGGCCATGGGCTCCAAGCGCTCGCACGAGCGGATGGCCGCGCTCAAGGACGACCTGTACGCGGGGATGGCCGGCAACGGGATCACCGGCGCCGTCGCGGACGAGATCTACGAGAAGCTCGCCGCGTTCGCCAACTTCGGCTTCGCGGAGAGCCACTCGATCAGCTTCGCCTACCTGGTGTATGCGTCGGCCTTCTTCAAGCGCTACTACCCGGCGGCGTTCTGCGCGGCGCTGCTGGACGCGCAGCCGATGGGGTTCTACTCGCCGCAGACCCTGGTCGCGGACGCCCGCCGGCACGGCGTGGTCGTCCGGGGGCCGGACCTCAACGCGTCCGCGGCCGGGGCCACGCTGGAGCAGGACCCGGCCAGCGAGACCGGCCTCGCGGTCCGGATGGGCCTGTCGTACGTGCGGGCGATCGGCGCGGAGGTGGCCGACCGGATCGCGGCCGACCGGCCGTACCGGGACATGGCCGACCTGGCCCGCCGGGCCGACCTGTCCGCCCGGCAGCTGGAGGCGCTGGCGACCGCCGGGGTGTTCGGCTGCCTCGGGCTGACCCGGCGGGAGGCGCTGTGGGCGGCCGGCGCGGTCGCCCAGGACCGGCCGGACCGGCTCGGCGGGCTGGTGGTGGGCGCGGACGCGCCGATGCTGCCCGGGCTGACCGACGTGGAGCGGGCGATGGCGGACGTGTGGGCGACCGGGGTGTCCCCGGACAGCTACCCCACCGAGTTCGTGCGCGACCGGCTGGCCGCGGCCGGCGTGCTCACCGCCCGCGGTCTGTCCGATGTGGACAACGGGTCGCGGGTGCTGGTCGGCGGGGTGGTGACCCACCGGCAGCGGCCGGCGACCGCGAGCGGGATCACCTTCCTCAACCTCGAGGACGAGACCGGCCTGGTCAACGTGATCTGCTCGAAGACGGTGTGGGCGCGACACCGCCGGGTCGCCCGGGACTCGCCGGCGCTGGTGGTGCGCGGGATGCTGGAGCGGGTGGACGGGGTGACCAACGTGGTGGCGGAGCGGATCGACAAGCTGGAGCTCTCCGTCCGCTCCACCTCCCGGGACTTCCGGTGAGCGGCGTGCCGCTGCGGTGGCGGCTGGCCGACGACCCGGACGTCGAGGTGCCCGGGCAGGGCTCGCTCTTCTCCTCCGACGACCTGATGACCACCGAGCGCGGCACCGGCCGGCTGTCCGGGCTGGAGTTCCTGCACGTGCACGCCCGCCGGATCATCAACGAGGTGCCGGCGGCGTCCCGGATGCCGTTCCGCTTCACGATCAACACCTACCGCGGCTGCTCCCACGCGTGTACGTACTGCTTCGCAAGGCCGACGCACGACTACCTCGGGCTCAACATCGGCGACGACTTCGACCGCCGGATCGTGGTGAAGGTCAACGCGGTGGAGCGGCTGCGGGCCGAGCTGCGCAGTCCGAAGTGGACCGGCGAGTCGATCGCGATGGGCACCAACACCGATCCCTACCAGCGGTGCGAGGGGAAATACCGGCTCACCCGCGGGATCGTCGAGGTGCTCGGCGAGGCGGCCAACCCGTTCTCCATCCTGACCAAGTCCGCGCTGGTGCTGCGCGACCTGGACCTGCTGACCGCGGCCGCCCGGCGCACCTCGGTGTCGGTGTCGCTGTCCATCGGCACGCTGGACCAGGCGGTGTGGCGGGCGACCGAGCCCGGCGCGCCGCACCCGCGCCGCCGGGTGGACGCGGTGCGCCGGCTGGCCGAGGCCGGCATCCGCACCGGCGTGCTGGTGGCGCCGGTGCTGCCGGGCATCTCCGACTCGACCGAGCAGCTGGAGGAGGTGGTGACCGCCTGCGTCGAGGCCGGGGCGAGGTCGGTCACCACGATCATGCTGCACCTGCGGCCGGGCGTCCGGGAACACTTCCTCGGCTGGCTGCGGCCGCGCGACCCCGGGCTGGCCGAGGAATATGAGCGCCGCTACCGGCGGGCCTACCTGCCGGACGCGGAGCAGAAGGCGCTGTCCGCCCGGGTGCGGGCGATCGCCGAGCGCGCCGGCGCGGCGTACGCGTCCCCCGCCGCCGCCCGCGTCCCGAGCTGACCGCCAGCGCCACCGGGGTGATCACCAGCGGTCCGGCCCGGCACCGGGACGCCGCGGCCCGCCGGTCGGACTCAGCCGCCGCGGGCGAGCAGGCCCGCGACGAGCACGGCGAGCACCTCGGTGAGGGTGGTGCGGAAGTCGAGCCGGTAGACCGCGAGCGCCGGCTCGGCCTCGTACGCGGCCAGCACCGCCGCCGAGGGCTGCCCGTGCGCCCACAGCGCACCGGCCACCAGGACCGTCGCCGCGGCCAGCTTCTCCGCACCGGCTTCGCCGAGGTCCGGCACCGCCGCCCGCAGCAGCCCGCCCAGCGTGCCGATGTTCTCGATCACGGCCCGCTTGAACCGGGCCGCCACCGCGGCCGACACGTTCCGCTCCAGCACCGCCGCCTGCGCGCCGAGCAGGTCGCAGAGCACCGGCCGCGCGGCCAGCGAGCCGGCGACCGCGGCGGCCACCGCGTCCCCCCGCTCCCCCACCCCCCCGCCACCCCCGACACCCCCAGCGCCGCCGGCACCCCCAGCACCGCCGAGACTGCCGGCACCGCCCGGGCCACCGAGACCGCCGGCACCGCCCGGGCCGCCGAGACCGCCAGAGGCGCCGGGCGCGCCGAGACCGCCAGAGCGCCGGGCGCGCCGAGACCGCCAGAGGCGCCGACGCCGCCAGGGGCGCGGGCGAGGTCGCGGGCCAGGGCGGCCAGCCACTCGCGCCAGGCGTCGTCGAGCAGCTCCAGCAGCACCGCCTCGCGGGAGTCGAAGTAGCGCAGCACGTTGGACTTGGCCAGCCCGGCCCGGCGGCTGAGCTCGGTGAGGCTGACCTCGGCGACCGGCATCTCGGCCAGCATGCCGGCCGCGGCGTCCAGGATCGCCCGCCGCCGCACCCCGCGCTGCTCCTCGCTGCGCGCACGCTGGAACCCGGTCACCCGACGGAGCGTACAGACCGGTGGTCCGTTGTGAACAGACCAGGGGTCTGCTAGCGTCTCGTACAGCAACAGACCGCCGGTCTGTAAAACGTCTGAGGAGTTCCGCATGTATGCCGTCCCCGACCAGACCGGCCGGCTCGTCGTCGTCACCGGTGCCAACAGCGGCACCGGCAAGGAGGCGGCCAAGCGACTCGCCGGGGCCGGGGCCGACGTCATCCTCGCGGTGCGCACACCGGCCAAGGGCGAGCAGGCCCGGGACGAGATCCTGGCCGCGCACCCGGCCGCCCGGCTGGAGGTGCGCCGCCTCGACCTGGCCGACCTGGGCTCGGTCCGCGACTTCGCCGACGGCCTGCACGCCGACGGGCGGCCGCTCGACGTGCTGGTCAACAACGCCGGGGTGATGGCGCCGCCGCGCCGGATGACCACGGCGGACGGCTTCGAGCTGCAGCTGGGCACCAACTTCCTCGGGCCGTTCGCGCTCACCGTCCGGCTGCTGCCGCTGCTGCTGGCCGCGCCGGCGCCGCGGGTGGCCACCATGTCCAGCGGCCTCGCCACCATCGGCCGGATCCGCCTCGACGACCTGCAGTGGGAGCGGCGGCGCTACCAGACCTGGCTGGCGTACGCGCAGTCCAAGCTGGCCGACCTGCTGTCGGCGCGGCACCTCGCCGCGGTGGCGACCGAGCGCGGCTGGCGGCTGGCCAGCACCGCTGCGCACCCCGGCTACACCCGCACCAACCTGCAGACGGCCGGCGCGTCCCTCGGACAGGACAAGCCGCGGCACGCCTTCGGCACCCGGCTGTCGTTCCTGCCGACCCAGGAGGCGGAGCAGGGCGCCGAGCCGCTGCTCTTCGCGGCGGCCGACCCGGGCGCGGTCAACGGCGGCTACTACGGCCCGACCGGCCGCTTCGGCCTGGTCGGCCCGACCGGTCCCGCCCGGCTTCCCGGCCAGGCCCGGAAGCCGGACCTCGCCGCCCGCCTCTGGACCACCTCCGAGCAGCTCACCGGCGTCGCCCTCCCCGTAGCCACCCCCTGACGCCGCACCCGCCGCCCGCCACCCCCGGAGCCCGTCGACTGACGCCGCCCTCCCACCAGTGACGCCGCTCGCGCCGTCACCCACCTCCCGCCGCCGTCACTCACCGCCGGGCCCGCGCGGCGAGCACAGCACCCAGCGGCCGCGAGTGACGGCGTCCACCCACGAGTGACGGCGCTGGAGCCGTCACCCGCCGACCGGCACCGTCACTCGCTGGCCGGCGCCGTCACTCGGCGGCCGGCGCCGTCACTCGGCGGCCGGCGGCGGCACTCGGCGGGCGGCAGCGGCGGCCGGCGGCGGCGGCACTCGGCGGCGCGGCGGGCGGCGGCGGCGGTCGGCGGGGTGGTGGGGCGGGGTCAGCTGGCGCGGCGGGGGCGGGTGGACAGGACGGCGGCGCGCAGGGCGGGCACGTCCACGCCGAGCCGGTCCAGCAGCCGGGGCGCCAGGAACGCCGGGTCGGCGAGCACGCCGAGCAGCAGGTGCTCGGCGCCGATGTGCCGGTCCCGCAGCGCGAGCGCTTCCCGCAGCGACTGCTCCAGCGCCCGCTTCCCCTCCGGCGCGAACGGCACGTGCCCGCGCCGGGACCGGCCCCGGCCGAGCGCCCGGTCCAGCGCGCCGGCGCCGAACTCCTCGTCCACCTTCCGCCGGACCTCGGCGTAGTCGATGCCGAGCGCGGACAGCGCCGCCGGGTCGAAGCCGGCCGGCGCGCCGGCCGCGACCAGCTCCGGCTCCAGCCGCTCGCCGGTCACCCCGGCCGCCCGCAGCGCGACTCCGGCCGGCCCGCCGTGCCGGGACAGCGACACCAGCAGGTGGCCGGTGTCGACCTGCGGCGCCCGCACCTCCGCGGCCGCCACGACCGCACCCTTCACCGTCTCCCGCGCCTCGACCGTGAACCGCTCGAACACCGACCCTCACCTCCCCGGGGCCGGCCAGCGCCGGCCGTACTTCTTGTGCACGGCCTGCCGGCTCACGCCCAGCACGCCCGCGATCTCCTGCCACGACCAGCCGCTCCGCCGCGCGCTGGCCACCTGCAGCTCCTCCAGCGACTCCAGCAGCACCCGCAGCGAGGCGACCGCCGCGAGCCCGACCCGCGGGTCCCCGCTGGACGCGGAGCCGGCCAGCTCAGCGGCCTCGGTTGTCATGCCGTCAACTTACGTTGACAAGCCCGGGACGTCAACCTCAGTTGACGGACAGCCGCCCGACGGCCGCGCACAGCCGCCCGTGCACGCCCAGCTCGGCCTCGATCGGCGCCAGCACCTGCTCGTCGGCGACCCGCTGCACCCGGTCGCGGATCCGCCGCCGGGCCACCCGGGCCCGCCGCCGGCCGCCGCCCGCGGCCAGCCGCCGGGCCACCAGCGCCAGCAGCAGCCCGCCGAGCGCGCCGGCCACGAGCAGCAGCGTGGGCAGCGGCACCCGACCGACGTGCGGCAGCGGCGGCTCCGGGAACCGCAGCCAGTCCAGCGCGAGCAGGCCGAGCAGCCAGAGCAGCCCGGCCACCGCGGCGACCGCGAGCACGGCCTGCAGGAAGCCGGCGAGCATCCACCACCGGGGCTGCCGGGCGATCCCGAGGTCGGTGCCGGCGACCGTACGGTCGAGCAGGTCCGGCAGGTCGGCGGTGGCCTCGGTGGACGCCCGGCGGACCACCTCCGGCCACGGCTCGGGCAGTCCGTCGGTGGCGTGCCCGGTCAGCGTGCGCAGCGCGGTGTCGACCCGGGCCCGCTGCACCGCCGACGGCCCGGGCATCGAGGTGCGGACCAGCTCGCTCGGCGCCGTCGGCAGCCGCAGCCGGCGCACCGGGTCCGGCCGCAGCTTGCGCACCCAGCGGGTGAACGGCCAGCCGGTCACCGCGGCCGCCCGGGCCCGGTGCGAGCGGGCCACCGCGTCCGCGACCGTGCTCGCGCCGGCCGCCTCGGTCAGCGCCTCCACCAGCGCGACCCGGTCCTCCTTCCGGACACCGGGGCGGCCGGCCTCCGGGCAGGACGGGCGCAGCGCCGCGGCCGTCCGGGCCAGGTCCGCCTCCAGCCGCTGTACGGCCGCGCGCCGGGCCGCCGCCCGCTCGGCCAGCGCCGCCCGCAGCGCGTCCAGCCCCTCGCCGGTCACCGCGGACGCCCCGAGCACCGGCACCTCGCCGAGGCCCTCCCGGTCCAGCAGCCCGCGCAGGTCGGCCAGGCAGGCGGCCCGCGCCGCCGGGTCGAGCCGGTCGATCTGGTTGAGCACGACCAGCATCACGCCGGCGTGCCCGGCGAGCGGGCGCAGGTAGCGGTCGTGCAACGCCCCGTCCGCGTACTTCTGCGGGTCCAGCACCCAGACCAGCAGGTCGACCAGCTCGACCAGCCGGTCCACCTCGAGCCGGTGGGCCAGCTGCACGGAGTCGAAGTCGGGCAGGTCCAGCAGCACCAGCCCACCGACCGGCGCCCCGACCCCGGCCGGCCCCCCGCGCCCCGGCCCCCGCCCGCCGCCCCCGGCCGGCCCGGCCAGGGTGTGCCGGCGCGGCACCTCCAGCCAGTCGAGCAGCTCCCCGGCGCCGTCCTCGCCCCACACCACCGCGGTCGCCGCGGAGGTGGTCGGGCGGCGTACGCCGGCCCGCGAGACCTCCGTGCCGGCCAGCGCGTTGAGCAGCGAGGACTTGCCGCTGCCGGTGGCCCCGGCCAGCGCGACCACGGTGTGCCCGGCGCCGAGCCGCAGCCGCGCGCCGGCCTTGCCGGCCACCCGGGCGGCGTCCGCGACCACCGGCTCGGCCAGCCGGCCCCGGCCGAGCGACACGACCTCGTCCAGCGCGGCCAGCCGGTCGGCCAGCGCCGCCGGTCGCTTGCTCACCGGCGGCCGCCGCGCCAGAGCCGCCGGCCGGCCGGCTCGATCGGGCCGTCCGGCACCGGTCCGGGCCGGCTGACCGCGACCGTGGTCCGCCGCGCCTGCTCCAGCGCGGCCCCCGCCGTACGCAGCCCGGCCGCCTCCGCCGCCGCCGGCGCCGCCGCGTCCACCCGGTCGCCGGAACCGGTCCGCCTCGGTGTCGAGCAGCCGCTCCACCCGCTCCAGCAGTTCCTGCCGGGCCTGCGCGGCCAGCGCCCGGACCGCGGTGTCGCCGAAGACCGCCTCCAGCAGCTTCTGGCTCAGCGCCGAGGTGCCGCCGGCGACCACCACCTCGGCCCCGGTCAGCCCGCCGGTCTGCGCGAACACCGCGAGCATCACCAGCAGCCCGGCCCCGTTGACCCCGAAGGAGGCCAGCCGGGCCGCCGTACGCCGCTCCGCGCCCTGCTCGGAGACCAGTGTCAGCACGTCGCCCTGCCAGGCGCGCACCTCGTCCCGGAGCAGCGAGCCGAAGCCGTCGGAGACCCGGCCGAGCGTGCCGACGTCCGGACCGAGCAGCCCGATGCCGCCCGGCCGGCCCCGCCACGCGGCCACGGTCCGCTCCGCCGCGCGGTCGGCCGCGGCCCGGACCAGCGACTCCACGCTGCTCTCCACCGCCTGCGTGACCTCTTCGTCCGGCAGCGGCCGGCCGGTGAACGCGGACGTGATCCGGTCCCGCAGCCGGCCCACCCGGGCCTGCAGGGTGCGCAGCAGCTCGCCGGTGCCGACGAACTCCTGCCAGCGCGCGAGCACCTCCCCGCGCAGCACCGACCCGCCCCGGACGGCGTCGTCGACCTCCCGGACCGCGGCCGCGTACGCCGCGTCCACCTCGTCCCGCAGCGTCGCCGCGGCGGCGTCCTGCTCGTCGGCCTGCCGGGCCAGCGCCGGCACCCGCTGCGCCATGCTGCGCAGCGCGCCGTCCAGGGTGCTGCGGACCACCTCGGCCCGGGCGGCGGCGTCCGCGGCCAGCCCCATCAGCCAGCCCCGCACCGGCGCGGCCGCGGCGGCCGGGATCCGCCCGTCGGCCAGCGGCACCTCCGGCACGGTGAACAGCGCCGCCCGGCTCAGCCCGTTGTCGGCCAGCATCCGGCCCAGGTGCGAGCTGACCTCGGCCGTCGCCTCCGGCGGCACCCGGTTGAGCACCACGGCCAGCGCGGTGCCGCGCTGCTCGGCGGTGTGCAGCAGGTCCCACGGCACCGCGTCGGCGTACCGGGCCGCGGTGGTGACGAAGACCCACAGGTCGGCGGCGGCCAGCAGCTGGCCGGCCAGCTCGCGGTTGCCGGCGACCACCGAGTCCACGTCCGGCGCGTCCAGCAGGGCGAGTCCGGGCGGTACGGCCGGGTGCGGCACGATCCGCAGGCTGCGGGGCGACGCGCCGTCGGCCGACCCGGTGACCCGGGCCAGGTCGGGCAGCACCCGGGTGTCGGTGAACCACCGGCTCTCGTCCGGCGCGCAGGCCAGCACCGGCGAGCGGGTGGTCGGCCGGAGCACCCCGGCCGGGCTGACGTCCGCGCCGAGCAGCGTGTTGACCAGCGTCGACTTGCCGGCGCCGGTGGAGCCGCCGACCACGGCGAGCAGCGGGGCGTCCAGCCGGCGCAGCCGCGGCAGCAGGTAGTCGTCGACCTGGCGGACCAGCTCGTCGCGGGTGCGGGTCGCCTCCTCCACGCCGGGCAGCCGCAGGCCGAGGCGCACCCCGGCGGCCCGGTCGCGCAGGGCGGTGAGCGCGCCGGGCAGCTCGGGAAGGGTCTCGGCCACGTACGGATGGTGTCCCGGCGGGGGGCCGGTCAACCCTCGGGCCCGCCCGGCCGGGGGGCCTGGCCGGCATCCATCCATCGCACGGGGTTCACGTCATGTCTTCCCGAGTTGGTGCCCGGGTGGTTACGGTCCGCCCATCAGGTCCCTTGAACCCCCAGGCAAGGAGCCACAGGTGACGGACATCGTCGATCCCACCCGGCCCCAGCTCCCCCTCGCCGAAGGCCACCAGCCCGGCTGGTCGCGCAGCTCGATGACCTGCCTCTACCGGTGCGGCAACGCCTGCGCGCACCCGGTGCCCAACCAGTCCGACAACGAGTACTTCGGGGACATCGTCGACCGGGTGGTGTCCCGCCGCGGCGTGCTCAAGGCCAGCGCGGTCGGCGCGCTGGTCGCCGGGGCCGGAGCGGCCGGCGCGCTGCCCGCGGCCGCGGCCCCCGCCCCGGCCGCCGCCCGCACCCACCGCGGCCGGCCGCGGTCCGGACACCTCCGGCAGCGCGCTGACCTTCCCCGCGGTCCCGCCCAACCAGCTGGACACCGTGGTGGTGGCCAACGGCTACGACTGGGGCGTGGTGATCCGCTGGGGCGACCCGGTGCTGCCCGGCGCGCCGCGCTTCGACGCCACCGCGCAGACGCCGGCCTCGCAGGCGGCCCAGTTCGGCTACAACAACGACTTCCTCGGCGTGCTCCCGCTCGGCCGCGGCGGCGACCGGGCCCTGCTGTGGTCCAACCACGAGTACACCAACGAAGAGCTCATGTTCCCCGGCTTCACCTCGCTGGACGCCCTCACGGTCGACCAGATCAAGATCGCGATGCTCGCCCACGGCGGCTCCATCGTGGAGATCGAGCGGGTCGCGGACACCGGGCAGTGGCGGCTGGTCACCCGCGGCCGCCGGCCGCACAACCGGCGGATCACCGCGATGACCCCGATGCGCTTCACCGGCGGCGCGGCCGGCAGCGCGCTGCTGCGCACCAACGCCGACCCGTCCGGCCGGCGGGTGCTCGGCATGCTGAACAACTGCGCCGGCGGCGTCACCCCGTGGGGCACGATCCTGACCGGCGAGGAGAACTTCAACCAGTACTTCGTCGGCGGCGACGCGGTCCCGGCCGAGGACAAGCCGGCGCTGGCCCGGTACGGGATCAGCACCACCGCCCGCTACCCGAGCGGCTCCCGCAAGTGGGACCGGGCCGACCGGCGCTTCGACCTCGCGGTCGAGCCGCACGAGGCCAACCGGTTCGGCTTCATCGTCGAGATCGACCCGTACGACCCGGGCTCGACCCCGCGCAAGCACACCGGGCTCGGCCGGTTCAAGCACGAGGGCGCCAACATCAAGGTCGGCCGGGACGGCCGGGTCGCCGCCTACATGGGCGACGACGAGCGGTTCGACTACATCTACAAGTTCGTCTCGTCCCGGAAGATGCGCCGCGGCCGCAGCCGGGGCGACCGCGAGTGGAACCTGCGGCTGCTCGAGGACGGCACGCTCTACGTCGCGAAGTTCACCGGCGACTCGCCGCCGGCCGAGATCGACGGCAGCGGCACGCTGCCCTCGGACGGCGAGTTCGACGGGTCCGGGCAGTGGATCCCGCTCACCGACGGCAAGCGCAGCTTCGTGCCGGGCTTCACCGTCGAGCAGTGCCTGGTGCACACCCGGCTGGCCGCGGACGCGGTCGGCGCGACCAAGATGGACCGGCCCGAGGACGTCGAGCCCAACCCGGTGAACGGCAAGATCTACGCCGCGCTGACCAACAACGTGGACCGGGTGGTGACCACGCCGGTCCCGCCCAGCGGCCGGGTGGTCGGGGTGGACGAGGTCAACCCGCGGCCGAACAACCGGCACGGGCAGGTCCTGGAGATCACCGAGGCCGGCGGCGACCCGGCCGCGACCACGTTCGCGTGGGCGCTGCCCATCGTCTGCGGCGACCCGGCCGACCCGTCGACCTACTTCGCCGGCTACGACAAGACGAAGGTCAGCCCGATCTCCTGCCCGGACAACGTGGCCTTCGACCGGATCGGCAACCTGTGGATCGCCACCGACGGCAACGCGCTGCCGCCGGTGAGCGGCACCGGGAAGAACAACGACGGCCTGTTCGCGATGCCGCTGGAGGGACCGGAGCGCGGGCACCTCAAGCAGTTCGCCACCGTGCCGACCGGGGCGGAGACCTGCGGGCCGTTCATCACCGCCGACCAGCGGACGGTGTTCATCGCGGTGCAGCACCCCGGCGAGGTGTCCGGGTCCACGTACGACAACCCCGCCTCCACCTGGCCGGACGGCAGCAAGCCGCGGCCGTCGGTGGTCTCCATCTGGCGGATCGCGGAGGGCAGCAAGCGGATCGGCGCCTGAGCCGCGCGCCGGGGGCGGGTCGGGGCAACCCGGCCCGCCCCCGGACCGTACGGTGGCGGGGTGATCGACGACGGCCTCCGCTTCCCGCCCGGTTTCGTCTTCGGGACCGCGACGGCGGCGTACCAGATCGAGGGCGCGGTGGCCGAGGACGGGCGCGGGCCGTCCATCTGGGACACCTTCAGCCACACCCCGGGCACCATCCGGGACGGCGACACCGGCGACGTCGCCTGCGACTCCTACCACCGGTACGGCGAGGACGTCGCGCTCACGGCCGGCCTGGGCACGCAGGCGTACCGCTTCTCGATCTCCTGGTCGCGGGTGCAGCCGGCCGGCTCCGGCCCGGTCAACCCGGCCGGGCTGGACTACTACTCCCGGCTGGTGGACGCGCTGCTCGCGGCCGGCGTCGCCCCGGCGGCCACGCTCTTCCACTGGGACCTGCCGCAGCCGCTGCAGGACGCCGGCGGCTGGCTGGCCCGGGACACCGCCGAGCGGTTCGGTGAGTACGCGGCGGTGGTCGCCGACGCGCTCGGCGACCGGATGCGCATGTGGATCACGCTGAACGAGCCGGTGGTGCACGCCTTCAACGGGCACGTCGAGGGCAGCCACGCCCCCGGCCTGAAGGTCGGCTTCGACGCGCTCACCGTCGCCCACCACCAGCTGCTCGCGCACGGGCGGGCGGTGCCGGTGCTGCGGGCGGCCAACCCGGACGTGCCGGTCGGGATCACCAACAACTACTCCCCCACCGACCCGGCGACCCCGGACGACGCCGACGCGGCCGCGGGCGTGGACGTGCTCTACAACCGGCTGTTCACCGACCCGGTGCTGCTCGGCCGGCACCCGGTCGAGGTGCCCGCCGCCGCCGACGGCGACCTGGAGGCCATCGCGGCGCCGCTGGACTTCCTCGGCGTCAACTACTACTTCCCGCAGCAGGTCCGGGCCGACCCGACCGCCGCGCTCGGCTTCGACTCGGTGCCGGCGCCGGGCGAGCCGCGCACCGCGTTCGACTGGCCGGTGGATCCGGACGGGCTGCGCCGGACGCTGACCGACCTGAAGGACCGGTACGGCGACGGCCTCCCGCCGGTGTACGTGACCGAGAACGGGGCCGCCTACGACGACGCGGTCGGTCCGGACGGGACGGTCGACGACCCGGCCCGGGTGTCCTACCTGGACGGTCACCTGCGCGCGGTGCGGCAGGCGATCGACGCGGGCGTGCCGGTGCGCGGCTACTTCTGCTGGTCGCTGCTGGACAACTTCGAGTGGGCCGAGGGCTTCTCCAAGCGCTTCGGCCTGGTGCACGTGGACTTCGGCACGCTGCGGCGGACGCCGAAGACGTCGTACGGCTGGTACCGGGACCTGATCGCCGCCCAGTCCCGCTGATGCTGCCCGGTCGGGTCGAGGCCGAGCCGGCGCGGCCGGTCCGCGCGCGCTTCATCGGCACCCTGGCGCTGGCCAACCTGGCGCTGTGGATGGGCTTCTTCACGCCGATCCAGCTGCTGCTGCCCCAGCAGCTGGAGGACATCGACGCCGCCGGCAAGGTCGGCGCGCTGGGCTGGGTGACCGGCGCCGGCGCCGCGATCGCCGTGCTGGTCACCCCGCTGGCCGGCGCGCTGTCCGACCGGACCACGTCCCGGTGGGGCCGCCGGCTGCCCTGGCTGGTCGGCGGCACGCTGCTGGCCGCCGGCGCGCTGGCCCTGCTGGCCCGGCAGTCCACCGTGGCCGGGGTGCTGGTCGGCTGGTGCCTGGCCCAGGGCTGCCTCAACGCCGCGTACGCCGGGCTGACCGCGGAGGTGCCGGACCACGTGCCGGTCCGGCAGCGCGGGGTGGTGTCCGGCTGGTTCGGGCTGCCGCAGGCGGTCGGCGTGGTCGTCGGCGTCGCGCTGGTCACCTCGTTCACCACCACGCCGGCGGCCGGCTACCTGCTGATCGCGGCGGTGATCGCGGTGCTGGTGCTGCCCTTCGCGGCGGTCACCCGGGACGCCGCACTGTCCCGGTCGGACCGTCCACAGTGGTCGTGGGCCGGCTTCGCCCGGGGCTTCTGGATCAGCCCGCGGCGGCACCCGGACTTCGGCTGGGCCTGGCTGACCCGCTTCCTCATCTCGCTCGGCAACGCGCTGGGCACCCTCTACCTGCTCTACTTCCTGCGCGACCGGGTGCACTACGAGCAGCTCTTCCCGGGCCGCACCGCCGAGGACGGCGTGCTCGTGCTGATCCTGATCTACGCGGCCGGCGCGGTGTCCACCGCGGTGGTCGGCGGCCTGGTGTCCGACCGGTCCGGCCGGCGCAAGCCGCTGGTGATCGTCTCCAGCGTGGTGATGGCGGCCGGCGCGCTCCTGCTGGCGGCCTGGCCGACCTGGACCGCGGCCATGGTCGCGGCCGGGCTGCTGGGCACCGGCTACGGCGTCTACATGGCCGTCGACACCGCGCTGATCACCCAGGTGCTGCCGACCGCGGTCGACCGCGGCAAGGACCTCGGCGTCATCAACATCGCGAACGCGGCGCCCCAGGTGCTGGCGCCCGCGCTGGCCGCGCCGATCGTGGCCACCCTCGGCGGCTACCCGGTGCTGTACGGGCTGACCGCGGCGGTCACCCTGCTCGGCGCGGTGCTGGTGCTGCCGATCCGCTCGGTGCGCTGAAGTTCCGTACCCGGTACGGAGGTATCAGCGGGTCGGCGGCGCGCATCGTCCCGGCATGGCCCGCTTCCTGTTCGCCGCCACTCCCGCCACCGGGCACGTCAACCCGGCGCTGCCGATCATCCGGGCGCTCACCGCCGCCGGGCACGACGTGCTGCTGACCTCCGGTCCGGACTTCGCCGCCGCGGCCGTCGCGGCCGGGGCCCGCTTCTCGCCGCTGCCGGCGGACGCGGCCATCGACGCGTCCACACTGGACCAGCGCTACCCGGCCCGGGCCAAGCTGTCCGGCGTCCGGCTGGTCCGGCACGACCTGGTGCACTTCTTCACCGCGCCGGCCGCCGCCCAGGCCCGGCACGTGCTCGACCTGCTCGCCGCCGAGCCGGCCGACGTGCTGGTCGGCGACACCGGCTTCGTCGGCGCGGGCCTGGTCGCCGAGCGCAGCGGGGTCCCGCTCGGGGTCTACGGCATCACCGTCTTCCCGTTCGCGAGCCGGGACGTCGCCCCGTTCGGCTTCGCGCTGCCGCCGCGCGCCGACCGGCTCGGCCGGGCCCGCAACCGGGTCCTCGGCGGGCTGCTGCGCCGGCTCGTCGCCGGCCCGTCGGTGGCCGCGATGGACGAGCAGCGCCGCCGGGTCGGGCTGCCGGCGGCCGGCCGCACCGTGCTGGACTGGACGGAGCGCACCGCGCTCTACCTGCAGCTGTCCCCGCCCGGCTTCGACTACCCGCGCTCCGACCTGCCGCCGGTGGTGCACGCCATCGGCATGCCGGAGCCGCCGGTGCCGGCCGGCTGGACACCGCCGCCGTGGTGGGACGAGCTGGCCGGCCGCCCGGTCGTCTTCGTCACCCAGGGCACCGTGGCCACCGGCCCGGACGAGCTGCTCCGGCCCGCCCTGGACGGGCTGGCCGACCTGGACGTGCTCACCGTGGCGGTGACCGGCGGGCCGGACCCGGCCGTCCTCGGCCCGCTGCCGGCCAACGCCCGGGTCGCGCCGTACGTCCCGTACGGGCCGGTGCTGGCCCGGACCGCGGTGGCGGTGACCAACGGCGGCTTCGGCGGCGTGCAGGTGGCGCTCGGCCGCGGCGTGCCGCTCGTGGTCGCCGGGAAGACGGAGGACAAGGCCGAGGTCGCGGCCCGGGTCGCCTGGTCCGGCGTCGGCCTGGACCTGCGCACCCGGCACCCGGCGCCGGCGGCGGTCCGGGCCGCCGTGCAGCGGGTGCTGGCCACCCCGGCGTACGCGGCCCGGGCCCGCGAGCTGGCCGACCGGGCGCCGGCCGCGGACGCCCCGAAGCGCGCGGTCGAGCTGCTGGAGACGCTCGCCGCGACCGGCCGGCCGGTCATCCGTCGGTGAGCTCGACGGGGACGGCGATGACGTCCACCATGGCGCCGTTGCGGAGCACGGTCACCGGCAGGCCCAGGCCGATCGCCTCGGCGAAGAGCAGCCGCTGGATGCCCTGCGCGTCCGCGACCGGCTCCCGGCCGACGCTGAGCACCAGGTCGCCGGGCTTGAGCCCGGCCCGGTCGGCCGGGCTGCCGGCCACCACCTGGACCACCCGCAGCGCGGTGCGCTGGCCGACCCGCTCGGCCGTCGGCGCCGGCAGCGGCGCCGGCACGCTGACCAGGCCGAGGTAGGCGCGGCGGACCCGGCCGTCGGTGAGCAGCGCCGACACGATCCGGCGGGTGGTCGTGTTGACCGGCACGGCCAGCCCCAGCCCGACGCCGGCCACCGCGGTGTTGATGCCGACCACCCGGCCGGCGGCGTCGGCCAGCGCACCGCCGGAGTTGCCCGGGTTGAGCGCGGCGTCGGTCTGGATCACGTCCTCGATCACCCGCCCGGCGCGGCCGGTGCGGGTCGGCAGCGACCGGCCGAGCGCGCTGACCACCCCGGCGGTGACCGTGCCGCCGAGGCCGAGCGGGTTGCCGACCGCGACCACCAGCTGGCCCACCACCAGCCGGTCCGCGTCGCCGAGGCGGGCCGCGCCGGGCGTGCCGCCGCGGGTCCGCAGCACCGCCAGGTCGGACAGCGGGTCGGCGCCGACCACGTCGAAGGCGGTCTCGGTGCCGTCCCCGAAGGCGGCCGTGCCGGACCGGGCGGTGCCGACCACGTGCGCGTTGGTCAGCAGGAAGCCGTCGCCGGTGAAGACCACGGCCGAGCCGGCGCCCTCCCGGCCGCCGGCCCGCACGCGCAGGCTGGCGACGTGTGGCGCGACCTCGGCGGCGACCGTGCTGACGACGCGCGAGTACGCGTCCAGGGCCGCGTCGCCGGGGTCCGGCGGGCCGGTCAGGCCGTGGATCTCGGGGTGCTCCGCGGACACGCACGTCACCTCCTCGATTACACCGTTGCTGGTGTCCATCCTGCGCGAGCCGGCGGCTCGGCGCCGTCCGCTGGGAGCGAACGGGAACCGGCCGGCGGGTCCGCCCGTCGAAGCCGGCGTGCGCGCCGGAGTCCTCGTTGCTCTCGCGGCCGCCGCGGTGACGACGGCCTGCGGCGCGTCCGCGGACCCCGCCGGGCCGCCGGCTGCCGCCTCCTCCTCCACCGGCACGCCGGCGCCCGGCGGCTCCGCCGGCGCGGACGGGTCACCCGCTCCCGGCGGGTCGGCGGATCCCGGGTCACCCGACCCCGGCGGCCCAGCCGGTCCCGGCGGCGCCGGGGGCGCCGGGCCGGCCCACCGGTCCGGCGGCCCCCGGCCTGCCGACCGGCGGCCCGGGCACACCGACCGTCCGCTCCCTCGGACCGGCCGACGCCGGCAAGACGGTCACGCTCGCGGTCGGCGACCGCCTCCGGGTGACGCTGTCGAGCAACCGGCTGTCCGCCCGGTGGTCGCTGACCGACTACCCGCGCCCGGCGCTCGGACCCGACCTGGCCGGCGCCCCGGTCGGCGCCTTCTCCTTCGTCGCCCGCGCCCCCGGCGGCGGCCGGCTCGTGCTCACCCGGTCCGGCTGCGGCCCGACCGGCACCGACACCTGCCCGGGCGCCGCCGGCGCACCGCCCGTCGCCTGGACCGCCACCGTCATCGTCCGCTGACCCACCGCGGGCGGCTCAGCGGCGGCGGGTCCGGCGCTTCGCGGTGCCGAGCACGCCGCGGGTGATCTCCCGGCCCAGCACGGTGGCCGCCGACCGGGCGAACGACCGGGCCGCCTGCGACCCGAGCACCCGCCCGAAGAAGCCCCCGTCGTCCTCGGCCGGAGCCGGCGGCGGCGCCGGCGCGGGAGCCGGACCCGGCCCGGGCGCCGGCGGCGGCGCCAACCTCGCCGCCAGCCGCTCGTACGCCGACTCCCGATCCACCACCTGCCCGTACTCGGCCTGCAGCGGCGACGCCCCGACCGCCTGCTGGACCGCCGCCGCGTCGGCCGGCGCCATCCGCGACCGCGGCGCCCGCAGCATGGTCCAGGCGACCGGCGTCGGCGCGCCCCGCTCGGACATCACCGTGACCACCGCCTCGCCGGTGCCGAGCGCGGTCAGCGTCTCCTCCAGCTCGTAGTCGCCGGTCTTCGGGTAGGTCCGGACGGTCTTGCGCAGCGCGTCCGCGTCGTCCGGGGTGAAGGCGCGCAGCGCGTGCTGCACCCGGTTGGCCAGCTGGGCCAGCACGTCGTCGGGCACGTCGGTCGGCTGCTGGGTGACGAAGAAGACCCCGATGCCCTTGGACCGGATCAGCCGGACCGTCCGGGTGACCGCCTCCAGGAACGCCTTCGACGCGTCCGCGAACAGCAGGTGGGCCTCGTCGAAGAAGAAGACCAGCTTCGGCTTGTCCGGGTCGCCGACCTCGGGCAGGTCCTCGAACAGGTCGGCGAGCAGCCAGAGCAGGAAGGTGGAGAACAGCGCCGGCCGGTCCTGCACGCCGGCCAGCTCCACCGCGGAGACCACCCCGCGGCCGTCCGGCGCGGTCCGCAGCAGGTCGGCGGTGTCGAACTCCGGCTCCCCGAAGAACGACTCGGCCGAGTCGGCCAGCGCGATCAGCTCGCGCAGGATCACCCCGGCGGTCGCCTTGGACAGCCCGCCGAGGTCCCGCAGGTCGGCCTTGCCCTCGTCCGAGACCAGGTGCTGGATCACCGAGCGCAGGTCCTTGAGGTCCAGCAGCGGCAGGCCGGCCCGGTCGGCGTAGTGGAAGACCAGGCCGAGCGAGGACTCCTGGGTCTCGTTCAGGCCGAGCACCTTGGCCAGCAGGATCGGCCCGAAGCTGGTCACGGTGGCCCGCAGCGGCACCCCGGTGCCGATGCCGCCGACCGCGAAGAACTCCACCGGGTACGCGGTCGGCTGCCAGTCGTCGCCGGTGTCCGCGGCCCGCTTGGCGACCCGGTCGCCCGGCTCGCCGGCGGCGGCCAGCCCGGACAGGTCGCCCTTGATGTCGGCCACGAAGACCGGCACGCCGGCGGCGGACAGCTGCTCGGTGATCAGCTGCAGGGTCTTGGTCTTGCCGGTGCCGGTGGCGCCGGCGATCAGGCCGTGCCGGTTGAGCATGCCGAGGGGTACGCGCACCCGGGCGTCGGCGTGCGGCCCGCCGCCGGCGACCACGCTGCCCAGCTCGACCGCCGGGCCGTCGACGCGGTATCCACCCGCGATCCGCGCCGCCACCTCCGCCCCTGGAACCCCACCTGGCTCGCCCATCCGGCCCCCTCCTCCGCGACGTCCTCGACGCGGAGCGTAGTGCCGTCGGCCCGGCGGCGCGGGGCTCGGCGACCGGCGCCGATAGGGTCGGCATGTGGCGGACAGGGCGGTGGACCGGTTGGTCTGGGTGGACTGCGAGATGACGGGGCTCGACCTGCGCCGGGACGCGCTGATCGAGATCGCCGCCCTGGTCACCGACTCCGAGCTGCGCATCCTCGACGACGGCATCGACCTGGTCGTCGCGGCCGCGCCGGAGCTGCTGGACGGGATGCTGCCGGTGGTCCGGGAGATGCACGCCGCCTCCGGCCTGACCGACCTGGTCCGCACCTCGACGATCAGCGTGGCCGAGGCCGAGCGGCAGGTGCTCGACCACCTGCGCAAGCACGTCCCGGACGCGCGCACCGTCCCGCTCTGCGGCAACTCGATCGCCACCGACCGGGCGTTCCTGGCCCGGGACATGCCCGAGCTGGACGCGTTCCTGCACTACCGGATGGTCGACGTCTCCTCGATCAAGGAGCTGTGCCGCCGCTGGTATCCCCGGGTCTACTTCTCCCAGCCGCAGAAGGGCCTGGCCCACCGGGCGCTGGCGGACATCCGGGAGAGCATCCGCGAGCTGCGCTACTACCGGAGCACGGTGTTCGTGCCGCTGCCCGGGCCGACCAGCGAGCAGGCCCAGGTGGCCGCCGCGGAGGTGCTGGGCGCGGACCAGATCTGAGCCGCTACGATGGCGTGGCCGCGCTGGCGGTCCTTGGTGGGTGTAGCTCAGCTGGTAGAGCACCGGGTTGTGGTCCCGGGTGTCGCGGGTTCAAGTCCCGTCACTCACCCCAACGTTCGTCCGCGGTCCGACCGGGTTCGACCCGGCCGGCCGGCGGCCCCGGCCCGCCCGGGCCCGGGCTGGGCGGCCTGCGTGGCTCGAGGCGACGGCGGCTCCCACGGGGCTGGCAGGTCAGGCCCCGTCGGCGTCCTGGCTGCAGACTTGCCGGTCGGCGCCGAGCGCTGGGCCGGATCGAGGCAGCGAGCACCGTGGCGCCAGGCGATGCCCTGGCCACCGCGGCCGGCCTGGCTGCACGCCGAGCTCGGGCACACCGAGCAGGCCCGGACCGCGCTGGCCGCGCACGGCGACCGGGTGCTCGGCGGTCCCGGCGGGGAGCGGATCTGGCGGGCCCAGGCCGTGGACCTCGTCGAGGCCTGCGTGCTGCTCGGCGACCGCGACCGGGCGGCCGAGCTCTACCGGCTGCTGGACCCGTACCGGGAGCACGTCCTGCTCGAGGCCACCGACTTCCGGGCCGTCGGCTGGCACTACCTCGGGCTGCTGGCGGCCACGCTGGGCCGGTGGGACGCCGCCGCGGACCACCTCGGCCAGGCGCTGACCGCGCACCGCCGGCTGGGCGCGGTGCCCTGGGTCGCGCTCACCCAGCACGCCGCCGCCGGCGTGCTGCGCGCCCGCGGCGGCCCCGGCGACCTGGACCGGGCCCGGAAGCTGGCCGGCACCGCCGGGGGCACCGCCGCCGCGCTCGGCCTGCGGCCGCTGGGCGGGCCGCTGCCCTTCGAGACACCGGAGCCGGTGGCCGCGCTCAGCCGCCCCACTGGCTCCACGGGATGGTCCAGTCCGGGACGTCGGTCTCCCGGGTGGTCAGCTTCACCGGCGTACCCACCACGCTGACCACGTCGCCGGGCTGGGCGATGCCGTAGAACCAGGCCGCGCTCGCCGGGGCGAGGTTGATGCAGCCGTGCGAGACGTTGGACCGGCCCTGCTGGGCCACCGACCACGGCGCCGCGTGCACGAACTCGCCGCTGTTGGAGATGCGCGTCGCGTACTCCACGGCGGTGCGGTAGCCGCCCGCGTCCAGGGCCAGCCCGTACGTCGTCGAGTCCATCGTCATGGACCGCTTCTTGTCCGTGACGACGTGCACGCCGGAGCGGGTGTACTGGCCCTTGACCTCCTTGCCCAGGCTGGCCGGGAAGTCCTTGGTCAGCTTGCCGTCGACGTAGACCTTCAGCCGGTGGGTGCGCGCGTCGGCGACGCTGACGTGCGACCGGCCGATGGTGAAGTCGATCCGCCGGTCGGCCTTGGCCCCGCCGTACACCCCCGGGCCGAGCTTCACCCCGTACAGGTCGGTGGTGAGCACCACCTGGGTGCCCGCCTTCCAGTAGACCTTGGGCCGCCAGTGCACCTCGGTGGCGGAGAACCAGCGCCAGGCGCCCTCGGTCGGCACCGACGTGCGCACCGACATCCTGTCCAGCGCGGCCTTGCGGTCGGTCACCGGCGCGTCGAAGTAGACCCGGATCGGCATGCCGACCCCCACCGTGGTGCCGCGCAGCGGGGACACCGCCGGGAAGACCTCGGCGGCCGCCTTCGCGGTGGCGAACCGGCTGGTCCCGCTGGCCTCCTGGCCGGCGGCGTTCTTCGCGCTCGCCACCACCTGGTAGCGGGTGCCGAAGGCGAGCCGGCCGGTCGAGGTCCAGCCGGTCCGGTCGGCGCTGTATTTCCCGGCCACGGCGGCGCCGGCGGTGGTCAGCTTGACGTCGTCGAGCGTGCCGCCCTGCGCGCTGACCGTCACCGGCTCGCCCGGCGCGACCCCGGTCGCGTTGGCCGCCGGCACGATCCGGACCTGCGCCGGCGCCGCCGGCTGGCTCGTCGCGGCCCCGCTCCGGTCGCCGTCGCCGGACCCCGCCTGGCCGCCGGACCCCGACCCGCCACTGGTGCAGCCGGCCACCGCCGCGAGCACCACGAGAAGACCCGCCGCCCACCGCGCCACCACCGCGCGCCCGCGCCCTGCTGCGCCCACCGGGAGCCTCCTCCCCGATCGCCCGACCCCTCCCACTCTGCCACCGCCCACCGACAGATCCGGGCTGCCGCTCCCCGGACCCGTCCGTGTTCGCCCGGCCGCCACCCCACCTGGTAACCTCGCGTCCCACGCGCCGCTAGCTCAATTGGCAGAGCAGCGGACTCTTAATCCGCGGGTTCGGGGTTCGAGTCCCTGGCGGCGCACCCGGTGAAACACCAGCTGTGACCTGGCGTTTCACGCTCTCGACAAGATCATCTGGCGGCCACTCGTGATGATCTTTGTCCAGCTCGGTGTCCAGGTGGCGGCCGTACCCTCGTCCATGGCTGCACCAACGACCTCTCGTCCGCCTCGGGCGAAGGACCTTCGCGGCATCCGCCAGCGGGGCCGGTCCTACCAAGTCCGAGTCTTCAGCGGCAGGGATCCCCTCACCGGCAAGGAGGTCTATCTTACCGGCAGCGCACAGACCGAGCGAGACGCTGTCCGCTGATCGCCGCCCGGCCCAGCTCGTCATCGCGGAAGTGACCGAGAGGGTGCGGCAACTCTCGGGAGGCGTAGAGAACGGCGCGTCCAGCGCCGCGGCCTTCGACGACCCGGGCATGCGGGCCTTCGAGGCCACCGGTCTCGACATCGCCGAGCCCGGCGAGGAAAGCGGTGGGTAGCCTGCTGACCGTCGACGGAGGACAGCGGGTGGACGAGCACACGGACAGCCTCACCCAGGCGCGGGAGGCTTATGCGGCGCGCGACTGGGCCACCGCCGCGACGCGCTTCGACGCCGTCCCGACCGAGCACCTCGCCGCGGACGACCTCGCCGACTATGCCGATGCCGTGTGGTGGCTCGGCCGCATCGACGACAACCTGCGCCTCAGTGCCGCAGCATGCGACGCGTTCCTGGCCGGCTCCCGACCGGTGGAGGCCGCAGGGTCCGCCCTGGTGCTGGGCGTCTTCCACCTGGCGCGGGGCGACGAGCCGCAGGGCATGGGGTGGATCGGCCGCGCCGGACACCTGCTGGAGGGGATCCCGGAGTGCCCGGTGCACGGGCTGCTGCTGCACCTGACCGAGGTGGAGCCGAGCCTGCAGGCCGGGCAGCCGGCGGCCGCGGTGGATGCGGCACGCCGGGTGCAGGACCTCGGCCGGCGGCTCGGGCAGCCCGACCTGGTGGCCATCGGCCTCAACGGCGAGGGTCGCGCGCTGATCAGGTCGGGCCATGTGATCGACGGGCTGAGGCTGCTCGACGAGGCGATGATCGCCGTCCTGGACGGCGAGCTCGCCCCGTTCGTGTCCGGCACCCTCTACTGCCACACCATCGCGGCCTGCCACGAGGTCGCCGACGTCCGCCGGATGAACCGGTGGACCGACCTGGCCGAGCGGTGGTTGGCCACATTCCCCGCGGCGGTGGCGTTCGGGGGTCTCTGCGCGGTGCACCGGGCTCAGCTCCACCTCATCCACGGCAGGTGGGACGACGCCGAGCGCACGGCGCTGCAGGTCGTGCCGGACCTCGATGCCAACCGGATCGACTATGCCGCCGAGGCCTGGTACGTCGTGGCCGAGGCGCGCCGGCTACGCGGCGACCCGAGCGCCGCGGGCGCCTACGACGAGGCGCACGCCCGCGGGCGCGACCCGCAGCCGGGTCGGGCCCTGCTGCAACTCCTGGGTGGCGACGCCGCGGGAGCCGCGACATCCGTACGCACGGCCCTGACAGCCGTGGGCAGCGATTCCCTGCGCAGAGCGCCGTTGTGCGCTGCCGCGGTCGAGATCGCGGTTGCCGCGGGACGACCGGGCGACGCGTCGGCCGCCGCCTCCGAGCTCGCGGCGACGGCGGCGACCTATGCCACCTCCGGTCTGGAGGCGATGGCGGCCGGTGCGCGCGGCGCAATGCTGCTGGCCGAAGGCCGCGCCGAGGAGGCCCTTCCGGTGCTGCGCGACGCCTGCCGGCGCTGGCACGAGCTCGGCGCGACCCACGACGTCGCCGCCACCTGCAGCCGGCTGGCCGAGACCTACAGGGCACTCGGCGACGAGGCGTCCGCCGCCGCGGAGGACACCCGGGCCGAAGAGGCGTACGAGCGGCTGGGCGTCCCCCGGCCGGGTTCGGAGGCGCCCGACGGACTGAGCCGGCGCGAATGCGAGGTGCTGACGCTCGTCGCCGAAGGACGCTCCAACCGGGAGATCGGCGAGCGGTTGTTCATCAGCGACCGCACGGTCGGCCGGCACCTGACGAACATCTACAACAAGCTCGGTGTCACCTCCCGCACCCAGGCCGCCCGCTACGCCATCGAGCGCGGGATGACCACCACCCGGTGAGCCGGATGCGACTACGCAGAACCGCGTAGCCCAGCCGCTGCAGGTCGGCCGGTTCCGCCGATGTCGCACACCCGGCGCGCTCCTAGCGTCCTCGGAAGACGCGCGACCACCGGCGCCGAAACGATCAGGAGCAGCCACCATGAACGAGAAGCGAATCCATCGAGCCGTCTCCGCCGACGGCACCGAGATCGCCGGACGAGTCGTGGGAGAAGGACCGGCGCTGGTGCTGGTCCACGGGGGGATCGGACACGGCGACCTCGCCTGGGAGGCGCTGCTGCCACACCTCACCGACCGGTTCACCTGCTACCTCCCGAGCACCCGCGGCCGCGGCCTGTCGGGCGACCACCCCGACCACACCCCGCCGCGCCTGGTCGAGGACGTCACCGCCTTCGTCGACAGCATCGGCGAGCCGGTCGGCCTCGTGGGCTGGTCGGGCAGCGGGCCGTGGTGTCTGGGCGCGGCGGCGCGGAGCGACTCCGTGATCGCCGTCGCCGCCTACGAGCCGGTCGTCCCCGGCTCGGGAGAACCCGACATGCCACGGCTCGGCGCCGCGTTGGAGAAGGTGGGCATGGCTGCCGCCGACGGCCGACTCGTCGACGCGGTGCGCGCCTTCGCCGCCGGGATCTGCACCGACGACGAGGTCGCCGCCTTGGAGCCGACGACCTTCTTCGAGCGCTGGGCGGGTGCCGTCCCGGCTCTGCTCAACGACCTCGGGCAGGACAACGCCTACGAGGGCCCGCGGTCCATCGACCCCGAGGCGCTCAAGCAGGTCAGCGTCCCGGTGCTGGTCCTGCGCGGCGAGCAGACCCTGCTCACTTCCCTGTGGGGGGAGTCGGCAGAGCACATCGCCTGGCATGTCGCCGACACGCACATCCGCGAGCTGTCCGGCGTTGGCCACTTCGCGCCGTTGCTTGCACCCGAGTTCCTCTCAGAGGAGCTGATCTCCTTCATCGAGTCGGTCCACCAGCCGGCCTGACCGACCTCACGCCAGACCGGGTGCAGTGCACGGCACGCACGAGCGCCGTGGCGACAACACCGACCACGCGCAGACCCGCCGCCAACGGCATGGCGGCCGTGGACGCCACTCGTGTCTGACGGTCGCCGCTCCCAGTCAGTCTTCCGCGTCGCGCTCCTTGTCGTCCCCCCGCCGCCCGAGCATTGATTGGCCCACCTAAACTGCGGAGTAGAGGCGTCGGTCCAAGCACTTACAGGTCCCGCCGGATGATGAACTCACATCGGCATGTGCGTTTTGTGCGGCGGCGGTGGTGGGCGCTGGCCGTTTCAGCCGGGCGACAATTCGCCGGAGCGGTGGTGTCCGGCCAAGCTGCGGTCCGCGTGGTCCCGGCCGGGGCTGATTGCGTCGATCCTGACCCTCGCCGGACGGTGGTCGGGGGAGGACGATCAGAGCCTCCCCGTCCGGCGCACCGCTGCCGGCTCTGAGATCGTCTCGCCGGACCTGGTGGAGGTGGAGAGGAGGACCCGATGTCCTTCGTGACGGACTACCTGACGCGGCGCGGGATGGCCTTCGAAGTGGTCGGCCATCCGCGGGCGGTCACCTCGCTGGCGGAGGCCCGCGCGCTCGGCATCTCGGCCGACGAGGTCGCGAAGACGGTCGCGCTCGCCACCGACCGGGGGTACGCCCTGCTGGTGCTCCCCGCGTCGCGGCGACTGGACCTGCGGCTGGCCCGGCAGGCAGTGGGTGACCACGGCGCCCGGCTGGCCACCGAGGAGGAGTTGCAGCAAGCCTTCGCCAACTGCGAGCTCGGCGCCCTACCGCCGCTCGGCTCGCTGCTGGGCGTACCGGCCTACATGGACCCGGAGATCATGGAGCACGACACGGTGATCTTCGCCGCGGGCTCCCAGACCGAGTCGGTGAAGGGGAATCCTGCTGACCTGTTCGGTGACGACCAGGTGCAGGTGGTCCCGCTGACCCGGCCGCCGCACGACTATGTCGAGTAGCAGCCGGGCACCGTGCGAGGGGAATGATGCCCAGGCGGATGAGGAAGTCGCCACGGCGTCCTCCGGTCTCCCGTGAGCTCGCCGCATGGGGCGGTCCGCTCGGCGCGGCGAGCTTCGTGGCCGGCGTCGCAGCCGGCACCGGGCTGTCCGATGCGCCCTATCCCCGACCCGGAGCCCCTGCCGAGGCGATCAAGCGGTACTTCGCCGACAATGCAGGTCCGGCCCGGATCAGCGTCATCGGCCAGCTCGTCTCCGCCGCCTCGCTCGGCGTGTTCGCCGTCTCGGTCGTCGAGCTGGCCGGACGGTCCGGGAGGGGTTCGGCCGCGCTGCAGGCGGCGGGTGCAGCCGGGGGCGCGCTGACCGTTGCCACCCTGGGAATCTCGGCGCTCACCAGCCTCCGGCTGACGCAGGGCCGGGCCGTGGACCCGGACACCGCCGTCCGGCTGCACCGCCGGGTCTTCCTGGCCGGCGGTCCGCTACACGGACCCGCCATCGGCTTGCTCACCGGCGCGCTCGGACTGGCCGGGCTCCGCACGAACGAGCTGCCCCCGTGGTTGTCGGCCGCGAGCCTCGCCACGGCGGCCGCCGGCCTGCTCGCCCCGTCGTCGATCAAGACGAAGTCGACGGTGTTGCTCATTCCTGGCATCCGGTTCACCGGACTGCTGCTCGCCGCGATCGCCGGAACCATGCTGCGTCGGGGGCGCCGGTGACGGATCTGCATCTCCTCGAGATCCCGCGCTCCGCCTGGGAGTAACTCGGATGCACCTCGGACGCGCCGTACAGAACGTGGGTCCAGGGAGGAGTGCCGAGGAAAGCCGTGAGGATCGCCATCATCGGGACCGGGAAGATGGGCCGAGGTTTCGCCGTGGCGCTGTCCCCCGGCACGAGGTCGTCTTCGGGTCGAGGAAGCCGGGCCGTGCGGGGAAAGTCGTCCGGTCCACCGGCGCGGCCGCGGCGATGTCTCCCGGCGAGGCCGCTGGTGGCGCCGATGTCGTCATCCTGGCGGTCCCCTGGCAGGCGATGCAGGGACGTTGGCGCAGCTCGGGGACCTCGACGGGACCGTGGTGGTCGACCTCTCGGTTCCGTACTGCGGCACATGACCAGGATGGGCAGTTCTTCTTAGTGGAGTGCATCGGCGGGCAGGTGGAGCCCTACCCGTACTACGACGGCGAGGAGATCGACTGGGACTGGGACCTGGACCGCAGTGAGGGACTGCAACCCGACGTCGACCGCTACGTGGCCCTGTGCGAGCGGGCCCGGGCGATCACCGCCGACCTCGACCCGTACACCACGATCGTCATCCGGCGGTCGGTGGATGTCCGCTGGGTGATGCTCGGGCAGATCCGGGAGTACGCCCGCCACAACGGCCACGCCAACATCATCCGCGAGCTGATCGACGGCACCACCGGCGAGTGAGCCGCTCCGGTACCGGCGTTACTAGCACTGAAGTAGCTTGCGACTGGGGCCGTCAGGCACCCCGTTTCAGTAGGACGATCAACATTTGGCGTGGATGCCAAGTTCACCTGTGGAGCGCCGGGTCGACGGGGTGGTCGGACCCGGCGCCCCGGGGCTTACCAGGACGTAGGCTTCTCTGGCTGGTAGAGCCAGACGTCGAAGAAGTGGTCCAGCTGCATCCCGCTGACCTGCTCGGCCAGCGCAACGAACTGGGGCGTGGTGACGTTGCCGTAGCGGTGCTCGGCGGCCCACCGGCGGAGGATTCGGAAGAAGTCGCCGTCCCCGATCTTCTCCCGGAGGGCCTGCAGGGTCATCGCGCCCCGGTAGTAGATGGTTCCGTTGAACAGGAACTCCGGGCTGCCCGGATCGCCGGGCGGCGGCGTCCAGAAAGCCGTCTGCTGGGCGGGGGTGTTGTAGAGCGTCTTGAACCAGTTGTGCGCCGACTTCTGGCCGAGGTGCTCGCTCCAGATCCACTCCGACCAGGTGGCGAAGCCCTCGTGCAGCCAGATGTCCGGCCAGATGGTCAGCGTGACGGAGTCGCCGTACCACATGTGTGAGAGCTCGTGGGCGAGCGTCGCCTCGTCCGGCATCCGGTAGAAGACCGGCTTGGTCTGCGTCTCCAGTGAGTATCCCACCTCGGGGGCGTCGTCGACGATCGCGCCAACCGCCTCGAACGGGTACGGCCCGTAGATCGAGGTGTAGAACTCGACCATGTCCGGCAGCTTCCGCAGGACGTTGCCGGTCGGCAGCGTGGGGTCCACCGCGACGTAGGACGGGATGCCGCTGGGCAGCCTGTACTGGGTGAGGTCGAAACGACCCAGCGTCGCGGTCGACAGATACGGCGCCATCGGAGAGGTGTTCCGCCACACCCAGGTGGTCCGGCCACCGGCCGTCGTCCGGGACGCGAGCACGCCGTTCGCCAACACCGTGATCCCTGCCGGGACGGTGGCGGCGAAGTCGTAGGTCGCCTTGTCCCGGGGATTGTCGTTGACCGGGTACCAGGCCGGGGACCCCTGCGGCTCGCCGACCACGAATGCACCGTCGTCGGTGGGCACCCAGCCCTCGATCGACCCGTCCGGGTCCGTGACGACAGAGGGGATCCCGCGGTACGCCACCACCACGGTGAAGGCGGCCCCCGCGGGCAGCCCCGCCGCGGGTGTGATGATCAGTTCCTGGCCGTCGCGGGTGAAGGTCGCTGGCGCGCCGTTCACGGTCAGATGCCCGATCTCGAAGCCACGCAGGTCGAGGTCGAAGCGGGACAGGTTCTGCGTCGCCGTGGCGCGAATGGTCGTCGTGCCGTCGAACCGGCGTGTCGCAGGGTCGTAGGAGAAGACCAACGAGTAGTGCCCGACGTCGTAGCCGCCGTTGCCCGCGAGCGGGAAGTAGGGATCGCCCAGCCCGGCCGAGCCGGGAGTGAACTCCACCGCCACGGCGGCCTGCGCCGGGACAGCGAGCACCGCGACCAGTAGCACGCCAAACCTGCTGGCGGCACGCCGAAGCCGCATCCGATTCATCCGGGCCTCCTCGATCAACAGCCCTGACCGACACGCTCCCGGCCGAGACCGTACCGCCCCCAACCCCCGGTCGGGGTGGTAGCGACAGGCCCCGTCCCGGCTCGACCCACCGGTGGGCGGGCGGCGCTACCTGGTGCCGCGCGGCGAGGGCCAGTGAGTGCGAAACCTGCGGGTGTACCGCCGCGCCGCGCGTGGAGCGTTCGGTGGGGCTCGGATCGGCCCGCGTGCGCTAAGCCGACTTGTCGGCGCGGAGGTCGATGAGCGCAGTGGCCCCGTCGCTCAAACCCCCGATAACCGTCGTGATCAGCGGTCCGCGGGCAGCGACGTCCCGCATCCACCGCAGCTCGTCCTCGCTCGGGCGAGGGAACTCCGCCCGGCCGGGCGGCACCGGCCCGTCCAGGGCGACGACGCAGCACGTCCCGGCACCAGCAGCAAGCGGGATGCGCCCGACGAGCGTCGTGCCGTCGGCGTCTTCCCCGGCCAGCTGTTGTCCAGGTTGGCGCCGGTCCGCTCGAAGAAGACGCTGAACGTCGTCGCCTCGGCGTCCGGCGCCACCGCAACCAGCTCGACGTCGTCCGGAGCTGCATCCTTTCGGACGGCCACAACGACGGGCTGCACCGATGCCGAACCCACGGGTGTATCCGGGCACGAACTCGTCCGGCTTCGTCCAGCTGATCCGCTCCTTGCGGCCCTCCACCATGTGCCACTGGCCGGAGGCGTGCAGGCTGACGTGGAACTTCTTGCCGTAGTCCTCGCGCTCGAGGAACAGCTCCGGCTTGGCCACGCCGGCACGCAGGCGCCAGTACGACGACCGCTTGCTGACCCGGGTCCCTAGCCACCACCTCAGCCAACGGCCCACCGTCCATACCTTGGCGGTGACGTCCTCGGCCGACTGCGTCCACAGCTCGTCGCGCGCAGCCACCGCGGCCCGACGGGACGGGAACCCCCCACGACGGACCGCTCGGTTCCCACCATGGTGGGAATCGAGCTGTGGAAGACCAGGAACCATGGCGGCGCTCGTGCAGCCGCGGGCACGCCCCTCCAAGCGACGCCCCGACCGGCCGTCCCGGCAACCACACCTCTTGAACACAACGCCACGCTCCGGCACGTCCTGCCCTCCGTTCCTGTAGCCGCGTCCGCGTACGCCTCTTCGACTGCCAAGTACCTGACGATGGTTACGAAGGCCTCGCAATACGGCCGCCCGCCCGTCGTCGCACCAACTCGATCACACGCTGCCGGGACCAACCCCATTCAGCTATGCAGGGACCGACGACGGACCAGGGCACCCGACCCGCAGCTTGACGCAGAACGACTCACGCTGATGTGCGGATATCCCCGCGAGGTCGCCCGACAGCTCGGTGGCGTCGGCACGGCTCCCCTCTCGGTAGCCTTGGTGTCCGGATGGTGGAAGCGGGGCCCCGCATGAGCGAGAGCACCGACGCAGCACCGGGGGGCCGTTGGCGGCGGGTCCCGGCGGTCACTTGGCTGCCTCGGTACGAGCGGGGCTGGCTGCGCGGCGACGTCGTCGCGGGTGCCGTGGTGGCGGCACTCGCCGTCCCTCAGGCGCTCGGCTACGCCTCGATCGCCGGTGCGCCGGTCGAGGTGGGCCTCTATGCGGTGCCGGTGGCTCTGGTGGCGTACGCGATCTTCGGCTCGTCGCGGCAGCTCGTCGTTGGTCCGGTATCGACTGTGTCGGTGCTGTCGGGCTCCCTGCTGGCCAGCTTCGGGGTCGCGGGCACGGCGCAGGCCGCGTCGTACACGGCGGCTCTGGCACTGGGCTCCGGTCTCGTCCTGATCGTCGCGGGCTTCCTCAGGATCGGGTGGGTGGCGGAGTTCCTCTCCAAGCCGATCATCACCGGCTTCGTCCTCGGCCTGATCATCCTGTCGTGCTCAGTGAGGTGCCCACCTGCTGCGTCAGACGCCGCGGGTCGGTGTCGAGCGGTCAGCTCCCTCGCAAGCCTCACCCGCGGCGACGCCGCCCTGGTGACGGTGATTGTCTCGGCGGTCTCGCTGCTCGTCCTCTTCGGTGGCCAGGCGCTGGCCCGGCGGGTGCCGTGGGGACTCCTGGTCCTGCTCGGTGGTGTCGTCGCATCTTCGGCACTGGACCTGCAGGCGCTGGGCGTCGAGGTCGTCGGCGCGGTGCCGCGCGGGCTACCGACGCCCGGCGTGCCGGCGGTGGCCGCCGGCGACCTGCCGACGCTGCTCGGCGCCGGCGCGGCGCTGGCGCTGGTGGGTCTCGCGGAGGGGCTCAGCGCCGCCCGGCTGTTCGCCGCCCGCGGCGGCTACCGGATCGATGCCGACCAGGAGCTGCTCGCCTCCGGCGTGGCCAACCTCGGCTCCGGCCTGTTCGGCGGTATCGGTGTGGCTGGCAGCCTGTCCAAGACGGCGGCCGTCAGCATGGTCGCGCGTCCCGCGCGCAGCGCGGCAGGTCCGTGCGTTCGCTGCGGGGGCGGGGTCCTGCCCGGAGGACATGGCGCGGGCGTAGGTTGGCGGGCATGGGGGCGGTGACAGAGGGCCGACTGTCCACCGGTCTGCCGTACTTGAGGTTGGGACAGGGACCTCCGCTGGTCCTGGCGTCGGGCTTGAGCCCCGAGCATGCGAACCCGACCGGTGTGTGGCGGCGGATGTCCCTGTCCTGGGCGGCTCCGTTCGCCGAGCACTTCACGGTGTACCTGGTCAACCGCAAGGCCGGGCTGGCGCCTGGTGCGACGATGGCCGACATCGCGGCGGACTACGCCGGCGCGATCGAGCAGGACATCGGTCGACCCGTGATGCTGCACGGCACCTCGACCGGGGGGTCCGTTGCGCTCCAGCTCGCGATCGACCATTCCCAGCTGGTGCAGCGGATGGTGCTGGCGGCATCCGCGTGTCGGCTCTCGCCGCACGGGCGACAGGTGCAGGCCGAGGTGGCGCGGCTGATTCAGGAAGGTGACGGACGGCGGGCGTCGGCACTCCTCATGGAGGCGGGGGTGCCGGGTCCCCTGGCCCACGCCGCCCGCGGACTGGGCTGGCTCACCGGCGGCGGCTTCGCGGCAGGTGACCGGTCGGACATGTTGCTCACGATCGCCGCGGAAGACTCGTTCGACGCCGAGCCCGAACTCACCCGCGTACAGGCGCCGACGCTGGTGCTGGGAGGAAGCGCCGACAAGTTCTACTCCGAGGACCTCTTCCGGCGGACCGCGGCCGGGATCCCTCAGGGGCGGGCGGTCGTCCTGCCCGGCAAGTCCCACGTCTACGCTGCCGGTTCCAAGGTGGCGGCCGGCATCGCCCTGGGCTTTCTGATGGGTTGATGACCGGCCACCGACATCGGCCTTCTCGGCGAAGGGACGAGCGGTCATCGGCACGGGCGTGAGATCCACGGACGCCCGGCGACGGGCTAGCCAATCAAGTGCAGCTGCTGACCGTGAGCCAAACGCCGCTGGGACGACGGGAAGACGTCGAGCGGATCGCGGCATGATCGGATGTGTCGACCCCTACTCCCCTACACACCGTCCCGGTCTGTCGATGGCGCACATCGCGGCGTGGCGCGCCTATCCTGGGGACATGACCGATGTCGCCGACTTCGCTCGCCTGAACTCCGGCGACCATGGCCTGTGCGTCGTGTCGACCCTGCGGCCAGACAACACGATCCAAGCCTCGGTGGTGAATGCCGGGGTGGTCGGCCATCCACTGACGACCCTGCCTGTGGTGGCGTTCGTGGCGATGGGCGGCAGCCCAGCTGGCCAATCTACGGGTCCAGCCCCAGACCACCGTGGTCGCCCGTGCCGGCTGGGATTGGGCGGCCGCCGAAGGCCCGGTCGAACTCGTCGGCCCGGACGATCCGGTCGCCGGGATCGACGCCGAGCGGATGCGGCTGCTACTGCGTGACATCTTCACCGCAGCGGGCGGTACCCACGACGACTGGGACACCTATGACCACGTCATGGCGCAGGAACGCCGGGCGGCCGTTCTCCTCACGCCCGACCGGGTGTACTCCAACGCTTGAGACCACACCGCCAGACCAGCGGCGTAAGGGACGGCCGTCGGGCTCCAGCCAGAACTGCCGCGGCGACAGATCAGCAGAGGCTGATGTCCAGACGGACGCCGGATCGCTGCGAGGCACTGGTGGCATGATCAGGGACGCGAGTCGAGGTGAACCACCCCGGCATGTCCAGAATCTCCGGACTCGCCGGGCGGTTCAGTCTGCCGCGAGACCTCCAAGGTCAGATGACTGGAGTGCTGACCCGCCGGCCGCTGCCGGATCGATCCTGCACCAGGAGGACTGACCACCGCCGATACCATGTGGGGTCGTGGTGGCGGTGCCGGGTAGGACACGCGGCGGCGCCGGATGAGTCGGGCCCGAGCCCTTTACGTCGTGGGTACGTGCCGCCACCGGACGGCGAGCGACCGGCGCGCCGTGTCGCAGCGCTGAGGAGGTTCCGTGACAACGCCGGCTCTGCTTGCGGTGCACGACCAGCCAGCTGCCTTGGACGTGATCTGCCGGGAGCTCACCGGTCGGTACGCCACCGATTACGAGATCATCTGCGAACAGTCTCCCGTCTCGGCGCTGCAGCGGTTGGATGCGCTGCGGCGAGCGACGCCGGAGGCGCCGGTGCTGGCGCTGTTCGCGGCCAGCGGTATGACCGAAATGACCGGCGTCGAGTTTCTGCAGCGGGCACACGAGCTGCATCCGCACGCGCGGCGGGTGCTGCTAATCCCGCGGAGCAACCGGTCGGCGTCAAAGCCCATCCTGAGGTTGATCTCTCAGGGGCGGATCGACCGGTACGCCACCACTCCCAGCCGGTCGCCCGACGAGAACTTCCACCACCTGATCACCGAACTGCTTCGCGACTGGCAACAACAGCAGCCCGACCGCCCGAGGGTGGTGGTGACCCTGGTGGACCAGCGGTGGGCGCCGCGGTCAGCCGAGATCCGGGACCTGCTGCAGCGCGGCGGTCTCCCGTTCATCTTCCATGCCGCAGACTCCGCCGAAGGACGGGCACTGCTGCATCAGATCCAGCGTCCCGCTGGTCCGTTCCCGGTCGTGGTCCGCTTCGACGGGCACGTCCTGACCGACCCCAGCAACGAGGAGATGGCGCTCGCTCTCGGCGTCCGGCATGCCACCATGGAGGGCGTCTTCGACGTTGTCGTGATCGGCGCCGGACCGGCTGGACTGTCCGCCGCCGTCTACGCCGCCTCGGAAGGACTACGCACGATCGTCATCGACCGGGAGTCGATCGGCGGCCAGGCCAGCAGTAGTTCGCTGATCCGCAACTATCTCGGTTTTCCCGTCGGCATCGGCGGGGCCGACCTGTGCAACCGAGCCCTGGACCAGGCCTGGTCCTTCGGCGCCGAAACCTCGGTCATGCGGGCTGCGACCGGCCTTCTGGCAGAGGGAGACCATCGAACCGTCGTGCTCGCCGACGGCTCGGAGGTCACCGCACGTGCAGTTGTCCTGGCCACCGGCGCCAACTACCAGCGCCTGGGCATCCCTCACGTCGAAGCGCTCGTCGGTGCCGGCGTCTTCTACGGCGGCGGCATCACCGAGGCCCCGGCGATGACCGGCCAGCAGGTACACGTGATCGGCGCCGGCAACTCGGCCGGACAGGCGGCCATCCACCTGGCGAAGTATGCCGACCGGGTCGCCATGGTCGTCCGCGGCGGCGGCCTCGCCGCCAGTATGTCGGACTACCTGGTGAAGGCCATCGAGGCCACCGAGAACATCGACGTCCACCGGCACACCACGGTCATCGACGCTAAGGGCACCGACCGCCTCGAGGAACTGGTCCTGCGCGACGCGGCATCGGGGCGGACCCGCACCGTCCCGGCCGCCGCCCTGTTCGTCCTCATCGGCGCCCAGCCGCACACCGACTGGCTCCCCGCCGAGATTCACCGCGACGACAATGGGTTCATCCTCACCGGCCAGGACCTACCACCGCCCCAGCCCGGCGAGCCCGGTGAGGACACAACACCGCTCCCACTCGAGACCAGCATGCCGGGCGTGTTCGCCGCCGGCGACGTGCGACACGGCTCGGCCAAACGAGTCGCCTCCGCCGTGGGAGAAGGCAGCGTCAGCATCCGGTCCGTACACCAATACCTCCCTCCGCCGGCATGATTCGAAGTCTCGGCAGAGCGCGGCTACGAGCGGCCCGCGGGCCAGATGTCCCGCCGCGCGGCCCCAGTCTGGGCCGTCACGCGGCGCCTCGATGCGCGCCAGCGCGCCTGGTGCGCCGGCTGCGACCTTTGCCTGGAGCGCAGACTGCAGGCGCTGGCGGCGGCATCAGTCGGATGAGCGCCGGCGGACCGCCGCCTCGGTCGCTTCCGTTGTCCGCCGGTGGGCGGTGATGCGGTCGGCGAGATGGCTCGCGTCGTCGTTGATGAAGCCGAGCAGCGCCGAGCCGCGGGTGTGCTGCCAGGACAGGCCCAGGAAGTACAGCCCGGGGATGTCGGTGACGCCGCGGCGGTGGGCGACGTGGCCGTCCTGGACCACGCCGGGAATCGAGATCCACGAGTAGTCGGGGCGGTAGCCGGTCGCCCAGACCACCACGTCGACGTCGAGCGTGCTGCCGTCGGCGAAGCGCACGGTGCGGCCCTCCGCACCGACCAGCCGCGGCCGGAACCTGACACCGGCCCGCTCGAGGTTGCGCCGGTTGGTCCCGATGACGAACTCGCCGCGGGCCTGCATCCGGCGGCCGAGCCGGGACTGGCCGGCACCCGCATGAGGCCGAGTCGGGTGAGCCACCAGAACAGGTCGCGGCCGAGCGGCCGCTGCGGCAGCATCGGCGAGCTCTCGCCGACCGAGACCGGTCGACCTGGCGGCTGGCCGACAGTTCCTCCGCGATCTGCAGGCCGGAGTTCCCGCCGCCGACGACCAGCACCGGGCCGTCGGGCAGGGCTGCGGGTTGCGGTAGTCGGCGGTGTGGAGCTGGGTCACCGACTTGTCCAGCCCGCCGGCGGCCGGGGGAATGAACGGGCACCTGGAACGGTCCGGTGGCCACCACGACCTGGCCGGGCGTGAAAGGTCTCGTCCGCGGTGCGGACCTCGAAGCCGTCTGCGGTGCGGCTCAGGGAGGTGACCCGGGCGTTCAGCCGGACCGGCAGCTGGAAGGCTTCCAGCGTAGGCCTGCAGGTAGTCGGCGACCGGCTCCTTGGTCGGGTAGGTGTCGGCGGGGGCGGGGAACGGCATCCCCGGCAGGGCGTCGTACTGCGCCGGGGTGAACAGCGTCAGCGAGTCCCACCTGGAGCGCCAGGAGTGTCCGATCTCGGCGGCCGCCTCCAGCACGAGGAAGCGCAAGCCCTGTCGCGCCAGGTGCCAGGCGATGGCCAGGCCGGCCTGACCTCCGCCGACCACGACCACGTCCAGTGCCCCGTCGCCCGGTGCCCCCGGTCGCGGCCGCCGCGGCCGGAACTCACGGCGTGCCCGCGGGCTGGCGGGCCACGGTGAAGCTGAACATCATGCCGCTCTGCATGTGCTCGGCGATGTGGCAGTGCGCCATCCACAGGCCGGGGTTGCTGACATCGAAGAGGATGTCGACGGTCTGCCCGGTCCGCACCAGTACCGTGTCCTTCCAGACCAGGTTGGGCTCGGCGGCGCCGTCCCGGGCCAGCACCAGGAACCGGCCGGCGCCGTGCAGGTGGAACGGGTGGTGCATGGGATGGTCGGAGTCCATCTCGTTGACCAGCCGGATCTTCACCCGGTCGCCGACGGTGAACCGCCAGTCGATTCCGTCTGCGGCTGCGCCGGCGGTCCTGTCGATGAACTTCCAGTGCATGGTGGCGCCGGTGGTCTGCCGGTTGACCTCCACCATGTCGTCTTCCCACTCGATGCCGGCGCGCGGCGCCGGAGCGTGGTGATCGGGCGCGCCGTGACCGGCTGGTGTGCCATCCCGGCGTCGTGGCCATGCGCATCCTCCCCATGGCCGGCGTGGTGCTCCATGCCGGCGCCGTGGCCGGCGTGTCGTCCACCGCCAGCCGTGGCCCGCGTGATGCATCGCCGACGGGTCGCTGGCCGTCGGGCTGGGCCACGGTCTGCGCGGCCAGCAGCTTCATGCCGCACTTCGGGCAGCGGCCCGGCTGGTCGCTGGTGACCTCCGGATGCATCGGGCACGCGTAGGTGGTCGGCGCTGCGGTGGCGAGCAGCTTCATGCCGCACTTCGGGCAGCGGCCCGGCTGGTCGCTGGTGACCTCCGGATGCATCGGGCAGGCGTAGAGCACCGGCCCCTGCGCCGGGCGGGGCCGCGGGATCGTCCATTTCGGCGACCAGCGCGAGGGTCTTGTCGGGCGGCGCGGCCAGCCATGCTTCGAGCGACCGCCGCTCCGCGGCCAGCTCGGACGCCTCGCGCAGCGCCTCGAACTCGGCCGCCAGCGACGGCTGCACCGGCTCGCTCGGCGACGGAAACGGTGGCCAGCGGGTAGGACCGGTCCGGGGTGCGGTGCTCCAGGCTCAGCTCGCCGGGCCGGTCGAGCAGCACGTCGACGACCGCCCGCTCCGACGGCGCCAGCAGCACCTCGTCGACGAATTCGGTCCGTTCGACCCGGCCGCTGTCCCCGCCGACAAGCTTCATGCGGGCGCCGGGCAGCTGGACGTTGAACACGCGGGTGTTCGCGGTGTTGGTCAGCCACAGCCGCACGACCTCGCCGACTCGGGCGGTCGCCCGGTAGTCGGTCTCGCCGCCGATCAGCATGAGGTTGCCGAACCGGCCCATCGCGGCGTAGGTGGTCTCCGACGGGCTGAACGGCGCGACCTTGCCGTCCTCGATCAGGATGTCGTCCAGGGTCAGGACCAGGTCCCGGTCGGCTGGTGGCCAGTAGTCCGGCTCGGACGGGGTCACCAGGATGTTGCCGTACAGGCCCATCTCCTGGGTGTAGTCCTCCCGGATGTGCGGGTGGTACCAGTACAGACCCGGATCAGGGAACTGGATCCGGTAGGTGAACTCACCACCGATCGGGATCGGCGCCTGGGTCTCGTGCGGCACACCGTCATACCGGTTCTCCAGCCGCAGGCCGTGCCAGTGCACGGTCGTGTCGAGGTCGCCCTCGTTCGTGACGTGCACGACGATCTCCGAGCCCTGCCGAACCTTCAGGGTCGGGCCCGGAATCGAACCGTTGTAGCCGAGCATCCGCACGGTGGCCTGGCCGAGCCGCTTGGCCACCGCTCCGACATGGAGATCGAGGACCTCCCCGTCGCCCAACTCCACCAGCGCCGGCCCGGTCGCCTCCGGCAGACCGGACGGGTCGGTCGGGAATGCCTCGACTTGCGTGCCCGGCGCCTCGACGTCGTTTTGCATAGTGGGCCCCCTCTTGGTGGTGCGCCCAGCGCCTCGCGGAACGTCAGCGAAGCACCGCCAGCAGCAGCTGGCACACCCCGTTTCTGCACCTACCACCATGATCAGCCCCGAGGGGCCGCCAGCCTCACCGTACGACCCCTCGACGGCGACCAACAGACGTAGCACCTCGGCCGTCGATGCCAAGCCCGCGGAGAGCCGTCGCCGGGGATAATCGGACGATGGGCGGGTACGTGGACGCGCGGCGGGCCGGAGAGCCGTAGGAACATGACGAGGCAGGACGAGGGACCCCAGGCGGCTGCGCTCCGGGCTCCGGTGTTGTTCGTCGTGGATGGTGTCGAGTTCCTGGAGCGGGCGCACGTCTGCACCGGGACGCCAGCAGGGTGCTGCTGGTGGTCCGTGACTTCGGGATCGATGCCGGCCGGCTTCCGGCGGTCATCCACTCCACTGGCTCGGTGCTGCACGATCCGACCCTCACCGAGATCGCCGGCTCACACGGGATCTCTACCCGGCCATCGTCCGAGGTCTACGACCTCGCGATCCTGGGAGCAGGACCGGCCGGCCTGGCCGCCGCCGTCTACGGCGCGTCCGAGGGCCTGCGGACCCTGATCGTCGAACCGGAGGCGATCGGTGGCCAAGCCGGAACGAGCTCGATGATCAGAAACTATCTCGGCTTCCCACGCGGCGTCACCGGCGCCGAGCTGGCGCACCGGGCCTGGGAGCAAGCCCTGCTCTTCCGGGCCGAGTTCGTGTTCACACACCCTGCGACCCGGCTTACCGCAGACGGCGAGGACCGCATCATCGCTCTGGGCGACGGAAGGGTGGCTGTCGCCCGGGCGGTCATCGTCGCCGTCGGCGCGACATATCGGCGCCTGCCGATCCCGGCGCTCGACCGGCTCATCGGAGCCGGCGTCTTCTACGGCGCGGCCGGCGTTGCCGCACCGGCGGTGGCCGGTCAGGACGTGTACGTCGTCGGCGGGGCGAACTCCGCCGGACAGGCCGCAGTGCACCTCGCTCGGTTCGCCGCCCGCGTGATCCTGCTCGTCCGCGGCGAGTCACTGGCCGCCGGGATGTCCGACTACCTGGTCGCTCAGATCGAGGCCACGCCCAACATCGGCGTCCGGCTCCGCAGCCGAGTGATCGACGGACGCGGTGACGCCCGCCTTGAGGCTCTGACGGTTGAGGACCTCGCAACGGGCCGGGCCGAGGAGTCAGCCGCGGCCGCCGTCTTCGTCCTGATCGGCGCCGAACCGCACACCGACTGGCTCCGCGACACCCTGGAGCTGGACGACCGGGGTTCCTGCTGACCGGCCGAGACGTATCACCGGAGGCATGGCCACTGACCCGCTTCGCCGCTGCCGTTCGAGACCAGCATGCCCGGCGTGCTCGCCGCCGGTGACGTGCGGCACGGCTCCGTCAAGCGGGTCGCCGGCGCCGTCGGCGAGGGCTCCGTCGCGGTCGGATCGGTCCACCAGTACCTGGCCGATCTACCCAGCCGCAGCACGGCGAGCGGATAGCCTCGGGCGACCGAGGAACTGACCGCACCCGCAAGGCCACCGAGACCAGACCTCCCGCACCGGATCTGGAGTCACGACAGTTCAACCCGGAAGGGGTCTCGTCATGACCCGAACCGACGCAACCCATCGCAGCGCCGGCATGCCTGGCCGCACGGCAGGCTCGTCTGCGGCTTCGAGGTCTCCACAATGACAGCCGGACAGGCGCCCAGCCCACGTGCGCACCGGTCGCTGCGCACACCAGTCCTATGGGGACTCGTGTTCGGCGGGCTCCAGGCCGCGTTACCGCTCGCCTTCCGCTGGCTCGACCCGGCCACCGTGCACGCACTCTCGATTACCCTGATCGCGTCTGTCTACATCGGATTTGCCGTCGCCGACGGAAGACCTCGGATCATCGTCGCCGAGGTCATCGTCGCCGGTCTGTTCGTGGTGCTCGCCGCAGTCGCCGTAATCGGAACGCCGTGGCTGCTCGTGCTCGGCTATGCCGGCCATGGAGTCAAGGATTACTGGCAAGAACGCACCCAGTACGTCGCCAACACAAGATGGTGGCCCCCGTTCTGCGCCGCCGTCGACTGGCTCGTCGCCATCATCCTCATCGTCGAGATCGCCGCAGGAGTTGACTTCCGCTACTAGCCGGGTTGCTGACCGAAGGAGTGCTACGCGAGCAGCTGCAGCGGGTCTCGGCCGGCCTGTCCCGGCAGGGAGGGCACGTCCGGGTCCCGAGCGCGATGGCGCTGACCGCGGCGGAAATGCGCGTGCTCCAACTGCTGCCGACCCACCTCTCGCTCGGGGAGATCGGCGAGGAGCTGCACATCTCCCGCAACACCGTGAAGACCCATGTCGCCTCGGTCTACCAGAAGCTCCAGTGCTCCACCCGGACCGAGGCCGTAACCCGAGGCCGCGACCTCGGCCTGCTCCAGTGGTAGCGGTTCGACAAGCGTCCAGCGCGTCATCAACGCCCATGGCAGACCGAGCGCGTCTGCTCGACCAGCTCGGGCTTCCGGGGGAGGAGGGTAGCGAGGCCGTCCGTCGTCGCCGCAGGCCCGGTCGGCGCGGAAGGCCGCGGAGATCCGCTGGGCCCGGGTGGCGGCCCGCGGGGGTGCTCGATGATGTCGGATCGACCACAGCTGGTCTGGCCCGTCGGCGACGAACCGTCGACCAACGAGGTCGGTATGCACCGCCGGAGCCGGCCCTGCGGTCCGGCGTGTGCGCCGGTGGCAGACCCCGACCATGCGCATCACGCCAGGGCCGCGAGGACGCGAGGTGCCGGTCTGTGCGAGCAGCGCCTCGAGCTCCTTGTTGGCGGCCTTCTTGCGCTGGTGGACTCGTTCCAGGTCCGCGATCAGCTCCGCGGCCACGCGCCGGCGCGCCTTACCGGCGGCGTCCCGCGGCCGCACCGAGGCCAGCAGCGTCTTGGCCTGCGCGGCGGACAGGTCCTTCTTCGCCCCACCCGGGATCAGCTGCAACAGCAGGTGATGCAGCTGGGCGATCATGCGGGTGTGGTCCTCACCCAAGGACCGGCGCCGGTCGACCAGGACCCGCAGCACCGCCAACTGCTGGTCATCCACGACCGGACGCAAGCCGGCCATCCGGGTGCCGACCAGCGCGACGGAGTGCGCGTCGGTGGCGTCGGTCTTGCGGCCCTGCCCGGTGGTGAACACCCGCCCCCCGCGCGGACAGCTTCGGTGGCACGTCGACGACCTGCTCGCCGTCGCCGAGTAGCCGGCTGGCGACGTGACCGCCGATCCCGGCGCAGCCCTCGATCGCCCACACCCGCTCCGACCACGCGGCCACGTAGCGGAGCATCGCCCGATAGCCGTCGATGGTGGTGGCGAACCGGCCGCCCAAGACCGCCTCGTCGCCGGCCATCACCTCGATCGTCACCGACCGCTTGTGCGGAAGTTGGCGGCCGACCTGCAGAGCGGGGACCTGGCGCGCGTGACCGGCGCGATCAAGGCCCCGAAGGGCGTCGTGTTGAACGCCGACTTCGTGGCGCGCATGCACAACGCCAAGATCACGGTGAAGCCGGACAGCGTCTCCAGCAAGGGAACTGCGGGCCAGGTCATTTACATCGTGACCCCGGACCTCGCCGGCAAGACTCACGAGTGGGCAACCACGATGGAGTACACGAAGATGTACCACCCACGTGTGCGGGGTGCCCTGAAAGCTCGTTGGGACGAGGTCCACGAAGTAGAAGCCGTCGGCGCCACCGCCGACACCGTTCGACTGCTCGATCTCGACGCTCGCGCCGCCGGCACCCACCAGCTTGGCGTCCACGGTGAAGTTGGCGGCGGTGAGACCGGTCCCGCGACGCCGTCGGCATCGGTGACGGACACTACGAGAGGAAGCCGCCGACTGTTCCCGGGCGTGGCGAGATCGACGTCGCCCGCACCCTGGGCGGCGCCGGTCGCCGCCGTACCCTTCGCCTTGACCACCAGCAGCGCCATGATCGCCTCCGGCGTCGCCTGACCCGTGCCTCGGTGATGCGTTGTGCCCTGGTCATGGACGCGGCGGCCGGACGGGCCTACTATCCCGCCCTTCGGATGATTGCTTCGACGCGGTGCCGCGACTGAGCGCGAAATCTGCAGGACGCGTCGCAAAAGTGATCTGTGGAAACGACTGTCGGAGCACCGTCCGTGCTGCGCGGGGGTGGAGGTCACATGTGGGGGATCCGTCTGGTCGTCCTCGTCGCGTCCGTCGTGGTCGCCGCCCTGCTTCCGGCGCCGGCGTGGGCGGCGGTGACGCCGGTGACCTTCACGGGTCCGACCAACTTCACCGTCGGTGACTCGCCCAACTCGGTCGCGGTGGGTGACTTCAACGGCGACGGTGATCCCGACCTCGCCGTCGCGAACGAGTTCGCCGGGAGTGTCTCGGTGCTGCTCGGGGGCGTTGGTGGCGGCTTCAGCGCTGCGACTAACATCGCCACCGGCGGATTCCCGTTCGCGGTTGTAGCGGGTGACTTCAACGGCGACGGTGACCCCGATCTCGCGGTCGCCGACGCCTTCGACGGCATCATCTCGGTGCTGCTCGGCAGCACGGGCAGCACCTTCACCGGCCCGACCGACTTCCCCGCCGGCAGCTTCCCCGCCGCGGTCGCGGTGGGTGACTTCAACGGCGACGGCGACCCCGATCTCGCGGTCGTCGACCAGATATCCGGCGAGATCCTGGTGCTGCGCGGCATCGCCGGGGGCGACTTCACCGCGCCGACCACCGTCGGTAGGGCCACCGGTCCCTTCTCGGTCGCGGTGGGCGAGTTCAACGGCGACGGCGACCCCGACCTGGCGGTCGCCGACCAGGTCACCGGCAACGTGCTGGTGCTGCTCGGCAGCGCTGGCGCCGGCTTCACCGCTCCGGCCACGGTCGCCTCCGGCTCCGACCCCGACTCGGTCGCGGTCGGCGACTTCAACGGCGACGGCGACCCCGATCTCGCGGTCGCCGACCAGTCCCCCGGCGAGATCATGGTGCTGCTCGGCAGCACCGCTGGCACCTTCACCGGCCCGACCATCCTGACCACCGACAGCGGGGTGTCCGCCGTCGCGGTGGCCGACTTCAACCGTGACGGCGACCCGGACCTCGCCGTCACCAACGTCAACCTCAGCCGTGTCTCGGTGCTGCTCGGCAGCACGGCGGGCACTTTCACCGCCCCGACCAACTTCGCCGTCGGTAGCACGCAGACCTCGGTGGCGGCGGCTGACTTCAACGGCGACGGGAAGCCTGACCTGGCGGCCACGAAGTTCACCGCCAACAGCGTCGCCGTGCTGCTGAACAGCACGGTCACCAACCGGGCTCCGGCCGCGGCTGGGGATACGTATGGTACGGCGGAGGACACGGTGCTGACGGTGCCGGCGCCGGGGGTGTTGGGCAACGACGGCGACCCGGATGGTGATCCGCTGACCGCGGTGCTGGTGTCGGGGCCGAGCCACGGCAGCTTGACGTTGAATGCGAATGGGTCGTTCTCGTACACGCCGGCGGTGGATTATGCCGGTGCCGACTCGTTCAGTTATGGGCCAGCGATGGTGCGCTGACTTCGCCGGTGGCCACGGTGACGCTCAACGTCGCCGCGGTCGGCGATGCTCCGGCCGCGGCTGGGGATACGTATGGTACGGCGGAGGACACGGTGCTGACGGTGCCGGCGTTGGGGGTGTTGGGCAACGACGGCGACCCGGATGGTGATCCGCTGACCGCGGTGCTGGTGTCGGGGCCGAGCCACGGCAGCTTGACGTTGAATGCGAATGGGTCGTTCTCGTACACGCCGGCAGTGGATTATGCCGGTGCCGACTCGTTCAGTTATCGGGCCAGCGATGGTGCGCTGACTTCGCCGGTGGCCACGGTGACGCTCAACGTCGCCGCGGTCGGCGATGCTCCGGCCGCGGCTGGGGCATATGTATGGTACGGCGGAGGACACGGTGCTGACGGTGCCGGCGCCGGGGGTGTTGGGCAACGACGGCGACCCGTATGGTGATCCGCTGACCGCGGTGCTGGTGTCGGGGCCGGAGCTATGGCAGCTTGACGTTGAATGCGGAATGGGTCGTTCTCGTACACGCCGGCGGTGGATTATGCCGGTGCCGACTCGTTCAGTTATCGGGCCAGCGATGGTGCGCTGACTTCGCCGGTGGCCACGGTGACGCTCAACGTCACCCCGGTCAACGACACCCCCACGGTGACGGTGGCCGCCGGCGGGACCTGCGGCACCGACGACCGCTCGGGCACGATCAAGCTCACGGTAGGCGACGTGGACAGCGCGACGCTGACGCTGAGCGCCACCTCCTCCAACTCCACGCTGCTGCCGACCGCCAACATAGCCTTCGCGGGCAGCGGCGCCGCCCGCACGGTGACCGCGAGCACCGTGGCTGGGCGCACTGGCATTGCGATCGTGACCATCACCGTCAAGGACGGGCAGCAGGCAATGAGCACGGTCCAGCTCACGGTGCGATCCGGTGGCAACGGCGGCGACACCGTGGCCGGAGGCGCTGGTGCCGATCTGATCCTGGGCCAGGGCGGCAACGACACGCTCCGCGGCGAGGGTGGCAACGACCTGCTCTGCGGCGGCGCCGGCAAGGACGCCCTCTCCGGCGGAGCCGGGGACGACACCCTCAACGGGGGGCGTGAAGACGACGTGCTGCTCAGCGGCGACGACGGCAACGACCTGCTCGACGGCGGCGCCGGCAAGGACACCCTCTCCGGCGGGGTCGGGAACGACACTCTTCATCGGGGCGACCGAAGACGACGTGCTCAACGGCGACGACGGCATCGACCTGCTCGACGGCGGCGCCGGCAAGGACTTCCTCTCCGGCGGGGTCGGGGACGACACCCTCATCGGGGCGACCGAAGACGACGTGCTCAACGGCGACGACGGCATCGATCTGCTCGACGGCGGCGCCGGCAAGGACACCCTCTCCGGCGGGGTCGGGGACGACACCCTCATCGGCGCCGGTCACGACGACCGCCTGACCGGTGGGCCGGGCGCCGACCGTTTCAGCGGCGGTCCCGGCAACGACAAGGCGACCGACTACACCGTCGCCAAGGGCGACACCACCGACGGCACGATCCCGTAAACGACTGGATTGGCCGGAGGCTGCCTTGACGACTGACGCCTCCGACTCGTCGACGGAAACGCCACGCCGTTGCGAACGGAAGGACATGAAGTGGATACGTTCCGCTACGTCCGTCCCTGGCGTCGCCTACATACGGGGGCGAGGGGGTTCCGCTCCTCGCGGATCTGGTCTTTCATTCCGCGAAGGCACCGGCCTTCGCCGGGCGGGACGAGACCCGGAGATGCGCGGCGGCGGCATGCGGCCATCTGTGTTTCCTCTGATCACCCTAGCTGTCGCCCGGCGCTCGAGCGCCCGCGCGCCAGCTGGACGCCGGGCGCAGGCGGCGCCCCGGTGGAGCGTCTCCGGTCGGACCGGATCGCCGAAGTTCGGTGCGGCCGACGCCTGCGAGCGGTAGAAATCTGCGATCGCCGACACTGTGGGGGCATGAAGTGGGGACGAGAACGAGGCCGGTTCTGGCATCTTCGGGCTGGTGCTCTACGCGCCTCGGCCGTCGTGCTGGCTGTCGTGGTCGCGGCCTGCACGTCGGGTGCGGACTCCGGCAGGACGGCGCCGCCCGCCGTGACCGAGCCGGCGGCCGCGACGTCGGCCGCTCCGCCGACGAACGCGAGCCCGGCTCGACGTCCCGAAGGACCCGGGCGACGCCGCCCTGCTGCTGCAGTCGCTGCTCGGCCAGCACGCCGTGCTGGCCGCGGACATGATGCGGGGACGGCTGCGCGACGACCCGGACCTGGCCCAGGCGGCGAACGCGGCGCTGGGCAGGAACACAGACGCGATCGGGCAGATCGTCGCCGCGCTGTTCGGCGACCAGGCCCGCCAGCGATTCGCGACACTGTGGAG